>JAJQHY010000023.1 GCA_021199495.1 Lachnospiraceae bacterium | reverse complement strand
ACTGCATTCACTGCATTTTTCTCTCTTACTTTCCCCGCGGCGCGCCCTCCCGCCCCAGCAGATAATCCGTGCTCACGCCGTAAAAATCGGCCAGGATGCAGAGATTGGTCAGGGTAGGCAGATAGCGGCCCTGCTCGTAGGCGCTGATGGAGGAAACTGAAATATGGGTACATTGTGATACGTAGCTGATGGTCCAGAAGTGACTCTCCCGGATATTCAGTAATTTTGTGTGCAGGCACATGCGCATACCTCCCTGGCGGCTGGATTTCAATAAAACTTTGCAGCCGCCGGAACATGACAGTTATTTTTTTCAGTCCTTCCACCGGGCGTAACAGTTACCGGGCAGTTTCAGGACTGTATATCATTCCCCTGATTTTAGCACAATATCAGGAAGGATTCGGACGATATATCGCCCCAAACTGCCAATTAGCCACCGTATGACGGAAAGTTTTACAACTGTGCGGTTGGATGCTCTATAGAGCATCCAACCTGACCTCCACATTCGCAAAATTTACGCTTACGCACTTTTGCGTCTGCTTGCGCAACCGCACAGTTAGAAAGTTTTTGGATTTTTCACAAAAACAGGGTTGAAATCATACGGAGTCTGGCTTATACTAAACATGGTTTTGAAAACCACATTTACGGTTTAAAAAAACGAGAACACGGACCGGGAGAGAGTAAAAATGGCAAGACAATTTGAAATTATATGTGACAGCGCGTGTGATATTCCAAGGTCAGTCTGTGAAAAACAGGATGTGGCAATTGTACCTTTTTATGTTTCCTTTGACGGGGAAAAATATGAAAGGGAAGAAATTGATTTCGCCGTACGCGATATGTATGATAAAATGGTGGAAAACACGGGGATATACCCCAAAACCTCGCTTCCATCCGTGCAGGATTATGTAGATTATATGGAGCCTCTGGTCAATGACGGCAAAACAGTGCTCTGCATTACCTTTACCTCTCATATGAGCAGTGCATTCCAGTCTGCGGTGGCTGCGGCGGAGATTGTAAGGGATGAACACGAAGGCGCGACAGTGGTAGTCCTGGACAGTGAACAGGCAACCGTGGCAGAAGGCCTGTTCTTAAAGCAGGCGATTCGACTGCGTGACAGAGGCCTCGAGGTTCATGAAGCCGCGCAGAAGCTGATTGAAATCAAAAATACCTCCAGAATTTTTTATACGGTAGCGGATCTGGAGTACCTGATTCACGGCGGCAGAATCGGCAAGGCTGTCGGGATTGCCGGGAGTGTGCTGAAGCTTCAGCCCATGATTGTCTTTAAGGATGGGGAACTGGAAGCTGCCGGCGTCTGCAGGAACCGGACAAAAGCGACCAGAAAGATCATTGACCTGCTGGACTCCTACGCAAAGGATGGCAATCTGAACCTGAGCGATTATGATTTTTCCGTCGGTTATGGCTATGATGCGCAGGAAGGACAGGCGCTCAAAATCATGGTGGAGACCTATCTGAAAAGCAAAGAGGCCACCGCGAACGTGGAAGTTTACCAGATCGGTGCGACCATCGGTGTGCATAACGGACCATATCCGCTCGGCTTAGGTGTCATGAAAAAGGTATGAACCGCTCAAGGAGGCGCTCATGGATCCGACTGAAAAGGAAATTGAGGATATTCTGAATATTCTGGACGACTTCACCAAACGAGGCGAAAGCCGTTTAAAGATCAACGCGGCGGATGACGTCCCTGAAGGCCAGGCAGAGAGACTCTACCACCTGGGGCGCTGCGATGTTGGCAGCCCCTGGGCGAAGGGGCAGGCTTTTGACGTGCTGGAAGAAAAAATCTAACGTGTTATAATGATCAGGCCGGACTCCCCTGCGGGGTCCGGCCCTTTCTCTGTCCGGGCGCAGCCGCACCCTGTGATCTCACAGCTCATTTCTTTTTACATCATGCCGCTTTCACGCTCTCAGGCGGATAAACGACTTCTCACCCTGTTGCTTTTACGCCTTCATCCGGATAAACGGCTTCACACCCTCCACCGCGTCCGCAGGCGAAATCACCTCGTCCTCATGATCGATATCAATCAGCGTGTAGCGGTCATTGCCCATCTTAAGCTCCTTCATATAGGTCAACTGACGCAGACCATGGCGGCTCTCCATGCGCTCCACGAGGTCTTTATGGTCCTCGTCCTTCAAAGCGTAGACCAGGTCCACCGAAGCCTGATCTGCCGCCAGGATATCCAGCGACGCCACAATGCCGATATTCGGTGTCACGACAGGCATAGCTTCGGTTCCTTCACAGTCGCACGAAACCGACATATTCCGCAGGACATTGACATACGCGATATGCTCTCCGAAATAATCCACCACCGACTTGGCGGACTCCGTCATCCGCTCCATGAACTCTTCCTTTTTGATATCCCACATATCGTCGGAGCCGGGCGTAGTGTGAATCATGGCCTTCCCGATGCGGCCATCCGCGCAGCCGATGCCGATATTTTTGCCGCTTCCGCCGAAACCGCCCTGTGTGTGTCCCTTGAAATGGGTCAGTACAAAAAGAGAGTCATAGTTTAAAAGGTTTTTCCCTACGGACATTTCCGTAAACCACTTGCCGCCCTTCACCGGCAGCATGGCTGTGCCGTCCTCATCCAGAATATCCACCGGGCAGAAGGTCCAGCCGTTCACTTCAAGCGTCTTTCTGTGCTTTTCTGTCGTATAGCGGTCGCCTTCATAATAAGTGTTGGTCTCCACAATCGTCGCGTCCGGCAGATCCGTCTCAATCAGATTCTGCACCCAGGGGCGTGGAATGATATTGGGGCCGTACTGCTCACCCGTGTGGAGCTTAATCGCAACTTTGCCCGTCAGGCCGGCGTTAATCCTCTCATAAATTTTCCGTAATCCTTCCGCAGATAAATCTCTTGTAAAATAAACGACCGACTGCTCCCCGGTGCGCTCCTCATAAGGGATATAGTGTTCACCGCCCGTGCCAGGCATGATTTTTTCAGACATATTCATTACCTCCGTTTAAAAAGTCTTTCCCGGGTAATCTGTCCCGGTCTCACCCTGAAGCTTTAACAGGTAAGGTTCCTTATTCCGCTTCATTTTGAGAAAGGTATCAAAGGCCATCAGAAGCATGGTATCCCCGTTCTCGCGCATGGCGTATTTGCCGCGATCCATCTGGGCTTTAAAATGATCCATCTGCCAGACCATGATATCCACCACGGTGTAACCGTCCACGTTCGCACTGCACAGAAAATTCTGATGCTCCAGATAATAAGAAAATTCCGCCATCACTTCCTCATCGGCACTGAGGCGATCCCAGAAATCTGCAAAAAAAGCCTCGTCCTGCCCCGCACAGCGGCACAGCTCCCGTGCCCAGAGTTTCTCGCGTTCGTGCATTTTTTCTCCTTTCGCCAAAGGCTCCACTTCACTACACCGAAGGCGTCCCTTCAGGGAAGTGTTCAATGCGTGCGTGTGTGCGTGCGTGCGAACGGGCTTCAGTACAGCACTGAAGCCCGTCAATGTATCGTATCTGTCATTCACCGAACGGAATATCGTCTCAGCCGATCTCAGACTCCCTGATCAGCTTGCGCAGCGGTAAAATCATGCCGCTCGCTACAGACAGTTCATCCACGCCGCACTGCAGGAAATACTCGGTCATCTCCGGATCCGCACCCAGCTCGCCGCAGATGCCGGCCCAGATGCCGGCCGCGTGCGCGTTGTCGCAGACGATCTTGATCGCGCGCTTGATGGCCTCATGATGCGGTTTGTAGAAACGGTCCAGCTTATTATTCTGGCGGTCCACCGCGAGGGTGTACTGGGTCAGGTCGTTGGTGCCCATGCTGAAGAAATCCACTTCCTTCGCCAGCAGATCGCTGATCAGAACAGAAGCCGGGGTCTCAATCATGATGCCCTGCTTGATATCCTTATTATACGCGATTCCTTCCGCGTCAAGCTCCGCCATCACACCGGCCACGACTTCCTTAATATCATGCACTTCCTCCACGGAAGTAATCATCGGATACATAATCGCGATATTGCCGTAGGCGCTCGCGCGTAAAAGTGCGCGCAGCTGCGTCTTAAAGATCTCCGGCTGCTCTAAGCAGATACGGATCGCACGATAGCCCAGCGCCGGGTTCGCCTCGTCGCCCAGGTTGAAATATTCCACCTGCTTGTCCGCGCCCAGATCCAGCGTGCGGATCACGACCTGTTTGCCTTCCATGCCTTCAGCCACCGCTTTGTATGCCTGAAACTGCTCCTCCTCGGTGGGGAAGTCGCTGGAATTCAGATACAGAAACTCGCTTCGGAATAAACCGATGCCCTCGGCGTCGTTTTTCTTTGCCACCTCCATATCGGCCACACTGCCGATGTTCGCAAACAGCTTCACATGGCGGCCGGCTTTGGTGACGGTCTCCTTGCCCTTTAATTCTGAAAGCAGAGCCTTCTCGGCCTGCTCTTTGGCCTGCCTTTCCTGATACTCCTTTAACGTAGCCTCATCGGGATCAATGATCAGTGTCTGCGCGGCACCGTCCACGATGCCAAGCTTCCCGTTCCAGCTCTCATTGATCGGCGCCTTGATCAGTGCCGGAATGCCCATGTTGCGGGCCAGAATCGCGGTATGGCTGCTGGTGGATCCCTCCTTTGTGACAAAAGCCAGCAGCTTGGACGTATCCATCTGCACGGTTTCGCTGGGTGCCAGATCTTCAGCCACCAGGATACACGGCTCCTTTAAGTCGCTCATGTCCTGCACGCCGCAGAGCACGTTCACCACGCGGGTGGAAATGTCGCGGATGTCGGCGCTTCTGGCCTGGAAATACTCATCCTCCATGCTCGCGAACATCTCGGCAAACTCCTCGCCGGTGGCTGCCACCGCGTACTCCGCGTTGACCTTGTCATCATTGATTTTGGCAAGGATCGAATCCTTATAATCGTCATCGTCCAGGAGCATGGAATGCACCTCAAATAACTGCGCGGTCTCCTCTCCCTGCTCTGAAAGGGCTTTCTCGTAAATCGCCTGCAGCTGCTCCTGCGCGGTTTCTTTCGCCGCCTCAAAACGCGCTGTCTCGGCCTCAGTGTCAGTAATGATTCGCTTTTCTGCATTGCCTTCCGCCTTCACATAGTAAAGGATTTTGCCGATGGCAACGCCGTTTAAAATTTTCTGACCGGTTACTTTTTCCATTCCCAATACCTTCTTTATATCAGTGGCTCTTACAGATTCGCCTTGAAGAACTCTTCCAGAGCCACAGCAGCGGCTTCTTCATCCTCGCCCTCAACAGTAACCTCAATGGTATCGTTGCACTTGATTCCCAGCGCCAGAAGCTGCATCAGCTTTTTCACATCCGCGCTCTTTCCATTGTCCTTGCGGGCGACGGTAACGGTGGAGCTGTATTTTTTAGCCTCCTTATTTAACAGGCCTGCGGGTCTTGCGTGGATGCCAATCTCATCCTTGATGGTGTAGTCAAATGATTTCATTCTGTGATTCCTCCATTTCGTTTTACATTTGGAACTTATTATAAAAATGTGTTCCCATAAGTATGTCAATTTTACTACACCTGCAAAAAAGTTGCAATGCCTTTCCGGAATTTATCACAAAACTTTTTTAAATGTACGCAGTTTTTGTCGATTTATACAATATTTTCTCCTTGAGAATCAGAAAACAGGGCTGCCAAAACAGCCCTGTTTCCGCTCACGTTTCCGTTCATGTCCCCGTTCAGATTCGGTTCGCGCGTTCTTTATACCAGTCATGCTCCTTCGTATAAGCGACTGTCTCAATATGTCTGACAGGCTCGCCGGGTACAATCGGTGCGGTGCGGTCAATTTCCGGTTCCTTTGCCTCCCGTCCCAGACTCTTTTCATAAGTCGCAAAGACTTTAAAGAGGCTGGCTCTGAATTCCCTGTAGATCGGTTCATGATAGACAAATTCCCGGCTGCAGTTGATCAGCTCACCGGCGTCATGCCGCGTCGCGAGAAGCGGCGACGGCTTCCCTTCCGCGTTCAGATGGTCCTTATTATAACTGAGCATGTAAGGAACGCCCACGCTTAAGACGCTGTGCTCATTGCCTTCCTCATCCACATAATCGATTGTAACTCTCTGCCTGTATGCCGGCATGTTCGGGTTGAGCGAGGTGGCGATGCGTGCGCCCGGGAAATATTTCTCCCAGATTTCAATATCATACTTGCGCATCGGCGGGCAGCTTAAGGTCAGCTCATTTTTGCGCGGATACTTCCAGAAATCAATGGCGTGCTTGCTGTCCAGACGGATATCAGTCATGTAAACGCGGACATCATTTG
Source organism: Lachnospiraceae bacterium (assembly GCA_021199495.1). Classification (GTDB taxonomy): domain Bacteria; phylum Bacillota; class Clostridia; order Lachnospirales; family Lachnospiraceae; genus RGIG6307. The sequence continues at coordinate 33,810 of JAJQHY010000023.1, read as the reverse complement.
CCACGGCAAAATCATTCATCGTCGCCGCAGACCCCTGGGAATAAGCGCACCAGGGACCGGCCAGCTGCAGGATAAAGCTGCCCTTCTGCTTCAGAATCCAGTAAAAGACCTGGAAGTTTACCTTGCACAGATTGATCTTCTCATCCGGCCCAAACGCGTCCTCTGTCTTGAAGGAATGGCCGCGCTCATTTCTGGCAAAAGCCTCTCTGAAATAATCCTCCATGGTGTAAGGCGTGATCTTCAGGCCCTCCTCACCGATGTGAGAAAAGATTTTGTCCTCCAGCTCCTGGTCAGTATTGTCATCCGCCCCGCCAATCTCCGAAGCCCAGACAATCGGGTATGTATCCGCCTGCGTTCCGCAGCCGGAGTGGTCCACGGTGTTGTCCTTATTATAAATAAAGAGGAAGGGCTCGGTCAGGTTCGGGACACTCATCGCGTCCTGATACAGATTCAGGTATGTGATATCGTCCTTTGTGTCCGCTTTTTTCGCCGCCCAGTCATTTAAATTTTTCAGGTGCCTTGTGACAATCTCCCCGTAAATATAATTGTAAATCGCAAAGGGGTTGGACTTTCTTTTGTCCGGGCCGTCGTAGGTTTCCTGCTCGGTTAAGTCACGCTTGATGCTGCCGTATTCCGTCTCGTCTGAGGAGAAATCGTACAGATAAACCGTATCCACCCCATGCTTTAAGGCGAGGGCATTGATGCGTCCGATTACGCTCTGGGTATTCTCACTCCAGACGCCGCCGAATAAGATCATATGCGTTCCCTCGCTCATCAGCACGTAGCAGAGGGTGTCGATATCCACCGGCTGAAATACCACCTCTTTTGCGCTCGTGACGCCGTGGACAGGATCGTTTTCCCTGCGCATCAGCGGATAATTCCAGTAAATGAACTCCTTTGTCATATCGGTGTCAATGTCGGAGGAGAAGGTCGTAGCACCCGCCGGGTTTTTCGTCAGATTGACTGCCTTTAAATCCTCCGGCTCCTGATACCAGTCATGCTCTTTATAATATGCGACCGTCTCCACATGTCTTACCGTGTTTCCTGTGACAATCGGCGCGGTGCGGTCGATGGTAATATCTTCCACCTTGCAGCCGAGATCCTCCATATAGGCATAAAAAACCTTATAGACACTGGCTTTAAATTCCTGGTAAGTGGGAGCGTAATAAGCGAATTTTTCACTGGTGTTGATCAGCTCCATGGTTTCGTTGTGGAAGCTCGCAAGAACGGGATTTTTGTGACCGCGTCCGCCCTCATGATCCTTATTGTAGGCATAGCAGTACGGAATGCCCACGCTTAAGGCGGTCTCGGTCTCCCCATTCTCATTGACGTATTCAAGGATCGGCTTCCTGCTGCGGCCAAAGCGCTGATTCATGGAGCACATGACCGTGGCACCCGGCAGGTATTTGCGCCAGATCTCCATATAATATTTCCGCATCGGCTCACAGGACATGGTCAGCTCGTTTTTACGCGGATATTTCCAGAAATCAATGGCATGCTTGCTGTCAAGACGGCTGTCAGTGACATAAACGCAGGTGTGATTTGCCACCGCATAATCGTTGACCGTAGCGATGGCCGCCTGCGAATTGGCGCACCAGGGGCCGGCCAGCAAAATGATAAAAGTCCCCTTCTGCTGAAGCAGCCAGCGGTAAACCTGGAAATTGATCGTGCGCAGATTGATCTGCTCTCCTTCTTTAAAGGCATCCTCCGTCTTAAAGGCGTGACCGCGGCCGTTGATCGCATAAGCCTCGCGCAGATAATCACCGGGCGTGTAGGGTGTGATGGTGCAGCCGCCCTCTCCGATGTGACAGAAGATTTTTTCTTCCAGTTCCTGCTCCGTATTCTCATCGGCCGCGCCTAATTCCGCAGCCCAGACAATCGGATATACAGCCGCCTGTTCGCCGCAGCCGGAATGATCAACGGTATTGTCCTTATTGTAAATAAAAAGGAACGGCTCGGTCAGATTGGGAACCGTGACCGGATCGCGGTACAGATTCAGATAGGTAATGTCGTCCCCGCTCCCGTTTTTTTTCTCCACCCAGTTGTTAAGATTGGTCAGGTGGCGGGTGACAACCTCCCCGTAGAGATAATTATACACCGCAAAGGGATTGACTTCCTTTTTGTCCGGACCGGTATAATACTCATGGGCCGTGATATCCTGTTTGATGCTGCCCTCTTTTGTGCCGTCAGCGGAAAAATCAAAGAAATAGACCGTGTCCACGCCGTGCCTGCGCGCCAGGAAATTGATCTGTCCGATCACGCTCTGCGTATTCTCACTCCAGACGCCTCCGAACAGGACCATATAGGTGCCGGGCCGCATAAACAGATAATTCAGCGTGTCAAAATTAACCGGCTCAAGTGTGACCTCGTCCGAACCGGTCACACCATAGACCGGATCATTTTCGCGGCGGATGGCCGGAAAATTCTGATACACAAATTCCCGATTCATGTTGATGCGGATATCAGAAGAATAGTTTCCTTCTCCGCACGATGAATAGTTGCTCATTTTGTTTCCTCCTTATCATTGAGACTGTGTTTTCGTTGCAATTCACGCCCTCCTCTGAGGACCCTTTTGGTGCGCCCACAGGCACAAATTGCCGCGAGTTCCAGACTCAACCTTCCCTTGTCTGTTATTCTACTACCTGAGGAGTAAAAAACACAAGCGCTTTCCGACACGAAATGCCTGAAAAGATGTAAGCAGTTCCCCTTATATGGTCCTTCTTACGCAAAACAGACGCCCTTTGGATGCGTTCACAGGTTCAAAAACCAGGGGCTGCTCCTTCTTCCCCGATAATCCCCTGCCCTTCAAATACGCCTGCAGGCGCAAAAAACCGGAGGCAGACACACGTAACGATCTGACTCCGGTTCTTATATTTCATAAAAGAATGCTTTCAAAAGCCTGATACTGCGGCTTTTTCCTTATATTGTAATATCGGCTGTATCATCCTGCCTCGTTTAAATCATGGTGAATCTGCAGCTCATACAGCTTTTTGTATATGCCGTTCTGTGCCAGCAGCTCCTGGTGCGTACCGCGCTCACGGATTTTTCCCTTATGCATGACCATGATGCAGTCCGCGTGCTGAATGGTAGAAAGACGGTGCGCTACCATGATGGTGGTGCGGCCCTGCATCAGCTTCTCCAACGCCTCCTGAATCAGGATCTCGGTCTCCGTATCGATGTTGGCCGTGGCCTCGTCCATTACCAGGATGCTGGGATTGTGCGCCAGGGTTCTGGCAAAGCTTAAAAGCTGTCTCTCTCCCGCTGAGAAGGTCGCGCCGCGCTCCATCACCGGCTCGCTGTAGCCGCCTGGCAGCTTCTCGATAAAGTGGGAGGCATTGACATACTCCGCGGCTTCCTTTACCTGCTCGCGGGTGATATTCTCATCATGCAGGCGGATATTGTACTCGATATCTCCCTCAAACACAAAGACGTCCTGCTGCATCTGGCCGATGGCGCTGCGCAGCTGCTTTTTGGAAAGGCGGCGGATGTCCACGCCGTCAATGGTGATCGTCCCCTTCTGGATATCATAATATCTGCCGATCAGATTTAAGATCGAAGTCTTGCCTGCACCGGTCGCGCCCACGAAGGCCACCTTCTCGCCCGGCTCGATGACAAAGGAAACATCGCGCAGCACATAATTCTCACCATCATAAGCAAACCACACGTGGTCAAACTCGATCCGGCCCTTAATCTCCGGCAGAATAATGGGATCCGGATCCTCCTTCACCAGAGGCTCCTCCTCCATCACCGCGAAAATCTTCTCCGCGGAAGCCAGGGAAGACTGCAGTGTAGAGAACTGCTCCGCCAGCGTCTCAATCGGCTCAAAGAAGGACTGAATATACTGCGCAAAGATATAAAGCGTACCGGACGTAATCACCGCGCCCAGAACCTCCGTGCTGCCGACATAAAGCACGATCATCAGAGAAAGAATTCTCATGACATAGGTGAGGGGGCGGAAAATGGCAAAGACCATCATTTCCCTGTAATAGGCCTTATAAAGCTTGCGGTTTTTGTCGTCAAACTCCTCAAACTTCCGCTTTTCCCTGCCGAAAATCTGGATCACCCGCATACCGGAAATGTGCTCCGACAAAAAGGTGTTGATGTCTGTAAGCCTCGTCCTGGTCAGACGGTAGGCCTCTCTGGCCAGCTTTCTGAAGATCACCGTCAATACAACCACAAACGGGAGCAGAACAAAAGACAGAAGCGCCAGCCTCACATCCAGCACCAGCATAACGATTGCATAGCCCAGGATTTTCACAATATTGCGGAACAGATTGATTAAAATACCGGAGAACAGCTCGTTCATCGCCTCCACGTCATTGGTAAGACGGGTGACAACCTTTCCCACAGGTGTTAAGTCAAAATACCGCAGACTTAAGGACTGCACATGCTCGTACAGGTCCTGCCTCATTTTCAGGATAATTTTCTGGCCGGTTTTCTGCAAAATCCAGGTCTGGGACACGTTAGCCGCCACTCCTAACGCCAGCACGATGCCGTAAATCACAGCGTTGTGCACCAGATTGCTGTAATCACCGTTTTCCTCAAAGAGGTCAATCGTATCTCCGATCAGGATCGGGCGGTACAGATCAAAGGCGGTCAGTGCCAGCACCATCACCAGGCAGAAGCCCATACTTCCCAAATGCGGCTTCATGTATGTAAACAGCTTCAGCCAGACATTTCCTTTGTATACATTTTCAACCTTATCATCTACCAGACTGCTCATATGCCCTCCTACATCTGAGACAGCTGCTCTTCCAGCTGCTGTTTCTCATAAATATGTGCATAAAAACCTTTTTGTGCAATCAGTTCCTCGTGCGTGCCGTACTCCGTCAGCTCTCCTTCCGAAAGCACCGCCACATGGTCAGCCTTCTGCAGCGTGGAAATACGATGCGCAATGATAATCGTCGTCTTCCCCTTCCTTAACGCAAGGAGGTTTTCCAGAATCTGCTCCTCCGTATCCGTATCCACCGCCGACAGTGAGTCGTCCATAATCAGGATCGCTGCATCCATCAAAAGCGCACGGGCAATGGAGCTTCTCTGCTTCTGACCACCGGAAAGCGTCACGCCGCGCTCGCCCACCAGTGTCTCATAACGGTCGGGAAATTCCATAATATTGTCATCAATGCAGGCGTCCATTGCTGCCTTACGGATCCTCTGCCGGATCTCAGGATGATCCGCAATCCGCTCCTCAAGACCGAAGGCGATATTTTCCTCCAGGGTATCGGAGAAGAGGAAATTATCCTGCGGCACATATGCCACATCCCGGTGCAGCACAGCCAGCGGATAATCCGTGATGGGTCTGCCGTCCAACAGGATTTCTCCCTTTTCACAGTCATAGACACGCAAAAGCAGATCGGCCAGGCTGGATTTGCCGCTTCCGGTTCGTCCCAGAATGCCCAGCATTTCTCCGGCTTCCACTTTCAGGCTGACATCCTTCAATACTGGGTCCGTCCCGTCCGGATAAATAAAGGTCAGATCCTTTAACTCAATTTCACCCTGAATCTGCAGGTCTTTCCCGGCAAGCTCCTCCGGAACCATGTCCACAATGTCCGGCTGCTCGGCAAAAATCATACTGATTCTCTTCAATGCCGCCGAGGCCTGCGTAAAGGTATTGATACAGTCGCCGCAGGCAATCATGGGCCACACCAGCATATTAATATAAGAATTAAAGGTCACGAACTGTCCGATGGAAATCGTACCGTTCAAGACCATACGGCCGCCGATCAGGAGTGTCAGCAGGATACTGATACCGGTGATGGCATCCAGCGCGGGACCGAAAACGGCGCGCAGCCTGACCACAGCCAGGTTCTTTTCCATGTTTCTCTCATTGGCTTCCTCGAAGGATTCAAAATCCTTTTCCTCCTGCACAAAGGCCTTGATCACGCGGATGCCGGAAAGACTCTCCTGCACCTTATCAGAGAGGTAGGAGAAGGCGTTCTGACGCTCTATCTGGCATTTTTTCATGGCCTTCCCGAAAAAATAACAGCCAACCGCCACCGTGATCAGCGGAACTGCGGCTACCACGGTCAGCTGCAGATCCACATACAGCACCATTCTGACCAGCACCATGATCGTCATGCCTACCGCATCAAAGGCTGTAACCACGCTCATACCAACCGCCTGGCGCACCGCCTGTAAGTCATTGGTAAAATGCGCCATCAGATCTCCCGTCTTATGGGAGTTAAAATATTTGGCCGAAAGTGTTTCCAGGTGGCCGAACATATCATTTCTCAGCTCGTACTCCACATTCCGGGACGCGCCCTGGATACAGTATCTCCATCCAAAACGCCCCACCGCCATAATCAGACCCGCGGCAAAGAGCTTCAGAACCAGCGTCCTGACGCCCTGCATATTAAGCGTCTGCGCAGCCAGGCCATCTATGATTTCTCCGATATACTGCGGAACATACAGACTCGCCATGTCCACAAACAGCAGCAGAACAATGCCAAACAGATAACTCCATTTGTGTCTCAGTAAATAAGGAATCAGCGAAAACTTTTTCTGTTCCATGGTATGGTATTTCCTCCTCGCATTTCCAAATCCGTCATTTTTCCGTGAGAATCGCAGCGCGGTTTCTTCACAGTTTCTTCACATATAAACCTACAATTCAAAGATTTTAGCACAGAGTGCCGCTATCGTCTACATTTTTATGACAAATTTTTATCAAAAAGCAGCTCATTCCTCTGCCTTCTGTCAGCAGCACAGGCCAGCGTATCCCGTAGACCTTCTCCGCCGCACCCTCGTGGTTCTGATGGTTGTACGTCACAACCGTAATATCCGGGGACGATGCGTCAGCTAGTCCGCCGACTTCGATCACAGCAGCCGCTTTGTTCTGTTCCAGATAAATCCGGTTTCCTTCTATAACCGGCAAAATCTGCGTGACGAGGTTCTCCATGACATTCCATTTCGAAGTCTCATCTGCGACAGTCTTCTGATCAGCGGCACGTGCCTCATTTCCGTGTCCTGATCCGGACGTTTTTGCGCTCCCTGCGTTTTGAAAATCAAACCTGTCCGTGACATGTAATTCCCCTGTCGTGAGATCAAAGAGCAGCTCCCTTTGAAGCGCTTTCCCGTCAAGCGGCGTGCCGTCTTTTGAGAGACCGTAGGCGCTGCCGAGCTCCATGCGGACGACCGCAATATTTTCCTCCGCAGCCGCCTGATCCTGTGTCAGTACCTGCGCCTTCTCTGACGCTTGCGTTTGACCACACGTAAGCGTACTCACCCCGGTTCTGCCCTCCGTCTCCACGGAAAACGCAGTGCAGCGGTACTTTTCCCCCGCACGCTGCCCCTGCCCGTTTACAAGCGGGACGCTGTGACCGAAGGAATGATTACAGATCACCTGATAGCGGTTTTCTGAAAAGTATTCCTTCGTATACTCCCCGGCGCCTAAATCCGTCAGAAAAAGCACGCCCTCCGCCTCATAAATAAAATGACCGATGTCGTTGTGATTGTGCGATTCTCCGTTATGACCGCCCTTGCAGGCAAAGCCTGTGCCATCCTTTGCATATCCGATGCACCACTGCGCGGCCGGGAGGATGTGGAAACGATCGGAAGGCTTCGGCTGCGGAACATTTCCTGCCGTCTGCTCCTGCGGCTTTTGCACCGCAAACAGCCCCCGCATCTCTTTGCCCGCTTTTTCGGTCTCACTTTTTCTTTTCAGATATTCCTTCGTCGCAAACCAGTCCAGCTTCAGGCCCGCAAAACGATAGCAGGTATCCGCGTGCAGGTGCGCCGCCCGCGCCATGGGCGGGAAAAATGCTTCCGCCTGCCAGGGCCGGCATTTTGTTTCCGCCTGCACTGGCCGTGCTTTTGTTTCTCCCTGCGTGGAATAGCCTTCCGTTTCTTCATACATAAGTGCCAGCAGTGCCTGCAGCCCAACCCGGAAGGTATCGCTTCTGCTGCCGTCCGAAAAGCTTAAACTCACACCGTCCTTAAAATAACATTTTGCGGGAAAGGCCGCGATGTCCGGCCGGTCAAAGAGATTTTTCCCGGTCAGTTCTTTCAGCTCCCAGGCAAAATTGGCGAAATACATCATTCCGTATGTATAATACTGCAGCCCCTCCATGCAGGCACCGTCATCGGTAAAGCTTGAAAAATAATACGGCCAGACCGCGCAGACTCTGTCAAGACAGTCCAGAAGCGGCTTTGGCAGCCGCCTCTTTGCACAGGCCAGATGCATGCAGGCGCTGCCGATACTGCCCGCGCAGACTGCGGCCCAGTTATTTTTTCCGACCTCCCACCCTGCATAGGGCGGCTCGGACCGAAAATAAGGAGTCAGCACCCTGCGGTTAACTTCCTCCTCCATTACATCCTTTATATTCCCGGGCAAAAATAAGCGCAGCCTGTCTGAAAGCTCCGATAAAGTCTGCGCCGTCTCTGACGCGAAAAGATCCACCGTTATGCGCCAGGCCGGATTCCGGCGCCGGTTCACATGTGCCGGCAGCGCCCAGGTCTCCTCTGCGCAGATTTTTTCAATGACGTCAGTCAGGTTGGACAACACAGCCTCATCCACATTTCCAGTCTCTTCCGCCTCTAAAACCGCCTCCATCCCCAGAACCGCCAGGAACTTTCTCCTGCCAAAATAAGCGGCCTCGTAGATCAGGCGGTTTCCGGTCTTTTCGTACAGGTCGAAGTCCTCCGGCTTCAGTACCGGCATATCCTCCCGTAAAAGACCGTCAGCGCTCTCCCGGATCTCTTTCCTGTACTCTGTAAGAAAGCCTTGCAGTGCCTGCACCATTTCGTCCATCGCTCATTCCTTTTTGCATTGTCCCCCGGAAAGCTCCATTTCTTCCTGTACTGCTCAAATTCCGGCGCCGTCTCCCTGTGAAAGCACCGCCTTCAGCACCATCACGGAATATGGCGGCATCCAGACGCGCACATTTCCGTTCTCCACCAGTATCTGCTCCTCCTGTGTGGTAAAGCCTCCGTCAAAGGTCAGCATCAGGCGCTCCATCACACAATGCATGGGAAGGCCGAGCTCCCATACCGCCGCGGTACGCTCATGTGCCTCACTCGCGTGATTGACCAGCACCGCCACGGCGCCAATCTGATCAAAGCGGCCGTAAGCCAGATAATTTTTATCGTCATTCAGCCGTTTCAGAGAACCCGTCTTTAACTCCTGGTTTTCCTTATGGATGCGGATCATTTCCTTATGGAAGCGAATCAGCTCCTGATCCTCATGCCCCCAGGGATACGCACGACGGTTGTCCGGGTCCGTGAAGCCGCACAGGCCCGCCTCATCCCCATAATAAACCGTTGGTGCGCCCGGCCAGGTCATCTGCACAGCCACTGCTTCCCGCATGACGGCCACATTCACACCCTCCTCTGCGGCCTTTGCTCCCTGTGAATCAATCCGCCCTACCTTATGACTGGTGCGGGTCAGGAAACGGGAATGGTCGTGATTGGAAAGCTCATTCATCGCCACCAGCCCGCTCTCCATATCGCCGTACAGCTTTGCCATGGACTTCCAGAATAAATCCGCGTCGCCGACCGTCTCCGGCCTGAAATCATCGCTGTGCTTCTCCATGCCCGTCAGAAACCAGGTCAGCGGCTCCATGAAGCTGTCGTAATTCATCACGCTGTCCCACTCGTCGCCCTTAAGCCACTCCGAGGCATCACCGTAATGCTCGGCCAGAATCAGCGCATCAGGATTGGCTTCCTTCACCGCTTTACGGAATTTTTTCCAGAAGGAATGATTATATGCATCGCTGTGTCCCAGATCAGCGGCCACGTCCAGGCGCCAGCCGTCCGCATTGTAAGGCGCAGACACCCACTTGCGCCCGACATGCAGAATATAATCCTCCAGCTCCTGACTTCCTTCATAATTCAGCTTTGGCAGCGTATTATATCCCCACCAGCCCTCGTAGGAGCCGTTATGCGGCCAGAGCTGGTCTGTATGAAAAGTGAAAAAATTGCGGTAAGGACTGTCAGCCGAGACATAAGCGCCGGGCGCGTAACCGTGTTCGCTCCCGTATATGCACTCCCTGTCCATCCATTTATTGAAAGAGCCACAGTGATTGAAAACACCGTCCAGGATGACCTTCATCCCCCGTTTATGTACTTCTTTCACAAAGTCGGCAAAGAAATCGTTGCTGGCTTCCAGATTCACGGGGTTTGTGACGCGGTTGATATATTTCCCAGCCCCTGTGTTCTCCGTTTCCCAGGTCTCCAGAAGCCTTCCTTTATCGTCCGCAATCACGCCGTAATGCGGATCCACATGATCATAGTCCTGGATGTCATATTTATGATTGGAGGGGGAAACAAAGATCGGGCTTAAGTACAGCACCTCCACGCCCAGATCCTGAAGGTAATCCAGTTTGTCCAGAACGCCCTTCAGGTCGCCGCCGTGAAAATTTGAGACATCCGACGCCGCCGGCAGTTCATTCCAGTCCTCAGCCTTCCGGCTTGGACGATCAATATAATAATACTCCCCGGTCTCCACATCATTGGATGGGTCCCCGTTATAAAAACGGTCCACAAAAATCTGATACATGACCGCGCCCTTTGCCCAGTCCGGAACCGAAAAGCCAGGCTTCACCTTAAAATAAGCATTTGGTTGCGCCTCTTTCACCAGGCCGCGGACGTCATAATATCCACAGACTCTGCCCACCCACACCTCAAAATAATAGGAGATCATCTCGCCGCCAAGGCGATATTTCAGCTCATAAAAATCAAACTCCTGGCCGCGCTCCGTTAAGGTAAGCTCCAACCGCTCCCCGTTGATGATCGCAAAAACCCGGTCCACATTGCAGGCCGCCGTGCGGAAACGGATCGTAATCTCCTGCCCCGCCTCAGGGTAGGACGGAATGACATATTCACTGCCCGTATCACTAAAAAGAGCGTCCCTGTTCAACACAGGACGCATCTCCTGAATATACTGTTTGTTCTTCTCAAACCATTTCTGCATTCTGAATGCCATAAATCAGTTTCCTTACGAAGTAATGATGATTGTATTGAGGCCTTTATGACCACAGACAGAAAAATTTTATAATATTCAGGAAGAATGTGCAAGGGGAAAATAAAAGATTTTTCGTATGTTTTGGCTGCCGCGGATTTTGCCTGTCAGACGCAGGGACACCGGGCTACTGTAAAGATAAAATGTCCCCAACGTAAAAGACAGCGTTGCCGCTGTCTTTTAGAGAAGGTATTTTCTTATGGGGTATAGCAAAAAACTATAAAATGTATTGGGGTTACAATGGAATAATACCATGTGGCCCGATTTTCGTCCAGTCCGAAACTATACAAATATAATAAATTTTATTTCTCTTTTTTGTGCATTACTTCCATATTTGTTTGTGAATTTTGCCTTCACGAAGCGTGCTCACGCCCTTCCTGACGCTCTTTTAAAGGGAGACTGTCCCTTCCAGTGCAGGCTGCGCGGGCCACAGCGCCTCAAACTCCTCGCGGGTAATGCGTTCCTTTTCCAACAGCAGCGCAGCACAGCTGTGAAGGATATCCTCATGCTGTAAGATAATCTCCTTCGCTTTCGAGTAGCAGTCACGGACAATACCGCGGACCTCCTCGTCGATGGTGTTAGCCGTCTCCTCACTGTAGGGCTTCGCCTGGGCGAAGTCCCTGCCGATGAAGACCTCCTGGCCATCGTCATAACTGACCAGACCCAGCCTTTCACTCATGCCGAAGCGGGTGACCATGCTGCGGGCCCGCTGCGTCGCACGCTCAATGTCGCTGGACGCGCCTGTTGTGATATCGCCGAAAACAATCTCCTCCGCGATGCGCCCTCCCAGAGAAACCATGATATCCTGCTCCATCTTGCTCTTCGTCCAGAACATCTCGTCGTTCTCCGGCAGCGGCATGGTGTAGCCGGCCGCCCCGACGCCTGTGGGGATGATGGATACCGTATAGACCGGGTCCATATCCGGCAGCACATGAAATAAAATCGCGTGGCCGGTCTCATGATAGGCGGTGATTTTTTTCTCCTTGTCGGAAATCACGCGGCTCTTTTTCTCCGCGCCGATGCCCGTCTTGATAAAAGCCGACTGAATATCCGCGCTGGTAATATAGGAGCGGTTGTTCATGGCCGCCATAATAGCTGCCTCATTCAGCAGGTTCTCCAGATCCGCGCCGGTGTAGCCGGCGGTGGTCCTCGCGACCTGCTTTAAATCCACATCGTCGCCCAGCGGCTTATTGCGTGCATGTACGCGCAGGATATCCTCCCTGCCGCCCACGTCCGGCCTGCTGACCGCGATCTTTCTGTCAAAACGGCCCGGGCGCATGATCGCCGGATCCAGGATGTCCACCCGGTTGGTGGCCGCCATCACAATGATACCGGTGTTCGGTGTGAAGCCGTCCATTTCCACCAGCAGCTGGTTTAAGGTCTGTTCGCGCTCATCATGACCGCCGCCCATGCCTGTGCCGCGCTTTCTCGCCACCGCGTCGATCTCATCAATAAAAACGATACAGGGGGAATTCTTTTTGGCGTTCTCAAACAGGTCTCTGACGCGGGAAGCACCCACGCCGACAAACATTTCCATAAAATCCGAGCCGGAAACTGTGAAAAACGGTACGCCCGCCTCTCCGGCGATGGCCTTGGCCAGCATCGTCTTGCCGGTACCCGGAGGCCCCTCCAGAAGGACGCCCTTCGGGATACGCGCGCCCAGCGCGGTGAATTTCGCCGGCTCCTTTAAAAAGGCAATGATTTCCTCCAGGTCCGCTTTTTCTTCCTTCAGACCCGCCACATCCTTCAAGGTGATGGGGCTGTCCGTTGTCATCTGCGCCCGGCTTCTGCCAAAATTCATCATCTTATTGTTGGCACTGCCGCTGCCGTTCTGCTGATTGGTAACCATCACAAAAAACAGCATCGCTAAAGCCGCCACAATCAAAAGCGGCAGGAGCTGATTGATAAACCAGTTCTCCTCCGGGACAGCGTCCACATAAACCGCGACATCGGAGACCGCCCTGATTTCATCCTCAATCGTCTCCACATTTGTCACATTGACTTCATATGTGCTGCCGTCCGTCAGCACCACCTCAACGGTTCCGGTCGGAATATCCCTGCTCTGGGATATTGTCACATAGGCAACCGTCTGTAAGTTCAGATCCTCCATCAGCTCATCTTTTGTACAGCTTGCGGCAGTGTTCGCACTGCTGCTGGCAGTGATCAGAGCCATCAGAATGAGTCCCATAAACAACAGGTACAGGATCATTCCATTCACGCTTCTGTTCTTATTCAATATTCAGTCCTCTCTTACTGGATGATATCAGGGAAAAAGTCAATGATACCCCGGATTGCTTCGCAAACAGCGCTTCCATAATCCCCTGTATCATCACATCACTCAAATTTTACAACGCCCACATAGGGAAGATTGCGGTAACGCTGGGCATAATCCAGACCATACCCCACCACAAACTCATCCGGAATCTCAAATCCGGTATAGTCCACGTGCACCTGTTTTCTGCGCCGCTCGGGCTTGTCTAAAAGCGTACAAAGCTTCAGACTTGCCGGCTTACGCTCCTCAAGCATCTCGATCATATAGCTTAAGGTATTGCCGGAATCGATGATATCCTCCACGACCAGCACGTCCCGGCTCATGATCGGTTCGTCTAAGTCCTTCGTGATCTTCACCACGCCGCTCGATTTGGTGGTGTCCCCATAACTCGATACGCACATAAAATCCATGGTGACCGGCACCGTAATATGCTTCGCCAGCTCACACATGAAAAAGACGCCGCCCTTTAACGTGCAGATCAGGTGCAGCTCCTTTCCCTCGTAGTCTCTGCTGATCTGTTCCCCGATTTCATGAATTCTCCGATTCACTTCTTCCTCCGGAATCAGTACCTCCACTCTCTCTGCCATCCGCTTTTTCCTCCAAGTGTACTTCCAGTATGTTTTCCGTTGTCTCCGTCACCCTGTACGCCATGCTGATGCGCAGCCCGATCACCCACAGAATATGGGAACCATCCGCTAAAAGCCACAGTTCATCGCGCTGATCGCGCGGTACTTTTGCATTTACCAGATAATCCTGCAGGCTCTTTCGGCCTCCATTGGCCGTGACCGTCAGGTAATCGCCCGGCTTTCTGTGCCGCAGCATAAGATTATCCCTGATTTTATCACAATCAAACCATTTCGTACAATCATTTTGCGGAATATTATTGATTTTTTCGCCAAAGCAGGCTGCCGGAAAGGTACGAAGGCAAAGCTTTCCGCCCTCCGGGAGAGAAACGGCCCCGTTGAAAGGAATCATAAAAGCATTCTGAGGTTGCGCCATGTCCTGTGCCGACACTGCATTCTGGCTGTTTCTGAAATTCTGTTCTGTACAGTCAGCTTCCGGATCTGTCCGGTCTGTGTCGCATTCACCCTGCTCTGCAACATGAATTTCAGTATGATGCTTTTTCCGGAAAATCCGCAGTGTCTCATAAGTCTTGCGCGCCGTCACTCCGTAAGGAAGCACGTACTCCTTCTGGCCGTCCTTATCCAAAAGCGCCCGCACGGCCTCTATGTGAGAAAAGGTGATATCCTTCCTGCTGCCGCTCACGCGTACCACACTTTCAAACAATACCTCCCGTAAAAGCGCCGCAGGGAGCTTTTGCAGCGCGGCAAGCGAAACAGACACACCGGCGCCGTTCGCGTCACATACCGCAGACCGGCTTAAAAACGCTGCCGCTTCTTCCTCCAGATATGCCTGAATGTCCTTAAGCTGCTCCGCGCAGCGGCTCATATTTTCCACCGCGGAGGCGTTGATTGCTTCCGCCGCCGGAATGATATCAGCGCGGATCCGGTTGCGGGAATACCGGACATCCTGATTGCTGGCATCCTCCACATGCGCAAGGCCATTGTCAGACAGATACTTAAGGATTTCCTGCCGCGTAACACCCAAAAACGGCCGGATTACATGCCCCCGCATGGGCGCAATTCCCGAAAGGCCCTTCAAACCGCTTCCCCGGAACAGCTGAAACAGCATCGTCTCCGCGTTATCATTCGCATGGTGTGCCACCGCGATTTTATCAAAGCCCACTTCCCGGCGGCACTCCTCTAAAAGAGCATACCTCTGGGCACGCGCCGCCTCCTCTAAGCTCATCCCCTTTTTATTCTCAAGCTCGCCAGGCGCAATGTGACAGCATCGCAGGGGCACACCCATCGCCTCGCACAGCCGCTTACAGAACGCCTCATCCTCCCCGGCCTCCTCACGGATCCCATGATTTACATGCACCGCCAGAAGCTTCAGCCGATACTCATCCTGTATTCCTTTCAGGAAATGCAGAAGCGCCACTGAATCTGCCCCGCCGCTTAAGGCCACAATAAGCTTATCGTTTATTTCAACCAAATGATGTTTTTGAATATAATTCAGTACTTTCTGAACCATAATGTACTTTCTTTCGTTTTTTCCCACTCAATTTCTCCACACCCCGGCCACCATCACCGTCATATCATCCTCAATCCGCCCCCGGTGCAGCTGTACACTGTACTCCAGAATTGCCCTTGCCATCTCCCGCGGATTCTGAAGATCCAGCCGCCCGATATACGCTTCAAGCCTCCCCGTCCCATCCTCCTCATTCAGCCCATCCAGCACTCCATCCGACAAAAGAATCAGATAATCTCCCTCCTCGAGCCGAATACGCGCCGAATCCAGGTTCAGCGTTCCGAATGCCCCCAGCGGCAGATTGCTGATCTGAATCCGCTCCGCCATATCCTGCCGCTTGTGATACCCCGCGGGCGCCCCGATTTTATACCACTCACAGATGCCCTTGTACAGATTGATATCACACAGCTCCAGTGTCGCCATCCACTTCTCCTGCCCACTCTGCAGCAGCAGATTATTTAAAATCTGTATCGTCTCCTCCCGCGAATAACCCGCCAGGAGAAAATTCTCCACAAATTCCAGAATCTTCTCACTGCTCTGAAAGGCTTCCTCCCCACTGCCCACGCCGTCCGCCAGCATCAAAATGCCATGTCCATCGATTCCCTCTGCCAGCGCAGCATTGTCCCCGCTGACACTCTCGCCGCCCATCACCGCGCCGGCCTGTCCGACAATGATATTATAGGTCGGTTCCTGCACAAATGTAAAGCTGTGATATTCCTCTTCAATAAAATAAGGACACCTGACCGATGGCATCAGCCGCAGATCATAAAAACCGCTTAAAAGGCCGGCCACATCCTTCACCGGTACGCGCCCGTTTCGGCTGCACATGGTAATCTCCAGCACCCCGTCCCGGTTTTCATCTTCCATAAAATAAATATGTCTGACCTGAATATCCTCGCCCTTCAGCAGGCGGGCAATTTCCCTGAACCTGGCGTCACCGGAAGCAATGTAGCTGTAGCTTTCGTTCGCCAGTCCGGATAATTGATCCGCCAGGGAAAGAAACTGCCGGGCCACAAAAGCCTGATTCTCCTGAAGTCTTTTGTGATAAAACATATCCTCGCGGCTCATTCCCTCCTCTTTTGGCGGGAAACTGCTCATCATTCTGGCAATATTTCTGCAGGAATCCGCACAAAGCAATAATTTCTGCTGCCCGTACTCAGGCAGACACTCCGTCAGGTTTTCCGCCGCGCGCTCTTTTTTTCTCATGTCCTCCGTCCCCCTTTTGGCGTTCTATGATTATACCGCATCCCGCTGACAGCCGGACGTTATATCAGTATACTTCCTTCGCGGAAAAAAGAGTGTCGAAAGCGCCTGTTTTATTTTCAGAATTTATCTACATAAAAAGACAGCCCAAGACAGGCTGTCTTTTGCTCTTATGATTAGTCATTGTCCTTAAATATGATCTCGTCTTCGTAGACCATGCCCAGCTTCTCGCGGGCGACCTCCTCGTAATACTTCATGGTCTGTGTGTACTTCTCATATTCCTCCAGCTCCTCTGTTCTGGCTGTCTCACTTTCCAGATCCTCCTGCAGGGAGTCGTACTGTTTCTGGTACGTTGCTTTCTTCGCGCTTAAGGAGGATGTATTGACCGCAATCACCAGTGCGAGCGCCACCATAAGGACGCAGACTATATAAATTGCAGCTTTGTTATGATACTTTGTTCTTCCCTTATATGCCGGTGTCATCGCAGTCTGCCTCCTTTCCTTTTGGGTGTATTTTCATAATAACGGCTCTGAAGGCTTTCGTCAAGAAAATCTTTCTGATTTTCCCATACAGCCATATTTCCAGGCAGACAGCGCCCACAGCGTACCAGCGCAGCATGCCGTTGCTGTATCGCTGCAGCACCGCAAAGGAGGCCGCTGCCGTGAAACAGGCAAAAAACAAATCACACAGAAATGTAATACCCTGCCCCCGTTTTCCAATCCACCGTATAAGGCGCAGGAAATCATACAGAACGGACTCTGAGAATCCCAGCAGAAACGCCCGGCCGATCAGCCGCCATTCCGCGTCGTGAAAGCTCATTGAAACAGCCTCTTAAAGAAGCCTTCCGCTTTCTCTCCATAGGAAGAGATGTCCGCATACAGCAGACTGTCCACCGTACCGCTGATGTCCGCCTCTCCCTTTTCCAGCACCAGCCTGTTGACGTGAAGATCCTGTCCCCGCACGGTCAGCATCCCCGCGGCCGTCTCCATCAGCACCTCATTTAAGTCAAAGCTGATGATATCCACTACGCCGCTGATTGTAAGCCCTCCCCGGTTTTCCAGCACCAGTTTATGATCTCTGCTGCCCTTCTGATACAGTTCCTCCATACCGCGCCTCCGTTTTTTCTTCACAGAACGTGATGCTGCCCAAAGCCGGGCACAACGGACTGTGTTATTACAGATTATGCAGCAGATGTTCTGGATATTCCTTCCTGCGTAACAGATTTATATATTGCTCCTCGCATCATACATATTTGAAAAGATCCTTCGCGTCTTCTTTTCTGGTGGTCTCCGCGACAGCCGTTACTTCCACCTTCACCTCACGGTTTCCAAATGAAATCGTGATCTGGTCGCCCACTTTCACCTCCGCAGAGGCCTTCGCAGTTTTTCCATTGATCATCACGCGCCCTGCGTCACAGGCCTCGTTTGCCACTGTCCGCCGCTTGATCAGTCTGGAAACCTTTAAATATTTGTCTAATCTCATAAAACTCCACGCAAAAAGAGCCTTAAACAGGCTCTTTTATCTTTTTATTAAGCGTTTACTTTTTCTTTTAAAGCATTGCCGGCCTTAAACTTCGGAACGTTGGAAGCCTCAATCTGCATGGTCTCGCCCGTCGCGGGATTTCTGCCGATCCTTGCCGCTCTCTGTGTAGCCTCGAATGTACCAAAGCCAACCAGCTGTACCTTCTCGCCGCTCTTCATGGCATCGCCCACAACCTCGGTGAAAGCACTGATAACCGCCTCTGTATCTTTCCTGGAAACACCACTGGCCTCAGCCACAGCTGATACTAATTCCTTCTTATTCATGCCTGTACTCCTTTCCATCGCTGTTACTGTCTGCGACAAGCATTACTATATCCTTTCTTGCAGGCTATGTCAAGGAATTTTATCATGGAACCCTTCAAAAAAACGCCTTTTTTCAGTTAAAACAGGCTCTTTGCGCATTTCCCCTGCTCAGGAATATAAAATATTTTCTTTCAGAACAGATTCTATAAAATTCTGCCGCGCCTGCTCCTGCGCAAAGAGCTTTAACAGCTTCTCCTCATTTTTTCCCTGTGTAAAAAACTTTTTGCTGTTAAAATAATGATTGGCGATCTTCCAGAACTTTTCCGGATACGCAAACCGATAAATCAGGGAAATTTTTTCCTCCAGCAAAAGTCTGCGGCCGCTCTCATAAATATCGAGCATCTGGTTTCCAAGGTGTTGATCCCAATCGTGTTTTTCAAGGAACTTTCTCATAAACTGATACAAGTCCCGGCAGGGCAGATCCGCCATAAATTTTTCCAGATTCAGGATCATGGTTCTGTCCGGACAAATCCAGATATTATGGTACTGGTAATCCCCATGGCTAAACCAGACCGGACGTTCCTCATCAAACAGTTTTTCATAAGAGAGCCATTCCTCTTCCGTCCTGAGTGCCTCCTCCAGGAAAAGTCCGTATTGCTGATACAGAAGCCGTTCAAAATCGTTTTTCTGCTTTTTCTCTTTCAGATACCGGCGAATTCTGCGAAGCTCCACATTCCTTCTGTGAAATTCCGCAGCAAGACTGTAGGATGGCACCTTCATCTGCGTCTCCATCTGCATCCCCTTATGCATTTCGGCCAGCAGACGAACCGCCTGTCCCCATTCCCGGCTGTCCCTGATATTACATTCTCTTCCTTCGCTGAAGGTCTGCAGCATATACGGAGTCTCATCAATGTCCTTTGCTGTAAGAGTGCCGTCACCGGTACAGACAAGCTGCTGCACATAAACCTGCGTTGAGCTTTCAATATGCTCTGTCAGATCCTTAAGCAGCATAAGGTGTTCCTCTCCCATATGGCATTCCTTCAGGACAAAAACGCCTTCCCCGGCACGGACAATCCACTGTCCCCTCCCTTTTCTGACATCCTCCACCGTCAGCTGATACTGATTCAAAATATATGCAGCCTGCTCTGCCATCTTCATTTCCTCCCGTCATAAGCTGCACCAGACCTTTTCGTGATTTTTGCACACAGAATCCCTGCGCAGCCGGTGTGCGGCGTAAAACCTGATATATCTTATGAACGGCTCTGAGAAAATAGAAGCAAAGTTTCAGTCGCAGATATCTGCAGCAGATCATTGCAGCCCGCTGCTTTTGGTCAAAAAAAATCCGGGACTATATATAGCCCCAGATTCTGAGTTTATCAAGCAATTGTTCTTTATCATTCAGTTCCGGGTGACTCAGCACTTCCCCCAAAAGTCTTTCCAGTGCCTCGCCCATCTGCAGCCCCGGCTGCATTCCGGCTTCCATCAGATCGCGGCCTTTTAACGCCAGATGCTTTAAGTCAACGCAATACTGTTTCTGAATTACTTCCTCATAATACAGGCGCAGCCGTCGATGATTTTCCTCCTTCTCCTGCCGCATATAATCACTCTGCGCGGCCACATCCGCCTCCTTTAATGTGAGCAGCTTCGGATACAGATCAAATCCCACATCATGCAACAGATAACGGGCAAACTCCGGCGTAATCTCCGAATTGTTGCCCATGTCATGATAAAGCACCAGACAGCAGACCTGACGAATGGTATCATTGTCAAATTTCATCCGCCGCATGATCTGTTCTGTCATGTTGCAGCCCTCCTGCGCATGTCCCGCAAAGTGATCAGCGCCGTCGGGGTCTGTCCATCTGCAGCCCGGTTTTCCGACATCATGAAAGAGCGCTGCCAGGCGCAGTACACGATCTGCCTCAACCTCCTGCATGACCCGGATCGTATGACGTCCCACCGTATAACAGTGGTGCGGATTATTCTGCTCCGTCTCCATCATCCGGTCAAACTCCGGCAAAAACTGCGCGGTCAGCTTCAGGTCATACATCTGTTCCAGATATTCCGGATGCGGAGAAAGCAAAAGCTTCATAAACTCCGTCTGAATCCGCTCCGCGCTGACCTTCTGCAGATTAGACGCAAGCGCACGGATTGCATCCCTTGTGAACGGATGGATCTGATATCCCAGCTGTGCCGAAAAACGAAGGGCCCTGAGCATTCTGAGTGCATCCTCGCGAAAACGGTCCGAAGCATTTCCCACGCAGCGGATAATGCCCTGCTCTAAGTCGCGCTGCCCGCCGAAAAGATCCACCAGCCCGCTTTGGTCATTATACGCCATGGCGTTGATCGTAAAGTCCCGCCGGTTCAGATCCTCCTCCAGGCTGGTCACAAAGCTGACACTCTCAGGGTGGCGGCCGTCCAGATACTCACCGTCAATACGATAGGTTGTCACTTCATAACCGACCCTGTGCATCATAACTGTCACTGTACCGTGCTTTAAGCCGGTATCTATGGTGTGATGAAACAACTCCTTTACCCTGCCGGGCGCCGCAGAAGTCGCGATATCCCAATCCTCCGGCTCCTTCCCCAGGATGGTATCCCGGATGCAGCCGCCCACCGCGTAAGCCTCATATCCGGCCCGGGTGATCACATCAATTATGAACTTCACGTCTTGCGGGAGTGCGATTTTGGTCATGTTGGTACCTGCTGTGAATAGTAAGCTGCGATCATTCACAGGCTCTTTACCTACATGCGCAAGGCGTCTGTGAATAGTAAGCTTCTGTTCTGCATGATACCACATTCGCCGGAAAATGTAAAAGGGAATTCAACGGAAGATATAATCACAGCCGGCAAAGCTCACTTTATCGCCGCGCTTCAGTGTGTATGGCACTCTGGGGGAAAGGCGGCTGTCGTTCACCCAGGTGCCGTTGGTGGAATTTAAATCCTCCAGCACCGAATTTCCCTGCTGATCCCGCCTTAAGGACGCATGAATACGACTGACCCCGGTATAATGCAGACATACCTGCACGAGGTCCTCCTGAGAGCCAACCAGCTGATGCCCCACGACCTCAATGTATTCCGGTTCCTTTCCATACACGGAATACAGCTTTGGAAACACCTCCTCCATGGCAATAATCTGCGTTCCTTCCATCATCTGATCTCCTGTCTGCATCAGATTCTGAAATTCCTCCTTGAATTCCTCAGCCGCCTCCTCCTGCTCCTTTGACTCCTGCTGCTTTCTTTCTCCCGTCTCACGCTTACGCAGCCACAGCTGTCTGCCAATCATAATCAGGCAGATGAAGGCCGTCATGATCTGCAAAAATATAACCGGAATATTCCCTGGTTTCACCAGAAAAACTGAAATCACATCCGCCAGGAAGAACAAGACCATTTCGATCAGCATGCTTCTTTTATAACGAACTCTGACAGGTGAATCGAAAACGGACGTCTCCTCATCCTTCCCGGTTTTCTTTTTAACAGCTTTCTTCTTTTCCTTCAGAGCAGTGGCTGTCTTTTCATCCGCATATCTGTCTGCGTTCCTTTGCCCGGCATAAAAACCGGAAGATGCCGTCAGATCCAGTGTTGCGTCATCAGCCGGGAAGCCATCCGGACCAATGAACTCTCTTCTCTTCGCTTCCTCTGCCGGGGGCTGCCCCTCCTCTTTTGGAATTCGGGCTGCTCCTTCTTTCCCGGAATCGGAGACAGCATTCAGAACCATCTGCGCCGGGCCTCTTAAGCTGATCTCCTCCCTGCTGTCTGTCAGCATCTCATAGAAACGATAGATTGCTTCCATCAGTTTATCGTCCCCATAATCAAGACGTTCCACCAGCATCTCCGCAAACTGTACCAGATCCTGCTGCCACTGCTCACCCTGACCGGAAAAATTATACAGGAAATGAAAATCATTCCGCTCCTGGCTGTACATGATGTGCCTCGATCGAAAGGATACCTTCCGCAGGTTCAGCAGATACTTGTCTGCCTCATCGCAGAGTCTTAAAATATCAGAAAAGAGCCTCCGTGCCATATCCCGGTTCAGCTTTCTGACCTGCAGAAGCACATCCAGCGACTGCCGTGCGGAGATGTCAAAATACAGATACTCTTCGCCCTCCATATTCCGGAAACTGCCTCGCAGAAGAAGCTTCACATCATTGCGCATATACATATGATATTCATAATCTTTTTCCAGTTCCTCCCGGTCGCAGGCAATTCTTAAATAGCTTCTCTGGTTTCCTCTGATAAACTCCGGCATTGATGACGTCATGAATCTTCTCCTTCCAAATAAGTATCCACTTTCCTTCTGATGCTTCGGATGATCCCCAGAATCCCGGCTTTATCCATATACTGGCACGTTGCCTCCTCCTGTACAGTCAGATACACATTCCCAAGACCCGCCACAGAGCAGAAATTGAGCATATTGCCGCTGAGAGAAACTGTAAGCTGATTTCCGCTTTTCCTGCATTCGGCCTCCACATCCTTAAGAAGCAGGTATTTATACTGTTTCAGCCTCCCTGTGTATTCCGTCAGTTCCTCCTGTGTCAGAGACTGCGCTCCGGACTGAACCAGCTGAAGCGCCAGAAGCTGCGCGTTCTGCTTTAACAGGCAGCGATTGTAAAAAAAAAGCCCGGCCTGTGCCATAAGCAGCAGAACCACAATCAGCACCGGCAACAGGAGCGTAAACTCCAGTGTCAAAGATCCCTTCACTTTCTTTTTCATAGCAGACATTCTCCTATTGCGGCAATCAGCAGAAAGGGCAGCAGCGCAAGCTGCTCTTTTCCGCTCTCTTTTCGAATCAGCATTTTCCACAGGCTGACAGCAGCCGCCAGCAAAAAGCCCATCAATATCCAGCCTAAACAGGCGGAAAGCCCCCACGCGGCTCCAACCGTCATCACCACCAGCCCGTCTCCCGCTCCCAGGCAATGCGGCAGCGCCAGACTGACCGCAAGCAGGAAAACGCCCGGAACACAGCCTGCGATCACCTGTGCGGGTCCCTTCATCCACAGACTCAACGGAACAATCAGCGCCGCACCCATCAGCAGAATCCAAAGCGGCAGCGCTTTCTCCCGCAGATCATATACACTTAAAATCAACAGAAAAAGTAAAACTGCTGCCGTTAACATCCTTTTCTCCAGTCTGCCGCCCCAGACCCGTGGCTCAGGCAGGCACCATATACCCCTATTTCATCAATCCCTTGTTGTGATGCACTGCTGTATCAGCCTGATCCCCCGCAGCGCGAGCAGGGACGCTTCTCTCCCACCTGGGACAGTGGTACCTGATATACCGTCCGCTTCAGTCCGGAACAGGAAGAAGATGTATGATAGCAGTCCCCATCCGTCGTAATGTAATAAGTTCCCGCCGTCACAGTACCGCTTCCGCAAAGACTGCAGCTACGATAACGGGCGCCCGAACTGTTTCTCAGTCCCGAAAGCTGATCCGCTGCGACAGCTCTCACTGAAAGCCGCAGATAGGAGCAGCTTTCCGTAAGATGATACACCTCACTGTTGGCGGTAATGTATACCAGCTCCTCTGTGGAAGCCTCACCCTCATATCCCGTCCACAGCTTACTGTAATAGTGGTTGGACAGACTTACCTGCAGAACATCAAGCGGAAGAATTGCCTGCACCTGATAATGCGCGTGAATGGATACCTCTTTCTCCTGCGTATCGAGTACCGATCCCAGGAAACTGACCCCTGACGCACCACCGACAATCGTATCCTGTCCCGTCGTATCTTCCCACTGCAGCTGCAGAACCGAACTCAGATAACCTTCCGAAAACAGAATATATTCCGCCAGGAACTTCAGAATACCGGTATCGTCCGCATTGTCAGTTTCCTCCTCCGTCAGTTCCACCGCATAACCGTATACGGCAATCGGATCTCCCATCGCCTTTATCTGGGAAAGCATGCTGCTGTATACCCTGAGATAATTCAGTATGGAGAACAGTCCCAGAATACAGATCATGAACACCGGCAGAACAAGCGCTGCCTCAATACTGACACTGCCGCTCTTTCGTCCAGGCAGCATCAGCGATGTTCTCCTGAAAAAATGCGCGGTATGAAGTTTCAGCCCGGACAAATATGTGTTTTCTTTCCCGGACCCGCACCTGGAGAGATGTTTTTTCTGATAGATTTTCATATTATTCCGCACTTCTTTCCATCGAGAACACCGCTGATGCTGCCCGGATAAAACCGTGCACATCTCAGCCTTTTTTGCAACACACGACAAGCCATACAAGAGATTTTCCGCTGCTCTGTCAGAAATATATACCGGATCTTTGCTCAAAGGTTGGGTCCAATAACACTAGTAATAGCGCAGCTCAATATCTGTCGAGTAGGTCTTACCGGCACTATCCTCAAAAATCCCCCCGATCAGGCAGCTGTCAATACAGGCATCAAACCGAAATTCTTTATTTCCATCAGTCTGTCTGACATCCATCTCGATCAGATCCATAGTTCGCAGAGACAGATTCTCTCTTCCTGTCAGAAAAAGCAGAATCATCAGGTACTGCTCATAGCTAAGCTCCACATCCACCAGCTCAATGCTCTTCAGAAGCTGCACCTTTCCGCCTGT
Organism: Lachnospiraceae bacterium; assembly: GCA_021199495.1. Classification (GTDB taxonomy): domain Bacteria; phylum Bacillota; class Clostridia; order Lachnospirales; family Lachnospiraceae; genus RGIG6307. Next base: position 8,941 of record JAJQHY010000023.1, on the reverse strand, counting down.
AAGCAGCGTCTGCAGGTCCTCTATACTGTCCTCATAACTCCAGTACAGCAGCAGTGCCTGTTTCATCACCGGCTGCAGATAAGGGACCAGAAACGTAACTGCACCGGCGCCTATCTCTGCAGCTGCCACCCTCTCCGTATCCTGCTGAATCGCCATAAAATTATCCGCCATGCGAATCAGAAAGATTCTTGAAACTGCGGCTGCCAGATTCTTTCTGTCTGAGTCCTTCCCCGCCAGAATATATTCCATGGAATACTGCAGATTTCCATCCGCATCCGGATCCCTGTAATTTCCCATGTATGTATGCAGATAGTACAGGAAAAAAAGCCTGTCCGTCACTTCTCCATCCGCTTCAAAGGACCCCTGTCCCACCGCCAGACTTCGGCTGGAAACGGCTTCTGAAAGATCGACGCTCAGGGAGGAAACCTGACTCAGATCCGCAGCCGCCTGCCCCAGGATAAACTCTTCTGATGTGTCCAGAATTGTCTTAAGCGGGCTGGTGATATCCACCTGCTCATACTCGGCCTCCTGCTCCAGCACATAATTTCCATCTTCGTCATAGCCCCACACCTCCGGCAATATCTCGATCTCCTGACCATTCGCCTCCTCAATCGAGTCATCCAGCGAACTTCCCATGCCCAGAAGCGTCTCTCCCTGCGCAATCAGTTCCTCCACGGTTGTCATATAAGCCAGCAGCTGCTCCAGGATACTGACCCCTGTATCCGCTTTTGCCGCTTCCACGCCGCGCTGATAGAAAACCGTCCCGGAATCATCTGTCGCAAGCACAACCGACGAAACGTTTACATCCGTTAGCGTCATGGACAGCCATCCTGTTCCGGTTCCCAGATTCTGATCCGCGGCAGCCTGAATGTGCTGTACCAGGTTCTGATAGGAAGGCTGGCTGCTCTTGTATGAGCAGTCGATAAAGAGCAGACCATACTCCTCCCATAGAACCTTATGATACTCTCCCATAGCGCTGTTCACACTGGTATCCAGCACCGTTTCAGCCTGCAGAAGCATGGTATTTTCTCTGGCGCTCTCGATCAATACCGCCGCAAGCGCCAGAAAAACCGATATTGTCAGTGTCAGAAAAAGGCTGACGGAGCCATCGACCCGTCTTTCCCTAGACACTGAGTGCCTGGTTTGTGATATTCTGAAAAATGCTCTGTACCAGGCTTGTAATCTGGCTTTTAAAAATCAGCACGACCGCAATCAGCACCACAATCAGCAGAATCATCTCCACCGTGCCAAAACCAGCAAGCTTTCTCGTTTTCATTTCCCACAATAATGTTTTCATCTTTTTTCTGTCTCCTCTCTGTTTGTTATTTGATGCATCCTGTCCATTCGCTGTCTGCCGTGGCTTTCCTTCCCGCGCTCTGCGACGGCTGTCCGTACACGGTCTTTGTCAGAATGACATAAACGCCGGAACCATAATCAGCCCCATCACAATCGCAAGCTGCAGCATCATGGGACCCAGCAGCTGATCAGACATCTGATCCCCTTTCATCCTGAAATTTCTGCGCTGTTCCTCCTGTACATTCATGGCCTCCTGTTCCAGCAGCTGTACAAGCCCGCGCATGCTGTTTTTCTCAGCCTGTCGCAGCAATCCCGCCAGCTTCCGGTAATGCTCTTCATCACAGGCGTCGGCAAAAGCCTCCAGTGCCTGATAAAAACTGTAGCCGCCCCGCATCCTCTTCACAAAATCAGACAGCTCCTGACCCGGAGGCCTGATCCGTCCGGGCGTCCGCTGATAATCCGCCGCACACTCATAAAGCGCCCGCTGAAGATTTAATCCCGCTGCTATATACAGAGACAGACTGCTGATAAATTCCGGATAAGCGTCCCGCATCACTTCCCGTCTCTTTCTGCGCTTATCCATCAGATCCCGGTCTTTTAGTACCCACAGAAGCGGCGGCAACAGCACACCCAGTACCGCAATCCATATCAGATTGCTGTAATCCATTTCCCGGTAAAAGTGCAGGACATTTCCATCCAGCTCCAGCGGCAGTTCCCACTGCTCCTGGTTTCTGCTGGCCTCCTCGCTTTCCTGAAGTAAAGTCTCCACATCCTTCAGATACTGTCCGGAAGCATCTGTCTCTATCATCAAGACGGTCAGTTCAAAGGTATCATACCACTGCCATTCCCCGTAATCTGCCTTCAGAGTCAGTTCCACCACAGTATCCTGCGTCAGCTCCTCCCTGTTTACCGCCCCTTCCGCGGAAATCACGCTTCTGTCCGAGCTGCTCCATGTCAGTGTGAAAGGATACCCTTTCACACTGTCCGGCAGTACCAGATCCCCCGTTACCTGTCCGGCATCAGCATTGTCTCCCAGCACAGACTCCTCCAGAAATGCCACCAGAGTCTGAAAGCTCTCGTCCGCCTCCTCCCAGGTAAGCTCCCGGGCGTAAATCTCCACTGTAACATCCGCTCCTTCTGTCTCCAGCATGAGTTCCTCCGTCATTGCCGCCTCTCCTGCTGCAGGCCGTGTAAGTACTGTGACCTGCTCTCTTTCCAGATACAGTGCCGTTCCCTGCAGTGCAAGCAAAAGCAGCGCGGCTGCCAGCACTCTGATCAGAAGTGAAATCTTGTCCGTGTAATACTGCCGCACTTCCATCCCGTCAAACTCAATACTGCTGCGCAGCCCTAAAGGTGCCAGGAAATCGAAAGCCCTGCTCTTCTCCATCTGCTTATACAGCTTCTGCGCCATTTTCTCAGTCAGGCCACTCACAGTCTCACCTTCGTTATCCTTTCTCCCAGTGCCACGCTGACCACATAAACCGCCAGCGCTATCGTCATAACGGCAATTCCCGTCAGGTTGTGATACAGCGGGTCAAAATATCCCTTCGCTGTTGTTCCCACAAACAGCAGAATGGCAAACGGAACCACACACATAAATTTGTGCTCCAGCTTTTTGGCGGAAATCATGCTCTCAATTTCCTGCACCGTTTCAATACGCTCACAGATCTGCCGGATGCTGCCGTCAAGTGTCTCCGACATACTGCCGCCCCGCTCCTTTACAATGGAAAAGGTTCTGGCAAAGCCCTCAATATAACCAATGCCGCTCTCCCTTCCGTACTCTGTCAGCAGCTCATCCAACGGGCAGTGAAGCTTAAGCCCCGATGAAATTCTTGCAAGGCCCGGGCAGAGTGGATGTCTGTCCCCTATGTAAGACCGAAAGGGCTTCTGCACTCTGAGCACCGCCTGTTCGGGACTGTATCCCGCCTGCAGCTCACTCTTTAAATAAACCAGCCACTCCTTAAAACCAAGCGTAATCTGTGTCCGCAGCCGCTCCAGATACTCCTGCTGCTGCCAGATATAAAAAACGGGGACAAGCAACAGCAGCACCATAAATGCCGGCACACTTCTGTAAAAGAAATATCCTAAAATCCCTGCAATTCCTGTTCCCTCCATCACCCAGCTAAGACGTCTCGGCAGGGAAAGGTCCGGGAGGTACTCTGAAGCCCGCCAGGGCCAGCTTATCTGTTCTCTGAAGCGTTCCCACTTTCTGAAGGCTTCCGTATATTTTCCCATTGCGCTCTTCCTCCTCCTGAAACTGGTACAGAAGATGCATCTGTACCTCCCCGTCCCGGTAACCCAGAATTTCCCAGACCTCCAGTACCCTCCTGCTTTTGTCCCTGAGCCGTCCCAGGTGTACGATGATATCAATACAGCCAAGCTGCCTGCGAATCGCTTCGAGCGGAATCTCCAACCCCATCAGAAACATCGTCTCCAGGCGGGCCAGCATATCCCTTCCCGAGTTGGCATGGCCGGTCGAGAGGCTTCCTTCCTGGCCGGTGTTCATCGCCTGAATCATGTCCACGCACTCTTCCCCGCGAACCTCCCCGACAATAATCCTGTCCGGCCACATTCTCAAAGAGGCTTTTAACAGACTCCTCATACTGACCGGCACACAGTCCTTCTCATTGCTCATCCTGGTCTCCAGACGAACCAGATTCGGAATGTGCTGCAGCTTAAGCTCAGCGCTGTCCTCAATGCTGACCACCCGCTCATCCTCAGGAATATATGCCGAAAGCGCGTTTAAAAAGCTGGTCTTGCCGGCGCCGGTTCCGCCGCTGATAAAAATGTTGTATTTCGCCTTCACCAGCTTCTGTAAAAAAGACGCGCACTCTGCGGAAATACTCTGCATCCTGATCAGATCCTCCATAGTAAACGCCACCCTCTTAAAATGCCGGATTGTCACTGCAGCCCCATCCAGCGCCACCGGCGGTAGCACCACATGCAGTCTGGATCCGTCCTGAAGCCTGGCATCCACAATCGGACTTGCTCCGTTGACCATACGGTTGCAGGCGGACACCATCTGCTGAATGATGTCATGGTAACGCTCTTCACTCTCAAAACGCCCCGGCCAGCGTTCTATCCTGCCGTCCCTTTCCACATAAATATGGTCATATCCGTTGATCATGATCTCGGAGATATCCTCCCGCTTCAGCAGCTGATCCAGAATATCAAGTCCCCGGATGCTGTGAAACACTTCTTCGCACAGAGCCTCCTTCTCCTGCGGCAGCAGCGCCCTGAAGGCCGGAAACGGCAGCGCGGCTTCCTGGATCTGGGACAGTACCGCCTCATCCTCCTGCTCATCCTGCCGGTTCAGACGTTCCATGACAGATTCCCGGATCTGCTTTTTTAACGCCTCCCACTGTCCGCTCATATCATCTGTGCCCTTTCAAGAATCTGCCGCGCAAGCTGACGTTTATATGTGGAAGTTTCCATCCCGCCGAACATCTCTTTTGCGTAAGGCAATGTGATCACCTCCGTCCTCGACATCAGGCTTAAATAGCCCGTCGCCTCCAGATACTGTTCATACTGACGCCAGATGCCCTCACTTACGGCAGTATTCTCCTTAAGAGCACACACCCTGTCGCATGCCTGAAGCAGTCTGGGTACCTCCCCGATCTCACGCCCGATATCCAGAAGAATGTACCGGTACCGTCCCGACTGTTTCCAGAAATCCAGAAAATGCAGCCATTCTTCCACCGGTACTGCCCGCAGACTGTCCGGATTGTCAACAGGAGCCAGCAGCTCCAGTCCCTCAGTCTCCAATATGTAATTTTGAATCAGAATGGTAGTTTGTTGCTCAGATTGTGCAAGATAATACATGAAATCTGATATGTCTTTAGAATAGTGATCCGACAGCTGGTTTTTAACGGCGCAAAAGCCTGTCAGCGGAAGGTACAGCACCTGACCGTATTCGCTCAGGATCCTCGCCATTTCCATGCCGGTCACAGTCTGCAGCTGTGACAGTACAGGCGTATACAGACCCAGAATACGTGGCTGGTTTTTATCCGCCGCAGTGCCCGCGGTCATATCGAGACAGTCCTTCAGCGTCTGCATCAGAATGTCAGCACTCCGATACTTATAAATCGCGGATTCCTGACTCTCATCGTCCGTCCACAAAAGCACCCTGCCCCGGAGTTCATCCTGTCGTATCTCATCCGCAATACTGGTATCGATCAGCCACACATCGGCAGAAAGCTTTGGCAGCATACTGCACCATTTCTCATGGCTGGAAAAGCATGTAACCTCAAAAGGAAAGCTCTTCTGATTGATCCAGTAATCGCAGATTCTCTCTGCAAAAGTTTCGTCCGGTTCATACAGAACCAGTTTCGGGTTGCGTGTCATTGGTTGCACTCAAGACCCTGAAAATATTGTCAGAATGGAAGGAAGTGATGTCATTATAGCAAAAGAATGCCGGTTGTAAAGCGAATTTGCCGAACTTTTTCATTTTCGCCGGATTGAACAATAAAAGTTCATATAACATTACCAATCGTCAAAAATTGCGGATTCTCAAAGATTTTTTTAACCAAAAGACAATTTGTTCGGCCGACATGTCATACTTTTTGGACGGGTTTATGTATACTTTTTCCATATTTATATTATACTGGATATAAGACGAAAAGTGAGGTGAACAGAATGAAGACTCTATTTCGACAGCCGCCTGCGGTGCCCGCCCAGAATGTCCCCGTGCCGGAAACCAAAGACAACCTTTTAGAAGATCTGAAAAAAACGCGCTTCGCTCTGGAAGTCGCCTACAGCGGCTTTGACAACGTAACAGACCCCGACCTGATCGACTGCTATATTTATCAGGTAAACTCTATCTGGAAGCGCTACAGCTACTTAATGGAGAAAATCAGCCGCTCCTGAAAATAAATGCCTCTCCAACTGCCGCCTCCATTTAAAAGAAGAGCAGGATTCCCTAAGCGAAATCCTGCTCTTTTAAGATAACCATATCTTCTTCATTATAACGGGAACCGGAGAGCGTCGCCGCAAACCGTCTGATTCCGATGCGGTTCGCGTGACGGATCGCTGCGTTTACCATTTCCTCCACATCCTCCGGCATGGGAACACGGTCTGACGCCTCCTCATCCTCCAGCCTTGTCTGCAGCGCCAGAAGCGCCAGCTCATCTATGACATATTCCTCGGAATACGCATATGCGGAGCCGTACCGCACCAGTTCCTTCGTTGACATTCCCTGCATATTGATCCGGATCGGAAAATACGACATAAAATCCGGCCGTCTGGCACTCAGCGTGCTGATCGCGTCCGGTGTATCCACCAGAATCAGCAGAAGCTTTCTTTCTCCTTCCTGCAGAGCGGACTGAATATCCTTCATTTTATCCGCGCTCAGCATACTGATCCGCTCGATGACCATTGCGCCGCCTTCCAGCGCATCCATAATCTGTACTGCCTTTTTCCTGTTCAGATTTACAGCAGAAATTCTCGCCAGCTTCCCGGACAGACGCATACCGTTGTCCTTTAAATCGATGAGCAGCTGCCTGATAAAATCAAAGCAGTAATCATAATTATCGCCCGTCACAACAATGTTGCCATTTTCAATCGGAAGCGCAGCCTCACGCAATGCGTTCCGGATTGCCCACATTCCATCATCCGAATGAACGTATCTGCGATACCGCTCCGGCACTTTCTCTCTGAAGGTCAGAGATGCGCGTTGATCCTCCACACCGGAGGCTGCCTTGTCCTTAGCCTCAGCAGGCTCCTCCTCATACGTAAGCTCCGGCTCCTGCGGCAGGAATTCATTCTCCGCAAAGGTAAATTCCGGTTCTTCTGCCGGGAACATCTCTTCCTCATCTGAAAATGCCGGTTCTTTGGGCATGAATGCCTCTTCCTCATCCGGAAGGCTGTTTTCCTCCGGCGCAGGTGCATCCTCCTCGCAGAAACCATCCTCCAATACCGGCTCTTCTTCATAAAAGTCTTCGGCTTCCTGCCCGCGCAGCTTCTCCTCTTCCCGGTCGGCAATATCGTTCAGCTCATCCAGAATATCCTCTTTCTGTCTGGCGTCAAACGCAGCGAAAATATCCCCGGTCTGCTTTTTGATACGCTCATAAATCTCGTCCCTGCGTTCTTTTTCTATCTGCTGATTTCTTCTGTCCCATTCCGCCAGGATGTCATCAAGGCTTAACTGTCCCGTAATCTGCTTTTCCAGGCGCACCGGCTCCGGAAGTATCATTTCGATCTGCCCGTCGGGCTCCATGCGCGTCATGTCAATCATGCTGTCCTGGTCCTGTTCGGGATGCTGCACCTCCATAATGTGTACCGGCTCAACCACTTCTGTCGTCTGCGGCTCAAATGCCTGCTGCATCTGTTCCGGGATATCTGAGGCCTTCTGTTCCTCCTGAAGCACTACAGGTTCCCGATAAATCTCCACAACCTTATCCCTGGGGATATCCGCAAGGCTTAAAACTTCCTTGGTGTCAAACCGTCCGTTATCTTCCTCCTCATCCTCCTGCTCAAAGAGAATATCCTCCTCCACAAAGGTCTTTTGCTGCGATTCTTCCTGCACAGCGGCGGGCTTTTTCGCTTCCCCAAGCAGAGCTCTTAAGCTCTCCGCCAGCTCTCTCTGCAGGTTCATCGTGCTGTATTTATTTTCCACATCAACTGTTTTGACACGGATCTCCTCCGCATCCCCTGCGGCACCGCCGTCAACACGGGAAGGCGTCTGTTCTTCAACGCCTGAAGGCGTCTCTTCATATTCCTTTTGCGCGGCAGATTCCTCTGATCCGTCCTGTGCTCCGGTCCCATACGGTTTCATCTCCCATTGCTCAGACGCGGCGCTCTCCTGCGCCATCGTTTCTTCCTGTGAATCCCCCGAAGCCGTCCTTCCTGCTCCCCTGTGATCGTACAGATACTGCTGCGACTGCGTCAGCGGTTCATGCAGCATCTTCAGCTCCATGGCCTTGGTAACATACTTGCCCTCGCCGAACCATAAAATCAGTTCATTACATTCCGCTACACACTTATCGGCCTGGTTATTCCGATGATACAAAAGCGCCAGCTCATATCCCCAGCGTTCCGTGTATTCCTCCGCTTTCAGCGCCTCCAGCACACTGATCCGCTCGCCTATGCCAACCTCCTGTGCCTGGTACAGCCGATACTGCAGCACGTAACGTCCCGGATCCCGCGGAGCAACCTGTACATATGCCTTAAAATATGCGATTGCGTCCAGCAGCTCCTCAAGCCGGATGGAAAGATCGCAGAGCGCGTATAAAATCGTGCGGCTCTGCGGATTTTTACGGTACGCAATGAGCAGAATATTTTTGGCATCATCAAAACGCCTGTTAATTTTATAAAGATCGCTGACGGTGCAAAGCATCTTGACACTTTTGACCCGTCTCCAGTCAATCTCATCCGCCACCGCCGCGGCCTCTTCGTATTCCCTCTCGTTGATCAGTTCTTTGATCTCATCTGTCCTGATCCTGTATTCCGCCTTATCCAAAAGTATCACCTCTGTGATGAAATAATAAAGTTCCAGTCCGCTTAAACATATATATGTTATGTTGTTGCGGTCCCCAAGGTCATAAATGTGAATGTAAAACATTCGATTTCTGACCTTTTGTCCCTTGTATCATAATGATGTTAGGGTCGAAAGTGTAATCATTACTTGACCTTTAACTATAGCACCTTG
>JAJQHY010000072.1 GCA_021199495.1 Lachnospiraceae bacterium | reverse complement strand
ACTGCTTTTTAGACTTCGGCAGGTACTTCTTCATCATGTCCATTACAGTTTTCATGGGTATTCCTCCTTTTTCGTAAAAACATCTATCCTTCCAGTTACGGTAACAAGCCGGACATAAGCCCGGCGAATTACAATATTACACCAACCTGCTCTGCATGTAAATATCTTTTCAGGATATTTGGAAATATCATGAGTGCAAGCGAGTCAGCGCGTTTTTTGCGGTTGACGAGCGACGAATGGGATAATGACTGCGTATTTTGCGGTTATTATATCATAAAACGACTACTTCCATGGCGTTGACGATTTTCCCTCAGCTAAGCTATAATACTAAAGCATCAAATGGGTATGATACCATGGATTGCCTCACCAAAAACACTCTTGCAATCCATGACGCCAATCACGGAAAGGGCAAGACAATGAACGAAGTATTTATCGGAGAATATATCAGACAGCGCCGCAAAGAGCTGCACCTGACGCAGGCGCAATTATGCGAGGGAATCTGCGAGCCGTTAGCCATTTCCCGTATGGAACGCGGCGTTCAGACGCCGCAAAGCGCCACGTTAAACGCCCTGCTGGAGCGTCTGGGACTGCCGGGCGAGAGGTGCTACGCCCTGATCAGCATGCAGGAGAAGAAGCGCAATGATCTGCAAAAGGAGATCGTCTCCCTCAATGTCCAGTATGAAACCGCTCTGGAAAAGGACCGCCCTGAATATCTGCGCCGCGCTTACGACTGCCTTCACGAGCTTGAAGAGATCATAGATGATAATGACCGCCTGTCCCGGCAATTCATTCTCCGCTCCAGGGTGCTGCTCGGCAGAGAGGACGGAACGGCGTACACATTCGAGGAGCAGCTCGACCTGCTGCTGCAGGCCATCCGACTCACTGTTCCTCGTTTCGATCTGGATAGTATTAACAGCTCTCTTTATTGTCTGGATGAAGTCAAGGTGATTAATCAGATCGCGAACGTATACTCCAAAATGGGACAGCAAATAATATCCGCTGGCATATTTGAGCAATTACTAAAATATATTCAAAAGCATTATCCTGATACATTACAGTCAGGTGGATATCTCCCCTCTATTACATACAACTACGCACTCGCCCTGCTCAAAAGTAAACGCTATGAAGAAGCCCTTGACATCGCAGAAGAGGGACGACTCGCCTGTGTGAAATTCGGACATTATCAATTTCTGCCCAATCTTCTCCACTGTATGGCTATCGCCAGCCATTACACTGCAGATGATGCCAAAAGTCAGGAGCTGTTCCGCCAGGCATATTATCTGTATCTGGCGATTGATAATCCCAGAGGCGCATCGCAACTGCAGAATGGCGCCCGCAAATTATTCGGCAACGATTATACTTTTTAACATTTCCCGCAGCGGGAATTTCCTGCGCCTCGGCATCCGCGGCAGAATTCTGTAACTTCTCCGCCTGTGCCCCATGGCTTTTTATTGTACCACAGATTCCGCTCAATCTTTCATTTTTGAATAAAAGGCCGCAAATCATGAATAAACGTAAAAAGCAGCCGTCACCCGGCAGGCAGCGTCAGGCTTTGCGTGAATTTATCATCCTGCATGTTCTTTTCCCAGATAATATCCGGATACTTTTTTAATATTGCAGACGCATTCCACAGGCCCAGCCCCCTGCCCTCCCCTTTGGAGGAAACGCCTTTCTGTCCGAGGTCGGACAGCGCAATGCCATGGTCCACACAGGTGTTGGAAATCAGGATACAGACCGTGTCCTTTTTCTGAAATATGGCCATCCCGATCCAGGGATCGGCAGTCTCCAGCGCCGCCTCCGCCGCATTATCCAGAAAAACACCCAGGACTCTGACCAGATCGGCGTATCCCATACGAAGCTGATCGATTTTATCATGCACCTCCAGCTCCACGCGGATTCCCCGTACATGCGCGTAGATCAGTTTCGAGGAAATCAGCGCTTTGACAGGCTGTATCGTGATATTCATCAGTTGATTCAGCTTCAGAGGCTCATCCGTAATCTCACGGCTTTGGGGCAGCACTTCCTGATGATAATAGTCCTTCAGGCCGGTGATGTCATCATTTTCCAGGTATCCGTTCAGGGAAAGAAGAAGGTTTGTATAATCGTGGCGGAACGCGCGCACGGAGGAGTACATGTTCTCAATCTGTCTCGTATATTCCTGCATGGCCGCCAGCTCGCGCCGTGCATTTTCCGCCTCAGCCTTCCGGGTCATTTCCTGTACATGACGGACGGCCGTAACCGTTGTAATCGTAAAATACCCCCAGAACATGATATCGTTAAATATCAGAACCGCCATACTGTAACCTACATAAGCGCCCATGGCGATATTCACTACAAACAGCGTTGTGCAGACAATCAGGTTAATGAGTATAAAGTCAAAGGTTTCCTCCGGAATGTCACAGAGCTTTTGCCAGATTCCCAGGTGGCTCAGCATATAACGGATAAAAAGCAAAACTGTACTCACTGCAGATGAATAAACAAATACCGCAAACAGATGATCCGGGTTGAAAATATTGCCCACCAAAGCGTTTGCTATCATACTCAACACAGAGTCAGTGAGCACTGTTATCAGATAGGAAGTAAGAAAAAAGCATACAGCCTTTTTGGGGATATCCTTGCTTATTTTATATAAATACAATCCAATGGAAAGCAGTAGGAGGATGACACCCACATTTTCTGTCAGAGATGTTATAACAAGCGATATAAATAATATCACAGACAATATGGTCCGTTGAACTGCGGTCATCACGAATGGACAAAATGATGTAATAAATACGAAATATACACAGGTATTCAGCAAAATGTACAGGATAAAATTCAGGACTTCCATGATGATTCCTTTTCTTTCACAGTAAAATATGGCAACATTGATTTTTTGCAGCACCGCGGTAACTCTTTACAAAATTATATTTTTTGTATACATTTATGTCAAGCGGTTCATCCGAAGGCCCGAAGGGAGGATTTTCACTATGCTCGATCTCTATATCTGTGAGGACAATCAAAACCAGCTGAATACGATTCAAAGATATGTGGAAAACGCTGTCCTGATTGATGAGATGGACATGCGGCTTGTTCTGTCGTCACGCGACCCGCACGCCCTGCTTGATGAAATTGGGAAAGGGGAGAATGTCGGCGCTTATTTTCTGGATATTGATTTAAAATCCGACATGGACGGCCTTACGTTAGCGCAGGAAATCCGCAGGCTGGACCCGCGCGGCTTTATCATTTTCATCACCAGTCACTCGGAGATGAGCCTTCTGACCTTCCGGTATAAGGTGGAGGCTCTGGATTTCATTGTCAAGGACGATGTCAGCGATCTGCAGGCCAGGATTTGCGAATATCTGCATAATATTTCAGAGAAATACAGTTCCGGAAAGAACCGGACGGTGAAACGGCTGGGGATTTCCGTTGGCAGTCACTTAAGCTATGTGGAGCTGGATCGCATTTATTATCTGGAAACAACGGACAATATCCACAGGCTCCGGCTGCACGCCGTGAATCGGGAGATCGAGTTCCCCGCCCAGTTAAAAGAGGTGCAGGAGCAGCTGGACGAGCGCTTTTTCCGCTGCCACCGCTCCTGCGTTGTCAATCTCGATATGATTACAGATATTGATTACAAAGACGGCATCATTTTCCTGCGAGGCGGCTTCAAGTGTCCGCTGGCCGCGCGCACGAAAAGGGTGCTGAAGCAAAGGATGGAGAAACGCGCCGCCGTTTCCTCACAGACATAAGCAGACGCAGTCTCCTAACGTCTCGTATACCGGCGCAGCATCGGGATCAGCTCCCGCAGCGTCTGAAGCGTATAGTCGATTTCCTCCCTCGTCGTCATGACCGACATGCTGAAACGAATGGTGGAATCCCACAGCGCCTTGTCGAGGCCGATGGCCATCAGGGTTCTGGAGGTCTGGGGGTGGTTGGAGGCGCAGGCGCTGCCCGCGGAGACGTAAATGCCCTTGTCCTCCAGGGCGTGAAGTAAGACCTCGCTGCGCACGCCGCGGACAGAATAGCTGACAACGTGGGGCGCACTCTCACCGCCCGCACAGCCGTTGACCTGCGTGTCGGGGATTTTCACAAGCCCATCAATGAAATACTGCCGCAGCGCATAGAGCGCCGTCACTTCCTCATCCAGGTGCTCATAGAGCAGCTTCGCCGCCAGGGCCATGCCCGCGATGCCCGGTACATTCTCCGTGCCGGAGCGCATATTTTTCTGCTGGCCGCCACCGAAGATGATGGGGACGATGCGGACCTTCTCATCGATATAGAGCATGCCCACGCCCTTGGGGCCGTGAATTTTGTGGGCGCTCACGCTCAGAAGGTCGATGTGCATTTTCTTCGGATAGATTCTGGCCTTGCCGAAGCCCTGTACCGCGTCCACATGGAAAAGGCACTTCGGATTTTTTTCCTTAATGATCTGCCCGATCTTGGCAATCGGCTGCAGGGAGCCGATTTCATTGTTGGTGTGCATCACGGACACCAGAATCGTGTCGGGGCGTATGGCATCCCGCAGGGCGTTTACATCCACCACGCCGCGCGAATCCACCGGCAGGTACGTGACCTCCACGCCCTGCTTCTCCAAGTAGGCGCAGGTCTCCAGGATCGCCGGGTGCTCGATCTTTGTGGTGATGATGTGCCTGCCGCTCCTTGCGTTCGCCGAGACGCAGCCGATCAGCGCCAGGTTGTCGCTCTCTGTTCCGCCGGAGGTAAAAATAATCTCCTTCGCCTGTACTTTGAGGATCTTCGCCAGCGTGTCCTTCGCCTCTTTAAGGTAATGCTCGGCGTTTAACCCCTTTCTGTGCATGCTGGAGGGGTTGCCGTATTCCTCGCACATGATGTGCGTCATCAGTTCCGCCACCTGTGGAAAGCAGGCGGTAGTCGCCGAATTGTCCAGATAAACTTCCATGTCTTTTCTTCACTCCGGGATCATATATTATATTCTATGCTCACAAAGGCCTTATGTCTCCAGCTCATACGCCAGCATCGCCAGCACCGCTACTGCCGCCGTCTCCGTACGCAGGATGCGCTGCCCCAGCGTCACCGCCGCAAAGCCTGCTGCCAGCGCCTGGTTCACTTCTTTCTCTGAAAAGCCGCCCTCCGGGCCAATGAACACCGCAATGCGCTCCCCCTGCTTCACGGCGCCAAGGATTTCCCTCGTCGCCGCCATTCCCCTCGCGTTTTCATAAGGGAGGAACTTTACCTGCGCCTCATCCGCCTGCTTTAGTGCCTCCTTAAAAGAAAGCACCGGACACACTTCGGGAATCCTATCGCGCTTGCTCTGCTTTGCCGCCGCCTGGGCAATATTCTGCCAGCGGGAGAGCTTGGCGTCCGCTTTTTTCGCATCGATTTTCACGACAGAGCGCTCCATCGACACAGGAACGATTCTGTCCACACCCAACTCCACAGCCTTCTCGATGATCCACTCCAGCTTGTCAGCCTTGGGGAGGCCCTGGTAGAGGGTAATGGAGCAGGGCAGCTCGTGCGTCTCTGCTGCCTCTGACAAGATCCGGCAGTCCGCGCACTGTTCCACATACGCGTCCACCGTGCAGATATATTTGACGGGCGGCTGCGACTGCACGGCGATGTAGAACTGCTCGCCCGGCTTTATGCGAAGCACGTTTTTCATGTGATTATAATCGCTGCCGGTGATGATTGCGTGCCCGTCTGAAATCTGTGAGCTGTCGATGAAAAACTGGTACATATATCACTCTCCTGCCTGAAGTTTCCTTACACTGCCGTTCTGTCATATACGGGACTGCTTTTGCGGGCAAGCCGTATCGCGTTCTGCTGTTAGAAATCCTTCCGCGCTGTCACGCTGACCCATTCGCCCTGGTGCGTCACCTCCACAACGTCAAGCCCGGCGGCCTTCACCGCGTCCACCACTGTCTGCTCCTTATCGTCGATAATGCCGGAGGTGATATAATACCCGCCCGTTTTAAGCTGTTTTAAAATCACAGGCGTCAGCGGCACCAGAACATCCGCCAGAATATTGGCGACCACAATGTCATAGCAGTCGTAGCCGACCTTATCCTGCACCTCTTTGTCCGTAATAATATTGCCGATGAGCATCTCAAACTGCTCCGGCGCGATGCCGTTGTCACGGCAGTTTTGGGCAACCGCCTCCACCGCGCAGGGATCCAGGTCCGTACCCACCGCGTGCTTCGCCCCGAACATCAGCGACAGAATCGAAAGGATACCGCTGCCCGTCCCCACGTCCAAAAGCTCCGTCTCAGGGGTGATATATTTGCGAAGCTGGCGGATGCAAAGCTGCGTTGTCTCATGCATTCCGGTGCCAAACGCCGTGCCCGGATCGATATGCAGCACCGGCCCGCCGCCGTTCTCGGCCGGCACCTCCTCCCAGGAGGGAATCACCAGGATATCATCGATATAAAACTGGTGAAAATACTGCTTCCAGTTATTGATCCAGTCCACATCCTCCGTCTCATCCACCGTCACACTTCCCTCGCCGATGTCCAGAAAATCCCGCCAGCTTTCCAGCTCATCATTTACCAGAGAAAGCAGTGCCTCAGCGCTCGTCTCCTCCCCGTTAAAGACCAGATTGCCGCTCTCATTTTCCTCCACGAAAAAGCTTAAGTACGCGATTCCGTCATCCTCCGGCCCCTCTGGCAGGATGTCCACGAACATCTGCTCCTTCTCTAAGGCTGTCAGCGCCACCTTGTCCTCAATCTGCGCCCCCTCAAAGCCCAGGTCGCAGAGCGCGGAGATCAGAATATCCTCCGCCTCTGTTGTCGTCTTTATCTGAAATTTCATCCATTTCATAGTGGCTCTCCCCGAAAAAAGGCAGCCATACCGACTGCCTTTTTTCTCATATTTTAAAGCTTCTTCCAGAATTTCCCTTTCTTGTCCTTGGAAACCTCGTCACTGCTCTGGCTGCGTGCCGCCGCGTTTAACGAATCGCCCGTCAGCTCATCGAATTTCTTTAAAACTTCCTTCGCCTCATGCGAAAGCTTATCCGGCGTCTCCACCACCAGCGTTACATAGTGGTCGCCGCGGGTGTCCTTATTTCTCACGGAAGGAACGCCCTTGCCGCGCAGGCGGACCTTCGTATCGGTCTGCGTGCCCGGCTTGACCTCATAAATCACCTTGCCGTCCACCGTATCGATCATGATCTCGCCGCCCAATGCCGCGATCGCAAAGGAAATCGGGACGGTAGAGAAAATATTCATCTCCTGCCTCTGGAAGACAGGGTGACGTCCCACCACAAATTCCACCAGGATATCGCCTCTCGGGCCGCCGTTTGTTCCCGGCTCGCCTAAACCGGACAGGCGCTTGAACTGGCCGTTGTCCACGCCGGCCGGAATATCCACATCGTAACGTTTCCACATGGACACATAGCCGCTGCCGCCGCAGTCCGGGCATTTCTCACGGATGATTTTGCCGGTTCCTCTGCAGTCCGGGCAGGCCTGGACATTGCGGACCGTACCGAACATGGACTGCTGTGTAAATACCACCTGGCCCTTGCCGCCGCACTTGGGGCAGGTCTCCGGGCTGGTACCGGGCTTTGCGCCGGTGCCGTGGCACTTATTACATTCTTCTTTGACATTTAATTCTATCGTCTTGGTGCAGCCGAAAATGGCTTCCTCAAACGTAATCCTGACACTGGTGCGCAGGTTTGCACCCTGCTGCGGTGCGTTCCCGCGCCCGCCTCTGGAAGACCTCCCGCCTCCGAAAATATCTCCGAAGCCAAAGAAATCACTGCCGAATATGTCAGAAAAATCCATATTGTTGAAGTCAAAACCGCCGAAGCCGCCTTCGCCGCCGCTGCCGTCAAACGCCGCGTGGCCGAACTGGTCATACTTGCGCCTCTTCTCAGGGTCGGACAGCACAGCGTATGCCTCGGATGCCTCCTTGAACTTGGCCTCCGCCTCCTTATCGCCGGGATGCATATCCGGATGATATTTCTTGGCAAGAGTACGGTAGGCTTTTTTCAGGGCCGCATCATCTGCGCTCTTATCAACACCAAGCACTTCATAATAATCTCGTTTCTGTTCTGCCATTTACTATCTCCATCAACGCAGCGCATGCCGGATGAAATCAGGATTCCTGCGAATATTCACGGAATATTCTCTCCTCGGTCACCATTCCTCGGTACGCACGAGACAGCCTACCCCTCTGATCTGACGGAGGGATAAGCTGTTCCCTTACTGCTCACACATTTATAATACTGAATGTTTATGCCTAACACCCTACCGCCGTCCGCTTCCGCTTCAAGCCAGGGTTGTTTATGCATCTGTTTCCCGCACAAACCATGCACGTGCTATATTTTACACCTCTCTGTAGTCGCCGTCAATGATATCATCATCCGGATTGCTGTCAGATGCGGAGCCGCTGTACTGGCCTGCGCCGCCCATATCCGGGCCTGCTCCCATGTTGGGATCCGCGCCGCCCTGCGCACCCTGCATGTTCTCATACATCTTGGTGAACACGCCCTGCGCGTCATTCATCAGCTTCTCTTTGGCTGCCTTCAGCTCATCAATATCACTGTCGGACATCTCCTGGTTGGCCGTTCTGTCAAGGATAGCCTTCACATCGGCGATATCCGCCTCAACTTTGGACTTCTCGTCCGCGGAAATCTTGTCGCCAACCTCATTTAAAGCCTTCTCGGTCTGGAAGACGAAGGAGTCGGCGTCATTTCTGGTGTCAATGGCTTCCTTACGCTTCTTATCCTGCGCCTCGTACTCGGCAGCCTCCTTCACGGCTCTGTCGATCTCCGCGTCGGACATGTTGGAGCCCGCGGTGATGGTGATGTGCTGCTCCTTGCCGGTGCCCAGATCCTTGGCGGATACGTTCACAATACCGTTGGCATCGATATCGAAGGTCACCTCGATCTGCGGAACACCTCTCATTGCCGGCGGAATGCCGTCTAAGCGGAACTGGCCAAGGGACTTATTATCTCTGGCGAACTGACGCTCACCCTGTACCACGTTGATATCCACAGCGGTCTGATTGTCCGCAGCGGTGGAGAATACCTGGCTCTTTCTGGTAGGAATAGTCGTATTTCTCTCGATCAGTCTGGTCGCGATGCCGCCCATGGTCTCGATGGACAGTGACAGCGGCGTCACATCCAGCAGTAAGATCTCACCCGCACCGGCATCACCCGCAAGCTTGCCGCCCTGGATAGATGCGCCCAGTGCCACACACTCATCAGGATTCAGGGACTTGCTCGGCTCCTTGCCGGTCAGCTGACGAACCTTTTCCTGTACAGCCGGAATACGGGTAGAACCGCCTACTAACAGCACCTGGCCCAGGTCCGCGTTAGTCAGACCAGCGTCTTTCATAGCGTTCTGTACCGGGATCGCGGTCTTCTCTACCAGATCATTGGTCAGCTCATCAAACTTCGCACGGGTCAGATTCACGTCAAAGTGCAGAGGCCCGTCGGAATTCATGCTGATGAAAGGCAGGTTGATGTTGGTCGTGGTCGCGCTGGAAAGCTCTTTCTTGGCCTTCTCAGCCGCTTCCTTTAATCTCTGCAGCGCCATCTTATCCTTGGAAAGGTCAACGCCGTTGGTCTTTTTAAATTCGGAAACCATCCAGTCGATCAGTCTCTGGTCGAAGTCGTCGCCGCCTAAGTGCGTATCGCCGTTGGTCGCCAGCACTTCGATGACACCGTCGCCGATCTCAATGATGGACACATCAAAGGTACCGCCGCCCAGGTCGTAGACCATGATCTTCTGCTCTTTTTCATTATCCAGGCCGTAAGCCAGAGCAGCAGCCGTAGGCTCGTTGATGATTCTCTTAACATCCAGACCCGCGATCTTGCCGGCGTCCTTGGTCGCCTGACGCTGTGCGTCATTGAAATATGCGGGAACGGTGATAACCGCCTCGGTCACCTTCTCACCCAGGTAGTTCTCCGCGTCAGCCTTCAGCTTCTGCAGGATCATCGCGGAAATCTGCTGCGGGGAATATTTCTTGCCGTCAATGACGCGGCCTCTGTCGGTACCCATATCTCTCTTAATAGAAGAAATGGTCTTCTCTGCGTTGGTCACGGCCTGACGCTTTGCGGGCTCGCCGACCAAACGCTCGCCGGTCTTGGTGAAAGCCACTACGGAAGGTGTCGTTCTGGAACCTTCGGTGTTGGCAATTACGGTGGGCTGTCCGCCCTCCATCACAGCTACGCAGCTGTTGGTTGTTCCTAAGTCAATTCCTATAATCTTTGCCATGGTAATCTCCTCCTGATTATTACAAAAAAATTTACTGTGCCATCTTGTGAACCGGTGTGCCGCTACTCGACGACCGCCACCATGCTGTGCCGTATCACGGTATCTCTGTAGGTGTAGCCCTTCTGCAACTCCTGCGCGACAATGCCGGACTCATACTCCTCACTCGTTACCTGCATCACCGCGTTATGCTTCGCCGGGTCAAATTCCTGCCCTACGGCGTCAATCGCCTTCACACCGATATTATCCAGCTCGGTCTGAAGCTGTTTGTATATCATATTCATTCCTTCCGCGACGGCTCCCTGCCGCTCTGCTTCGGGAATGCTGGATAATCCTCTTTCAAAATTATCGACCACCGGAAGGATTTTCTCGATCACGCTGCGCGCGCCGGTCTCAAACATCTGCTGCTTTTCCTTCTCGCTGCGCCTGCGGAAGTTCTCAAACTCCGCCATCTGACGCATGACCCGGTCCTCCAGCTCCGCGATTCTCTCTTTATCTTTGTCCTTCTCTTTGTTTTTATCTTTTTTGCTGAAGAAGGATTTTTTTTCTTTTGCGGTGGATGCGGTGGACTCACCAGCTGCGGTATCACCGCTTTCATCAGCTGCGGTATCATCGTCTCCTTTGCAGGAAGTTGTGTCTGTCTGTGCCGCCTCTCCTGTTGAGACGTCCGGTTCATCCACCTTAACAGTTTCCTCGTCAGCTGACTCATCAGCCCCGGACTGCCCGGTCTGCGTCGGTTCAACCGTCTCATCTGTCTTATTCTGATCGATCTCCTGATCCTGTTTTAAATCTGTTTCTGCCATGCTCTCTCCTAAATCGTTATTCTTCCTTATATAATTCCTCCAGCTGCTGCTTGATCGTCTTTAAAGACCCTACCACCTTCTCATAATCCATGCGCTTCGGGCCGATGATACCGATCGTTCCCCGCATGCCCTGTCCCAGCTCATAAGTAGCTGTGACAACGCTGCAGTCCTTCATCGGCATGGGAGCTTCCTCCCCGATATAGACCTGAATGCCCGTCTCGCTGGTATCCTCCAGCGTCTGCTCCACGATGTCGCTTAACTGGTGCTTTTCCTCCAGCGTGGTGATCAGGCGGCTTGCATTCTGGTGATCGGACAGCTCCGGATATTTAAAAATATTATTGGCTCCGGATGTATAAATCTCCAGATCCTCGTCAGCCTTGATGGCCATCGCCACCTCATCTAAAACCTTCGCGATCAGCTCGCTGTGGATACCGGCATTCTGTTTCAGTGCCGTAATCATACCCAGATTGATCTCCTCCATGGACATGCCGCTCAAATTGGTATTCAACAGCATATTCAGATTAAGCAGAGCCTCGTCATCCAGGTACTCATCCACGCTGAACACCGAGTTGCGGATCACATTGCCCTCTGCCACGATCACCGCCAGAATCTGGTGCTCATCCACACGGGAAAGCTGGATAAATTTCAGCTTATTGCGGTGCGTGGACGGAGCGGAAATCACGGTGGTGTAATTCGTATTAACCGCCAGAAGCTTCGCTACCTGCTGTAAGAGCTCATCGGTCTTTTTCTCCTTATCCAGGAGAAGCTCCTTCAGCTCATCAATCTCTTTGGTCTTATCCTCCAGCATGGTGTCGACATAAAGCCGATACCCCTTGTCGGAAGGAATGCGCCCCGATGAGGTATGCGGCTGCACGATCAGCCCCATCTCCTCCAGGTCCGCCATTTCGTTGCGGATCGTGGCACTGCTCAAATGCAGATCCGTGTCCTTCGAAATCGTGCGGCTGCCCACCGGCTCGCCGGTCTCCAGATAATTGCGGATGATGGCGTGTAAAATTTTCTTTTTTCTTTCATCTAATTCCACAGCGCCGCCTCCTTCGTGTTATTAGCACTCGAATTGCCCGAGTGCTAACTGTTCTGAACCTAAGATAGCACTTGAAGATATGATTGTCAACTGTTAATTTCTGAAAAAAATATGAACTCAACATGAGAAAAAAGAAAACGCAACAAAATCCCGGCAGGTCTGGTAAAAGAGATTGCACAACATTCTCCTTTTCCGGACCAGCCGGGATTCGATTCACATATCAGGAACCCAATTAAGAATTCACTTTAAATACCAGATAATCCCCCACAACTTCATACAGGCTGTACCAGGTCTCACCTTCATAAAACACACTGTTATAAGCGTCCACATTCAGAATGATATAATCCACCTCACACGCGGCCGCCAGTTCTCCAACCGCTTCCATATCAATCCCGCCCGAATCCGCCATCAGATTCTTAATCTGGGTATACTCGCTGCGCGTCGCGGCCACGCCCGGCATGGAGGCGATATTCACATTAATCAGCTTGACTTTTGCGGAATATTGTCTGAAATAGTCAACATCCGGATCGTTAACCAGAAGCAGCGGTTCATCCTTTTCCGAAAGAACCAGATCACAGACATCCACTACATCCTGCGGCAGGCCGTACACATTTTCTATTTTATAATCATCTTCATAGTAATTTTCATCACCCAGGTCAGAAACAAAATAGAAAAAAAGCAGGGCGGCAAGCACCATCAGAACGGTTCCCTTTCCCTTTACACTGTTGCATGCACCACTGACCATCAGTGCAATGATAAACGGAACCGGAATCAAAACTACAAACCTGTAAGGCGCATAGATTAAAACAACCGAAAGTACATTCGAAAAAAACCAATCATTGGCAAAAAGCAAAAAGACTGTATACACCGGATATACAAACTTGTATCTCATATCTCTGCTGTGCAATATGGAAGGAAGAAATAAAAGGCCCAAATAAAATGCAGCACTGCCTGTTGAGGCCAGCATATTCTGACGTACAAGGCTGAAAATCCCCGTCCAGTCTATCCCAGCCCAATCTATTCCTGAAAACATAGATTTCCTCCTATTGTGTGACCGTCATATAAAGCAATGCGTAACCAACCAGGGGAAGGCATAGCAAAACCGGAATCAAAAGCCGTCCAATGGACTGCCATGACCTGACTCTCACAGCATCCCAGAAGGCCCATACGCCGACAGCGATCGACATAAGGACACAGGACATGGTAGATGCCAGGCACGAACCATACAGTAAAAGTCCCAGTCTTGGATATACTTTCCACGGCTTTTTCAGACTCATAATCTCCATCATAAGTACGATCAGAAATGGAATCAAAACACAGTACAGAATGCTCTTCCCCCAGCGCATGAAATTAATGGTAAGTCCAATTCCCTCCACAGGAAGCACATGGTTTACCATATTAAAAAGACAGTACGCACACAAAAACATCCCCTGCAGCCTGATATTCTTTTTACACAGTGCTCTGCCAAGCAAATAGGCCACCCCGTAAGCAATGGGGATCATAAACAGATTTACAACAATGTGCGTAAAAGTAGTGGGATGAATTCCCAGCATTCTGCACCACATTGCCCAGAACATCAGAATCGGGGCTACCGCATCCTTATAAAATTCATCCTGGAGTTCCCCAAGATATTCTCCAGTGCCGGGATGATACATCAGCATTTCATCGGTTTCTACCGCATCCACCACCGCGCCGACATAACGGACATCATCCTGATGCTGCTTATCATAAAACGCTCCATAATAAGTGTGAAGCAAAATCAGTACAGCAGCGATCACCAGCCAGATGTTGCTTTTCTCCTTTACCGCGTTTCTGATTTTTTCAATCTGATGCCTGTAATAGGCGCCGCGGGTCATGCAAAGCCGCACAACAGACGCCAGACTCAGCACGACAATAACCACAATCATATAAGTGACAAGCTCGTGAAGCTTTCTTTTCATGAAAATTGCCGGTACCGCCACTAACTGAAAGGCTGCGAAAAGTGTCAGAAGCCCCATGATGGTAGCCATCCAGATGGAATCCTGATAATTCTCCCATCTGATGAGCCACAGCTGGCCGATCAGATTACATATAAACAGGATGAGCAAAGCGCTTCCAAAAATCTGAACCATATCCTTACCCCGCGATCGCAAAATACAGAAGGACAATCACGCCCAGGACAATGCGATAATACCCGAATACTTTAAAATCATGCTTCCTGATATAATCCAGCAGGAAGCGAATGACCAGCAGCGATGTCACAAATGCGACCGCCATGCCGATTAATAACACCACGGCCTCCAGTGCCGTGAAGGAAAGGCCGAATTTCAAAAGCTTTAAAAGGCTGGCTCCCGCCATCACCGGCACCGCCATAAAGAAAGTAAATTCCGCGGCAGCGGTGCGGCTGACGCCAATTAAAAGTGCTCCCATGATCGTAGCCCCGCTGCGGCTCGTGCCCGGAAAAATAGCCGCCAGCAGCTGAAAACAGCCGATAATCAGAATGGTCTTTATATCCATCTCGTCGATAGAGCTGATTTTCGGTGTGCGGCCTTTATTCCAGTTTTCAATCACGATAAAAGCCACGCCGAACACGATCAGAGCGATGGAAACCACGATTCCATTATAAAAGTGTGCATCCACAAAATCATCCAGCAGGATGCCCACCACGGCCGCGGGAATGCAGCCGATCAGCACCTTGATCCACATACGGATGATATCCATATCAATGGTAATGTGTCCGGATGGATGCTTTCTGTCCTGCACTTTTCTGAATGGAAACAGCCGGTTCCAGAACAAAACCACTACGGCCATGATCGCGCCCAGCTGAATCACCACGTCAAACATACTGAAAAAATCTTCACTGACATTTTCAAATGTGATGAATTCCTCCAGCAGGATCATATGGCCGGTAGAGCTGATCGGAAGCCACTCCGTGATTCCCTCCACCAGACCGAACAGAATTGCAATCAGAACATCTAGCATAAGCTTACCTTCTCCCCTCCGGGAATTCTGACGATTTCCCCGTCCACGGACAGCCACATATCCATAACGGTCGGATTGTATACAAAGCTCTCATCCGCGGCGAACTGTAACAGCTTCGAGGCTTCCATATAATCATGAATCTCAATGTTGGTGGCATACCAGATATCCGGCTGCCCGCCCATCATTTTGCAGAATTCCTCCATCAGCTCCCAGTTGTTCATATTATCGAACTCATAGGAATGTCCCCAGACATACATGCACTTCAGATACTGGATTTTCTTGAAATTCAGAAATTTCTCACCCAGCTCAAGCAGGTGACGGTTATGGTGACAGGTTGCTCTCCAGTACATCCAGTCCGACGGCAGGTCAAAGCCGCCCGTCTCCTCCACCGGACGTCCGTAGGCGATGCCGCAGTCCGAAAAAATACGCTTCACCTGATCGTTCACGGAGCCGTTCGGATAAGCGTGGCCTCTCACCGGATAACCCGTAAGTGCCTCCAGTCCTTTTCTGTCCTCCACAATTTCTCTGTAAATCTCGGTCGAAGGACAACGGGCAATGGTAGGATGGGTATAGGTATGCGTCGCGACCTCATGTCCCTGGTAAAGCGCTCTTACTTCTTCTCCCGAAATGCGCTCCGGCTGGTCCATCAGACCTGCGTTTAAGTTGAAGGTTCCCCGGATACCGTACTTGTTGAAAATAGAGATCAGTTTTCTGTCGGCAAGCCTGCCGTCGTCATAACTCATGGTGAGTACTTTGGCTTTCCCCTCCGGGAAGCAAATGTAAATTTTCATGATTTGTGTCCTTTCTGATTGTTTATATTTATCTGTCAACAGGGTCGCAGGAAAATATATAAACTGCCTCGCTCATGCTGCGCCTCTGTATAACGAAAGTCAAATGCTTTTATACAATTTATCACATCGACAGCACATAATTTATGAACTGCTGCGCTGTTCTTCCCGAGATTCCCCCGTGGGAGAGCTCCCACTTGTTGGCTTCCGCCAAAAGCTCCTCATCGGGGAGGGTGACTCCGGCGCGGTGCGCTAATCCCAGCACAATCTCCTTAAACTCCTTCGGCGAGGGTTTGGAGTAGTTGATCGTAACACCGAAGCGGTATACCAGAGAAAGCTTCTCCTCCATGGTGTCGGAGCGGTGTAAGCCGCCGCCCTTCTCCATATCGTCCCGGTCGGACCAGACCTCCTTGATCAGGTGGCGCCGGTTGGAAGTCGCATAGATCAGGATATTGTCCGGTTTCGTCTCCACACCGCCCTCGATCACCGCCTTTAAGAATTTATATTCCACCTCATATTCCTCGAAGGAGAGATCGTCCATGTAAATGATAAATTTGTAATTGCGGTTCTTGATGCGGGCAATGACGCCGGAGAGGTCTTTAAACTGGTGCTTATAAATCTCGATCATGCGCAGGCCGTCCGGATAGAACTGGTTGACGATGGCCTTGATGCTGGTGGATTTTCCGGTGCCGCTGTCGCCGAACAGCAGGACATTGTTGCACTTTTTACCCTCCACGAAGGCGCGGGTGTTGTCCACAAGCTTCTTTTTCTGGATTTCGTAGCCAATCAGGTCGTCCAGCATCACTTTATCCATGTTGTTGATGGGCAGGAAGGTGACATCCCCGTCATGATCTCCGGACTGGATGCGGAAGGCTTTATTTAAACCAAACATGCCCACGCCGAACGCCCTGTAAAAGTCGGTCACACAGGCGAAAAATTCGTCTTCGTCCTTCGTCTGCGCAAGCTTTTCGCTTAAGTCCTGCACCTTTTCACTGACATTTTTATTATACATCAGCTCCTTTTTGCTGATGGCATGATAATGCGTGATGCGGGTGAAGCAGTCGATATGCAGTCGCTCCTCGATCGGGCCAAAATCATAATGAAACAGCTCCCGGAAGGCTTTAAAATCGCCTTTCGCAAATGCATTGACACTGCCGCCCTCACTCGCTCCCACCTTCTCACAGGTAATGCTGAACGGATTCTCCTCCGTGATCAGCAGAAACGTCAGATAGTTCTGCCAGAGGTTTGTGTCAAAGCCATAGTCGGTACCCACCTCCAGAATCCGCTTGATCTGGCGGTGAATCCGGGTGATCAGCACATCGTCCGGCACACTCCCCGCCTCGAAATCGGCAAAAACAGCGCTCATTTCCATCAGGATGGAATCCTGCGGCAGATCCCCGTAAAGCAACAGTTTTGAAATAATATGATTCATATATCAGTACCCAAACACGCCCTCGACAGATTCGTCATGGTCGATCCATTCCTGCACTTTAATCGTGCGATACGCATCCTTCGTATCCCGGATATACACAGTCTCGATGCCGGCATTGATCACCATTCTCTTGCACATGGAGCAGCAGCAGGAATTCACCACATACTCCTGCGTGTCCGCCTCAAGGCCCACCAGATAAAGGCTGGAACCGATCATCTGATCGCGGCTGGCGGAAATGATGGCGTTCGCCTCCGCGTGTACGCTGCGGCAGAGCTCGTAACGCTCGCCCCGCGGGATATTTTTCTGTGAGCGAATACATACACCCAGGTCGCTGCAGTTGGCCCTGCCCCGGGGAGCGCCCACATACCCCGTAGAAATGACCTCGTCGTCCTTGACAATCACGGCGCCGTACCACCTGCGCAGGCAGGTGCAGCGCTTGGAAACCGTCTCCGCCAGATCCAGATAATAATTGATTTTATCTCTTCTCATCCCGTTCTTCCTCCGATCACGCCATTTTTCCATGGGCGGTCAGACCCCGGATCCCATGATCTGTCATCCGGACGCTACCCCTTTAACCCCCTGGACTGCCGGTCCATATCCTCCACCACAATGTCGTAAATTTCACCGAGGGTCGCACAGTATTTCAGCACATCCCAGGGCTCATTGGTGTGGAAATGAATCTTAATCAGCTCCTCATCGCCCACTGCAAGCAGGCAATCGCCCTTAAAATGCTCCGTGATATAATCGTTGATCTCGTCCTCGTCAAGGTCTGTGCCCTCAATCAGAAGCTGTGTGTCATATTTGAATTCCAGCATACTCTTTCCTCCCTGAAATCATTTTTCATAAACAGTGCAATCCGCAGAAGCTGTATCCCCTTTCATTCCGGCCGCTGCCTTTTCCTTACTGTGCAGAAATTGTATCAATCAAAGCCAGCTCTTCCTGTGTAAAGCCCGCACCCTCCATAGCCTTTAAATTATCCAGAATCTGCTCCGGCCTGGAGGCACCGATTAAGACACTGGTAACCTGCCCGTCCTTCAAAATCCATTTCAGAGCCATCTGCGAAAGCTTTTCGCCGCGCTGCAGAGCCAGGTCGTTCAGGGCTCTGATCTGGGCAAGCTTTTCCTCCGTCAGACTCGATTCCTTTAAAAAGCGGCCGTCTGTTCTGACACGGCTGTCAGCCGGAATTCCGTTCAGATAGCGGTCCGTCAGCGTACCCTGTGCCAGCGGACTGAAGCAGATAATCCCCTTTTTCTCCCGCACCGCGGTTTCTTTCAGGCCGTTCTTTTCAATGGTGCGGTTAAAAATATTATAGGAGTTCTGGTTGATGACAAGCGGGCATTTCAGGTCCTCCATGATGCGGCAGGCCCGCTCCAGTGTCGGTCCGTCATAATTGGACACGCCCACATACAGCGCCTTCCCGCTTCTCACCGCCTGCGCGAGAGCGCCCATCGTCTCCTCTAAGGGCGTATCCGGATCCATCCGGTGATGATAATAGATATCCACATAATCCAGACCCAGGCGCTCCAGGCTCTGATCCAGGCTTGCCAGCAGATACTTTCTGCTGCCCCAATCCCCGTAAGGGCCGTCCCACATACCATAGCCAGCCTTCGTACTGACCAGGATTTCATCCCGGTATGGGGCAAGCTCCTCTTTCATGATCTTTCCGAAATTACGCTCCGCGCTGCCCGGCTCGGGTCCGTAGTTATTGGCCAGGTCAAAGTGCGTGATGCCGTGGTCGAAGGCCGTAAGCACCATCTTTTTCATATTCTCATATACGCCGGTGTCCCCGAAGTTATGCCAGAGGCCTAAAGAGACCTCAGGAAGCTTTAAGCCGCTGCAGCCGCAGCGGTTGTAAACCATATTATCATATCGATTTGTATTTGCTGTGAACATTTTATTCCTCCTTCACATCCTCGATTGTCAGTGTCATCAGTTCCTCATCAGATATATCCTTCTTTCCCGAGAGACGGTTGGCCTGGCGCACGATGGCCTTCTCGAAAAAGTTGCGTGCCTCGCGGCCATTGGCAAAATTGCGGTCCCGCTTCTCATAGCATTTCGTGAAATAATCCAGAAGATACTGGCTGCAGTCCTCACTGCACTTGTAGCCGGAACGCTCACACGTCCCCTTGAAAATTGCCACCAGCTCCTCCGGCACATAGTCTGAAAAATAAATAAATTTATTAAAGCGCGAACGCAGTCCCGGGTTGGAATCCAGAAATTCCTCCATCAGGTCCGGGTAACCGGCCACAATCACAATCAGGTCGTCCCGATGATCCTCCATGCCCTTCAAAAGCGTATCAACCGCCTCCTGGCCAAAGTCCGTTGGGCCTTTATTGGCGGTCAGCGCATATGCCTCATCAATGAACAGAATGCCGCCCATAGCCCGCTCCAAAAGCTCCTGCACCTTGATCGCGGTCTGGCCCACATAGCCACCCACCATACCAGAACGGTCTACCTCCACCAGGTGACCCTTGCTTAAGACACCCATGCGCTGATAAATTTTCGCCAGAAGTCTGGCCACTGTCGTCTTGCCGGTGCCGGGATTGCCGGAAAAAACCAGATGCAGGGACATCGGCATGACAGTCAGGCCGCGCTCCTCGCGGATTTTGCGGATCTGTAAAAGATTGACCAGGGAACTGACGTCCTTTTTTACCTCGGTCAGACCCACTAAAGAATCCAACTCCGCCATCAGCTCCTCGAGCGTCTGCTCCTGCTCCTCTTTCCCGTCAGATTTTTTCGCGGCGTTTGCGCCGGTTGCCTTCTGCTCCGCTGCACTCATCCCGCCGCCCACAGCGCCCGGACTCTGAATATTCTCCGTCATATATCTACGCAGCATGGACAGATATTTGGTCATGTTCGCGCTTTCCGCCTCGCTGACCTGATCGTCGCAGGCTAAAAACTCCTTGCCCACCCTGTCGTAAAGTCCGTATAAAGACTCACACATCAGCGTTTCGTTTTTGCCTGTCTTTTGATAAATCTGGTTATCTGCCCTGACAAAGGTACGCATGCCGTTGGGAACGCTGCTCTCATAAACCGGGCCGCTGATCTGGTATTTTTTAATCAGATTCGGCATGTCCGCCGGTGCCATCACGCGCTCAAAATAATCATGAATAAACTGCGTCTCCTGGAGTGTCGCCGCCTTGTCCGCCGAGGATAGATACATGGTGTATTTCATCAGCTCAATCCGCACATAGTCGCGGGTCTCAAGCGAAGTCCCCGGACAGACCGTTTTGATTCCCATGCCATTTTTATCCAGAACATCGCAGATCTGGTAGACACTGTTCATTGCTTTTTTCAGGGAGGTATTCACACTCAATTTCGGTTCCTCTTTTCCTTACGCGGTCGCATTTGCAGGCCTTAAAAACAATCCCTTTGTTACGGGCTCCGGCTCAGAATCCCACGCCCGCTTTCGTTTGGTCTGTAGCTCAGTATAACAGAATTTCCGTTCTCTGTCATTGCTAATTCACATGACTTTTTGCATTTCTTCAAGATTTTAAATGTGGATTCACCCTCATCTGCGATAGGTATTCCACAGCCTCGTAATCGCCTTCTCCACATAAGCGGCGGTGTCCCCGGCGGTCATGCTGACCGGATTTTTGTCCGCCTCGGCCATCTCGCCCGCCATACCGGCTATAAAAGCCGCCGCACAAGCCGCCTGCACCGGATCTGAAATATAACCTGCCATGCCGCAGAGGACGCCCGATAAAACGTCTCCGCTGCCGGCGGTCGCCATACCGCTGCAGCCCCGATCAACCTGATATGCTCTCACGCCGTCCGTCACGGTTGTCACGTGGCCCTTTAAAAGCACTGTTACCCCATAATCAGCTGCAAATTTTCCTGCCAATCGCACAGGATTTTGCAGAATTTCCTCCGTGGACGCGCCTGACAGCCTGGAAAATTCCATCACATGCGGCGTCAGAATCACCTGACAGGCAGTCGTTTTCAGAAGTGCCTTCAGCTCCGCGTGTGCCGCCAGCTCATTTAAGCCGTCCGCGTCGATGATGAAAGTCAGCTTTTTATTTTGTAAAATATACCGCAGAATTTTCGCGGTTTCTTCTCCTGTACCGACGCCCATGCCGAAAGCAGCGACGCGCTGCTTACAAAGCGTTTCGTCCAGCATATCCGCATCAAAGCGAAGCTGTCCGTCTTCAGTGGACGGCATGGGCAGGAAGGTACTCTCCAGAATATACGGTAAAATTGCCTGTGTCAAAGGTTCAGGCGCCGCCAGTCTCACGACGCCCGCGCCGGCACGCATGGCAGCGGTGGTTAAAGTCAACAGATCTGCCGCCGTCTGCACGCCGCTGCACGCTAAGTTCGCCAGCTTCACCGCCCCGCTGTAACGGACGGACCCGCCTAAGAGCGTCACATACCCGTATGTTCCCTTATGGCTGTCGGCAGGTCTGTCTCCCAACCAGAAAGCCGCCTCTTTTTCCGTCACCAGATGGCACATTCCGGTCTCCTCCATTTCAATCATGCCGCTCATCCTCGTTCGTGTAGCACTCACAGAATCTTGCACTCTCCGCCTCCGGTTCCCCCGCTGCGTACAGGTGTGAGATATCCCCGAAATTCGACATTCTGAAATACGCGATACCCTCCCGGCGCTCTTCCGTCCGCACCACCGTTACAGAGGTCGGCGCAGCACAGAAACCGTGCCATAGAATCATCGGGGAAACGTTTAACAGATGGGACAGCAGCACGCACTCCAGCCCGAAATGGCAGAAAAAGACAATCGTGTCATTATTTGCGTGCTCCACATGATAATAAGCGCCCTCCCGGACATAACCATGGGACTTAAGCAGCGCATCAAAATGCTCCGTCACATAACGATAGCTTTCCCCCACATTTCCGTCCATCATGGCTTTTGTGTCTGCCCAGTGACGCCTGTCATAATATCGTTCCTCGCCCGTCCAGTCCGCCGGCAGCCAGTCCCAGACAATACATCCTTCTCCCTCGCTCCCTCTTGTAATGCGAGGCCAGAATTCCCGGAGCCAGTCGCAGGTAACAGCGGTCATACCCTTGCGCTCCAGTGTGGGACGCGCCGTATCCTGCGCTCTGCCCAGAGGCGACACATAAACCGCCTTCACCGACAGCTTCTCCATGCGGTCCGCCAGCGCCAACGCCTCCCGTTTTCCCTTTTCAGTCAGGGTATCATGTTCATAGTCCGGATCTCCATGCCGGATAATCAGTATTTTCATCTTGTCTCCCCGTTCTGTCCTTCATTTCCCGGTTTAGTCATCCTGTCTGCTTCCAGGCCATTCTGATATCCGCAGCCATTTTCTGATTATCCAGTCAGACCGTCCGGTATTTTCTCTCCAGTTCATCCAGATCCTCATCCACATTGCGGACCAGATCCGGCTGGCTCAGCCTGTGCACTCTGCCCTCCTGCTCAAGAAAACGCCAGGCAATCATGAACGTCATTTCATCAAAATAAGTAAAATACCGGTTGTTGATATGCTGCACACGCTCCTCGATGGTCATGCCGTCCGGCGCACAGCCATATCCGATTACCTCGTCCAGTGCCTCGATGCAGATCTGCTTCTGCAGGGCAAAATCAGAGGAAATATTCTGAATCTGAAACACATAAATATAAACACGGAGCCAGCCGGTCGGCCCCTGAAGCCACTGGCCGATCGTATCATATTTGCGCGTCATGGCTTCCGCTTCCTTTTTCCAGCCTTCAGAGACATAAGACGCCTCGGCAATCCGATTCACCTCCGCCTCTGTAAGCGTCAGGCGGTACTTAATATTAAACTCCTGTATCACCCTTTTGCGCTTTGCCAAAGGCCGGGCTAAGAGCGTGCTTTCCATTCTGGACATGGGTTCCGGCTGGGTCTGCGAGAAACGACCGTCTGTCTGTTTCGCTGTATCCTGCCGCGCAGATTTGCCCTGCCAGTGACCTGTTTCCCGGTCGGAAGCATCCTGCGGTCTGTATTTCGCCTGCTCATAAGTCTCCTGAAAGCTGTTTTTTTCTTTTTTCTGTTTTTTATGGATGTAATACCAGATCAGCGCGCCGATCACCGCGACAGAGATGAAACCTCCCGAGGAAAGCAGCCCCGCCAGAACGGAGATGCCGATATACGCCAGTATCACCTTTTTGAAAAGATCTCCCCGCCTGCGGTCTGTATTTGTTTTTTTCGTAATAGCCGCAATAAAAATCAGCAGCACAATGATGCTCATGTTTTATGTTTCTCCCCTCGTTTTTCAGGCGAAAGCCGCGTATCTGACTCTCTGTATTTTCATGGCAGATCATTTCTGTAAACCGCATACACGGTAAGGACTTCCTCCCCGTCCACGTAAATGCCGTCCATTCTTTGTATGGTTACTGAAATATCGGCCGGACAGATATAGTAGCTGATCCACTGCACCGACTGATCCGAGGAACAGATATAATACAGTGTCCCGCCGCTCTCAAGCGCACTTGTAAAACTGCCCTCAATCCCATAATATTCCAGCTTTTCCTCGTACAGCGGGCTGTTTGCCATCCAACCTCCCGCCAGCACATAGTTTTCCATTTCCGTCCTGTGCACATCAAAGATATTTTCCGGTCCGGTTCCTGTTAAAGAACCGGTATCCGTAAAATACAGGTTCTCAGGGTTGCCCAGACAGTACTCTCTGTACGCATCCCATATCTTACTGTTCTCCATATGCGCCGCGTATTGATCTTCAAAATCCGAAAGCGACCGGGACATATGATTGCCCAGATAAACCAGCCCGAACGCAAGCAGAATTCCACACAGAATTTCTCCATGAGATTTCCGGCTGATTGTTTTCAATTGTTCCATGCAGATTCCTGCAAGTATCATAACCACAGCCAGCGAAATCCCATGATAGACATGCTCCATCACGCGGTCCACCCAATACAGATAAAACCAGCAGATCACATACCCATCATACAGAAACTGCAGCTGCAGAATCGTCATTGGGTCTTTCGCCAGAATACAGGCCAGAACAGTCACCGCAAATGCCAGGATCATCAGGTTATCGTCCGGCTCCACAGGATCCTCCTGAAACCGATTTACTACAGTAATCAATATCTCCCTGACGTCATCCATGAAAGAAACCCGCTCCGGCGCGGCATACTCCGCCAGAGTCTGCATCACATACGCGTCAATATTGTCCGAAAAACCGTAATCATAGAGAAGCAGCGCGTAATAGTCCTCCAGAGTAAGCCCCAGACTTTCGTACAGCTCAGTGTTCTCCCAATAATCCGGGACACCGTAAAAATCATAGATATCTGTCCTGTAAACATTGAATGTAGTATATTCTTCCCATGTATCTGATACGTAAATCAGTCCCGTCAGTTTGCGGCCTGAGAGTGTCAGGACTGCCGCTGCCGCAAAAAACAAGCCATATTTCAGAATTCTTTTTTTCTGATTCCTGAAATTTCTGACAAGCCACACCGCTGCCCATAAGACAGCCAGAAGAATGCTGACAGTCCATATTTCCGGAATATATTCCTGATAAAAAGCAGCACCCGCAATCACAAGCAGCGCGGCAGCCCCAAGCAGGCAGTATTCTGTCCGCCCGGCCTTTCTGCCTTTGGACCTGAAAATCTGATAAGCACAGACAATGCCTAGGAAAATCAGATGCATAAGACCCACATTATTGCGCAGAAGGCCTGACAGAGTAAACAGCACGAGCGGTAAAACCAATGTCTTCCATCGTATTTTCCCCTCAGATTCCTGTTGGTCCAGAAGCACCAGAAAAACCGCACCATCCGCCAGAATGGCGGCTGTCATTGTATACTGCAGAAACACCAGCCAGTAAAGCAACAGGGCACAGAATAAAAGCGCAAAGGAAGTGCTTCCCGCTATCCGGATCCATGTTTCTGACGCGCGTCTGCAGATACCTCTTAAACACAGCCATAATACCCAGAACTGGCTCCCGCCAAGGAACAGACCGTACCAGGGGACTGCGGGCACCAATCCATACAGCCCTGCAAATAAAGCACTCAGAATCGGAGACATATAGACGCAATGAATATCCGGATTGCCCGAATAAACACCGGACAGTATCGCGTTCATGGTAACATCGTCATTGTATGCAAACCAGAACCCGTACCTGCAACCGATAAAAGCAATGACAACGGCGGTAATCACCGTCGGAATCAGCCATTGCTCCGCCTGTTCTCTTTTTAACCTCTTCGTCATCATGCAGCTGTTCCTCTTGAAAACCCGGTCGGATCCCGCCCCTCTTATTTCCTGTATCATATTAACATAAAGACAATATAATTTCTATAAGAGAATACTGTGATTTCTGTCCGCTACAATCCGGATCCCGCCGTTGCTCTTCAATATCACCGAAAGCCCCTCAAATCCGCCGGTCATAAAATCGACCTGATAACCTTCAGATGTCTTCTTTACGGACGCCTCGCAGGCCAGCTCCGCCAGTTTTTTTAAGAAAACGATATTGAGTGTTTCCATCTCGCGAATCACCATGGACTCCAGCTTCTCCTGCTCGCCCTGTTTCATTTCACGGTAGTGCAGATACATTTTCTGCTCCATCACGGGGCTTTCGCAGATGCATCTGTGGAAATAGCTCCCGCAGATCATGTAAATAATATAGCACATGGCCAGCTCTTTGTTGCATTTTTTCTCAGCTCCTGCAAAGTTCATCATATCAATACCTCCAACTGTTATTATTTCTATGTATCTATTCATAGTTCGCCGCCTTGATGCCGCCCGCTTTCAGGCGGCGCGCCGGGGATTGTTCCGGCCGCGTTACGGCTTATGCAGTTGTCAAGGAGCACAAAAAAGACTGATCCTGAAGGAAAACAGGGTAGATTCCTCCCGTGTCTTCTCCAATAATCAGCCAAAATTGTGCTCCCGCACTGATATGATGCTTGCTGTTCTTCTACATTATCAGATTTCAGGCTGTCTGTCAACCCAAAACTGAGACGAATCAGTCCATTGCAAAAGCGAAACTGAAATCCCGTCAGTTTTCACCGGATTTGCGAAATTGTTAAAATAAACCTGATTGCCTGATTCTGATATTAATGTTATTTTTTCTATAGATGCAGATTCCGGAGTCTGATGAGGGGTGTTAAGATGGAAAGTTTTGGGGAGGAGCTGACTTATCGAAAAGTATACAGGTTTCTGATTCCGCTGTATCTTTCCACGATTCTGACACAGAGCTATACAGTTGTCAGCGCAGCTGTAACCGCAAGATATCTGGACACGGGTGCGCTGTCTGTGATTGTGGCCTGCAGCGGCTGCCTGGCCATGGAAAATTATTTCTGTGTGAGCACCACCACCGGCTTTGGCTTTTACATCAATCGCTGCGTCGGTTCCGGAAGCGAGCGGCAAAAACAGGAAGCGCTCTGGGGTGCGCTGTTCATCTGTTTTGGCATGATCGCCCTCAGCCTGTTTTTAAGCGGTCTGGCCAGGCCGGTCATGACGCTCGCCAATATCCCGGATTACATGCTTCAGGATGCGGAACCCTATATGACAGTCATCCTGATGGTCGGCGGGTTCTGGGGACTGGAAAATCTGCTGACCCAGCTGGTTGAGATTTTCGCAGAAAGCCGGGTGCCGGCAGTTCTGTCCACCGTGGGTGTTGCTGCGCAGACGCTTATGATGATCGCTCTGATTACGCGCGGCGGCCTGGGCGTGGAAGCCTCGGCACTGGCAGTTCTGATTCTGCATATCAGCAAGGCGTTTATACTGACTGTCTGGATTCTGTTAAATCCGGCCGGGAGAAAGCTGCTGCATCCCTGCCTTCCATCCCTCCCCGCCTGGACAGAGCTGATGAAAAACGGCTGCAGCAAATCCCTGATGATGGTCATCATCGGCCTGGGTGCCTTTGCATTCACGCGCCAGGTCAATACCCTTCCTGAAGAAATCCTCACCGGCTATTCCTACGGCCTAACGCCCCTTGACCTGCTGATGTCGTCTCTTAGTGCTTACGCGGTGACAGCCGGTCTGATTACCGGACAGAACAGAGAAAAGCACCGGATTCCCGTCGCCAGGAAGTGGAACAAAAGCCTGTTGATCGGCTGCAGCGTTCTTTCTGCTTTCTATATTCTGATCGTACTGGCCTTCGCGCCATCGCTCATCCGCCTGCTGGCGGGAAGCGAAATGACCGCTGAGAGCTTACATGCCGCATGCCGCATCTTAAGGATTCAGGTCTGTGCGCTCCCGTTCGTCGGCTGCTACATTGTCTGCCGGAACATTCTCCAGTCCCTTGGCATCTACTGGGTGCTGCCTCTTTTAGGCGCTGCGGAAGCCTTCATCTGTCTGCTCTTTGCGTGGATTTTTATTCCTTTGTACGGCTACACGGCAGTCTGCTGGTCCGCCGCGGTCAAATGGGGCATTCCGGCGCTCATCGGCCTGTGCATTTATTTGAAAAAAATCCGGGAGGTAAACACATGATGGAAATGACACCGGAAATCAGAACGCAGCTGGATAGAATCATAAATTCCTGTGCCAGTCAGAAGGACAAAGAACGCCCTGAAAGCATCTGGCTGAATGACATGTACACCCGCTTTCAGCACAGCGAAGGAATCTTCAGAAAATCCGAG
The DNA here is from genome assembly GCA_021199495.1 of Lachnospiraceae bacterium. Taxonomy (GTDB): domain Bacteria; phylum Bacillota; class Clostridia; order Lachnospirales; family Lachnospiraceae; genus RGIG6307. The sequence continues at coordinate 14,100 of JAJQHY010000072.1, read as the reverse complement.
GCCGACGAGCTGATTTATTCCAAAATGTACGCGGCGCTGCCGCAGAATCCTTCCGATACTCTGAAAATCCGATACTGGAGAACCGGCCGGCACACCCCCTCCAACCGGGACCTGTGCACTGCTTTCGGCCGTGCTATGGAGCTGTCTGAGGAAGAAATGCGGATACTGCTTCTGTCCTACTATGACCGGAGCGATCTTGTCTTTGAAACAGAGCCTTCCCCAAACGATCCCCTGCATAAAATCTACAGACAAAGGCTCTCAAAGATGCAGGCTCTCGCACAGGAATATCTGTGGAAAATCCATCCGCTGCGCCGGATGCAGCTGAATGTGCGCCGCCAGGATTTAGAGCGCAATCTCCGCCATTTTTATTTTATGGACGCCAGAGCCTGTCTTTCCGACGAAAACCGCTCTGCCTCAGAAAGACATATCGCCAGCATCAATTATGAATCCGAATTCAAACAGCAGATGCGTCTTTTAGGCGAAATTCCCAGGAAGAGCATGATCCGGCACATTTTCCTGCTGAGCCAGCCTTTCTTAAACAGGCAGACTGTCAGTCAGGCGCTCACAGAATTCGGCTACCTGCCTTTGCAGGAGGAACACACCACTGTAAAGGGCGAGCAGCTCGACCTGCTGATCATCCGCTTTTTAGAGCTTTATGAAAAGACCTGCACGGGACTTGCCCCGGAGGAATGCTCGAAATGGCTGCAGGGCGCTTACCGTTATCTCGATCAGGCGCTGAAGGACAGTAACCTCAAAGAGCTTCGGTTTTTATATTTCAAAGCGCTGGAATGAAAAGGAAGCACCTGTTAAACAGCAGGAACGTTTCTTATGACAGAAGGACAGGAAAGACGGCAAAGTAGGGGCATTTTATGAGAAAAAAAGAAAATTATGAGCAGGAGCTGCTGGAATGGAAAGAGCATCAGTTTCTGCTCCGTGTCAGATATAAAAACACGCCCGCGGGCTTTGGCAATGAGGCGCTTGAAGCCCAGGAAAGAAAACAGCTCAATGAGGCCCGGGCAAAATATCAGGAATCGCGCGTGATCAGACTGCTCACCCGGCTGACTCTGCCGGAGGAAGTTTTTGTAGGCAGAGAAGAAATATTAAAACAGATTGCGGATACATTCGCTGCCGGCTGCAGTCCCGTCATTCTCTACGGCATGGGAGGCATGGGAAAGAGCGCCATCGCCAGGGAATATCTGCGCCGCAGGCAAAATGACTATGATCATGTGCTTTTTCTTTACTGTGACGACGGCATTCAGTCCGCCATCTGCGATGACAATCAGTTACAGATCTCCAATCTGCAGTACACAAGAGATGCGTACAGCAACAGAACTAATTATTTTAAGGAAAAAATACGGGCACTGACACAGATTGCAAATGAGAAACGCCTCCTGATCATCCTTGATGACTTAAACCGCGAAAAGGACAGGGGCATGAACGCCGTTTACTCCCTCCCCTGCGACATTCTTGTGACGACCCGCATTCACCCCGGCCTGTGGGGCCTTAGAGGCGGTATTCCGGTATCCGGATTTTCGACCCGCGGTGAATGGGAACTGTTTCTGCGCGCTTACGGCTATGATAACAACAGGGAAGAAGAACCTGAGCGCCTGCAGAAATATTACAGGCAGGTAGGCGGCCATGTTCTTTTGATGAAGCTTATGGCTGTGCAAAGAGCGGCGCAGGACACCGGCTCCAATGAAAAAACAGCCTCTCCTGTTTCCGGTTCAGAATCCGCTGCAGGCATTCTCACAGATCTTTTTTCCCGCTTTTCGCTGCGCCAGGAGGAGAAACAGGCGCTCAGAGAACTGTCCATTATGCCTGTCAAGGGAATCCCGCTCTCCCTCTACTTAAAGATTTCCAGAGTATCCGCAAAGGCGCTGGAACGGCTTGAAACCTTTCTCCTGGTCAACAGAAGCGGTCAGGGAGAAAACGCCGTCTTATCCCTTCATCCGCTGGTGGCCGAAGCGGCCCGCCAGCTCTTTACCCCGACGCTCACCAATTGCCGGGGCATGGTGGCCAGCTTCTGCAACGCACAGTGGGATATGTGGGAGAATACCTACGCGGAAAACCAGAAAATGGAGCCTTATGTCTTCGCCATTCTGAAGGCCTTCCCGCAGCCTGCGTCCTGGTTTGCGATTGAACTGGAGCGGCTCTCCACCTGGCTGTGGATTCAGGAGTTCTATGAGGAAGCGGAGCGCTGGCAGAAAAAAATTGTGGACTGTGTGGAGAAGGATTTCGGAGCATGCCATCAGCTCACCGGCGAGATGTATCTGCGCATGGCCGCGGTCTGTTATAATTCCATGGATGTCGCACACGCGAATGCATGGTATGAGAAGGCTTATCAGTCGCTGACACAGTGTAAGCCCTATGACAGCCGGTATCTGCGGCTTTTAGCCGAGGCAAATATGAAGCTCTCACGCCGTTATCTCGCGGAAGGCTCCATGGAAAAGGCGGTTTTTTATCTGCGAAAGGGACAATCCTGTTTCCAGGAATATATGAAATACTGTGCAGAGAAAGGAATCAGCCACAGCCATGATACCAATAACGAAACAGTCTGGCAGTCACAGCTGCTCAGGGAAAGCGAAATTCTGTTTTTACAGGGAAAAACGGACGAGGCGCTTGCTCTGTGCGAAAGCGCGAAGACTGCGATGAAGCGCATACCCGGCACAGAAATCCGTCAGAATGAATATGACACTGTACTTATTCAGATTTATCTGCACAAAGGCGACTTTGCGCTGGCTGAGCAGCTGGCGAAGGAGGATCTTAAGCGGGACCTGATCTATCGCGGCCCTTACTTTAAGGACACTTTAATCTGCTTAGAGCAGCTGGGGGACGTCTACGCGGCCGAAGGCCGCATGAAGGAGGCCGCCAAAGAATACGAGACGCTTTTTATCAGACTGGAGGAGCATTTCCCGGCCCGCCCACAGTGGATAGGGCGGGTCAGATCCAAGCTGCTGGACGCCGGAAGCGATTCCCGTTAAGAAACGGTTACGGATTTGCCTGCAGAAAGTCCTCATAGCTTCTCAGGGACAGTCCCTGTGCCTCGCTGTCCGTGAAATTGCATAAAACATAGAGGCACTCTTTGTAATATTCCTTGATCAGCCGGTCGTCCTCGTCCACCGGCTGCGGATATTTGAGGATCATGGTTGTGGCGGTACTGTAGCTCCATTCTCCCGCAATAAAGACATACAGATCCCCTTCCGTTGCCGACAGCGTGAAATAAGCCTCCGAATCCCCGTCGTCCATGGTCAGATACTGCACATCAGTCATCCCGGATGTCAGCGTGGCCACTATCGTTTCCCGGTATTCCGCGGCCGTATATTTGTGCTGCAGACTGGAACGGATATATTCCAGATAAGAGCCGTCCGTTCCCGTGAACTCATACATGGTATTGAATAAGTCATCGCTCAGCTCCACATTGGAATACAGCGTCGTGGGATAGGCCATCTGGAAGCCTCTCCCCTGGTATTTCGCGTAATTGCGCAGATCCGTCAGACTTTCATCGTAGACAGTGGCGTCAACGCTCTCCAGTGTAATGGTTAACTCCACCTGCGGTATGTAAAGCGTTTCTTCCTCTTCCGCCACCTGCTGCGTATCCTCTGTTTCCGCATCCTCACTCTGCACAGCGTCATCCGCCTGGGCGATCAGTTCTTCCTCCTGGATTTCCTCCGAAACCTCATCCTCTGCGCTGCCGCCGGTAAGCCAGGCCGGGAGCACCTGTGCGAATCTGCTCTCCGCGAGCGTACTCTGTATCCGCGGGAAGCCCTTCCACAGCGCGAAGGCCAGCAGCATTAGCAATACGAACCGGCGAAAGCCGTGTTTCTTTTTCCTGGGAACCGCCGCGGTTTTTCCGCCCTGTCCTGCACCGGCGTTTGCGCCTGTCTTGTGAACATTCTGCGTTCCCTGCCCGCTCTCAGAATCGCCTTTGTTCTGCGAAGCACCCTGCCCGGATAACGCCTGATCAGTGTCCTGTGTACCTGCTTTCTGCTCCCTGGGCGCGTATGCATAGGAAAGCCCGAAGATATCCAGCACTGCCGTCAGAAAAGCGTCTGCATAATATGCGTCCACGCAGGAATCCAGAAGCTTCGCGCGCAGATCACTTACAACACCGGTCTCATCCTTCTGCCCCACAATCACCGTAATCAGCTTTCTGACCGCCGCCCCGTTTTCTGCGTATATCCGCGTAATCAGTTGTCTTTCCACTGCCAGATCAGGAGCCTGGTCCGCCAAAAGACTCGCCAGCACATCCCCCTTCTGCCAGAGCTTATTCTGATACTGGTCATCCAGCGCAGTAAGCGCATCGGAAAGCTGCTCCGTATGAATCAGCAGCAGCTGTATGTCCGTTCCATCGTCCACGCCCTGCAGATCCATGTCAAAAGCGGCGGCCAAACACTTCAGCAGCTCTCCTGCTTCATCAGGGGGCACGAAGCTCAACGGCAGCGCCTGCTTTGCGTCATATAACGCCTCCTCCACACTTCCCTTTCCCGCCAGTGCCCTGACATAGGCGGTCATTTCCGCTTCGGCATACCGAAAGCAGGTCTTTAAAAGCACCATTTCCCTCTGAAGGCGTTCCGCACCCGCCAGATCGGTCAGAACGGAGCACAGTCTGTCCGGCATGGTAAAGAGGTCTGCGCCGTACTGCTCCCGGATCATTTTCAAATATTTCACTAAACTGTCTGCACGCATACTGTCCCGCTTTCCAAATCTGAAATCCAAATACCGCGCTTAAGCCCGTTTTCAATCCAGATTATAACTCTTTTTGAAATCAGACCAGCTCTCGTAGTCTGTATTGCCGCCGAAGGCGCACAGATCATACATGGTCTGCGCGTAATACTCCTTCAGCGCCAGGTCTGTCTCGTCCGTCGCGACCGGGTATTTTAAAATCATCTGCTGCACGGCAGAGGAGCTGACCCGCATTAAAACATAAACCACCACATCCGGATCCGCCGCGTCATATCCGCGCACCCGAACCGTGTAGATCATGCTGCTTTGGGTCTCTGCTGCCATGGTCGCCATGCTCTGTCTTTCATTGAGGACTTCCACGTCCTTAAGCCCCGCCTCGGCCTCCGCAAGCAGCGTGTTCTTCAGTTCCTCTGAATCAATGCTTTCCGCGTCCGTGTAATAAGATGCCGGATGCGTGGAAACATACAGATAGCTGGCGTCGTCCGAGCAGGTAAATTCCACATCAATATCGTCCCCGTCGTTGTCATATGCCAGCGTGACACTCTCATAAAGAACCCGCGGATAATGAAAATGCATGATCTCATCGGCGCCCGTATACTCCGCGTAACGTGAGGGACTGGCGATGTTGCCGGTCTGATACAGGCCGATCTGTGTCACCGCGGTACTGATCTCTGGCGTCACCGTATAAGCCAGAACCTCTTCCTCCCCGGCAGACTGCGATTCCGCCTGGGTTTCGTCCTGCACCTCCTCCTGGGTCTGCTCTGTCGTTATACTCTCCTTCTGCCCTGCTCTTTTTGACAGCCAGGGATTGATCACAAAGCGATAAGCCAGATACAGAAGCAGCAGATAAAAGAGCAGCTTTCCGAACGAAAATTTCTTTTTCTTCTTCGGCTGTGTCTTTCCCGACCCGCCTTTTCCGGATGTATTGTTTGCGGTGCTTCCTCCCGCATTTCTCCCTGTCTGAGACCCGGCCGTACCCGCATTGTTTGCGCCTGCCCCTTTTCCTGCTGCTGTACCGGAGGTTGAAGCGCCAGCCGCGGAAGTCCCGCCATTTTTTCTGGGCCGGGCAGGTGTAGTCGTATTCGCAGGTCCTGAACCCGCCGGATGATATACCTGCTGCGTGTACTTCAGACCGGCAGAAGAAAGAATTGCTTCCAGAGCAAAATCAATTGCGTCAGGATCCAGAAAGCATTCCCGCAGCTTCGCCTGCAGCAGAGCCACCGGCATTTTTTCTTCATGCTCCTGATAAGCGGCGTTCCAGATGCATTTCATCAGCGCAGAAAGCTCCGCGCCCGCCCCGTTGGCGATGGAATACAGCAGTCTGAGCTCATCCTTCAGCGCCGGATTGGCGTCCTGCAGCATGGACAGCGCCTGCGGCGCAGATTCCCATATGACGGCGCCCTGCTGCTGCCCCAGTGTGCGCAGAGCATCCGTCAGCTCTTCTGCGTGCAGCCTGTGCGAAAGTCTGTCAATGACAGGATGTCCTTCTCCTCCCAGATATGGATCGGCATCCAACTCATACGCGACCAGAAACGCAACGACAGTCTGATCCATGTACCGCTTTTCCATATACATATAATTGAGCATACGCAAAAGCTTTGTCAGCGCAGCGGACGGATCTCTGCCCGCGGATGCGGCATTTACAAAAGAAGCGATCTCCTTTTCGGCGATCTGATACGCATAGCGAATCAGGCGCAGATCCTCCGGCCTCCCGCGATAAATATCCGGGAGCATGGAAGTCACTCTGCCCCTGTTTTTCAGAATATCCTTTCCGCCGAACAGAACAATATAGCGCAGCGCGGCGCCAATCTCTGAAACGGCAATATCCTCAAGCGGCAGCAGGCTGCCGCAGTGAGGACATTGAAGCATATTTTCCTTCTGTTCAAACTCCCGGTTACAGTTTCCGCATCTTATCATACCTGTCAGTCTTCCTCTTTTCCGAAGAGTTTTTTCACAACGCCTGTGGCCTTATTGGAAATGCTGTTCGCCCATACAGTCATATCGCTGCCGGAAAACGCTCTTCCTTTTGCCAGCGGCCTGTACGCTTCCTCCGGTTTTAGGTCTTTCGCCGCTTCCACAGCTTCTTTTTCTTCCGCGGCCTCTTCCGGTTTTGCGGCTTCCTGCAGCTTTGCAGTTTCCTGCGACCCCGCTGTTTCTTCCGGCTTCAGGGAACCTTCCGGTTTGAAAGTTTCAAAAGTCTCTTCTGCTGCCGGTTCTTCTGTCTCTTCGAAGACTTCTGTCGTTTCCTCAAGCCCTTCAGTCCCGCCGACGCTTTCCGCTTCGGGAGATGATTCCTCCGGTTCTGAGAGCACTTCCGCTTCCCGGTTCTCTTCCGCCTCCGGGCTCTCTTCCATCTCCGGGCTCTCTTCCGCTTCCGAAATCTCTTCCTCTTTCGGCTCCCCGTTTCTTTCATCATCTTCCGTCGACGCCCATTCGTCATCCAACGGGAGAAGCGTTTCTCCGAAAGCCGTCGAGCTCATACGCGCTGTCAGCTCCTCTCTTTCCTGCTTCAGGCGCTGATATCTGGCGGCGTACTCGTCCCGCTCCCGGACCGCAGCCTCAAATTTCTGTTTCTTTTCCTCATAATCTGCAGCATCGCCTTCGCCCGGCGTACTTCCGAACAGGCCCAAAACAGCTCTGGAAGCCCTGTCAAATTCCTCATAGGCTTTCGCGCACTTTTTCTCCAGATACTGCATCTTGCCGCTCTCCATGGATTTGATCCGGTCATTCAGCTGCGTCAGCCGGCTTTCCATCTTCACATTTTCGTTCTCTATTTCAAATCTATACAGCAAAAAGTCTGAGAGCGCCTGCGGATCAATCAGACCGGCAATGGATGTGTCATCGCCGCTCCCCGTGCGCGAGAATTCAGGCAGCGTTTCTTCCAGGTGCTGGCGCAGACCCTCCACGGAATTCTTCGCCGCGTATGTGAGCAGATCTCTGTAATAGGAATGCATCAGATCCATGGAGAAAAAGGAATCCTCCACACCGTCGCTGCCCGCCATCACCGCGGCGACGGGCGTTTCCTTCAGATCCATCACGCAATACCGGCAGCTTGCGATCGCATCCGTATCGCACAGGGAGGTCGTGACGTTGGAAAAACACCTCTCATCCCAGGGAATCGGCTGCGTGACCTCTCCCATTTTATCAAACACATCGCACCTTCCGTCGCCCTGCTGAAGCAGCAGCAGATATTCCTCTGTCAAAAGGCCGGCGATCATGGTTGTGCCGTAAATATGCTCGATTCTCTCCCCCCCGATCATAAAGACTGATGTATTTGCTGCAGCCTGCGCGCTCCTCCTCACTTAACGGATTCTGGTGAAACTCCCCGCACACGGACTTTTTCCACTTGCCGAAAATACTGGTAATCAGCTGCCGCAGCAGGGGTTCCTGCTCCCGCCCCTGCAAAAGCTTATATGCCCAGCCCTGTTCCCGGACAGACTTCTCAAAGCTCGTCAGATCCTCCAGCGCAATCCGGCAGATATATTCTGAGCCCAGACGGCTGCGGGGACAGTTGCTGTCCCCGTGCCCGTCGGCCACCACAAAGATCCTGCAGGTTTCATTCTCCGCGCTGACACTGTAATCCTCACACGGCTGGCCTTTTTTGATATGTCCCGCCCCATGGACGGTTACATGAAACACCTCAAACATTTTATCGCACCTCCACGGCGGCGGACTAAGTTAAGTCCATTCACTGCTGTCTCCCCAGCCGTCACCGGTATTCCAGGCATCATCCGGGTCCTTCTTAGTCTGCGGCTGCGCGGGCGGCGTGACCGGATCCGGGATGTCGATATCCGCCTCTCCCTGCATCTCCTGTCTGACCTCCGCCAGCACCTCGTTGATCTGACTCTCGTCCGTCCTGCTCTTACTGCCGACCATGGACGCCGTGACAGACACCACGCGGATCAGCTTCTTTAAGGTTTCGTTGTCATTGACCTGGATGACCGCCTCGGAATTCCCGACCACATTGGTCAGCGCGGCCTTGTCAAAATCATCCCCGACGCCGATCGCGATCTTGGTGGCAATCTTAAACCACTTATTTCCGTCCCTGACCTTTTTTAATGATTTGATATAATCATCCGTCGGATAACCGTCGCTCATGAAAATAATCACCGGTGCCTTATAGCCGACGTCGCTGCTTAAGAGCTCCTTTCTGGACAGCTTCTCATTCAGCTCATCCAGTGCCGCTCCCAAAGAGGTCAGACCGCCCGCGGAAAGGTCATTCCAGTAATAGTCCTCCAGAAACACCAGTCCGTTGGTCACCCAGCGCACATTGGAATCAAACTGCATGACGCCGATTTTCAGCTCCGCAGTGGGATTATTTTCCGAAACATCCTTCAGTACCTCCACAGAATCGTTCATGGCCTCGTTGACAGACGCGATCCGGTCTCCGATCATGCTCCCGGACGTATCAATCACATAAATAATCGGCAAAAGTTTTCTGGCTACCGCCTCATTGACTACACTTGGCATTTTCCTGTATCCTCCTCTTTCAAAACATGTACTGTTACTGTATCTCTATATTTTTTCCTTCCGGCGTCTGGAAACGAATACCGGTAATTAACGGTACAACCTCCCCCGGTTTTACCTGCCTGGCCTTGCCGCTGGGCGTTGTCGCGGAGAAAATGGACGAGGTCATATTCCGAAAGCCCAGAGTATTGGGATCCGAATCCTTGGCCACCACCAGGCCGATCCTGTCAAGCGCATCGTCCGCGTTGCAGGTCCGGTCGATCTGACAACGGTAAATTCTGGTACCCTTCGCCGCCGTGATGGAATAATCCGCCAGCTTCAGCTTATGCTTCACCGGCAGCATCTTATGACAGTTGTCACACGGCGTATCCGAAGCGTCCTTGATAAAGACCTCATTGCTGCAGTAGGGACATCTGACGATATCGCTCTGGAAGCGCACCAGCACCTTGAGCCAGTCCGCCTCGCGCAGTCTCCTGGCGGGATTGCGGATTGCGTCCTTGCTGAACGCGGTCAGAAAAGCGTTCTGGATATAATCCGGCATATAGGACCAGCGGCGGATGACATTGTCATGGACACCGGGTACCGGACGGTTGGAGTCATCCTGCGGATCAAAGAGGAAGGTTGCGTCGCTGCCGTAAAGCAGCCTCTCCATATCCGGCGTCAGACAGGGTGCCAGCCAGTGCTCTCCCTCAAACGGATGGTTCATGCACAGAATCATGAACAGCACCACCGACAGAGAAAACCGGTCGGTCTGTGTGTTGGGCTTATCTAAGGAAAGCACGATTTCCGGCGCCATATACCGGGGTGTTCCCAGAATAAATGTGTCTGTCTTGTTCGGGCTGACATTGTCGTTATCGCAGATCAGCACATCGCCGGTCTTCGGATTGATGAAAAAGTTGCCGTCGTTCATATCCTGGTAGCAGTAGCCGCTGTTGTGTAGAAGACGGAACGCCGTCACAATGCGGATGCAGGCCTCCACAGCCGCCTTAAAGGACGGAAACTGCACCTTTGCCAGCATAAAATCGCACAGCTCATAATAGCCCTCCGGTCTCAGATCCATGATATAGCCAAAAGAGCCTTCGAACTGCTGCGTCACCGCTAAAGGCCACAGAAACGCCTTGTCCGGCGATCCCTTTCTGGCCTTGTCCACCAGGCTGTCATAAAATTTCTGCGGTTTGCTGACCGCGTTGGGCTTGTACCACTTGAGGGCTTTCTTTTCCCCCTTATACTCTACAATGTAGACGTCTCCCTGGCCGCCGCCCGCCAGATACTTTACCACCTTGCAGGAAAGCCCCTCCTGGGTCGGAATCAGTTTCCCGCTCTCAAAATTGCTCATACATTACCTCCTGTTTTCGTAAGTTTATATAAGAAAACTCCCTGTTCGGGATTGTGCTGCGTCTGAATTTCCACCTGCATGCCAAACGGGATCATGTCCGGGCATTTTCTCTCCACATACCGGGTCAGCTTCTGCTCCAGCTGTCCGTACGATTCCTTTTTCGACCGGCAGCGGAAATAAAACGTATGCTTCTGAGCGGCCATCTGGCCCTGAAGCCAGTCCTTGCACGAAGCAAAATCCGTGAAATCGCATCCCGTGCGGGCAAAATAACTCTCTCCCACTCCTCTGCCGGGCAAAAGCGCGTCTGTAATGACATGATCCCGGAGAATGTCCGCCTCATCAATGCAGAAATAATCATAGCGCAGAAAATGCAGAGGCTTGCTGATGCACAGATCCCAGGTGACGTCCAGGTGCACATAGCCCGAGTCGGCCTTTGCCAGATTCCAGGCATGTCCATGGCTGCTGCTCATGGCCGGGATCGCGGAAAGCCCTTTCCCCTGTATCATGGGCATATCCACACCCAGCCGCTCCCCCAGATAAGAAACCGTAAGCGCAATCCCCTGGCAGACAGCGCGCTTACTTTTCAAAGCGCCCAGAATCGTATATGCCTCCGGGTGCGCAGCCGAATCAGCCAGTGCTTCATCATCATACTCCACATTTTTCACGATCAGATCGTGAACCCACCTGCATATAACCAGCGCATCCGCGCCCTTGAAAGGCGCGCCGGGCAGACTTAAAAGCGCCTGCGTTCTTTTTTCAAGCGCAGCAGCTTCGCTCCTGGCCAGCTTCTCCGGATACAGATAGCCAATCCTCCAGGTATGCGGTCCTCCCGGCCCGCTTATAATCTCCACCCGCTTATAATCCACATAAAAAAGCTCCGGATGATCCGCACCCGTAAACAAAATCAGCTCCGCAAAGCGGTCCCTGGAAAGTCCGCCCGCCTTTACGCTGCCCTGATATGTCCGCACCGCGTCCAGCACCCTGTCGTAAATCTTTTTTTCATGCGCCGAAAGGCCTCTAAAAAAGTAGTCGGACATCAGATTCTCACATATGTATTGGGACCCGTCATGGTGCCGACATGATTGCCCAGGATGTCATATACCTCACCGGATACGACGAACACCTCCCTGCCGTCCGCTCCGACCATTGTCTTCGGCGCGGTCACCTTCCAGACCGCAAATAAAAAGAACACACAGAGCTTCATGGTGATACCAAGAGCTGTGACGATCATACTGACAATGCATTTTGATTTCAGAAAACCCGGGCACTTTTTCAGCGCCCGCACATACAAAAGCAGACCGATCGCCAGACAGAGCAGGCCGACAACCGCACAGGTGACAGCGTCAAAATCCTCATTGACCATCTCACGCAGCTGCGGCACAAACGCGGCAATCAGAATGACCGCCCCCACCGCCGTCAGATCGAACGCCAGATATGCGGACACTCTGCCATACACGCCGTAGGTTTTGTACAGCCCTGTCACTTTGCTTTCCCGAAACGCGCAGACAACGCAGATTCCCAGAAACAGCAGCAATAAAACCATCTCCGCTCCCATATTGCTTTTCTCCTGTAAGTAAAATATTTTTTCAGCCACCCATACAGGTAACAGTTTATCTTTTAAAACAGGGCATGTCATTATAGTAAGATTTAACAATTTATTTTTTATTACTTCCTGAAGACCCTTTCTGTCCCGGAATACCCGGTCAGGGTTATTTTCATGTATGATTTTATTTTCCTGAAAAAAGAAAACTGTTAAAACCCACCACGATGACAGGAACCTTTTTCTCATATAGAATGCAGAAGAAAACGGCAGGAGCATGCTCCTGCCGGAAGCGGATTTTTTATTTCTTAAATAAGAGGAGGAGAATTTATGTTAGATTTTCTGATGACTGTAGGAATTGTCCTGGCCGTCGTCCTGTGGGTCGCCGGCGCGATTACATTTAACAGCCTGCGCAGAGGCTGGTACGGGATCATCGGCCTGCCGAGCGCCTATGTGTTTACGTGTTTTGCGCTGGCTGTCATCCTGTGTATTTCTCAGGGTCCGAAGGGGAAAGAATGGCTCAGTGTCCTGCTGTATCTGGTCGTCGCAGTCGCGGTACTGGTATGGATTGAAATCAAATGCACTACCACCGCACAGCACATCCTCGCCCCCATTGTTGCCATTATGCTGGCCATGGGCTTCTGCGTCCGCATCGTGTTAGCGGTGCTTCTGCACGTGGAGATTGCCAATCCGGCGAAAGAAGAACAGGATTCTTCGCTTGACAATATATCTTTCGTCGATTTTACAACATCCAAGGGTACCTATAAGTTAATCTCAATTCACGGAAATTATGCATGGTATACTGACCCTGATGGAAGAGATGTAAAACTGACAAAAGAGCAATACAGCAAAATGTAAAACTGACAAAAGAGCAATACATCAAAGAGTGGAACCTTTGATTGCGATTGTTTTCTTTTTTCACACCAGTGATACTCACGCAAAAACCCGGCCCGCGCCTTTCAAAAGGCACGAAGCCGGGTTTTCCCTTTGTTTCTTATTCATTTATTACTGTTTTTGCAGAATGAGCTCAACCGGAACCGGGAAACATCTCGCTTTTTGCCTTACGCAACATCCTCAAACTGGCTGTTGTACAACTCCGCATAGAAACCGCCCTTTGCAAGCAGCTCCTCGTGGTTGCCCTGCTCCACGATGTCGCCGTCCCGGACGACCAGGATAATATCAGCGTTTTTAATGGTGGAAAGACGGTGCGCAATGACAAAGTTGGTTCGGTTTTCGGTCAGCTGATCCATAGCGCGCTGTGTCAGAATCTCAGTCCGCGTATCCACACTGGAAGTAGCCTCATCCAAAATCAGCATCGGGCTGTTCTGGATCATGGCGCGGGCGATGGTCATCAGCTGCTTCTGACCGGCGGAAATCGCCGTATTGTCGCTTAAGACCGTATCGTAGCCGTGCGGCAGCGCCTTGATAAAGTTGTGAATACCGCAGGCTTTGCAGGCGTCAGTCATCTGCTTCTCGCTCACATTCTGCGTATTGTACAGCAGGTTCTCACGGACGGTTCCCTCAAACAGCCAGGTATCCTGCAGCACCATGCCGAACTGGTCATGCACATTTTCACGCGGGATGTCCTTCGTCGGCACGCCGTCGATTAAGATTTCCCCGCCGGTTGGCTCAAAGAAACGCATCAACAGGTTGACCATGGTCGTCTTGCCGGCGCCGGTGGGTCCGACGATGGCCACCTTCTGACCGGGCTTCACCTTTGCGGAGAAGTCGTGAATGATTTCTTTCTCCGGCGCGTTCGGATAGGCGAATTTCACATGACAAAACTCTACTTCGCCCTTTACAGCAGTGATGCGCTGTGTCTTGGCGGATTCATCCTCCAGCTCTTCCTCACCCAAAAACTCAAACACACGCTCCGCAGCCGCGGCGCAGGACTGCATCTGGGTCATGGACTGTGAAATCTGACGTAAAGGCTGCTCGAACAGTCTGGTATAAATCAGGAACGCGGTAATCACACCGAAGGTGATCCGTCCATTGATAATCTGGGACGCGCCCACCACACAGACCGCCACATAACCCAGGTTGCCGACGAAAGTCATCAGCGGCTGCATCAGGC
>JAJQHY010000055.1 GCA_021199495.1 Lachnospiraceae bacterium | reverse complement strand
ACAGGCTATATAAGGCCTGCAGCGTTTTTGCTTTTATTTAACTGTCAAAGTCCCGGGACTGCCGCTATATGGGGCAGTCCCTTTTTGGGAGTGGGGGCTCGCCGCGTCAGATATTTTCCTGCGGCCGAAACTTCAAATTTTTTCATTTTTTTGACAAAATACGGATTATTCTGTTGACGGCCGCCGGAAAAAGGAGTATTCTATACAAGATAAATTTGTTTTTTCTTTTTTAATAAGTTTGCGTTCATAAAGTATATACACATCAGATAAAATGCTATTTACAAAAGCTGAAAGGATATGGCTGCGTATGCTGCGGCTGTCCGGCTGATGGTGTATACAAAGCCGGGCATATTGATCTGGGGCAATATGTCCGGCTTTTTGTATAAATTTTTTGAAACGAATGCAGATCATTTCTACTGTTTGCGGAACATTTCTGCACTTTGTTTCGGACAAATAATCTCAATTTTTTATGGAGGAGACGAAAATCATGCGTAAAATGAAAAAACCTGCCAGCCTGCTGCTGGCGCTGGTCATGGTGTTGGCGATGGGTGTCACAGCGATGGCTTCGAGCGGTATCGCACCTGCAACCCATACCATTACCATTACAAGTGAGAAATCCGGACATACCTATGAGGCATATCAGATTTTCACCGGCGTATTGGATTCAACCGGGGAGATTTTGTCTGATATTGACTGGGGCAGCGGCGTAATGGGAGCTGGGTTGCTGACTGCTCTGCAGGCTGATACAACCGTTGTCGGTACAGACAGTGTTTCCGGGGATGACATTACTGTTGCCGGTCTGTTTGCTGACTGCATATCTGCCGCCGACGTCGCGCAGGTGTTGTCCGATTATCATACAAATACGGATCTGGCGAAGCAGTTTGCACAGCTGGCCAGTGAGAATCTGGCAGCTTCTGCAACAGGGACAAGCACCGAAGCCGCTTCCCCTTATACCATTTCCGGGCTGTCTGCCGGATATTATCTGGTGAAGGATCAGGATGGCAGCGCGACGGCTGAAGGGGACGCTTACACGGATATCATTCTGGAGGTTGTAAGCGATGTTTCGGTTGTTTCAAAGACTGTTTATCCAACTGTGGAAAAGACGGTCAGCGATGAGGATGCCAACATCAGCGATACGGTGACTTATACCCTGACAGGTACGGTTCCGGATACCAGTGCGTATTCTGCCTATACTTATATTTTTCATGATACCATGTCCGCCGGACTCGATTATGTGGAGAACAGTCTGACTGTGACGGTAAAGAAAACTGGGGAATCGAATAAAACCTTAACGGAAGGCACCAAGGTTACCGAAAGCGGGGTGACAACGACTACAAATGATTATGTCGTGAACGTTGAAACAGATGCTGTTTCCGGAATAACCACTATTACAGTAGAGATTTTTGATGCAAAACAATACAGTGAATCCAGTATCGTAGTGGCTTATCAGGCCACTCTGAACAGCAATGCCGTAATCGGCGGCACCGGTAATGATAATGTTGTTTATGTGGAATACTCCAACAACCCGAACTGGGATGGTACCGGTACTGAACCGACCGGAAACACGCCTGAGGACGAGGTTGTTACCTGGACTTTTGAACTGGATGTGACCAAGGTGGATGGAAAAACCGGCGCAAATCTGAAGGATGCTGCATTCGTTCTGTATAAGACAGTAAAAGAAACAGTCGGAGGAACAGAGGAGGATGTAGATTACTATTTGCAGACAGACAGCACCGGCAAAGTCACCGGCTGGACCGTCGATGATACTGCAGCATCCACTCTGAAATCAGCTGCTGACGGTACGTTTTCTGTGATCGGCCTGGATGTCGGCACCTATTACCTGAAGGAGACCGCAGCTCCCGATGGCTATAATCTGATGGCCGGTCCTGTCACAGTAGTCATCAGTGCCACCTATAAGGACAACGACGGCGATGGAAACGATGACGCAATCGATACTCTGACTGCAACAGCCGATTCTACCAGCCTGAGCACCAATATATCTGATGGAACAATTACTGCAACTGTGAAAAACAATGCCGGGTCCATCCTTCCCTCGACCGGCGGCATCGGTACTACCATTTTCTGCATCACCGGTACCATCATGATGCTTGGCGCGGCGGTTGTGCTGATCACCAGGAGACGAATGAGAAGTGCGGAGTAATCCAGGGTATCACACTCTTTTGTCGCTTTAATCATATGATTTCCCGGCGGGAGGAGTCCGTTTGCGGGACATGCTCAATGATAGAGGGGGTCACGTCCCGGTCGTCAGGCTTAAGCGCGGGGCTTCCATGATGGGACAGATGTCTGCAGTTTACTGCCGCTGCCGACCAGACGGGGCGGACAGTGGACCGCAGGCAGAAATCGGACCAGGGAGAGATTTTTGGAAGTATGAGGCAAATTCAGGAGAAACGGCAGAAGAGGAAAAGTGATCGTCTTACGACGATTGTTCTGGTGTGTGTCTTTTTGACCGGCGTCATCATTCTGGCTTATCCGTCAGTGAGCAACTGGTGGAACGAACAGGTCACTACCCGTGCCGTGGCTACGTATGACCAGGCAGTGTCGCAGATGACCGAGACTGATTATACGGAGTATTTTGAGGCGGCACAGGCCTACAATGAGTCGCTCGCAGAGATTGGCTCCGCCAAAACAATTGTGTCCCCGGAGCTGGTGGACGAGGCGTACTGGGATCTGTTGGACGTCAGCGGGACCGGCGTGATGGGGTATGTCACAATTGACAAAATCAATGTCCGGCTGCCGATTTATCACGGAACGGATGCGAGCATTCTGCAGATCGCGGCCGGACACTTAGAGGGCACAAGCCTGCCTGTGGGTGGAGAGAGCACGCACTGCGTGATTTCCGCGCACAGGGGTCTGCCGAGCGCCCTGCTTTTTACGAACCTTGACCAGTTAGAGGTCGGCGATACATTTACCATCACCGTTTTAAATCAGGTGATGACCTACGAGGTGGATCAGATTTCCATTGTCCTGCCGGAGGAAATTGAGAATATCTATATTGAGGAAGGTAAGGACTGCTGCACGCTGATAACCTGCACGCCCTACGGGATCAACAGCCATCGTCTGCTGGTGCGGGGCGTGCGTGTGGAGAACGCGACGCAGACGCTGCTTCATGTGACCGAGGAGGCTTATAAGGTGGCGCCGCTTTTAGTCGCGCCGGTGCTGGCGGTACCGCTCGTGGTGATTCTGCTGGTCTGGCTGTTGGCGTCGACGCGCAGGGGGAGAAACAGACGAAAGCCCGGGAGAGGCGGCAAGAGAAGACGAAGTGCTCGCGTGCCGGATGGAAGGAAGCTGAATGGGGATAACCCGGACGAAGAAATCCGATAAATCAGATTTGACATAAGCCTGTCAAACATGGAGGGAATGAAATGAAATACAGGAATGGACTTGTGAAAAAAGCTGCCGCATTGCTGATGAGCGCAGTCTTAGTCGGCGCAAACGCGGCGCCTGTTCGTGCGGCTGAAACGACAGACCTGAATCTGACAAAGACGGGTGCGATTAAGCTGACGCTCATGGACACGGATGGTGTTACCGTGACCGGCGGGGCTGTGACGATCTATGAGGTGGCAAAGCTTACCCTCGATGACGGCGATATGGCCTACGTGTTCACGGATGATTTTGCGGACTGCACGGTGACGCTCGATGTGACGGACACTACCCTGGCGGCGTCGCTTGTGTCCTACATGGATGGGCTTTTGATCACCGGCATGGAAAAGGAGGTTTCAACGAACGGGATGGTCTGTTTTACGGATCTGGAGCTGGGGCTGTATCTGGTAGCGCAGACGACGGAGTCCGCGGAGTATGAGACCATCAGTCCCTTTGTGGTGACGCTGCCGGTGGAAGAGGATAGCGTGTGGGTCTACACTGTGAACGCGAGCCCGAAGGTCGGAGCTGTGACGCTGACTCTGGAAGAGCCAGAACCGGAAACCCCGGCGGAAGAAGTGTATGAGGAGCCGGAAACACCAGTGCTGCCACAGACGGGCATTTCTGAGACTGCTCTGCCGCAGACCGGACAGCTCAACTGGCCGCTTCCCATTCTGGGAATTGGCGGGCTCCTGCTGCTGACAGTTGGTTTTTACCTGAAAAATGAGGAACGGAAATCCGGATATTATGCCCTGTAGGAGCAGACGGCTGAATGGTGACCTGACATCGGCACCCGCGCATGCGGGCATAAGGAAGGTAGTTCTGGCTGAAATGAGAGAGATGGTAATTTGGCGCAGCCAGACAGCTACACCGCTGAAAAGGAATTGATGACAGAATGGCTGAAAAAGAACTGCGGAAAATGAACCGCACCGAGCTGATAGAAATTATTTACGCGCTGCAGCAGAATGAAAAGCTGCTCAGGCGGGAGAATGAGGACCTGCATGAGCAGCTTCAGGATAAGGCTATTCTGATGGAGCAGGCGGGGGATATACGGAAGGCCGCGAAGAAGAAGGAAGAGCGGGCGAATGCGCTGTTGCGGCAGGCCGAGCGGGAATGTCGGGAAAAGCTGGAGGAAACCGAACGGGAATGTGCCGGGAAGCTTACGGCGACCGAGCAGGAATGCATGGAGCTGTTAAACGAGTCAAAGCAGAAGGCCAGGGACAGGATTGAGAACGTGAACAGGAAAATCAATCTGCTGATGAAAAAATATCCCATGCTCCGGGAATATCTTAAAAAAGAGAACGGGACAGGAGGGGCAGGCTAATGACAGAGAGGCAGCATCATCTGCGCACCGCGCAGATCCCCAGCGAGGAGGACGTTGAGCAGGAGCGGGAGCGGCTCCGCTACCGGAAGCGGTACCGCCAGACCATGCGGACCACTATCTATGCGATGATTGTGGTCGCGGCAGCAGCAGTCCTTTTAGCGACCATATTTCTGCCTGTGCTGCAGGTGTCCGGTACCAGCATGGAGCCGACCCTGTCGGATGGAGATATCATCCTCTTACTCAGCACAGACGACTTTGAGACAGGCGATCTGGTGGGATTTTATTATCAGAACAAGCTTTTATTAAAGAGAGTGATCGGCGGGCCGGGCGATGTGATTGACATTGATGATGAGGGCAACGTATACGTCAATGATGAGCTGATCGAAGAGCCGTACCTGACGGTAAAGGCTCTGGGTGAGACAGACCTCACCTACCCATATCAGGTGCCGGAGAGCCGGTATTTCGTGATGGGGGATAACCGGGCGGCATCGATTGACTCGCGAAGCAGCGCGATCGGGTGCATTGAGGAAGAGCAGATTGTGGGGAAGGTCATTTTAAGAGTGTGGCCGTTTCAGAAGATTTCAATGATCAACTTTTGATACGGGATGGCAGCAATCCATACAGGGCAGTATGGCTGCGAGACCCAATTGCAGATATAGATGACAGAAAAATCCGGGAATTTATTTTTGGTAAATAAGCGGTCCGGCAAGAGGCCGGGCGGCTCCGCAAAAATGTGGAGGTAACAGATGCAGGATCTTGTGACAAAATATCTGGAAAAATTCAAAAAGGAGCGTCGTTCGAGGCGGCGGCTGGGCAGCGCCTTGCTGGCGTTGGCTCTGGTAGTGACGATTGTCGTGTACTGGCAGCTGAAGCTGACCGGCGCGGCCCTGACAAACGAGACCTACTGCGGCGTAGAGGAGCACCAGCATGATAGTGAGGAATGCTATGAGTGGGTGCTGGTGTGCGGCTGCGACGACGTGATGGAGACGTCGGTGACCTTAGAGGAGCTGGAGCTGCTCTGGGAGGAGTACGACGGGGATATGGAAGCGGCCGCAGCGGCGATGGAAAGTGTGACGGATACTATATCCGCGGATATCGTGGCTGCAGAAGATGATATTGTGGACAGTGTGTCTGAGATTACAGAAGAGTCAGTGGAAACCATAGCGGATGAGGCCGCAGACATGACGGACGCTGCAGTGAAAACCGACACAGAGGATGCCGTGGTCATGACGGAGACCATCGCAGAAACTGTGGCTAAGATGAATGACCATGTCCATTCTGCAGCCTGTTATCAGAAGGTTTTAGTCTGCGAACAGGAAGAACATATACACACTATAGAATGTTTAATCGATGTGACTGCAGATGTGGAAACTGCACAGGACTGGGAGGCAACTCTTCCGGAGCAACTCAGCGAAGATCGGGCTGAGGCAGTTGCGGCAGTAGCACAGAGTCAGGCAGGCTATACCGAGAGCATCCTGAACTTTATCCTGGCCGATGACGGTGAGACGCACAAAGGCTATACCCGCTATGGCGCATGGGCGGGAAATGAATATGGCGACTGGAATGCTATGTTTGCCTCCTTCTGCCTGCATTATGCCGGCATTTCAACCGGGGACTTCCCTGAGTCCACCGGCGCTTACGCCTGGACTGTTATGTTAAAGGAGCAGGGCCTGTATGCGGCTGCCATGGAGTATATCCCCGGTCGGGGAGATCTTGTATTTTTTGATATCGATGAGGATGGCAAAACCGACCGCGTCGGCATTGTGATATTCCTGGATGAAGGATCGGAACAGCTGACCGTCATTGAGGGTGATTATGCTTCAGATGCGGATGCCGTTGACGCGGTGTGTACGAATCAGTATGCCATAAGCGACAGCCGTATCACTGGTTATGGCACAGTGTCTGCG
Source organism: Lachnospiraceae bacterium (assembly GCA_021199495.1). Lineage (GTDB taxonomy): Bacteria > Bacillota > Clostridia > Lachnospirales > Lachnospiraceae > RGIG6307. The sequence continues at coordinate 142,507 of JAJQHY010000055.1, read as the reverse complement.
GCACTGACGGCAGCAGAAGGCGCAGCATCAACAGAGCCTGTCGCCCAGGAGGAGAACGGTGCGTCATCATTGGAATCTGCTTCCTGGGAGGAAAGTGACACGTCATCATCGGAGTCTGTCTCCCGGGAGGAGAACGGTGCGTCATCATCAGAGCCTGCCATACAGGATGCAGGTAAAATGGCTGCATCAGAGTCAGAACTCACCGAGAAGACTCTGTCCATTGAAACGGACGGCGTCATCATCACCATCAGCGGGCTTCTGCCGGAAAATGCCGCTGTGTCGGCTGAACCGGTTGACGTGGAAATCGAGGGTAAAAATGTCCTTCTTGCGTTTGACATTTCCATTCTTTGTTTTGAGGCGGACGGCAGCGAAATAATTTATGAACCCCAGGAGGAAGCTGTCACTGTGACAATCGAAGCTGCTGAGATTACCGGCAGCAGCAGCGTATACTACGTTCCGGACGAAGGCGAGCCGGAAATTCTGGAAAATGAAGCTAAAGACGGTATGGTATCGTTTGACGCGGAACATTTTTCGACCTACGTGATTGCCGAGGATGTAACTGTGGTCGTTTCAGGAGATTGCAGTGCCTCAGAAACGGATAACGTGTCATGGACGCTGTATTCGGATGGCTCGCTTGTCATTGATGGGGAGGGCGCTATGGCAGACTACAGCGCAGGTGAATCTCCGTGGTATAGTTATCTGACAAGTATCCAGTCTGTCATCATTGGTGCTGATGTGACACGCATTGGAAATTACGCGTTTTATATCGGAAATCTTAATGTAAGCCCAAAATCAATTGCTTCAGTAACCTTCGAGGACGGAAGTAAACTGGAAAGCATCGGGAAGTGGGCGTTTTATCAGGTTACTCAAATAACCGACCTTGACATTCCTGACTCCGTGACCAGTATAGGCAGTGGCGCATTTTTTAATTGTTATAACCTGGAAAGTATAGATCTGCCTGATAACCTGACAGAAATCCAGAGTTTTACTTTTTCCGGCTGCCAGAGGCTGACCAGTATTACGATACCTGCTAAGGTTGTCAGTATCGATGATTATGCATTTAGTGGGCATGACATTAGCAGTGCGTATTCCAATTGTGTTTTATTGACATCAGTGATTTTTGAAAATAACAGTGAGCTCACGACAATCGGCGATTTTGCATTCTATGGCTGCAGTCTGTTGAATGGCATTGAATTCCCGGACACAATATCAGACATAGGCAGCAGCGCGTTTGCATACTGTTATGCAATGAGCAGCGTTACCATTCCGGCCAGCGTAGAAACCATTGGCTCCTCGGCGTTCCAGGGGTGCACCGGCCTGCGGGCTGTGACCTTTGAGGACGGCAGCAAGCTGACCGCCATCGACGACAGCACTTTCCGGGGATGTTCCTCCCTGATCAGTATCAATATTCCGTCCACCGTGATCAGCATTGGCAGCGAAGCCTTCTATGGTTGCATATCCCTGGCCAGCATCGCCCTGCCCACCAGCCTGTCGAACCTGGGCAGCTATGCCTTCTACAATTGCTCCGCTCTGACGGAAATCGACATCCCTGACGGCGTGACCTCCATCGAGGATTGCACTTTCTATGGATGTACGAATCTGAGTTCCGTAGCCCTGCCGGATCATTTGACTGCCATTGGGGCGTATGCCTTTTATAATGATACATCCCTGACTGACGTGATATTGCCGGCAAATCTGACCACGATTGGAGCCTATGCCTTCTGTCATACGGATGGCCTGACCAGGGTCACCATTCCGGCCAGTGTGAGCAGTATCGGAGAATATGCATTTTATGACAGTGGTCTGATTGGCGTGACGTTTCTGAATACAGTCGGATCAGATCTGGGAGCATATGCATTCGCCCGCAGTTTTAAGCTGGCGAGTGTGAACGATGAAACGACTCTTTCCGGCGCCATGACCTTACTGGGTGTCACAGACAGCAGTATTTTCTATCAGACCGCATTAACGGATGAAAACGTCTGTGTCATAACACAGGACGCGATTATTATCACAAATGTGGATGGTGACGGGAATGAGATTGTCATGACGATTAACCAGACAAAGAATGCCGACGGTGAAGCTGATTCGGAATATCTGACGGGTGAATATGCCTTTACGACGGTTCAGTTTGAAAGCAAAAGTGCCGACTTAACCAATAAAACCGCAAGGATATATATCCAGTTTGACAGTGATAATGGAGCGATTCGTTCTTCTGACGGTGCAGGAACCACCACAACATGGTCTGCAGGGGACACCATCACCTTTACTTCCAACGGGATGACATTTGATGTGACGTTATATCAGGTGGGAAATGCGGATGGCTTTTATTATCTGGAGCTTAGTGATCTGGATGCCGGGTCAACAATTGAATTCACTTTTGTTGCTTATTACCCAAGCACCCCTACAGAAGGGGGCAGTGCGGTGATTTATGGGGAGATCGAGGATACGGATAATACCAATGCTGACGGAACTCCTTCCGGCAGTGCGTATACTGCCCATCAAATAACCTGGAGCACAGAACCGGAAGAATATACTGTTGTAAAAAAGACGTCCGGCTCTGCCGGTTTTGATTACGATGAAGATGAGGATACCGTTTTTCTGACAGGGTTAAAATATACAATTACAGTCAATAAGACCTCCAATCATACCTCTTACGGCAAAGACTATGTGGAAACGGCAGTTTTTACTGACGTACTGAGCCTGCCGGACGGCCTTGCCTGGCGGGATGGCCTGGCAGAGGCAATCGCAGCAGGGAACTGGTATGTAACCAGCAGCAAGATTATCCATGTAATTGTGAACGGTGTAGACTATGCCCTCTGCACTTTCGCTGACGGAACTGCCAGCAGCATGAGTAATATCTCCATGAAAGTGGACGACGGCAGCATTGTGATAACCTGGATGGTGAAACAGACCAGTGTTACCACCGACATCAGGACCAGTGCCATGACAGTTACCTATGGCGATCATGTAATCGAGTATACAGGCAGCAAAACGTTATCAGGCAGCAGTGTAAGCTTCAGTATTCCAAATAGCGTTGAAGCGGAGTTTACATTCAATTATTCTTCTGAGATACAGACGTCTCAATCAAATGCAACTGCTTATGCAACGCTAAGCAGCGGCACGCTGATTGTGTATATGAATGATCTCTATAAGGGTGTGAGCAGTTCCACGAATTCCTATTATATGGGAGCCTCCTATAATTACTGGGTCATGTTGGAAAACGATGAAGCGCTGCCCTATTATGGGCTGCGGTACATTGAGGATACTTTATGCGACTGGCTTTATCTGGAAGCGGATGAAATGGAGGAGCTTTTAAATGATGACCATGCTCTTGTTATTACCATAAATAACGCGACATTGTACGAAACAATCAGTGACGAGGTTACATCGACAGACGGAAGTCTGGTAATCGTTGACCAGCAGATGGAAGGCACTGGTACATCTTATGGCGATAACGTGACATCGTATGGAACGGCAGCTGTGCTGCGCTCAGAAGATACGGTAAAGGCGACGGATGCTACGATTACCTTTGCCTGGAATGGTGACAATCTTGAAATGTCTGTAAGCTATGACGGCACATCGGACACTATGGTTATTACATCCGTTTCGGACGCGTTGAGCGATATCGGCTATTTCGTAACAAATGAAGTCACATATACACTGTTGTGGGATCTTGGTGAGGATTATGTATTAACGGGGAATACCAGAATTACATTCGTGTCGTATGATGCAGTTATAAAAGATACTTTCATGCGGATTTCCGGAGATTTGTACTGGGATTTGCTGCAGAACGATGACGCGTTTTCAAATGATAACGTGCTTCTGGAAACACTTGTTACCAATTATGTCGCGGCGTATGGAGATGATTATGGATCCGGAAATGAATCTGTACTGGACAGCGACAGTGTAATAAAAGGCAATATTTACAGAGATTTTGCGCTTGCTAAGGGCTACACCGTTTCCAGAGATGATCAGGTTTTAGAAGACGGCACAAGCATCACGGATGGCGATATCATTGATTACTATGCAGATGTAAAACACGAAGGTACAGGCAGTTACAGTGGGCTGCCGTTGGTGGATAAAATGTCCGCCGGACAGACGCTTCTTGTGCCGGCAGAAAGTAACACAGCGCTGATCGGTTACGGGTTGGAAACGGAAACAGTGGATGGTGTCGGGTATTACCGCCTGACAACAGGTATATACGAGGACGTTTTTATCAATTCTGACACGATTGCGGATAGAATTGAAGTAAACGAGGACGGTACTTTCATTTACTGTTATATACAGGTTTCCGGTACGGGTATCACGGAAATACGATATAAAGCGATTGTGGATACACAGGAACTATCCGGTATGGATTTTTCCGTATGCAATGAAGTCTGGTTAAATGATCATGAGACGCACCGGCTTTATGATGTGACCACGATCGGGGGCAGCAAACTGACGATTGACAAACTGATCGTCACGAAGAAGGGTGCAGCGCCCTCCGGGGACGATACAACGCGGCGTACAGTGTTAAGCGAGGCAGGAACTCAGGTAATTTATCGCCTTGCCCTGGAAAATAACAGTGCGTGCGAGGTTACCGTCACCGGTGCTGATGTGTATGATGAGCTGCCCTTCAGTATTTCTGACAATCCGTGGACCGCAGAGGATATTACAATATCTGTTGTGACGGACAACGCCAATGTCACTGGTATGAGTGCCGCTGCCTGGGAGACAGGTTGGTCCATCCAATATGATAATCCCGGAACAGATACTGTGGAGGATGATGCTGCCCAATGTTATCTGGTGTGGGATGATGATCTTACGCTGACTTTTACGGGGACTGCGTACCTTTATATGACGTTAGCATATCCGGAAACGGACGAACTGTGGGATATTTATGTGGATACTTATAAATCCAGCAATCTAATAAACACGTTCCATGTATTTGCATTGGAATCTGAGGTTTCCCACGGTATCGTTTTGGAGACGAAGGCATCTTTGTATAAGGGTGTGCTGGAAACAGGTCTGGCCTCCTCTCAGACTTCTACGGCTTCGACTGTGACCTATATCGCTGCCACCGATGAGGACGGCCTGTGGTACTATACCAATGATTCTGCCGGCAGGTATGGGTATGTGGAATATTATGTGGTGCTCTATAACGAAGGCCCGGTTAATCTCTACCTGAACACTTTGGAGGATGTCCTGCCGGATGGCTTCACCTATAACACGAACACCGCTAAAAAACCGACAGCTACAACAGACATGACGGTGACAGACAGTCAGGGAAACGAAGTGATCTGTAAAACCTTTGATGTGACAGCGGTTTATGATTCTGAGACAAATATAGTGTCTTTTGATTTAAGCGGCGGCGACCTGGGCTATTCCAATGACTATGAGCGGTATTACCTGGAACCGGGAGAAGCGGCAGTGTTTACCTACTATGTCTGGACCAATACATACGCAGACCGCAACGATGCTGAAATCAACAAGATTGCCATGCCGTTTTATGATTACAGCGGCGGCGGTCTGGCATTGAGTAATGAGGTGTCGGCGGATACTGTCAGCTGGAATACTGGTTATAACAGGAATGATGGTAATACAGATATATGGAATGCGGCTGAGGCTGCCTTATATGGTATGACCGGAGAAGGGGATGACTGGCTGGCCTCCACCGTAACGGTTTACCGGGAACAGATCAAACCCGGAATAGAGAAAACCACGGACAGCGATGCTGCCGGGTCCGGTGAAACCCTTACGTGGTCGATAAAGGTGACGAATGACGGCGAGAGTACCATGGTGGGGTATTATATTTATGATGTGATCCAAAGCCCATATTATTTTACTGGTACACTGACTTATACCGTGTATGATGGGGCTGGTAACTCTACAACATATACGCTTGGTACCTTGTCAGGGTCTGACGGTGTATGCAAAATTTACGGGTATAGATATTCTTCCAGTACTTCATCCACCAAAATAACTTATACTTTATCTGAGAATTCCTGGAACTGGATTTATGCCAACGTCGGCTATAATCCTACAAAGTATGCAGTAGGGCTGCAAGCGTGGACGGATAGCGACGGGAACCTTGTATTGTGCATCAATTTGGGCAATTTGACCAGTTCTAACGCCACTGTTGAAGAGCGAACAAAGCGGGCGTTCTCCCTTCCTTCCGGCGGCTATGGGGTGCTGAGCCTGAACACTACATCGGACAGCAGCACATACTATAACGGTGTCATCACGAATACAGCCTATGTGCGTCCGACCCAGGAATTTGGAGAAGGGTATATCGGAAACGGAACTGAGATTCTGGCCACCGACGGCGATAAGATTATAGGTGCCTACCATGCGGTGATGGACGAAGCTTCTGTGGCGGTATCCTACGGATACAATACCACCTCATCAAAATCTGTTACAGAGCTGGACGACGAAAAAACAGAAACCGATAACACGGCGACTTCCACATCGAAGGACACCAGTATTACCCTGACCAGTGCGGGAAGCATCTTCCGCTACACGCTGAAGGTGACAAATGGCAATGAAAAGATGGACGAATTGGTTTTGTTGGACAACCTTCCCAAAGAGGGTGATGCCATGACACTGACAGCTGCCGAACGGAAAAGTGAATTTACGGTGTTGTTAGCCGAAAGTTCGAACTTTACAGTAGCAGTCACGGAGTCTGACGGTACCATTACGGCGCTGACCGAGGGTGATGATTACAGGATCCAGTATTCGACCAGTGACGATGTGGGTGAGGACGATCTGAATGCGGATTCAGGCACCGCCACGAACACCTGGTATGATGCGCTGAGTGAAATCCCTGCCGGAGAAAGTGTCCGCTCCTTCCGCGTGATCTTCCTGTTCCATGGAGACAATGAGGGGAATTATGAGGCTGGAGATTATATTCCTGCTTATGCCGCCGTCACGGTTACTTTTGACGCGGTGGTGGATAATGACACAGCAGATGCCGGCGAAATTGCGTATAACAGCTTTGGATACCTGTACTCGGCTTCCACCAGCAGCTATGAATTGACTGCGTCTCCACGTAAGGTCGGCGTTCAGATCCCGACAGCCCCCTCCCTGGTGAAGGAACTGGTGGAGTCTGACGGCAGCACCGCGGCATCAGCAGAAGCAGATACGGAATTCACGTTCCTGATTTATGAAGGAACCACCACGATAACAGGAGAGAATGAAAGTGAACTGCTGGCTGCATTGTATGCGGACGGCATCACCACGCTGACCAAAGCGGTGGTTACGGTAAAACAAGGTGAAGCTGCATCGGAAAGTCTGCTGCTGGCAGATCTGAAGAAATACACGATTACAGACAACAATGGCACCTGCAGTGCGGAGGAAAGCTCATACAAATGGACATGGACGGATGATGTTCAATATACGATCATCGAGATTCCAAACTCCGAATATGACTTCCATAGCTGGAATATAACAACCAGGACAAACGGGTATACTTTTACCTATGACAGATCAGGGAACATTACGCTGACCTGTGTGAACCAGGAGCGGACCTGGACGCTGACACTGTACAAGGTAGATGAAAACGTACAGACAAAAGTGTTAGCAGGTGCAATATTCGCTTTGTACAGTCCGTTTTCAACAGATCAGATGTCTGAAAGCGACTATGCGGCATTGATGTTGGACGCAAAGCCGACTCAGATAAAAATAACGGACGCCGGGACAGCAAATGAGAAAATCTGGTATCTGTATGATGTGCAGATCACTGACGGTAACGGTATGATCTCATGGAGCAAACTGAAGAAAGAGGAAGCTTATTACCTGATGGAGGTGCAGGCTCCGGACGGCTACAGCCTGACTTATTCTCCGGAAGTTGTTTCTCAGACCAGTACGAATGTGAATGTAAACAGTGATAAAACTGTTGCTGTCATCTCTGTGACAAACGCACCAGGCTATGCTCTGCCTCAGTCCGGCGGCATTGGTACCGGCATTTTCACACTGCCTGGTCTGCTGCTTTGCGGTGGAGCTGCGGTTCTGCTGCGCAGGCGCCATTATCGGCAGTTGGTGTAGCGGCTGCCAATGAGCTATAAAACGGACATGTCCGCTGACGCGGACATCACCATATATAAAAGAAGCGGGAAGCAATGATGTATTTCCTGACGGATTCTTTCATAGATATGTATACAGAGAGAACCATGCAGGGCGAACTATGAAAACAATCTATGTAAAAAAGACGCTGTCCGGGATATTTTCGGAGAACCATCTGCGCAGAGGGCTGTCTGTGGCTGGACTGTTTGTATTTGCGTTCATTCTGGGCGGGGTGGCGGCGCGAATTGCAGACAGTCAACAGGCAGCAAGAGTGAGCGGAAACAGCATGCAGACGGAGGCAGGAGCAGGTATGGAAGAGGCCGGCCTGAATGAAACAGAAGCCTCCGATCTGACTGCCGGAACTGACCTGACTGAGATCATGGAAACGGATACAGGCATCATCAGCGCAGACACTGTCAACTGGGGACTTGGCTTCGGGGAGGCAGGAACGAAGCCGACCGGGATGGCTACGGTGGAGGAGCTGGCGCAATATAATGCCTATTTCATGTCCGACACAGAGGAGAAAATTCTGTATCTGACATTTGACTGTGGCTATGAGAATGGCAATACAGAGGCGATTCTGGATGCCTTGAAGGCGCATGAAGCGCCGGCCACCTTTTTTGTGGTGGGCTATTTCCTGGAGAGCGCTCCGGAACTGGTGAAGCGTATGGTGGAGGAGGGGCATACCGTGGGTAATCATACCTACAATCACCCGGATATGTCGCAGATTTCCGATATGGTTTCTTTTCAGAAGGAAATGGAGGATAATGCCGTATTGTTTGAGGAGGTGACCGGGACGCAGATGTCTCTGTATTACCGGCCGCCGCAGGGGAAATACAGTGTGGACAATTTAAAAATGGCACAGGAGCTGGGTTATGCCACCTTTTTCTGGAGCCTGGCCTATGTGGACTGGTATCAGGATGATCAGCCGACCCACGAGGAGGCCTTCAACAAGCTGCTGGCGCGGGTGCACCCGGGCGCGATTGTCCTGCTGCATAATACCTCCTCGACCAATGCGGAGATCCTGGATGAGCTGTTGACGAAGTGGGAGGAAATGGGATATACTTTCAGAGCACTGTCAGATTTTGTGGAATAGTTTCGGTTATGATAGTCTTTACATGATTTTTACTCTCTGGCACTTGACAATATGATATCAAATTGATATCATTAAGAGGCAAAAGCGCAGAAACCTGCGCCGAAGCCAATGAGAGAGGAGAAAATGAATCATGGAAGAAAAGGTATTGAACAATCGGAAAAACGGGATGGCCTGTATGCTGCTGTTTATCGTCCTGTATGCCGCGGCGATTGCGCTCGTGGTGGTCGCCGGCATACAGATTGCAGATGAAACGTGGGGAGCAGCGGAGGTTGCCCTCATGGTGGTGGGGATCGTGTATCTGTGCCTGGGCTGGATTCCCTTCCTGGGACTGAAGGTCTTAAAGCCGCAGGAGGCGATGGTGCTGACCCTGTTCGGCAAATATGTGGGCACCATCCGGGACGCAGGCTTTTATTTCGTCAATCCGTTCTGTGTCAGCGTCAACCCGGCGGCGAAGACCCGCTTAAAGCAGAGCGGAGACGTGGACCACTCCGGTCCCATGGCTATTTTAAATCAGGCGGACAATGGTCTGCAGTTGAATATCGGCAGTGACGGCGGCAAAAAGGTTTCCCTGAAAATCATGACCTTAAACAACAACCGTCAGAAGATCAACGATGCCCTGGGCAATCCGGTGGAAATCGCTATCGCGGTGATGTGGAGAGTGACGGACACGGCGAAGGCGGTTTTCAATGTGGATAATTATAAAGAGTATCTGTCCCTGCAGTGCGACAGCGCTCTGCGCAATATTGTCCGGCTCTATCCTTATGATGTGGCGGAGAATATCGATACCACCGGGGACGGAATCGCTGACGAAGGAAGTCTGCGCGGCTCCAGCGATATTGTGGCGCAGCGAATCCGGGACGAGATTCAGAGCAAGGTGCAGGAGGCCGGTCTGGAGGTAATTGAAGCCCGGATTACTTACCTGGCCTATGCGCCGGAGATCGCGGCTGTGATGCTGCAGCGCCAGCAGGCCTCGGCCATCATTGACGCGAGAAAGATGATTGTGGACGGCGCAGTGGGCATGGTCGAGATGGCGCTGGAACGCCTGAATGAGAAGCAGACCGTTGTGCTGGATGAGGAGCGCAAGGCAGCCATGGTTTCCAACCTGCTGGTCGTGCTGTGCGGCAACCGGGACGCGCAGCCTATTGTAAATTCAGGAAGTTTGTATTGATATGGCAGATAATGGAAAAAAGCAGGTGCCGCTGCGCCTGTCGGCAAAACTGTATGATGCGATCGCGGCCTGGGCGGAGGATGACTTCCGCTCAGTCAACGGTCAGATTGAATATCTCCTGACGGAGTGCGTGCGCCAGCGCAAAAAGAATGGTGCCCCGGTGCCGCATGATCTGGACGAGCCGCCGAAGTTTGAGATTGAATAAGATTACTATTCACAGCCGATGCTTTTGCGCATGTGAGGAGAAGCGGCTGTGAACAGCGATTAGCGATCAAAAACTCCCGCTTGACTTTTTTTATGGCCTGCGTTAAGATGGACAGGACTGAGAACATGTGTCAGTAACTGACTTACCAGGGGTCCACAGAGAGTCGGCGTTATCAGCTGTGAGCGCGGGCGGCCTTTAAGCCGGTGAATTTCAGCATGGGAGTTTTCCGTGAAAAGAGCTGCGGGTGCCTTTGCCTGATGGTTTTTGGAAGCAATGAGGACGGCAGCGCGTTAAGCGGATGTGACCGCCGCATTAAGGTGGATGAAGTGCGGATATTGCAATGGATATCCGAACATGGGTGGTACCGCGGGTTTACTCGTCCCATATCCTTTGTGGATATGGGACGTTTCTTTTTTTACAGGCACATAAATTGCAGAAAATGTAGTGTGATAACATGAAACTGCTGAGCGATTTATGTGCGCTGGAGATGAGACCCAGGGAAAAGTGGAAGCCTCTGCTGAACACTTTTCCTGTTTTCGGGGGCTCATCGGAATGTTTCGCACAGCATGAGCGAGGCAGTTTTATTTTGTCACACGGACCGTTTTATAATATGGTTCATTATATAAGAAAGCAGGAGACGATTATGCAGGAGACAAACAGACTGGCGGAAAACATCGCCGCCATCAAGCAGAAAATCCAGGACGGTGCAGAAAAGCTCGACAGCTCCAGGGCGGTTTATGAATTCAAAAAGAGCTTCCTCGACTCCAAAACGGGCGAGATTGGTCAGCTGATGAAGGAGATGAAAAACATCCCCAAAGAGCAGCGTGCCGACTACGGCAAGGCGGTCAACGAGCTGAAGGAATGGGCCGTGCAGGTCTTTGACGAGATGGATGTGAAGTTAAAGGAGGCGGAGTTAAAACGCCGCTATGAAAAGGAAAAGATCGACGTGACCATGCCGGCGGTTGAGACTGAAACCGGCAACCTTCACCCCATCACGCAGATCATCGAGCAGCTGATTGACGTGTTCGCGGGTATGGGCTTTGAGGTGTACGAGGGCACTGAGGTCGAGAACGACTACTATAATTTCACGGCGCTTAATACGCCGCAGGATCATCCGGCCAGAGACATGCAGGATACCTTCTATCTCTCCCCGGAATTTCTGCTGCGTACCCAGACCTCCGCGGGCCAGATTCACGTCATGGAGAATAAAAAGCCTCCTATCAAAATTCTGTCCCCGGGCCGTGTTTTCCGCTCCGACGATGACTCCACCCACTCTCCGATGTTCGGCCAGATGGAGGGTCTGGTGGTGGATGAGCATATCACCTTAAGCGACCTTCAGGGCATGCTGGATTTATTTGTGCAGAAAATTTACGGCGAGGGCACCTATACCCGCCTGCGCCCCTCCTACTTCCCGTTCACGGAGCCTTCCGTGGAGGTTGACGTCAGCTGCTTCGAGTGCGGTGGCAAGGGCTGCAGACTCTGCAAGGGCACTGGCTGGATCGAGATTCTCGGCGCTGGCATTGTCAATAAAAAAGTGCTTGAGAACTGTGGCATCGACTCTGAGAAATACAGCGGCCTCGCCTTCGGCATCGGCTTAGAGCGCACTACCATGCTCAAATACGGAATCAACAATATCAAAACCTTGTTTGAATCTGATTTGCGAGCATTAAAACAGATCGATGATAAATGATATTACAGGAACCACTTCGCGAACCCTGTAATCTGATTTTCGCCTGCTGACGCAACTTTCAATAAGCTATATTGCAGGTGGTTCAGCTCAACAGAATTTTTGTATCATTTCGCTGAGTAAGCAGTGATTATCATGAAAAAAGGTAAGGCGAGTCTTTGCGATGAGCGACGAGCCGTCCTTTTATTCAGGATAATCACGGAAACTGCGATAAAATAAACAGACAATCGGAGGTTTTCACATGTTACTACCTTTAAGCTGGTTAAGAGAATATGTAGACATAGACGACATTACCCCCCAGGAGCTCGAGGAAAAACTCTTCTCCTGCGGCTTTGAAGTAGAAGAAAAAACGGAACTCGGCAAGGACATCACCAATATCGTCGTGGGTCTGGTGGAGAGCTGCGAGCCCATCCCCGACACACATTTGAGCGTCTGCCAGGTCAATGCCGGAGAGCACGGCACCATGCAGGTCTGCTGCGGCGCGGACAACGTCCACGTGGGCGGCAAATATCCGCTGGCCCTGCCTGGCGCTACCGTATATGCAACGGCCAAAGACCACAAGACCGTGGAGGGCGTGGCCACCATCAAAGCGGGAAAGCTGCGCGGTTATGAGTCTAACGGTATGCTCTGCTCCGGCGTGGAGCTGGGGCTTAATGAGGACCTGTATCCGGGCGCAGACTATTTTGGCCTCCTGGTGCTGCCGGACGACGCCCCCGTGGGCGCTGACGTGAAGCCGCTCGTGGGTCTTGACGACTGGATTTTCGATGTGGGCATCACCGCCAACCGCGCCGACTGCCAGAGCATTTTCGGCATGGCCAGAGAAGTGGCCGCGGTGCTGGAGAAGCCCTTAAAGGAGCCGGCGCTTGATTATCATCCTACCGATGCGGTGCAGGAAGGCTTTCAGGTGACGGTGGAAGCGCCGGATATCTGCCCCCGCTATATCGCGCACTGGGTTTATGACGTGACAATCGGTGAATCTCCTGCCTGGATGAAGAGACGTCTGGCCCTCGTGGGCTTACAGTCCATCTCCAACGTAGTCGATATCACCAACTATATTCTGATGGAATTAGGCCAGCCCATGCATGCCTTTGACGGCGCATACCTGGAGGGCAACGCTATCTGTGTCAGAAGAGCGAAGGAAAAAGAGACGATTGTGACACTGGATGAGCAGACCTACGAGCTTCATCCTAACAATCTGGTGATCTGCGACGGTGTGAAGGCCGTGGCTTTGGGCGGCGTTATGGGAGGTCTGAATTCTGAAATCCGCGACACCACCGCGACCGTCATGTTTGAGGCGGCCAAATTCGCCAGAGACAATATCCGCAAAACCTCCCGCGCCCTGGGCAAGCGCTCCGATTCCAGCGCCAGATACGAGAAGGGCGTGGATGAATACACGACCGTGATGGCCATGAAGCGTGCCCTGCACCTGATCGAGGAGCTTCACTGCGGCAAGGTGACATCCACTCACGTGGACGTCAACACCGGCAACAGCGTGGAGCCCAGAGAGATGAAGGCCAGCGTGGAGAAGGTCAACGGCGTTCTGGGCATCACCGTTCCGAACGAGGACATTCTCCGCATTCTGACAAACCTGAATTTTGCGCCGACGATTGACGGTGATGAGCTGACGATTCAGATTCCGGCCTATCGCGAGGACATGGAGTCCTACCCGGATATTTCCGAGGAAATTATCCGTATGTACGGTTACGACCACATCGTACCCACCTTCATGCCCACCGCTAAGGTGACCATGGGCGGCAAAAATACAAAACAGAAGGGGGAGCTTGCCTTAAAGAAGGCGGTGTGTGCGACCGGCGCTTACGAGTGCATGCACTATTCCTTCTTCTCCCCGTCGGATCTGGACCTGATGCGCTTTGCCAAGGATGCGCCTGAGAGACAGGCCATTCCGATTTTGAATCCGATCAACGAGGACATGTCCCTGATGCGCACCACCTTAGCGCCGCAGATGATCGAGGCCATGGCCCGCAACCAGAAGCGCGGCACCTTAGAGGGCAGACTCTTTGAGCTGGCCAACCGCTTCATTCCGAAGTCCCTGCCCCTGACGGACTACCCGGATGAGAAAAAGACCCTCTGCGTGGGTGTGTTCGGAGAGAAGGAATCCTTCTTTACATTGAAGGGGATCGCAGAGGCGGTAGCGAAAAATCTGTACGTTACTTTCTCTTATGCACCGACCGCGAAGCCCTTCCTGCACCCCTACCAGGCGGCGGAAGTCGCCTGCAACGGTGAGGTAATCGGCTATCTTGGTACCGTCTCTTACGAGATTCAGAATGAGCTGAGCATGCGCACTCCGGCTTTCGTGATGGAGCTGGACGTGGATATTTTATCCAGATACTATGAGAACAGGCCTACGTTTGAGCCGCTGCCGAAGTTTGACGAGCAGACAAGAGACCTGGCGCTTGTGATGGATAAGGATATGACCTGCGGCCGGATTGAGGAAGCCATCGTAAGCTGCAGCAACCTGATCCGTGAAATCAGGCTCTTCGACGTCTACGAGGGCGGCCAGGTACCTGCAGGCAAAAAGAGCATGGCCTTTTCTGTGACATTCCGTCCGAAGGACGAGGAACTGACTAACGAGAAGGTGGATCAGATTGTGGCGAAGATCTTAAGGAAGCTGGAACACACCATGAATGTGACGCTCCGCTCCTGATGAAAAATGGACATGTCCGCTGACGCGGACATCACATGCATAAATCCCTGCAATAACGAACCTGTCAATATATCTCTCCGGATAAATCCGGGAAGAGCAGAAAGGAGCAGCAATGCAAAAAGTAAAATCAAGTTCCTATTTACAGAGCGTCAAGCCTCTGTTGAAGACCCTGCTTGCGCGGGCGCTTGAGACCTATCCCTACGCTTCCATCCTGGCGGTGGATTCCGAGGCCAATATGTACTCGGTTTCCTCCAACGTGACGAGCATGGGTGAGAACGGCCGTCTCGCCGGCCGTGGTTTTGTCATCAAGGCGTATGACGGCCAGGCCTACGGCGAATATTCCTTCAATGAGATTTCCGAGGATAAAATCGACGATATCCTGGAGCATGTGAAGGAGGTCGTGGCCTTAAAGGACTGCGAGGGCGTGGAAAGCTTAAGCCAGTATCAGATTCTGGCGGACGAGCCCTGTGAGTTTTGTGAGAGCACGGAGTATGAGGTCGGACCGGAGGAGTTAGGCGATGAGGAAATCCTGCGCAGGCTGACCGCGTTAAGAGACCGCTGTGTGGCCTACGACGAGAGCGTGATCGACGGCTCGGCTTCCGTGAATTATCAGAAATTCAGCAAGCTGTTTTTATCCCCGAACCGTGACATGGAGCAGAATGTCATGTGGACAAACGGCAACATCCGCATCGTGGTGAAAAAGGACCGCCGCGTCAAAAACAGCGGTCAGGGCTTTTCCAAGCTGGGCGGCATCGAGCTGCTCGATACCATGGGAGAGGCCATCGAGAAGGTCGGCAAAGACGCGGTGGATCTGCTGGATTCCGAGCCGATGGTTCCCGGTGAGTACGACTGTGTCTGCACGCCTCCGGTGACCGGCATGATCGCTCATGAGGCATTCGGTCACGGCGTGGAGATGGATATGTTTGTAAAGGACAGAGCTTTGGCGAAATACTGCGTCGGCCAGTATGTGGCTTCCCCCATGCTGACCATGCACGACGGCGCTTCCATGCAGGCGAAATTAGAGACCGCCACTTATTTCTTTGACGATGAGGGAACGCTCTCCACTGACACGGTTATTATAAAGGATGGTGTCCTGCAGACCGGTATCTCCGATGCACAGTCCGCCATGAGCCTGGGCACCGTACCCACCGGAAACGGCAGAAGAGAGAGCTACAAGCGCAAGGCCTACACCCGCATGACCAACACCTGGTTTGAGCCGGGACATGACAAAGTGGAGGATATGATCGCCTCCATCGACTACGGCTTTCTGCTGGACAATGCCTCCAGCGGCATGGAGGATCCCAAAAACTGGGGCATTCAGATGATGGTCAATATCGCCAGAGAAATCAGGGACGGCAAGCTGACCGGCCGCATTTTCTCCCCCATCGTGCTGACCGGCTATGTTCCGGATCTGCTCAAATCCATCACCATGATGTCCGGGACGGCCGAGTTGTGCGGCTCCGGCATGTGCGGCAAGGGCTACAAGGAGTGGGTCAAGGTCTCTGACGGCGGCCCGTACATCAAGGCAAAGATCAGACTGGGCTAAGGCAACACGTCAACAGGGATCGGACGGCCGCATTTTATTAAATGCCGTGCCGTCTGCGGAATGGAGATTATCATGACTGAAAAAATATTAAAGGTATTAAAAGAGCAGCAGATCGACCAGTACCTGCTGCAGGAGACGACCAAGGAGAGCGTCGAGTTATTTTTCATCAAAAAGAACCTGGACATGAGGCGTGAGGAGAATGTGCACAGCTGCTCTGTCACGGTGTATCAGGATTATGAGAAGGATGGCGTGATGCGTAAGGGCGAGGCCGGTTTCTTAGTGGAGGCGGCCACCACCGAGGAGGAGATCGCCGAAAAGTGCAAAAAGGCCTATATGGCGGCCGGTTTTGTGGCAAACCGCTATTATCCGTTGGCCGAGGGCACGAAGCAGGAGCCTGTCGTTGTGGAGAGTGATCTGACAAAGGTGTCATTAAAAGAGGCCGCGGGGATCATGACCAAAGCGCTCTTTGCGGCGGACGACCAGGAGAAGGTATTTTTAAACTCCGCGGAGCTTTTTGTGGAGAAAAATGCCTGCCATATCGTCAATTCCAACGGTGTGGACGTGGCCTACGTCAAATATAACGTGAACGGCGAGCTGGTGGCGCAGTGCAAGGAGCCGCAGGATGTGGAGACGCACGAGCAGTTCTCTTATGACAATCTGAACACGGAAGCGCTGACCGCCCTGGTAAAAGAGGCGTTAAACATGACGAAGGACAGAGCTGTGGCGACCGAGGCGCCCGCTACCGGCACCTACGATGTGGTACTCTCCGATGGCTACGCGTCCAGAATTTTCCGTTTTTATCAGGATCGCTGCTCGGGCAGAAGCATTTTCCAGCACTACTCGGATTTCAAGGTGGGCGATTTCGTCCAGGGCGATCCGGCTGAGGTGAAGGGCTGTCTGCTCAATGTGGACTATGTGCCGACCGCGCCCTACAGCGAGGAAGGCGTCGCCATGAGACAGCTGCCCTGCATTCAGGACGGCGTATTTCAGAACATCCAGGCCGATGTGCGCTTCGCCTCTTATCTGGGCGTGCCCGCCACCGGCCAGTACAGAAAGATGTCCTGCAAACCCGGCAATGTCAGCTTTGAGGAGATGAAAAAGCATCCCGGCCTCTATGTGGTGAATTTCTCTGACTTCCAGATGAACCCCATGAGCGGCAACTTTGGCGGCGAGATCCGCTTAGCCTACTTAAACGACGGGGAGAAGATCACCCCGGTCACCGGCGGCTCCATCAACGGCAGTATTTTCGAGGCGCAGAAGGACTTCGTCTTCTCACAGGAGACACAGGAGACCTCCAATTTCAGCGGTCCGAAGGCGGTATTGCTGAAAAATGTGAATGTCGCGGGACGGTAGAAAGCGTTGAAATGTAGAGACAGCACCGGAGGCTTATAAGGCTGCAGCAACGCAGACTTGACATTCATTAAAAGAAAAAAAGGAAAAGGTATGACTCAGTAAACGGGACATACCTTTTCTTTTATTCTGATCAGGAATTCGCCACTGTATACAGCGAATAAAACAGCCCCTTTTTCTCCATCAGTGTTCCGAAATCTCCCTGCTCCGTAAGCGCTCCATCTTTCATGACAAAAATCCGGTCATACTGGCGCAGGAGACTCTCTTCTAAGCGGTGCGTAACCGTGATGGAGGCAATGTCCTTTAAGTGCAGGATCGCCTCGCTGACACTGTGGGCAGTTTCGGCGTCTAAGGCCGCGGTGGCTTCGTCCACCAACAGGATCGGTGTCCCGCGCAACAGGGCGCGGGCGATGGAGACGCGCTGGCGCTCGCCGCCGGAAAGACCCGAACCGTTCTCTCCGCACAGATAGTCCTCGCCCCGTTCCGAAATCAGATGAGACAGACCGGCCTGGCGGATCACGGTGCTCACCTGCCCGGCGGGGAAGTCACCGAACATGGTGATATTATTGCGAATCGTATCGTTGAATAAAAAGACCTCCTGCCCGATCAGACTCATCACGTTATAAAGGCTGTCCGTGTTGATTTCCTTCAGTTCCAGGCCGTCGAGCAGAATGGAACCGCTGTAGCCTGAATTTGCGCCCATCAGAAGCTGAAGCAGGGTGGATTTGCCGCTGCCGGAGGTACCGACCAGAGCATATTTCTGGCCGGGATAAAGCGTGAGGGAGATATCCCGAAGGACTGCCTTCTCAGGCTCATATCCGAAGGTCACAGACCGCAGGGCAAGTGCCTCATGAAAGCCGTCCACGGTGAAGCTGCCTTCCTCGCGCACATTTTCTTCCGCAATTCGCGCCATCTTTTCCACCAGTCCTCTGGCCGCTTTGAAGTTCGCCCAGTCCTGGGGAACGGTCTGGATGGGCTGCATCAGATAATTGCAGCAGTTGATGAAGATGATAACCGTACCGACGCTCAGTTTCCCCTGTATGGCCAGCGCAACCGCCGCCAGTGTGATGCCGCACTGCATGAGCAGGGAAGCGGAGTAGGCTGAGGTGTTTAACAGCTTCTGATACCACCGGCGGGAAAATTTCACGTTCTCCAGGTCGCGGTTTTGGACTGAAAACAGAGACTGCATGCGCCCTTCCGCCTGAAAGCTTTTGATGACGGAAAAGCCCTTGAGCAGATCCTGCAGGAAAGCCACGAACCGCTCATTCTGGGCGCTCAGATTCTGCTCGCGTCTGGACAGTCCTTCGCCCATCAGCAGCATGATTGCCAGCGGCAGTATACACAAAAGTATGGCGAAGAGCGTCAGAAACAGATTATAGTGAATCAGGACGCAGAGCGTAATCACAAAGAGGGTGCTCATCTCCACCATGCGGAAGCTGCTGTTTAAGTAATTGCTTTCAATGACAGAGGTGTCGTTATTTAAGACAGAGAGGTAGCGGCCGGTGTTTTCTTTTGAAAAAGCAGAAATGCTTTTCATGGTCAGCTTTTCAAAGACCTTCTCCTTGTACTGGCGCATGCCGCGCTCTAAAAAGCGGCTGTGCAGGCGCTCTGAGAGGGCATTGACGGTGAAGTTGAGGATGAGAAAGAGCGCAATCATGGCGCAGCTTTTCAGAAACTCCGGTATGGTGCCGTCCACCGCGAGATCCATCAGATCGCCTAGCGTGACGGAGAGAAAAATCAGGAGAAAATTGTGGAAGATATCCAGCGCCATAACCGCGGCATACAACAGGCGGTTTCCCTGATAAAAGACGCGGAAATATTCTTTTGCGCCGGGAGTGGATTTCAATGGGCTCATTTTCATGGACCTGTTTTTGGCAGGTTCGGGGTTTAAAGTTCTTGCTTTTATGACAGCCATGGTTTCCTCCTCGAAAACTCCGCTTCCTTTAGAGACGGCTGACGCAAAAATGTAGGAGCTCTGCCGCCTGCCGGCAATCCAGAAAGCTGCTCCTGGGTGAGCCCCTTTTCTTTTCTTAATTCCGCAATTTTATCTCCGATGATCATATACATTCCTCCGTTTCAACTGATGATTGAAGAATAACACAATAATCGGTTGGAAACAATGGAGGGAAAATTGAAAAATTGAAACCGACGGTTGTAAAGATGGATTAGCGCCTCTATTCATTGTAAAAAAACAAATCCGGGAAGTAAACTCTTTCCCGGATTTGTATCTTAACATATAATGAATTATAGTCGTGATGATACCGCGGCGCGGTCCTCCTCAGAAACCTGCATCATATCCATGGCCTGCTCGGCGCTCCAGCCCATGGTTTTCATCAGGCTTTTGATATTCTGCACCAGAGTTTCCAGACGGCCAAGCTGAAGGCCTTCCTGCCGCCCTTCTTGCCGCCCTTCCTGTCGACCTCTTAAGAGCCCCTCCTGGAGTCCTTTCTGCTCGCCCTGGCGCAGAATGGTCTTCGCCTCATATTCCAGAATTTTTCCTCCCATTGCAGTCTTCACTTCCTTCCTGATATTTTCATATCCGGCCGCGAGATTGTCTACGACCTTTTCTGACATTTCGATAAGTGTCTTTTTATAGTATGTACTGAGCTGATTGCTGTATTCCAGATCATTCAGATAATTTACGATCATTCGAAATTCTGCCCGCAGTGCATTCAGTTTTTCTTCACTGGCATCGTATTCCTTCAGTTTCCTGTCGTAGGTAAAAATATAAAACGGCAGCAGGAACAGAAGATTTTTCCGCAGCAAATCATCCAGTGTATACCGCTGCATCTTTATCACTGGAATATCATAAGTAAAGTATTCCTCCCGGAATTGAAACCGGATGTGCATCTGCTCCGGAGTATTCTTCGTGCTTCTCAAAAAGAGGATGGCACAGTTTGGAATCACCACTTCCAGGGTGTCACCTGAAATCTTCCCTTCATCCAGGGCAACCTGGGTGGAATACTCAAATATCCGCACCAGCATGCTGCTGTCCGGGTTTGTCTGACATTCCAGCAGGTACTTCCCGATTTTAGCTCCAATAATGGAAAAACTTGCGTCCGTAATCCGCTTGTCTTCGCCGCCGTCCTGTTGGTTCAGGAAGTGTTCATTGGGAGAAAATACAACCTCTTCTTCTCCAGTATAATTTTCACCAAACACTTCGTTGACGAGCTGGATGACCAGCTGCCTGCAGTCATTTAAGAGAGTACGGAACACATCGTCGTATGGAGTACCAACCTGTACTCCAGTGTCTTTGCCGGCTTTTTCAGCCATCGGCATCACCGCCTTTTTGTATTGTCGCCAGCCTGCGGCGCAATCCTCTGGAGTACATCTCTATATTAACATGGTATGGTAAAATCCGCAAGATGGGTTTTGCGAATCTTTTTTACAGCACTTAATACCACTATCCCGGTATACATTTATCGAAGCCCTTTACTTTTGTTTATAAATGTTTTATATATTAAAAATGAATGCAGACGATGCTTTTGAGCCGGTCGGTGTTAAAAGTGCATGGCTGCTTTCTGAGGGGGAAACTCTTTTAAACCGGGAGATAATGGGTGAAATGAATAAACAGAAGCTGATCGAAGGTACAAAGACGTATCTGACGATTACGGTCGCGGCCGTGCTGATGGATATTGGGATTTACTTTTTCAAGTTTCCCAATAATTTTTCGTTTGGAGGCGTTTCCGGTCTGTCGGTCGTGTTGAACGATCTGCAGAGTGTGTTCAGCGCGTCACAGGTCAACCTGATCATCAACATGGCGCTGTTAATTATTGGCTTTGTGATTTTGGGCAGGGATTTCGGAATCAAGACCGCGTATGTGACAGTTCTGTCATCCATTCTGCTGAATGTTTTTGAGGCGGTATTTCCGATGGAGAAGCCTCTGACCGATCAGCCGGTGCTGGAGCTGGCCTTTGCCATCATGCTGGCGGCCCTGGCTGCGGCGATGCTTTTTAATGAGGATGCATCCGGCGGCGGCACGGACATTGTCGCCATGATTGTGAAAAAATACTCCACCATGAACATCGGTACGGCGCTGCTGGTGGTGGACGCGGTGATTGTGGTGGCTTCGTTCCTGGTCTTTGATATGGAGACAGGTCTTTTCTCTGTCTGCGGCCTGGTGGCCAAGACACTTTTCGTGGACGGCGCGCTCGACCGGTTGAAGCTTTGTAAATATGTCACCGTTGTCTGCAGTGAGCCGGATCCGATCTGCGACTATATCAGGGACACGTTGCAGCGCAGCGCCACACTCTATCAGGCGGAGGGGCTTTACAGCCACCAGCATAAAACCGTCATTCTCTGTGCTCTTGACCCCAAACAGTCCGTGCTGCTGCAGAGATACATCCACAAGGTGGAACCCAGTGCTTTCATGATGATCACCAAGAGCAGTGAAATTATCGGGAAGGGCTTCTATCAGGGCGCGTGAGCAGACAGCCATCCTGTCCTGCGATATATCCGGAATCAGAGCTTCTGGCGGTACGCGCAGACATCGCTTAAACAGCAGCGGTCGCAGTAG
The DNA here is from genome assembly GCA_021199495.1 of Lachnospiraceae bacterium. Lineage (GTDB taxonomy): Bacteria > Bacillota > Clostridia > Lachnospirales > Lachnospiraceae > RGIG6307. The sequence continues at coordinate 120,231 of JAJQHY010000055.1, read as the reverse complement.
GGTTTCGTCCTGGCGGTGCAGACAGCTCTTCCGTGGTCGACGAAACGGTGGCAGAGGTCGTTGCCTTCCTCGGGCGGAATGATATCCCGCAAAGCCTTCTCTACCTTGGCGGGCTCTTTGATGTCGTCCACCAGGCCGATGCGGTTGGCGAGGCGGATGCAGTGGGTGTCGGTGACGATGGCGGGCTTGCCGAAGACATCTCCCAGAATGAGGTTCGCGCTTTTGCGGCCCACGCCGGGAAGCTTTAAAAGCTCCTCCATCGTGTCGGGCACCTTCCCGCCGTAAACATCCCGCAGCATTTTCATGCAGGCGCTGATGTCTCTGGCTTTGCTGTGACCGAGACCGCAGGGGCGCACGATCGCCTCAATATCGGCTACGTCGGCGTCCGCCAGCGCATCCACAGTCGGATATTTCTCATACAGTCCCTCCACCACGACATTCACTCTGGCGTCGGTGCACTGCGCCGCCAGCCGGACGCTGACCAACAGCTTCCAGGCGTCGTCATAATCCAGGGTGCAGTTCGTGTCGGGGTATTCTTTTTTCAGGCGCTCAATGACGATGAGCGCCAGTTCTTCTTTTGTCATGGAGTTTCTTCCTTATTTTTCATTGGATGATCGTTGATCCCCTGGACTGCTTCATACTTCGTGTTTTTGGCAGTTCCGGTATCAGCATTATAGCAATTCCGGTCTGGAAAAGCAATCCGGCTTTTCCAAACAGTCTCCTTCCCGTCAGGGTTGACGAACAAAGATTCGCGGCTTATAATCTTCTTTAAAGCAGTGTGAATGAAAATCGCGTCAGCAGGATAAACGGATGGTGACGCCTGTGCCGGAACTGTGGCGTGATGCATGCAGTTTATGCCTGCGGGAGTAAATCGCAGACACATGGCCTGCTGTTTGGAATCGTTACGTTTTTTATAGAAAGGGTTGAAATGGAACCGACAGTAAGTATTATTGTACCGATATATAACGCGGAAAAGACGCTCACGCGCTGCGTGGAGAGCGTTTTAAGGCAGGCGTACCGGGATTTTGAGCTGATATTGGTCAATGACGGCAGCAGCGACTCCTCTGCGGAAATCTGTGACTCGTTTGCAAAAGATGACAGCCGTGTCAGAGTCATTCACAAGGAAAATACCGGTGTTTCGGACACGCGCAACCAGGGCATTGCCGCGGCGCGCGGCACCTATGTACAGTTTATCGACAGCGACGACTGGATTGCGCCGGACGCGGTGGGGCTTTTCGTGCGCACGATGGAGGAGAACGACTGCGACATGGTCATCACGGATTTTTACCGGGTGAACGGGGAGCGTGTCTCACAGAAAGGCGCGATAGACACGGACGGCCTGATGGACCGGGCGGCCTTTGCGCAGTATATGATGCAGAAACCGTCGGATTTTTATTACGGCGTTCTGTGGAATAAGCTGTTCAAGCGCTCCATTTTAGTGGAGCATGAGATGAAGATGGATACCTCCATCAGCTGGTGCGAGGATTTTATTTTCAATCTGGAATATATCCTGTATGTAAATAAAATCTATGCGCTCAAGGTGCCGATCTATTATTATGTAAAGACGAAGGGTTCCCTGGTGTCGCAGGGCATGAGTATGAAAAAGACCATCCAGATGAAGCGGATGGTGTTCGCTTATTACAATAATTTCTATAAGGAAGTCTTAAGCGAGGAGGACTATGAGAAGCGCAGGCTCTCTGTCTACCGCTTCCTGATCGACATCGCCGCGGATGGGACCGTGTCGCCGATCGCCAATTATAAGCTGGGCGACGAGCGGACGAGTGTCAGTGACAGCGTCCGGACGGGCGAGGGGTTTTTCTTTGATATGTACCGTGAAATCAAGGTATTGGAGAAGCTTTTCGATGTGGTGGCGCTGCGCAATGAGCTGCAGACGGACGATGTAAAGGTCCTGTTTTATCTCTATGAGTCCCGGGTGGACTGCACATTTAAGGAAACAGCGCGCATTCTGAATATGTCGCGGACACAATTGTCTGCATCCTTACAGCGGCTGACGACGAAGGCACTGATCAAAGAGCCGGAGAAGGTAAAAAAGGCGGAGAAGGCGGCCTTCAAGGAGCAGGAATCTGAGCTGCTTAAGGCAGCCGGGAAGGAGCCGGAGAACACCCAGGCCGCTAAAGAGGAAGAGAAGAAAAAGAAGAAGCGCCGCCCGGATATCAAGAAATACGTCATTCTGCCGGAGGCGGAGGGGATTCTCTCAGAGATTATGTCGGCCCTATCGGATTTTGAGCAGATTCAGTACGAAGGGTTTACCTTAGAGGAGATCGAGGAGTGCGAGAGCCTCAATGCCCGGCGCAATGAGAATATCAGGAAGATGTTAGAGTGAGTCCCATTTATAATGAAACAGCGAAGGCACGAGCACATAAAATAAGCCTCGAGGCTTCACTTGGCAAACCATTCCGATGAGCCTGTAAGCAAAAATATCGTGTTCGGGTGAGGCCTCCACGATATTTTACAGTCTCATCTCCATTGCCAAAAGGCGCCTCTCGACTTATTTTATGTGCTCTGTGTATTCAGATTTTTAAAATTGCAGTATAACAGAGCAGAAACCATAAGCTTGCAGGCGACTTTGTGCGACGGAGATGAGACTATTGGCAATCGTGGAGGCCACACCCGAACACGATTGTCACGCCCATAGGCTCATCGGAGTGTCCCGCACAGTGGAGTCTGCAAGCTTATGGTTTCTGCTCGTGCCATTAGCTACATATTCAAAATCTGCAATTCGTCCCTCAAATCCAACAATTCGTCCCCAAATCCCCTTAAAATTCATTTCCTGTGTTACCATATCCTCAGAAAGGAAATGAGAGGAACATTATGAACACATCGGATACCACAAAATCCAAACCCCGATATAACATGTGGCAGAACAGCGCCTGGATGGTGAAAAACGCCTGGCGGGTGCATAAAAGCGTCCTCTTTCTGGTGCTGGCCCTGGCGTTAGTGACGGTGGGCATTACCACCGCGCAGACTCTGGTTGCGCCGGTGATCTTAGAGAAGGTGGAGGAGACGGTGCCGCTTCGGGAGCTGTGCCTGACCATTCTTGGCTTTACGGCGCTGCTGTTTCTTTTGAACGGTCTGAACGGATACATCGCAGATAATACCATCTATGGCAGAATTGCCGTGAGAGAAGATATTATCAAGATGATCAACCAAAAAAGCGCGGGCACCTCTTACCCTAACCTGCTGGACACAACCTTCCTTCAGAGAAGGAAGAAGGCGAACTGGGCGACCGAGGGAAACAACAAGGCTGCCGAGGCCATTTGGGATACCTGGGAAAATATTCTGGGCGCTCTGCTCGGCTTTATCGTATACCTGGTTCTGCTCTCCGACCTGCATCCGGGGCTTTTATGCCTGGCGGCAGCCACCGCGGCGGCAGGCTATTTTGTCAATAAAAGGGTGGAAAACTGGAGCTATGTACACAAGGATGAGGAATCCGGATATTTAAGCCGGATGGATTACACCGGTAAGGCCACGGTGGAGCGCAGATATGCCAAGGATACCCGGATTTTCGGCCTGCAAAGCTGGATCGAGGAGGTATGGGAGAGCGGCTACCGCCTGTACCGGGATTTTCAGGTCAGAAAGGAGCGGCACCGCCTGTGGATTAATTTTGCGGATATGCTCTTAAGCTTTTTAAGAAACGGCGTGTCATACGCTTATCTGATCTGGCTGACCATTTCAAAGGGATTGACTGCGTCGGAATTTTTGCTGTATTTTAACGCTCTCAGCGGGTTTACGGAGTGGGTGAAGCAGCTGTTAGAGCAGCTTGGCACGCTCAATACGCAGAGCCTGGATTTAAGTATGCTGCGGGAATATCTGGAATGGCCGGAGCCGTTCCTCTTTGACGAGGGGAAGCCTTTGAGCGGGGACAAAAACGGCAGCTATGAGCTGAAACTGGAGCATGTTTCCTACCGCTATCCGGAGGCAAATGAGGATACCATCCGCGGCATTGACCTGACCATCAGACCCGGGGAAAAGCTGGCGGTGGTTGGCTTAAACGGCGCGGGCAAGACCACCCTGGTGCGGCTCTTGTGCGGGTTCCTCGACCCCACGCAGGGACGGGTGTTTTTAAACGGCGAGGACATCCGCCAGTATAACCGGCGGGATTATTATCAGCTGTTCTCGACGGTATTTCAGGATTTCTCCGTGCTGGACGCCACGGTGGCGCAGAATGTCGCCCAGCAGGTGGATGTCTATGAAAAGGAAAAAGTGACGACCTGCCTGGAAATGGCGGGCCTGACGGATAAAATCGCCTCCCTGCCGAAGGGCGTCGACACCCAGATCGGACGAAATATCTATGAGGACGGGGTGGAGCTTTCCGGCGGCGAGACGCAACGTCTGATGCTGGCCAGAGCCTTATATAAAGACGGCCCTATTCTGGTGCTGGATGAGCCGACCGCGGCCCTGGATCCCATCGCGGAGAACGATATTTACTTAAAATACAATGAAATGACTTCGGGCTGCACTTCCCTGTTCATTTCTCACCGTCTGGCCTCCACCCGCTTCTGTGACCGAATCATTTACATGGATCACGGGCAGATTCTGGAGGAGGGAACCCACGAGGGTCTGCTGGCGGCGCAGGGCGGATACGCAAATCTTTTTGAAGTGCAGAGCAGGTACTACACGGAAGGAGGAGAAGAGCATGGAGCAGAATGAAAAACAATTGTCCTTCAAAGACGCTCTGGACCGAAATCTGAGGGGCTGGAAAATTATATGGAACTATCAGCCGAAGCTGATGATCGCTTTTTTACTGCAGGCTGTTTTTGACGGCCTGGGCCCTTATGTGACAATTTATTTATCGGCGTTGATTGTCGACGAGCTGGCAGGGGAGCGCTCCCCGGAGAGGCTTACCTTTCTCGTGATTGTCTGTCTGCTTGCCTCCGCAGCGGTGTTGATCGGCAGAGGTGCCCTGGGCCGGTGGGCGCAGGCGGAATCCGACTGCTTTTATCATCTGGAGGAAAAAATCTACATGGACAAGGCCACCTCCATGGAGTTTGCCCGGATCGACAGCCAGAAGACCTATGATGTGTATTCGCAGATGAAACAGAACAGGCAGTGGATGCTCTATGGGCTTTATCGGGATGTGTGGCATCTGCCGCAGTTGCTTAAGTCTCTGCTGCAGATTATGGGAGGTATTGGCCTGTCGGTGACGTTATTTTTAAAAAAGGTTCCAACGGATCATATGCTTTCTTTTTTGAACAGTCCGCTGGCCGCTGTGGTTTGCCTGGGACTTATGCTTCTGATTGCTGTACTGTCACCGTTTCTGAGCAACCTGTCGGAAGGGTACTGGGTCCGGTACGCGCCGATGGCGAAGCTGGGAAACCGAGTGTTTAGTGTTTTCTTCTTCACGGCACAGGAAGGAAAGCGGTGCGCGGATATGCGCATGTATCGACAGAATCAGAATGTGATCGAGCCGCTGATGGACTCCTGTGATTCCTTTTTGCCGGGCAGCGCCATCGCAAAGTGGTCCAAGGGCCGGAAGGGCCTTTTCGCGGGTCTGTCGAAGGCGGTCTCCGCCGTCATGACCGGCGTGGTTTATCTGTTCGTCTGTCTGAAAGCCTGGGCGGGTGCCTTCGGTGTAGGCATGGTGACGCAGTATGTGGGTGCCATCACGAGGTTGTTCGCGGGAGTCGCGGACTTTCTGGAGGCATGCGGGAATCTCAGGGCGAACGCTTCCTTCCTGGATACGACATTCGAGTACCTGGACCTGCCCAATGAAATGTACCAGGGCAGTCTGACCACGGAGAAGCGCTCCGACCGGAACTATCAGGTGGAATTTCGGGATGTATCCTTCAAATATCCGGGCAGCGAAACCTGGGCATTGCGCCATGTAAATATGAAATTTCAGGTGGGCAGCCGTCTGGCGGTTGTTGGGCAGAATGGCTCCGGCAAGACGACCTTTATTAAGCTGCTTTGCCGGCTCTACGACCCGACCGAGGGCGAGATTTTGTTGAATGGAATCGATATCCGCAAATACCGCTACGAGGATTACATTCAGATTTTTTCCGTGGTATTTCAGGATTTCCAGCTTTTCGCTCTGCCGCTTGGAGAGAATGTGGCGGGCAGCAGGCACTATGACAGGGATGCAGTTTCCGACTGCCTGCAAAAAGCGGGCTTCGGGGAGCGGCTGACCCACATGGAGAAGGGGCTGGACACTTACCTGTATAAGGATCTGGACAAGGAGGGCGTGGAGATTTCCGGCGGCGAGGCACAGAAGGTCGCTATCGCAAGAGCGCTTTATAAAAACGCGCCGTTCTTAATTCTGGATGAGCCGACCGCGGCCCTCGACCCCATCGCGGAAGCCGAAATCTACGGGAAATTCAACGAAATCGCCTCAGACAGGACGACGGTCTACATCAGCCACCGCTTATCCTCCTGCCGCTTCTGCGATGAGATCGCGGTCTTCGATCAGGGCGCGGTGGTGCAGGAGGGCAGCCACGAGGAGCTGCTTCAGGACGCGGATGGGAAGTATTATGAATTGTGGCACGCGCAGGCGCAGTATTATACGGAGGAGGCAGTGCGGGTGCTGCTGGGGTGAGAGACGGGAACCTGCTTTAAAAATTTGTTTCCAACTTTATTTCTATGTGTTAAAATCATTTTTAGTTGAGATTAAAATTGGGAATAAGGAGCACAATCTATGGATATCAGGCAGATTGTACAGGAATTATGTGCCTTTCACGATGAGCCTTACCAGAATTATCTTGCCAGGAACCTGTCGCCGAGTATCAATTTCAGTTTCCAAGAGGGTGAAATTGATGGGAAGAGGGTGGTTGTTCTGATGATTCCCGCGGCGACGGAGATACCTACAGCCTTTAAGGAAAAGAGATATATCAGGATCTTACTTTCAGTAAACTGTTCGGTTATTACGGATCAAAAGGCATTGTATTAAAAGAGGAAACTTTCGTCAAAAATCTTGGCCTGCGGAATGCAGAGGGAGAATATAACCTTCTGGCGCAGCTTCTGTCTGATGATTCACATATTCCCCTGCGGGTCTCTATTTTCAGTGGGAAAACGAAGGGCTCAAAATTATTTTCTGTCCGTGAATTCGGGAACAACTGCCTGTTGTATACGCTTGATGAACTGCTTCGTTATGGGGATGTGATTAACGTGCTGCAGGCGGATGAGGAAGACCGTGTCGTGGAGCGGAAAGAAGTTCCGCTTTTTGATAATAAGGCATTTCGGGAGGCTGTCATTAACGCTGTTCTGCATAATAAATGGACATCGTGGAATGAGCCGATGATTTCCGTGTTTTCGGACAGGATAGAGATACTTTCACGCGGAACCATTCCGGCGGCACAGACAATGGAAGGGTTCTTCTTAGGAGAATCGATTCCTGTTAATGAGAAACTGTCGGAAATTTTTCTCCAGCTTCATATCAGTGAGAAATCCGGGAGAGGCGTCCCGAAGATCACAGAGACCTATGGGAGGGATGCGTTTACATTCCGGGAGCACTCGATTGTTGTAACCATTCCTTTTGACCGAGTGGATGAGGGTGAGAAAAAAGGTAAGAATAAAGGTGAGAATAAAAGTAAGAATAAAGGTGAAAATAAAACCTTGTTAAATGCCAGAAGACAAATTATTTTAGCGGAAATGAGGGATAATCCCAACATAACAACCGAAGAACTGCATCGAATATTAGGGGTGAGTGAAACTTCTGTGAACAGGAATCTTTCATTCCTTAAAGAAAATGGATATGTAGAAAGAATCGGTTCAAAAAAAACAGGTTACTGGAAGGTAAACGATTGATTTCAATTAAAAAAATGAAACAGGAAAGCATCCGGGCCGTGTGCCCGGGTGCTGCTAGGATAAGTTAATAATCGCCCGGTTTAAGCCCTCATACGCGCCCCGCGGCAGCGGCAGCGCCGTGCCATCAGCAAGGATGACCTCCTTTTTGGTGACGCGGCGCACCTGATTCAGATTGATAATATAGGCGCGGCCCACGCGCAGAAAGCTCTCGTCGAGCTCTTTTTCAAAGTCACTCAGGGTGCGCCTGACGATGTATTCCTCCCTGGCGCAGACCGTCACATAATTCTGGTGCACCTCCAGATAGCGGATTTCATAAAAGGGAATCCGCACCATCTCGCCGGAGATATCCAGAATGAGGCTGCGCTCGGTCTGCCTGCACTTCTCAACGGCGCGGTCTAAGACCTGAAAAAGCTTCTCCTGATTTAAAGACTTCATCAGATAATGCAGCGCCTCCACCTCGTATCCCTCCGCGATATAGTCGGAGTATCCCGTGACAAAAATAATCTGCACCGCCTGATTCTCCCGGCGAATCTGCCTCGCCAGCGTGACGCCGTCCATGGCGCCCATCTCGATGTCCAGTAAAAGAATATCGAAGTCCTTTTCCTCCGCGTAGCGGAATAAAAAGCTCTCCGCGGAAGGGAAGGATTCGATGCGGACGGTTGTCTGCCGTTCATCAGCCCACTGCTCAATCAGCCGGATATCATATTGTAAATCGATCGGGCTGTCGTCACAGACCGCGATGTGGAATGCCATAGCTGTTCTTTCTCCTTCCGATTACATTCGTTATTTCAAAACTGCATGATCCTGCCGGACGCATCGCTCATGCGATGAACCGGGTACCGGATTGCACCTGGCAGCGCCGGTTTTTTATTACACCTGCGGTATCAAAATCTCCGTCGTAAATGCCCCGTCCTCGCTGTTGCGGCTTAAGTACCCGTCCAGCCGCTCGATGATCGTGTCAATGCGCACCAGCCCGAAGCCGTGGCCCTCGCCCTTGGAGGTTTTGAACAGGCCTCCCTGTTTCTTCTGTTTTTTTACAGCTGTAAAATTCGTAAAGGAAATATAAAGCTGCGTATTTTTCATTTCCATGTAGACGCGGATCAGCCGCTTGTCCGGCGGCAGAGCCATGCTGGCCTCAATGGCGTTGTCGAACAGATTGCCGATGATGCAGCACAGGTCGAGCTCGGACATTTTAAGCTTTACGGGGATGTGGGCGTCCACTGACACCGGGATGTCCTTCGACTGCGCCAGCGAAATCTTGCTGTTTAAAATCGCGTCCGCCATGGAGTTGCCGGTCTTCACCACCGTATCCACCGTATTTAAATCCGTATCCAGCATGTCCAGATAAGCGCGGATTGCCTCCAGGTCGCCGTTCGCGGCGTACGCCTTCATGGCCTGGATGTGATTGCGGTAGTCATGCCGCCAGCCCCGCATCTGCCGGTACATATTTTCCACTTCCTGATAGTGGGTCTCGATCAGCTCCCGCTGGTAGCGATCGAGCTGCTGATCAATCTTTTTCTCCCAGAATGACATGTCTGCGCCTCCCATTTTTTTCATTATAGGCAGACCTGAAACTTCATGCAAGTGAAATTTCACTGCTCTGTATCTTTTTGAAATGGTCGCAGTATAGAATGAATTGTACCTGTTATGACGGCAAAAGGCCGTCGGTAGGCACCCGCTAAGGCGGGGTCAGGAATATTTCCTGACTGCTTACGAAAGAAGAAAGAGAGGTACGAAAGATGAAAACAGGAAGTGAAAACATTCGCAGAAGAACGGATGGAAGATGGGAGGCCAGAATTGTAATTGACACTCCGAAGAACGGAAAGACCAGCTACAAGTATCTGTACGGGAAAACGTACGATGAGGTTCTGGACAAGAAGCAGGAATTTCTGCTGGAGGAACGGCAGAAGGGAGCGATTTACAGACAGACCATGCTGCCGCGCAAATCCGTCCGCGTACCGGCGCCGATGGAGGAAAAATCAGCAGCGGATTCCGGGAAAGAAAAGCTTTCGCAGAATGCGGGTGGCGTATATCAGGAAAGTCCGAAAGCTGCTGCGGCCAGTCAGAATGACAAATGTGCTGATGATACGACCTTATTCCGGTATGCGGCTGCAGAATGGCTTCATTACAAAGAGCCAGTTGTCAGAGAATCTACTTATGTATATTATTCCGCAATGATCAGAAATCAGCTGCTGCCTCAGCTCGCTGACATTCCTCTGACAGAAATTACATCGGACTTCATTTCAGATTTCCTGAATGCAAAAAAGGAACATGGACGCAGGGAAGATAACGGCCCGCTGGCAATCAAAACCGTGGCAGATATAAAGGTGATTTTAAAACAGGTTCTCAAGTATGCCAATGAGAAGAACCTGATTGAAGCAATTCCCTCCTGTCCCGCTGTTACGGTCAGGCAGAAGAAAATTCATGTACTGACCAGACAGGAGCAGCGGCGGATTGAAGAGGAGGCGCTTGCGAGGGACAATCCTTTTACCCTGGGTATTTTGCTTTCCCTCTACGGAGGACTCAGAATCGGTGAGGTCTGTGCGCTGAAATGGGGTGACTTTGATTTTCGCAACGGAACTGTCCGGATCACGAAGACGGTGACGCGTCTTCAGAATCTGGAAGATGGAAAAAAGGCGGGTACTAAGATTATCATCGGCAGACCTAAGACGGACTGCTCTCTCCGCGTCGTTCCCTTGCCGGAGACGGTTTTACAGTATTTCAAAGAGCGACGCGGGGCGGACGAGACATATCTGCTGACTGGCACGGAAAAGCTCATGGAACCCAGAGCCTGTCTGGCGCGGTTCAAGCGGCTTTTAAAAAAGTGCGGCCTGGAGGATCACACCTGGCACAGTCTGCGGCACACCTTTGCGACGCGGTGCGTGGAGAGCGGCGTGGACATCAAGTCCTTAAGCGAAATCATGGGGCATTCTGATGTGGAAATCACGATGCAGCGCTACGTGCATCCGTCCCTGGATACGAAGAAGGAGCAGGTGAATAAGCTGACGTGCTTTGGACAGGAGCGGTGAAGGGCAGAACTGAATCATAGAAAATAAAAATGGCGCCGGGGCGGCAATGGATGACATTGCTTTCCCTGGCGCTTTTCTTTTAACAAAATAAACCTTAAGAGGAGACTTAAGGAAAATGTACTCTAAGTAAGTCACTTAAAGAAAACCCAGTGGTCAACACACACTTTTAGCAGAGTGCGGTATGCTTAACAGTGAGTTTATAACTTTTTTTGGTATGCGTCAATACAGATTTTGCAAATAATTTCGTTTTTTTTTCGACCTTTTATGTGTGTTGGGGCTGTAATCAGGGAAAATTCGATAAATAAAGCTTTTACCAACGTAGATTATGACTCTGTTCTAAGTTAAAAACGATTATGATGTGCGATGCATAACCATTCATGTATTTCAGAGAAAAGTGACAAACCATAATTCAACTGTGATCAAGTGACTTATAGAGTAGTGGTCAGACGGGAGGCAGTAGTCGGAAAAAGTGGTCAGAAAAGTGGTCGAAAAGCTGCGCAGAGCAATTCAAATGCCTTATTTTTAGGCAAAAGAAGCCGGTTTTTCTTTAAGTGACTTACTTACAGAATATTTCAAGTGGCCAAATGTCGTGAAAATCACAAAGGCGGTAAATAAATGTCAGACAAAATGACAGCCAACAAAAAGATCAAACCCGGCTGCCGGATTGGGAACCTGACGGTGATGAACGATTCGGGAGAGCGCAAAAACGGATATATTGTCTGGAACTGCCGTTGCGACTGCGGAAGCATGGTCAGGGTTGATAAGAGGACGCTCGAGCGCGGAACGATGACGGACTGCGGCTGTCTGACGAAGCGTTTTTCCACACGTCAGCGCGACGTGACCGGACAAAGGTTCGGGATGCTGACGGCTCAATACTGTACAGGCAAAAAGGACAAAAGCGGTTCATATTACTGACATTGCGTCTGTGACTGCGGTGGTGAGGTGGACGCCTCCCTGCATCAGCTGCAGGCGGGATACCGCAAAAGCTGCGGCTGCCTGACGCGACCGGCATTAAAGGATTTGATTGGACAGCGCTTTGGAAAGCTTGTCGTGACGGACTACGCGGGAAAAGAAAACGGCATGCATCACTGGAAGTGCCTGTGTGACTGCGGAAACGAGACGATTGTCGGACAGACATTGTTGCTGTCCGGGAAAACGAAGAGCTGCGGGTGCATGCGGTCTGAAACAGCCCGAAATCATTTAAAGCTGGCGGAAGGTACTTCTGTCAGGCAGCTGGAATTAAACGGTAAACGCCGCTACAGCACAAACACGAGTGGACACACCGGAGTCTATCCGCAGAGAAAGACCGGTCGCTGGGCTTCACAGATTGTCTTTAAAGGCAGGACCTATTATCTGGGAGCTTATGAAAAAAGCAGGATGCGGTAAAGGCGCGCGAGAGAGCCGAGGAGATGTACACGGATTTCCTGGAGCGGTATTACAGGGAGCATGAAACGGCGGAAAAGTTGCAGGAAAACGCATAGGCAGGAAGAAGCTGACACAGTGGCTGCAGTTCAATGCAGAAGACAAACGCAGACAGTAACATTTCAATTCAGGACGGAACCGTCCGTTTGAATGTTTCAATAGAAAATAAGGATACAACAAATATTTAGCAGCAGGAGGTATTTCTTATGATACATAAGCTTTTGGCGGGAAAAGGCCGGATGAAGAAGGGGTTGAGCTTATTGCTCTGCCTGGCTTTGCTGGGAAGCAGTGTCATCTCCGCAAATGTAACAGCGGAGGCGGAGTCTGATGTGACAGTGGAAGCTGTTGAAATCGCAGAGACAGACGAGACCGAAGCCGCTGAAACAGCAGACGAGGCTGAGACCGCTGAAACCCCGGACGAGACCAAAGCCGATGAGACGGTTGAGGAAGTCGCGGAAACCGAAACAGATGAAGAGGATGAGACTGCGGCTGATGATACGGTTGAGGAAGTCACGGAAACTGAAACAACGGAAGGGTCTGGGACTGCTGAAACAACGTACGAGACCACGGAAGCCGAAAACGCAGAAGATGTGACAGAACAGGCACCAGAAGAGGTTCAGACAGAAACGGAAGAAACTGCTGCGGAGAATTCTGCTGAAAGTACTGCGGAAGTAAATGGAACCGTTATGGAGACATCCGTTGATAACAGCACAGAGGCAGAAGCGGATGAAACTGTTGCGGAGACTGTTGAAGAAGACGGGACGGGAGAAGTCGCAGAGACTGTTGAGACAGACACAGCGGAGCAGTCTTCTGCTGTGACAGAGACTTCTTCAAAAGAAAGTACAAAGATTGTGTCTGAGGCGGCTGCCAAAACAGATCCTTCGGAAGAAAGTGGATACAGTGAGACCGTGACAGTAGACGGCATCACAGTGGAAGCAACCGCAGAGGTGGGTGTTTTTCCGGCAGGTACGACCATGACCGTTACACTTCTGAGCGCTGATGACGAAACTGCGGATCAGTACAGTGAAGCGGAAGCGGCGTTGGAAGAGAGCGGAATAGAATATGATGGATTTGTTGCTCTGGATATAAGCTTCTTTGGTGCTGACGGTAATAAAATTGAACCCGAGCAGGGATCTGTAACTGTGAAGATGAATGTGGAAGCGTCTCTCCTGGACGAGGATATGGACACAGATTCTTTAGCGGTGCAACATCTGGCTGAAAGTGATAATGGTAGTATCGAAGTGCAGACTGTGGCTGATGTGGCAGATGAGACTGACGGCACTGTGACAGTGGGAAATGAAGCAGTAACGGCAGAATTCGAAGTGGAAAGCTTTTCGACATATACAGTTACGTGGACGTCCAATATACAGACAAAGAAAGCTGTCCTATATTTTTATGATGAGAGTGGAAATGATATATCTGAAGCATTAGGAATTTCCGGGAGTCAGACGGTATCTGGTACTGGAAGTTTAACTGATTCTGGAAGTAATGGCGAGGATGGACTGGATGTAGTTGGAAAAACATATAACGGAAAATCGGGATATTATTATGTAACGGCACACTTGGATTCAGTGGAGGGAACAACAGCTACAGATATCAGTTATAACAACGGATGGAATTATTATAGCGGAGACTGGTATAAGTGGACAGATAGTAACGGAAGTCAGAAAACAGATAATACGGTAAATGTGTATCTGATATATACCAAGGATACATTGACTACAGTTGAAACGGTTGACAGCGAATCTATGGGTATCACTATACGAATGATAGATTATTATGCTGCAGCTCAGCTTACATCTGGCAGTAGCAGTTATGATTCGATAATAGGAGGTGATTATTACACAAATAATGGTGGAGTAACACAAAACCTTCTTCGAAGAGTGCTGGGAAATGATGGCTATCCTGTGACAGCAAATGGGATTTCTTTAGCAGAATTGTTCAGCGGAGGAACAGAAGTAAATTATCTGTTCCTGGAAAGTACCTATGAAGAGACCGGCTATCTTGAGTACAGCAGCTTTGAAAATTATGCTTATCTGGGAAGCAGTAGCAACTTCACGGTGTATGAACAGATCGGAACGCCCAGCAATGAGGAATCATATTTTTATATGCGTGGCAACTTTATGCCATATAACGCTATTGTGAATGGTGGTTTCTCCACAAATACGAATCTCTATGATGAGGATGGGAATGCATTAACCGAAAGTGATGATCGTTATGACGAGAACCTTTATAAAACCCAGGGAACGAATGATTATGAGTTCGGAATGTATCTGGAAGCAGAATTTTATCAGCCGGAAAATGGCAAGGTGGAATCAGCTGGTGAAATGGTTGATATGAGATATGAGTTCAACGGGGATGATGATCTTTGGGTTTACATTGATGATGTGCTGGTTCTGGATATTGGCGGCATACATGATGCACATTCCGGCTATATTGATTTTGCAACAGGAGTCGTTCATGTAGAATTGGGCGATATAGACAATGATGGTGTTGCTGATGTACAGAATACAACAATTAAAGCCATGTTTAAAGAAGCTGGTGTCTTCCCGGACGGAACCGCCTGGGATGATTCATTGGTGAATGAGTATTTTGATGGTGATACCTTTGCAGACTATACAGCACACACGCTTAAAATGTTTTATATGGAGCGCGGCGCCGGTGCTTCCAACCTGCATATGAAATTCAATCTTCCGATTATTGAAGAGAGTGGAATTCAGGTAAAAAAAGAACTTTCCAATACTGACAAGGAAAATTATGCAGATGTGGAGTTTGCATTCCAGGTGTATTTGCAGGAAGTCGCTTCGACAGATGCAAGCGGAAATCAGACGTATAGCTCTTCATATGTACAGTTAACCAATTCTCTGATGAGTACGGAAAACATAACGGTTACTAAAACAGATAACTCAGGAAATACAAGCACATTAACTTCTTTGACTGAAGTAACGTACAATGGCACAACATATTACGTATTTTATCTGAAACCCGGTGAAACTGCCACTATTTCTGGACTGCAGATGAATCGATTGTATTATGTGGCTGAAGTCGGTGTGGAATCAGAATATTATGACACGGTTCTGGTGAATCATACGGCAGTTTATGGTTATGATGATTATGGTGATCAGATAGAGGAAACGGAAGGAGTCGCCCAGTCTTCTGTCGCAAAGGTACAAAACCGTTACCTGGTGACATTTACAAACAACTGCTCCGCTGCAAACAGCCGGGAACTTCGTATCACAAAGGAAATGACTTCCGGCCAGACATCCGATGACACATTCAGCTTCTATATTGAGTTGGAGGATCAGGACGGTTACCTTGCGGATTATTCTGGAAGCTATTATCTGGTGAAATATACGACTAATGGCGACAGCACAACGACAGAGTATTTTTATTACAACAACGAAGGTACTCTGACGAGCAGTGGAACAACTGCAGTGGTTTGCGGAACTACAACAAATGGAATTGTGTCGGGTGTGCCGGTAGGTTATACAGTTGTGCTGACACAAATTCTGTCAGGAACGAGTTTCCGTGTGACAGAATTGGTAAGTGATGAATATCTGGATACAGATACCTATTCGGCTGAATATACAAAGACGTTGGTGAGTGGAACCTATTCAATTGATGGAAAAGTGGAAGGCTCAGATGGTGAAATCCTTCTTGGCAAGGATGCGGAAGTTACCATCACAAACAGCCTGAAAAATACGACCATCACCGTTATCAAGGAAGTCACCGGCAATATGGGTGACGAAACCAAAAAGTTTTCTTTTAGTTTGACTGATGCAAATTCGAATGAACTTGTGACTGGCGGTTTTGAGTTGAGCGATGGTGAAAAGCAGGAAAATATCTCTGCTGGTATAGGCTCAACAATCACATTATCAGAAACCAATAACAGTGGCTATACAGTAACAGTCCTTTACGGGTCGTTGATCAATGATAATGGCACGTATTATTTCAATAAAACAGACGGAGCGTATCAGGAAGTTAACTATACAAATGGCAAGGCTGATATAACGGTCAGTGCGGACTACGATGCCATTCTGGTAATCAACGACTATGACATTGACCCCGACACTGGAATTGACCTCGACTCCCTCCCCTACCTCCTCATGCTGGCGGGTGTGGCAGTCCTTGGCGGCGTGGTGCTGTTTGGCAGACGCAGAAGGCTTCTGTAAGCCAGAGAATTGAATATGGCAATGAAGAATAAACAGAAAGATCGCCAGATCAAGCGGCGGCCCGGACGGGAGGCGGCAAGCCTCCCGGAGGGGATTTCCGAAATGGAGCCGCAGAACGCAGAGCATGAAAAGATGCTGGAATGGCTGAAAACGGTGAAATTTAAGCGCGCCATGGTCGGCGGGGTCGACGAGGCGGATGTCTGGAAAAAGCTGGACGAGCTGAATTCGCTGTACGAGGCGGCGCTGATCGCGGAGCGGGCAAGGCATGACCTGCAGCTGGAGGAGTACGCCGAGGCAGCTTCCGAAAAGGTGGAGAAATACCGCCGGACTCTGAAAACCGTGAAGGCTGAATACGAGAAGCTGGCAGCGCGTCTGCGGCAGCTGCAGCGCAGCGAAGGGCGGCACAATGACCAGGAATGATGAGGCATTGAACAACTGGCAACTGCAGGAGGTTCCATTGGATGAACCGTCCATAATCGCCCGTCAGGCAGGAAACCGCCGAAATGATAAGTCTTCCACTTCCGGCAAGCTTCCAAAGGTAAGGAAATCTGGCAAGACTGGCGAGCCTTTAACCGCGGCGCAGATCATTCGCAAACGTCGCATCGGCGTCGAAGTCCGCAAAGGCTATATCAGTCTGGCACTGCGGGCGCTGGCGATCGTCATTGTCGGGTGGCTTATGCTGACGCAGTTTCTGCTGATCACGCAGATGCCGGATGAAAGCATGTTTCCGACGATGGAGGCGGGGGATCTGGTGATCACCTATCGACTGCAGAGTAGCTACAGCAAAAATGATGTGGTGGTCTACGAAGTCGACGGGGAGTTGAAAATCGGCCGCGTGGTCGCCCGGGCGGGCGATGTTGTCTCGATGGGGGACAGCGGAACGCTCATTGTCAACGGCACTGCGCAGACCGGAGAAATCCTTTTCTCCACCTATGCGAAGGACGGAATTTCCTATCCCTTCACCGTACCGGAAAACTGCGTGTTTATCCTCTGCGACTACCGCACGAACGGCACAGACAGCCGCGACTACGGCGCGATTTCCTTAAAAGACGTCGAGGGCAAGGTCATTACAATCCTGCGGCGACGCAGCATCTGACAGCGCTCTTTGAATAACCGCAAAAAGCCGTGATAACTGCAGCGGTACATCCGCTTCAATCAATTTGGTAATCACCCTTTCATTTCTTCGAGGGGGTTATATGTGATACGGCGCAGCAAAGACGGAAAGAATGTCCAATCAGGAAAGGGAAACCCGCCCGGACGTCCCTTCCCGGTCTTTGAAACATCCGTATCACAGCGCATAAAAACAAAACGATTTTAAAAGGAGACTCAAAATGAAGAAGAAAATTTTGTCACTGATGTTGGCGGTAGTCATGATGCTGAGCCTGAGTGTCACGGCGCTGGCGGCTTCTGTGCAGACTGGTGTTAGTGCTGATGGCACTGGAACAGTTACTTTGACCAAGAGCTATACAATAAGTGGAACGGCACCGACAGAGACATTCTATTTGGTTCAGGTAGGTGATGTCGATATTTCAGAAGATAGTTCTGCAACAGTTTCTGCATCCCTTAATCTTGATACGGATACAACCGCATCTATACAGGTTGAATCTAATGAGATTGTGGTTTCTTCTGTTGAGATTCAAAGTGCTGTTTCGACTACAACTGGAACATTCACAATTGGATTGCCTGAGTATACTAAAGTAGGTACATATACATATACTCTGAAAGAGTATGTTGGCTCTACCGCCGGTGTTACATATAGCTCTGATACGTATTATCTTATTGTGTATGTAATGAATGTACTGGATGATGATAACCTTCCAACAGGTGGCTTAACTGTTACGACCGATATTCGAAAAAGTTCTGTGGGTGGAACAAAGACTGATGTTATAGAAAATGAATATAAATCTGGTTCTTTAAAAATCACTAAAACGGTAACAGGTGCATATGGAGATACAAGCTCGGATAATGTGTTTTACTTCAGAGTGGAGTTCAATACACCGAACGGGAAGACTTGGAACGGACAGAATGTAATGATTAATGGGGAAACCGTGAGTTTGACGGCAGCGGATAATGGCCAAGATTATGATTATTATTATGATTTCAGCCTGTACAGCGGACAGTATATAACCATTACGAATCTTCCTGAAAATGTAGGTTATACAGTTGTGGAGTTGACCGGCAATGGCGGAACTGAAGTAGCTGCTGGTGGATCGGTAGGAAGCTATGAAGTAACTTATGATACTTCAGTGTCTGGCACTATAACTTCTAACGCAACATCTGATACAACAGTAACTAATGAGTACGATGGAGAGCCAGACACCGGTATCTCCCTCGACAGCCTTCCCTACATCCTGATGCTCATCGTTGTTGCAGCTGGCGTTGTGGTCATGATCTCCAGAAGACGTCTGGACAACAGATTCTAATCTGAGCCATTAGATGAATTAATCGGTTGAAGCTTTTATTCTGCAGGCATACGAAATATTCAGGCAACGGAATGAAAGCGAAACCAAAAGAGTTTTGATTGAAGTTTAAGTAATACCTTGTGAGGGCGGCTTCCGTCCACCCTCACTCATTTTAAAGGGAGCGGATATGGCGGGAAAAATTTTAAAACTGTTGGACTCCCTGATGACGTTCGGTGTCACACTGGTACTGCTTTTGTTTGGCGTGTATGCGGCGTACGCGCTCTGGGATAATAACCAGGTGTACGCGGCGGCCGACAATGTGCAGGCGGATTTATTGAAAATCAAGCCGGTGGTCAGCGAGGACAGCGAAGAGGGCGGGGCTTCTTTTGAGGAGCTGCTGGCAATCAACGAGGATGTTTGTGCCTGGATCACGCTGGACAATACGGCGATCGATTACCCCATTTTACAGGGGGAAAATATTTTAAGCTACATCAATACAGATGTGTATGGCAACTTTGCCCTGGCCGGGAGCATTTTTTTAGACCCGGCGAACACGACGGATTTTCAGGACGCCTACTGCCTGATTTACGGCCATCATATGGAGAACCATAAGATGTTCGGCGACCTGGATTTATATGAAGATGAAGACTTCTTCAATGAAAACACGACCGGCACGCTGATTTTGCCGGATCGCAGCTATAATCTGGAAATTTTTGCCGTCCTGCTGGTGGCCTCGTCTGAGGACGCGATTTTTGACCCGAGCCGGTGGGCGACTGACATAGAGGGACTTTTGCAGTTCTTAGAAGAGAACGCGATGTACCTGCATGAGGATACCATCACAGCGCTTCGCAGTGACACAAATGCGCAGGTGCTGGCCCTGTCGACCTGCTCCTCGGAATTTACGGACGCGAGGACAGTGGTGCTGGCGCGGATGGTGCCGTACTGATTGTGGATTTAAATGCGATCAGATTGTGGAGCATGAGGAGTGACGCAATGAATGTATCAATGCTTTCATTCCGACTGGATTGGATAAAAGGAGCCGGGTACTAGGGGCTCTTGATCGGATAGATGGTGCATAGCACCGGGAAATCAAAATATTGGTGCACTTTTCTTTGCTCTTTGAAAAGCTTCGCCAACAGATGATGGGAGAGATTGAAATGAAGAAACGAATTCTTACATGGTTACTGGCTGTGGTTATGATGGTGAGTTTCAGTACGACCGCGCTGGCGGATACTGGGGATGAAGATCCAGAAGAAAGTGCTGTTGCATATTCAGACCAGTCTTCTATTACAATCACGAAATATTTCGGGGATGGCTATTACGGTTATTCTCAGGCTGAGGTGTGTTATCTGGTGCAGACGGGTAAGTCCGGGGTGGATGAGTCGGATTCGGCATTGGTTACTGCTGATGTGCCGGACCTTGATGTGCCCGATACACTGACTGATCAATACAAACAGCTGACCCTGGATGGCAGAAATTCTGAAGATTATAATTTGGAAAGTGATAATGTGGCGGATACTTTGTATCCCGTCGTCGGCACAGCAACCTATACTGCTGGCAGCGCAAGTTCATTGTTAGGAATCTCTGACGAAGATGGTGAAGGTACATTTACAATAACCCTTCCCCAATATACACAGCCGGGCACCTATACCTATACGCTCAGGGAGGTAACCGGTAAAACCCTGGGAGTCACATATTATTCAGGCGAGATTACCCTTGTTGTGAAGGTGTACTATAATCCCAGTTATGATGAGAATGATCCGGAGAGTGATAAATTTATCAGAATCGTGTATGTCAATGCAGAATCGGAAGACGAGGATATAGTGATTGATGGAGAAACAGGAGACGAAGGTACAGATGTCGGGGAAGAAGCTGAGGGTTCCGGAGATGGGGATTCTGGGGCGGAGCCGGATGCTTCCAGTACTGAAAAAATTAATTACATCAATAACTACTCTGAAACAGGCTCTTTGACCATTACAAAGAATGTCACCGGTAATATGGGCGACAGGTCCGGCGATACTTCATTCGAAATTACGGTGGAGTTTACGGTTCCGGAAGGTTATTACTGGGATGGAACGGCGCTTATAACAAGAACTGATAAAAATACTGGCGAATTGAATTTGGGAGATGGGTTGCGTGTAGAGTCTGAATCAAACTATATTGACCCAACAGATCCTGAAGATGACAGAAGAGGAATAATTTATTCCTTATATAATGGAGAATCTGATTTTGGGGAATTGAGGAGGCTGAATACAAAGGAGACAAGCAGTGAAGGATACTATGCTGCAGATACAAAAACAAGGTATTACACAACTTATTATTATACCTTCTCTCTGGCGCATGGCGAGTCGCTGACGCTTTGGAACCTTCCTTATGGGGTGTCATATAGAGTGTATGAAAGCGATTCTCAGGGATATACTGCTTCATACACACTTTCGACTGAGGATCAGGATAACTGGACTAGAGAATTAGAAAAATTCACTATAGTTCAAAAAGATGAAGATTATCCATATGGATATCTGGATGGCGGCATAGATCTTATAGATGAAAATACAGGTGAACAGACAGATGATCATGATGAATTGATTATCTACAATGAAAAGCCAGGAGACGTAAATACCGGTCTCTCCCTTGACAGCCTTCCCTATATCCTGATACTTGCCGCGGTTGGAGCCTGCGCTGTGGTCCTGATTTCCAGGAAGCGTATGATCGGTGAAAACTGAGTGACGGCTTCTTAAGTTTTTCTATTGAAAAACGGATGCCTGCTCATACAGATCAGGTTCTCTGATGGCTGTACTCCCGGCCGCAAGGGCAGGCACGAGCCTGACGATTGAGAACACATATATAAAAAGAGATTTGAAAAGAAGCAACAGGAGGGTTCAAAATGAAAAAGCATATTCGCAGGATCTGGACAGTCCTGCTGGCGGCGTTGTTATGCGTGCTTCTGCTTCCCGTGACGGCGCAGGCCGCGACAGTGACCACCGCGACGATCCCGGTCAGTGTGACAGTAGAGGGCGAAGAGGGGACGCTGGAGGCGAATATTCCGACTGAAACCTATACCTTTACGCTGGATGCGGTGACGGAGAACGCGCCGCTGCCGGAGGAGACGACCATAACCATCACGGGCGCTGGCAGTGCTTCCTGGTCCATTGATTATGAGAAGGTGGGTGTTTACCGGTACACCGTCACCCAGGACGCGAGCACTCTGACAGGTGACAACAGCGCCTGCAATGATCGCGGCAATTACGATGCCACAGTTTATTATGTAACCGTATCTGTAATCAATGCGAATGACGGCTCCATCGGCACCGTGGTAGCGGTGCGCGAAGGAAGCGCGGACGGCGAAAAGTGTGACGCGCTGGTTTTCATGAATACCTACGACCCGGTACCCTACACCTCCATCACTGTCACGAAGACCTGGACGGACAATGACCAGACCCGCCCGGACAGCATTGAAGTGCAGCTTTTAGACGGGGAGGAAGTCCTTGAAACTGTGACCCTGAAAGAAGGCAACAACTGGTCCTACACCTGGACCGGCCTTGATCCTTATGGCGACCATGCCTGGGATGTGAAGGAGGTCGCAGTTGCGGGTTACACCGCGGAATATACCACTTCGGACTACACTATCACCATTCACAACGTGGGCGACAAGAACCCGGAGGAACCGGAAGAGCCGGATGACACAGATACACCGGAGGAACCGGAGGAGCCGGACGACACCGAACCCTCTGAGACGCCGGAAGAGCCGGATGACACCGAACCCTCTGAGACGCCGGAAGAGCCGGACGACACAGACACGCCGAAGGAACCGGACGACACGGAGGAACCGGATGACACGGAAGAACCGGATGAAACTGACACCACCGACGATACCGGCGATATGGATGATACCAGTGAGGATGTCCCTGCTGAGACGACGGAAGCGCAGACGGCCGCCGATCCCGACACCACCGCATCTCCGCAGACTGGCGATACCGCGAATATCTTACTTTACGCGGTACTGATGGCCGCGGCAGCAGCGGCAGTGATCTTCCTCATTATTTACAGCCGGAGAAAGAAAACCAGGTAATTTACGAAAACAGGAAAACGAGTATGATAAAAGGGCAGAGCCAGAAAGGCGCCTGCCCTTTTCATGTTGTTGCTCTCGCCGGGCGCACGAAAAAACAGCCGTTACTACAACTAATAATAACGGCCGTTCTGTAAAAGGTTTTGATGAAGCGGGTGATGGCAGGCTGTGTGGATTGATTTTCCTCAGTACCCCAGCTCCATTGCCCAGTATCCTCCCGATGAGATTTCAAAATATGCGACGTAAATCGTAGTCGCCTGTTCCAGTTCAATGTTTTCGCGGTGCCCCTGAGAGTTCATCCAGGCTTCAAAGACGTCCTCGGCGCTGTTGTAGCCTTTGGCCAGATTTTCGCCCTTGACGAGGTCAGAGACAGTGTACCAGCTCTCGCCGTTGGGGCGGGTGTGCGACCAGTTTAAGGTTGCTTCAGCGGCGCGGATTTCGGCCGCCTGGCGCATGTCCTCATCCCAGGTGAGAGCGTTCAGCCCCAGGGATTCGCGGTGCTCATTGACCAGAGCCAGGACCCTGTATGCCTCCGCGTAGTGGAAGGTGCCGGTGACGGCTTCGGTGCTGGTCTGGACGGTGGTGGTCAGATCTTCAGGGGTAGAGGGCACAGTGGATGACATCACCGCGGCTTCGGTCTGAGCAGTGTTATCCTCTACAGCCACGGTCTGTTCGGTTGTGTCAGCGGCACTTGCTGAAATGTCTGCCTGAGCCGAGTCCGGCAGGGGTGAGGAATCATCAGCGGAATCTGCCTGCTGCAACTCCTTATCATCCGCTTCCCTCAGTGTTTCAGGATCCAGCTCCACGGCCTCGATCACGGTTGCTGCGGGCTGGGAACATCCTGTCAATATGGTAGCCGCCATGATGATGGCGGTAAATAAAGCTGCCACTTTTCTTTTCATGGGAAAGATACCTTCTTTCATGCGGTTTGGCGCTTCTTACCTTCCAGTTTAACACCTTCCTCTTCGCTTTTCAATGAAATGATATCGATGGTTTTCTTAAGATTTTCTGAAGTGGATTTTTGTTTTGCTTGAACATCTGTTCGGCCTGTGGTATAGTGGCTGTACATGAACAAACAAAAAGGAATGTGAAGTTGAAGCGCGAGTATGAGAACGCAGGATAAAATCCCGGCTGATAAAGGCCGGAAAAAGAAAAAGTGGATAAAGGTCCGTTTTGCACTGACAGTCCTTACGGGGCTGCTTTTGCTGTGCGGTGTTTTCGCGCTCAGGCAGTTCGGCCCCGGCCTGGTGAGACAGTACCGACAGCAGTACCGGCTTAATCAGCGGCTGACAGAGCTGCCGGACGGCAGTTCTCTGGAGGTGATTTATCTGGATGTAGGACAGGCGGATGCCACGCTTTTATTCTGCGACGGTATGACCATGCTGATTGATACCGGTTACTGGGAGAATGTAGATATTCTGCTGGACTATCTGGAGGCGTATCAGGTGGAGACGATTGATTATCTGGTGCTGACGCATGCGGATTCCGACCATATCGGCGGGGCGGCCGATGTACTGCGTTCATATGAGGTGGAGGAGGTCTTTTTCTCTGATTTTGAGAAGGATAATTCGTCCTACACGGGGCTGATTGCCGCGCTTTATGAGGAGGGGCTGACGGCCTGGCTGCCGGATCCCGGCTATGAGATCGCGTTCGGCGGCGCGACTGTCACGTTCCTGGGACCTGTCGGGGAGTGGGAGACACCGAATAATACGTCGATCTGTCTTAGAATTGATCACGGTGTCAACAGCTTTCTGTTCACCGGCGATGCGGAGCAGGAGGCGGAGGAGGCGCTTTTGGCAAGCGGGCAGGAGCTTTCCGCGACGGTATATAAGGTGGGACATCATGGCTCTTATAATTCCTCCACAGAGGCCTTTCTGGAAGCTGTACGGCCGCAGTACGCGGTGATCAGCTGCGGTACCGGGAATGATTATGGACATCCGCATACCTCGGCGCTGAAGCGCCTGGAGGCGGTTGGAGCAAAGATTTACCGGACGGATTTACAGGGGACGATTACGTTTGTCTCGGACGGCAGTACGCTGACAGTATCGGAGGGGTCGTGATCTGCTGTTGAAACGGAAATCCGGTTCTTTTACAGGAACGGTGTTTCAGACGTGAATAACTGCCAGAAGCGTTACGGATTTTTCTGATCGTCATCTCTGCCGGTCAGTTCATCCAGCGTGACGCCGAATAAATCCGCCAGCAGCATCAGGGCCTCTATGCCGGGCAGATAGATGCCATTTTCATAATTGGAATAGGTGGAAGGGCTTACATGCAGACTGGCCGCCACGGCCTTCTGCTGCAGACCCTGCTGCAGGCGCAGCTTTTTCAGGCGCTGCCCGAAATAAATGCGGTATGTCCGATCCATGTCACCTCCCTGGGCAGACCGTACAGCCAGCGCTCAGGCGGCCTGCTCGTTTCTTTTTTTGTTCTTACTATATCATATAAGTATAGTTTTCCATCCTGCCGTACATACTGTTTTTCTATGCATTAAAATATATATTGGTAATAAAATCCGGGATTTCAAGAATGTTGTCGGTTTTGGGGCGATGTGTCAACTTATTGACTTTTCGGACTGCCTTTGCTACAATCGTACCAGCAAAAAGAAGAAAGGAATTTCTCATGATTGACAAACTGATCTCCAAAATCAAAAAGACCCAGGCGCCTATTGTGGTGGGACTGGATCCGATGCTGAAATTTATCCCGGAACCGATTTTAAAGCGGGCTTTTGCGGAGTACGGCGAAACATTGCAGGGCGCGGCAGAGGCTGTCTGGCTGTTTAATAAGGAAATTGTGGACGCGATTTACGACGTTGTGCCGGCGGTGAAGCCGCAGATCGCCATGTATGAGCAGTTTGGCTTAGAGGGCGTGAAGGCGTTCTGCAAAACGGTGGAATACTGTAAGAGTAAGGACCTGGTCGTGATCGGCGATATCAAGCGCGGCGACATCGGTTCCACTTCAGAGGCTTACGCCGTGGGACACCTGGGTCATGTCCAGGTGGGGAGTCAGACCTGCGCCGGTTTTGATGAGGACTTTGCTACTGTTAATCCCTATATGGGAACTGACGCAGTTGCGCCTTTTGTGAAGGTGTGCAGGGAAGAGAAGAAGGGGCTTTTTATTCTGACGAAGACCTCCAACCCCAGCAGCGGCGAATTTCAGGACCGGCCAATCGACGGGAGGCCGCTTTATGAGTGGGTCGGGGAGAAGGTGACGGAGTGGGGCAGTGATTTTGTCGGCGAGAGCGGCTACAGCTATGTGGGCGCCGTGGTGGGCGCGACCTACCCCGAGCAGGGCAAAATTCTGCGGGCCATCATGCCGAAGGCCTATATTCTGGTGCCGGGCTACGGCGCGCAGGGGGCGAAGGGCGCGGATCTTAAGCACTTTTTCAATGAGGACGGCCTGGGAGCCATCGTGAACTCCTCCCGCGGCATTATCGCCGCCTGGCAGCAGGAGAAATATAAGGCCTTTGGCCCGGAGCATTTCGCGGACGCCTCCAGGCAGGCTGTGCTGGATATGCAGGCGGATCTTCATCAGGCGCTGGAGAGTGTCGGTAAAACAACATATTGACTTTCGTGTGAGTGATTTGTTATAGTAATTGGCGGAAAGATACATAGTTATGGATGAACGAGTGATAAAAATTCTGGTGGAGGCATTCCCCAAGCTGATGAGCGCGGCTGTGAAAACGATGGTACCGCTCACTGTCCTGGGCTTTTCCTTCGCTATGGTCATATCTTTAGTGGTGGCTTTGGTACAGGTGGCGCGTGTGCCGGTTTTGAAACAGCTGGCCCGGTTTTACATCTGGATTTTCCGAGGCACACCGCTTCTGGTACAACTTTTTGTCGTCTTTTACGGCCTGCCTTCGCTGGGAATACTGATAGACGCCTTCCCCGCTGCGGTTCTGGTTTTTGCCTTAAATGAGGGCGCTTACGCGGCTGAGACCATGCGGGCGGCTATTGAATCCGTGTCCGAGGGCCAGATTGAGGCCGGTTACTGTGTGGGGCTGAATTATATCCAGATCATGTGGCATATTGTTCTGCCGCAGGCCATGCGCACCGCGTTTCCGTCCCTGTCAAACGCTCTGATCAGTATGGTGAAGGACACTTCTTTAGCGTCCGTGATTACGGTGCAGGAGATCATGATGACCGCGCAGAGAGTCAATGCCAGATATTATGAGCCGCTGCTTTTATATTGCGAGGCGGGAGTGGTGTACCTGATCTTTTCCACCGTCCTGACCTGGCTGCAGAGCGTGGGAGAGAAATATTTAAATAAATACCGGGGAGGGAACAGATCATGATGCTGGAGATTCACGATATCCATAAAAGCTTCGGCGATCTGCAGGTTCTCCGGGGTCTTAATCTTTCCGTGGACAAAGGAGATGTGGTAGCGGTTTTGGGCCCCAGCGGTTCCGGCAAGACGACGCTGTTGCGCTGCATCAATTTTCTGGAGACGGCGGACAGCGGCAGGCTTGTTTTTGACGGCGAGGAGTTTTCCTTTGGACATATTTCCAAAAAGGACATTGCGCGCCTGCGCAAAAAGACCGCCTTTGTATTTCAGAGCTACAACCTTTTCTTAAATAAAACCGCGCTGCAGAACGTAACCCTGGGTCTGACTGTCGGCAGGAAGACGGACAAGGAACAGGCAAATGAAATCGGGCGCAGAATGCTGGACAAGGTGGGCCTGTCCGATCGGTACGACTACTATCCCTACCAGCTTTCCGGCGGGCAGCAGCAGCGTGTGGCGATCGCCCGGGCGCTGGCTACCGACCCGGAGATTATCTTTTTTGATGAGCCCACGTCGGCGCTGGATCCGGAGCTGATCGGGGAAGTGCTCTCCGTGATGCGCGATCTGGCAAATGAGGGTATGACCATGGTGGTGGTCACCCATGAGATGAGCTTCGCCCGCGACGTCTCCAAAAAGGTGATTTTCATGGAGGACGGCTGTATCGTGGAGCAGGGAGAAAGCAAGGAGTTTTTCGCCCACCCGAAGATGGAGCGGACGAGGGAGTTCTTAAAAATAGAATGAAAGCGATTGCGAGATAAGTGAGACAGAAAATCTTTGATTTTCGTAGTCGAACTTATGCGTTAGCTACACGTAGTGTGGAGCAATCGACTTTTATAAAAGGTAAGAAGGAGGAACATTATGAAAAAGAAAATTCTGGCACTGCTCATGGCATGTGCAATGACTATGGGCGTCCTGGCGGGCTGCTCATCGGGCAGCAGCTCGGCTGACACTTCAGAGGCTGAGACTACGGAGACGGAGTCATCTGAAACGGAGTCCACTGAGGCAGAAGCCGCTGATGACCAGCTGGCCGCGATTCTGGAGGCGGGCGAGATCATCGTGGCGCTGGAGGGCAACTGGGCGCCGTGGAGCTATCATGACGAGGATGACAACCTCGTGGGCTTTGACGCGGACGTGGCGCGCGCGATTGCCGCTGAGCTGGGCGTGGAGGTTACCTTCGTGGAAGGCGACTGGGACAGTCTTTTAGCCGGTCTGGACGCGGGACGCTATGACCTGGTGGTCAATGGCGTGGAGTACACCGAGGAACGCGCGGAGAAATATGATTTCACCGATCCGTATGCCTACATCCGCACCGCGCTGATCGTGCGCTCGGACAATGAGGACATTACAAGCTTCGAGGATCTGGACGGCAAAACGACAGCCAACAGTATCGCCAGCACCTACATGGACCTGGCGGAGAGCTACGGCGCTGAGGTGACCGGTGTGGACAGCCTGGACGAGACCCTGGAGTTAGTCCTTTCCGGTCGTGTGGACGCGACCTTAAACGCCGAGGTGTCCTTCTATGATTACATGGATGTGCATCCGGAGGCAGAGTTAAAGGTTGTGGCGCTGACGGAGGAAGCTTCCAATGTGGCGATCCCCACCAGAAAGGGCGATGACTCCGCATCCTTACGCGAAGCCATTAACGAAGCCATCGCGACAATCTCCGAGAACGGAACGCTTGCCGAGATTTCCATTCAGTATTTCGGGAGCGATATCACGCAGGAGTAATGATTTCCTGACATTTTCATCTACGAAAGAGAAAAGCAATCAGCATATGCCGGGTGACGGCAGTGTGCTGGTTGCTTTTTGCGGCTACAGGCACATTTGGCTTGCAAATCTTTTGCAGGATGTTAAAATGAAAGGAGAAGTATACAGGTGGCCAAAAATACATATGCTGATGTTATGAGCGGCATCAGGGATGCAAATATCCGTTTTGATGATCTTAGAAAACTGATCATCAGTCTGGGGTTCAGAGAAAGAGTGAAAGGCGATCATCATATATATAAACGGGATGATATACCGGAACGGATTGTTCTGCAGCCACTTGGAGGCAAAGCAAAAGCATACCAGGTAAAGCAGGTGAGAAACTTGATAATGAAATATAGATTGGAGAAGTAAAATGTATCGATATCAGATTATCATGTACTGGTCAGAAACAGATAATTGCTATGTCACGGAGGTTCCGGAACTTCCCGGATGTATGTCTGACGGCAAGACGCCGGTGGAAGCTATTAAGAATACGCAGGAGGTGATCGGCGTCTGGCTGGAATGTGCGAGAGAGGATGGAAGGGAGATTCCAAATCCGGTTTATAACAGATCGCTCATTACGATTTGATAAGCCTGTTTTTTTATGATTTCCAAGCTTTTTATAGCGGAATTGGGAATACTATGCTAGAATGAACTACAAAGTTACTGTGAATGAATATGAGTGGAGGAAACAGCTATGCGCAAAACCAAGATTATCTGTACCATCGGTCCGGCGAGTGACAGTGAGCAGGTGCTGACAGACATGTGCCTTGCGGGTATGAACGTCGCCAGACTGAATTTTTCCCACGGCACCCATGAGGGCCATGGGGCGACGATTGCCCGGATCAAGGCGGTGCGGGAGAAGCTGCATCTTCCCATTGCGATTATGCTTGACACGAAGGGCCCGGAGTACCGGATTAAGACCTTTGAGAACGGCAAGGTGACCTTAAAAGAGGGTGAGCTTTTCACCCTGACCTGCGACGATGTGGTGGGCGACGAGAGAAAGGTCTCCGTGACCTATGACAAGCTGACGGAGAATCTGACGCCGGGTGACACCGTCCTGATCAACAATGGCCTGATTATCCTGGAGGTGATGGAGGTAAAGGGCAGGGACGCGGTCTGCAAAGTGATTGCCGGCGGTGTTTTAAGCGACCGCAAGAGTATGAATTTTCCCAATAAAATCATGGACCACGACTATCTGAGCGAGCAGGATAAGGCCAATATTCTCTTCGGTATCGAAAATGACGTGGATTTCGTAGCGGCCTCCTTTGTCTCCACCAAAAAGGACGTGATGGATCTGCGCAATTTCTTAAACGCCCACGGCGGTCAGGATGTGGAGATCGTGGCCAAAATCGAGAACCGCTCCGGGGTGGATAATATTGACGCGATCTGCGAGGTGGCCGACGGCGTGATGGTGGCCAGAGGCGATTTGGGTGTGGAGATTCCCGGTGTGGAAGTGCCTTCCGTGCAGAAATATCTGATCAATAAATGCCGTATGCTCGGCAGCCGCGTGATTACCGCGACGGAGATGCTGGAGAGTATGATCCAGAATCCCCGTCCTACCAGGGCGGAGCTTTCTGATGTGGCCAACGCTGTCTATGACGGAACCTCCGCCATTATGCTTTCCGGCGAGACAGCCGCGGGCAAATATCCGGTGAAGGCCGTGAAGACGATGGCTGAGATCGCGGAATATACGGAGCAGCAGATTAATTATAAGAGCCAGTTTTATAAGACCGATTTCGAGGCGCAGAATAATCTGGACGCCATTTCCCATGCCACCGCGGCCATGGCGATTGATGTGGGTGCGAAGGCGATTGTGGTCAATTCCATGAGCGGCAGAACCGCGAGACTGGTCAGCCGTTTCCGCTGCCCGGTGGACATTCTGGGTATGACCACTTCCGAGAAGGTCTGGCGCAAGCTGAATTTAAGCTGGGGCGTGACGCCTGAGCTCTGTGAGGAGGTTAATTCCATGGACGTCATGTTCTATTTCGCCATGCTGAAGGTGAAGGAGACCTTCCACCTTGAGAAGGGTGACAATGTCGTGCTGACCGGCGGCGCGATCGGCGGCAAGGGCGGCAGCACCAACACGATTAAGGTGGAGGCGGTTGCGAGATAGAACGATTGGGCTCTGGTAAAGCGCTGCAGATCGTGTGATGTGGGGTCTTACGGGATTTGCGGCATATCTGCAGGGGAAGGGGAAAGCTTTTATGAAATGGCTGATTGCATCGGATATTCACGGCTCCGCCGTATATTGTGACAGGCTATCAGAGGCGTATAAGAGGGAGCAGGCAGACCGCCTGCTTCTTCTGGGTGACCTGCTCTATCACGGGCCGCGCAATGACCTGCCGGAGGGGTATGACCCGAAGAAGGTGATTTCACTGCTCAATTCGATGAAAGACCGTATCCTTTGTGTGCGTGGCAACTGTGACACTGAGGTGGACCAGATGGTGCTGGACTTTCCCATTATGGCTGAGTACGCCCTGCTCCCTGTCGGGAATCGCCTGATTTTCGTTACGCACGGGCATCATTTTCATGAGCAGAATCTGCTGCCGTTATGTGAGGGTGACATTCTGCTGGCCGGTCATACGCATGTCCCGAAATGTGAAGAGCACGAGTCTTACATATATATGAATCCGGGTTCGGTGTCCATCCCGAAGGAGGAGAGCTGGCGCGGGTATATGACGCTGGAGGATGAGATATTTATCTGGAAAAATCTTGAGGGTGAAGTGCAGATGACGTATTGTCTGTAAGGATGCTGCTGCATGTGTCGATGAGCGGGGGAAGCTTTTGACAATGGCGTGCTGGACTGGCACTTTTATCCGCGTTGCCGTAAAATGCAGGTAGTTTGTCCCTGGGAATTCGATTGCACGGGCAGAATAATTCGAAGGTTATCGGCAGTTTTATGGATTGAAAATACAGTATAATTATGATAAGATCGAAAAGTCAGAAGTACTTTCAGGCCGCTTGGCCGCTTAAAAAGCAGGAGGAACGGGATGGAACAGTATAAGCAGGAATTTATTGAATTTATGGTGGATTCTCATGTGCTCAAATTCGGCGAGTTTACGTTGAAGAGCGGCAGAAAGAGTCCCTTTTTTATGAACGCGGGGGCATATGTGACGGGCACGCAGCTGATGAAGCTGGGCGAGTATTACGCAAAAGCGATCCATGAGCATTTCGGGGATGATTTCGATGTGCTGTTCGGACCCGCCTATAAGGGTATACCGCTGTCGGTGGCGACGGTCATTGCTTACGCGAAGCTGTATGGGAAGGATATCCGCTATTGCTCCAACCGCAAGGAGGTCAAGGACCACGGGGATGTGGGAATCCTTTTGGGGAGCAGCTTACAGGACGGCGACAGAGTGGTGATCATCGAGGATGTAACCACCTCCGGCAAGTCCATCGAGGAGACCTATCCGATTTTGAAAGCACAGGCTGATGTGGAAATCAGGGGCCTGATGGTGTCCTTAAACCGCATGGAGAAGGGCAGCGGCGGGAAGGTCAGCGCTCTGCAGGAGATAAAGGAAAAATACGACATTGAGGCGAGTGCGATCGTGACCATGGCGGAGGTGACGGAGTATCTGTACAACAGGCCATGCCATGGGGAGATTGTGATTGATGATACGCTGAAGGCCGCGATTGATGCGTATTATGCACAGTATGGGGCTTCAGCTTCTGTGTAAGTGGGAGCGGCAGGGACGTGGATATCGGAGGCGCGGGATTTGCGTTGCTTTGCCGGAAATGAAGCCGGAAATGAAGCCGGAAATAATCAAAAATGAAGGATATCTTGAAAATATAGTATTGGGAGAAATAAAATGCAGGAAAAAATTCATAAAATCATGACATTCGTGGGAAATTTGAGTATTATCGTCGGTGTTGTCACGATCGTGGTGGGCATAGCCGGAGGTGTACTGATGGTTATCGGCGGTGGGAAGCTGCTCAATGAAAGGAAGACGTTGATCTTCTGACGGTATATGAAAAAACGAAAATACAAGTACGCGGTAAAAGTCTATAAATCCACCAGTATCCTGGGCTTTGCCTTTGGCGTGATCTGTGCGGTGGGGATGTCTCTGCTGATTTATCGCTCTTTTTCCATGCGCGGAGACGCTACGTTATCGATGGGCTTTGCGGCTTTTCTGATGATGTTGATGTCACTGGCGGGAGTGGTGATGTCCCTGATGTGCATTTCCGATGAGGAGCAGTTTCACCGCCTGGGATGGATCGGCCTGATTTTAAATCTGGCGGTGCTGGCGGTACTTGC
Source organism: Lachnospiraceae bacterium (assembly GCA_021199495.1). Taxonomy (GTDB): domain Bacteria; phylum Bacillota; class Clostridia; order Lachnospirales; family Lachnospiraceae; genus RGIG6307. Next base: position 87,097 of record JAJQHY010000055.1, on the reverse strand, counting down.
CTGGATTTTTAACGCGGGACTGGCTTAACCCGTGGTTCCGGAAGAGGGATTCGGACAGGCACAAAACATCGTGGCTGAGGCGGGACTATCTGAAATTTTTACATCAGGAGGATGGGACAATGGTACAGGTTGGAATTGTGATGGGCAGTGATTCGGATATGCCCGTGATGGCAAAGGCGGCGGATATTCTGGATCAGCTGGGAATTTCTTATGAGATGAATATTATTTCCGCGCACAGGGAGCCGGATGCGTTTTTTGCTTACGCGAAGGGCGCGGAGGCAAAGGGATTTAAAGTCATTATCGCTGGCGCGGGTATGGCAGCGCATCTGCCGGGCATGTGCGCGGCGATTTTTCCCATGCCGGTGATCGGTATTCCGATGCATACCACAAGCCTGGGCGGCAGGGATTCTCTGTATTCCATCGTGCAGATGCCGACTGGTATTCCGGTGGCAACGGTGGCAATTAACGGCGGCGCGAACGCGGGACTTTTAGCGGCGAAGATTCTGGCAACGTCGGATGAGGCACTTTTGCAGCGGCTGAAGGAGTATTCGGAGTCGCTGAAGGAGTCGGTGGAGAAAAAAGACGCAAGGCTGCAGGAGGTCGGATACCGGAATTATTGATTCCGTGGTCGGACCAGCCGCCATATTTTATCCGGCTCGCTTCACTGTGCGTCACATTACTTTCGAGTTTTAGGCTGGCAGGTCGCACACAGGCACTCGCGCGGATAAAATATGGCGGCTGACCCTCGAAACGGGAATTATAATATGCATTACATGCGCGGATAAAATATGGCGCGGATGACCCTTGAAACGGAAATAATAATGCGTAATACATATAAGGAGAATGTGAGAATGGACTACAAGAAGGCGGGAGTGGACATCGAGGCTGGTTATCGTTCGGTGGAGCTGATGAAGGAGCATGTGAAAAAAACCATGCGGCCGGAGGTGTTAGGCGGAATTGGCGGTTTTTCCGGCGCTTTTTCTCTGGAGAAGATCAGCCAGATGAGGGAGCCGGTGCTTTTGTCCGGGACGGACGGCGTGGGCACCAAGATCAAGCTGGCTTTTATTCTGGATAAGCATGACACAGTGGGGATCGACTGTGTGGCGATGTGCGTCAATGATGTGGCCTGCGCGGGCGGCGAGCCGTTATTTTTCCTGGATTATATCGCCTGCGGTAAAAATATTCCGGAGAAGATTGCGGAGATTGTGAAGGGTGTGGCCGAGGGCTGTTTACAGGCAGGGGCCGCGTTAATCGGCGGTGAGACAGCGGAGCATCCGGACCTGATGCCTGTGGATGAGTATGACCTGGCCGGTTTCACCGTGGGCGTGGCTGAGCGGTCTGAGATGATTACCGGGGAGAATATCAAACCGGGGGATGTTCTGGTGGGAATCGCTTCCTCCGGGGTACATTCCAACGGCTTTTCCCTGGTGAGAAAAGTCTTTGAGATGACAGCGGAGAGCCTGAGTACCTATTATGAGGAATTGGGCACTACCCTGGGAGAGGCGCTGCTGACACCGACCCGCATTTACGTGAAGGCCTTAAAACAGGTGAAGGAAGCCGGTATTACCATCAAAGGCTGCAGTCATATTACCGGCGGCGGCTTCTATGAGAATATACCGCGTATGCTGCCGGACGGTGTACGTGCCGTGGTGGAGAAGGACAGCTATCCGGTTCTGCCGATTTTCACTCTTCTGCAGCAGAAGGGCGATATCGCGGAGCAGATGATGTATAATACTTACAATATGGGCCTTGGCATGGTGTTGGCCGTGGATCCTGCGGATGCGGACGCGACGGTGAAGGCGCTGCAGGCGGCCGGCGAACAGGCTTATATCGTGGGCCGCTGCGAGGCTGGCGAGAAGGGTGTGACTCTGTGCTGAAGCCCGGGCAGTGGTGAGAAAAGCATCCTTGAAATAATAAACAGAGCAGAAGAAGAAAAACGGTCCTGTGCTGAGAGTTGGTTTGAGTAAACGGAAACGAACTTGACAGGTGGGCTCAACGCCCGGCAAAAGGAGTACTTGTATGTTTAAAACCGTAGTATGCGTGTCCGGCGGCGGCACCAATTTACAGGCGATACTGGACGCGATCGACAGCGGACGGATCACGAACACAGAGATTATGGCGGTGATCAGCAATAACGCAAAAGCGTATGCCTTGGAACGGGCGCGCAATCACAATATCCCGGCCCTGTGCATGTCTCCGAAGCGTTACCCGGACCGTGAGGCCTTCAATGCGGCATTTACAGAGAAAATGAAGGAGTTAAACCCGGACCTGATCGTTCTGGCGGGTTTTCTGGTGGCCATTCCGCCGGCAATGGTGGATGCTTTTGAGGGACGCATTATCAATATTCACCCGGCCCTGATTCCTTCCTTCTGCGGCGTGGGGTATTACGGCCTGCATGTCCATGAGAAGGCACTGGAATATGGCGTGAAAGTGACCGGTGCCACTGTGCATTTTGTGGATAAGGGTATGGACACCGGCAGGATTATTTCCCAGAAGGCAGTGTATGTGCAGGAGGGCGATACGCCGGAGGTATTACAGAGACGCGTGATGGAGGAGGCAGAGTGGGTTTTGCTGCCGCGGGCCATTGATGATATCGCGAACGGAAGAATTCAGCTGCCGGAAAAGAAGGCATGACAGAGATTGGAGAATGGTATGAAAGTATTGATTGTAGGCGGCGGCGGCAGAGAGCATGCGATCGCCATGAGTGTGGCAAAGAGCAAAAAGGTGACGAAGATTTACTGCGCGCCAGGCAATGCCGGTATCGCGCAGATCGCGGAGTGCGTACCGATCGGCGCCATGGAATTTGATGCGCTGGCGGCCTTCGCGAAGGAGAAGGCGATAGACCTGGCCATCGTTGGCATGGATGATCCGCTGGTGGGCGGCCTGGTAGATGTATTTGAGGCGAACGGTATCCGCGCGTTCGGGCCGAAGGCAAATGCCGCCATTTTAGAGGGCAGCAAGGCTTTTTCCAAGGATTTAATGAAGAAATATCATATTCCGACAGCGGATTATGAGACGTTTGATGACGCGGATGCCGCACTTGCCTATCTGGAGACTGCCAGAATGCCTATCGTTTTAAAGGCAGACGGCCTGGCTCTGGGCAAGGGTGTACTGATCTGCAACACCTTAGAGGAAGCAAAGGCCGGCGTGAAGACCATCATGCTGGACAAACAGTTTGGCAATGCCGGCAATCACATGGTCGTGGAGGAGTTCATGACCGGCCGCGAGGTCAGCGTCCTGTCATTTGTGGACGGTAAAACCATTAAGACCATGACCAGTGCCCAGGACCACAAGCGTGCCGGCGACGGCGATACCGGTTTGAATACCGGCGGCATGGGCACATTCTCCCCAAGTCCTTTCTATACAAAGGAGATCGACGCGGTCTGTCAGGAGACGATTTACAAACCTACCGTGGCGGCGATGGCGGCGGAAGGCAGACCCTTCAAGGGCGTGATTTTCTTCGGCTTGATGCTGACGGCGGACGGCCCGAAGGTCTTAGAGTATAACGCGCGTTTCGGCGACCCGGAGGCGCAGGTGGTCCTGCCCCGCATGGAGAACGACATCATCGAGGTGATGGAGGCCTGCATTGACGGCACGCTTGATCAGATCGACTTAAGATTTACCGACAATGCAGCGGTCTGCGTGGTGCTGGCAAGCGATGGTTACCCGGTGCATTATGAGAAAGGAAAGCGGATGACCGGCTTCGAGGCCTTTGACGGCAGGGACGATTATTTCTGTTTCCACGCAGGTACAAAAGCAACGGACGAAGGCATCGTTACCAACGGCGGCAGAGTCGTCGGTATTACCGCGACCGGCGCCGATTTAAAGGAGGCCCGCGCGAAAGCCTACAAGGCGACCGAGTGGATTGATTTTGAAGGAAAATATATGCGGCACGATATCGGAGCGGCAATCTTATGAAGCTGAAAAAACCGGATCAGAAGACTGTGTGGCGGCTGTTGTGTGCTGTCGCCACTGTCTTATTGCTTGCAGGATTGATTCCCCTGCTCTTAATTGGACAGTATGCGCACCCGTGTGCGGATGATTTCACATATGGTTTTTATGCCCATATGTCGTGGATTAACTTTTACTCGGTGCCGCAGGCTCTGCAGGCGGCACTGATGCAGGTGAAAAGCAGCTACGAAACCTGGCAGGGAACCTTTTCTTCCATATTTCTGATGGCTGTCTCTCCGGCCGTATGGAGTGAGACAGATTATTTCTGGACGCCGCTTCTTCAGCTTGGAATTCTGGTTTTTTCCAATTATTATCTGACTTATGTGCTGATTGTCAGACTGTTGCACGGAAGAAAGATTTACTGGGGAATTGTCGCGCCAATGCTTAGCTTTATGCTGATGGAAACGGTGTATTCTCCGGTCAATGCATTTTTCTGGTTTAACGGTTCCGTACATTATCACTTTATGCATGGCTGTATGCTGATTTTAATCGGGCTGGAATTACATCTGTCTGTTTGTGCTAGAAAAGGCCGACGCATTTTTCTTACGGCGGCGTCCGTTCTCTGCGCGGTTCTCTGCGGCGGCGCCAATTACTCGACAGCGCTGCTGACGCTGATCTGCCTGGTTACGATCTGCGGCCTTGTGATAATCGCGGGACAAAAGCCCTTCTGGCAGCTTCCGGCTCTGGCCGCGGAGGCTGTTTCCTTTGTCATCAGTATCATAGCGCCCGGAAATGCCGTTCGTCAGACAAGTTTTGTGAAAATGGGGGCGGTTGAAGCAATCCTTGCGTCTTTCCGGACTGCGTATGCTTATGGAAAAGTTTATCTGACACCGCTGGTGCTGCTGGTGATTCTTTTCCTGCTGCCGGTATTGATCCGCCTGGCGGCTGAAAGCAGCTTCCGGTTCCGCATGCCATGGTTGGTGACACTATATTCTGTCGGGCTTGCTTCCTGTGTTTATACGCCCGCTCTGTATTCCATGACTTATACCGGGCCGGACCGGCTGATGAATATTGCCAAGATGTGGTTTCTTTTCCTGCTTTTGGTGAATGTTTTTTACTGGATCGGATTTGTACAGAAAAAACTGCCTGCGAAGAGAGAAGAGAACGGAAAAAGGACAGCTGCCCCGATTATTTTGGCTTATTGCGCGGCAGTATTATGTCTGTTCCTTGTGGATCTGAAAATTTCTGATCAGCCATTAAAGGAATTTTCTTCCTACGCGGCCTGGGTATCATTGAGATCAGGGGAGGCTGCGCAATATGATGAAGAGTATCAGCAGCGGCTGGAAATTCTTTTGTCAGAGGAAAAAAACGTGGTGCTGCAGGACTATTCTGTCAAGCCCTATCTTCTGTACTTTGATGATGTTACGGAGGATGCTGCAAACTGGAAAAACACAGCCGTTGCAAACTGGTATGTCAAGGAAACAGTTGTGCTGCAAAGTGCGGAATAACGCAAGAAGGGTGAAGCACCCGGTGGCTGCAGAAAAACGGCATAATTAAAAATAATGAGGCAATTATCCTGTACTTGCGATAATTGCCTCATTGTTTTTCAAAAGGAGTTTATCCCAGCACAAACTGGTACACACAGAAAGCCGCGTAAATGATCAGCAGGGAGATGCCCTGCGCGCGGCTGGTCCTGCCTTTGACTAACGGTATGACGGTCAGAAGGAGCATGACGAAAAGCATCACCGGCAGATCCACCACGAGGGAAGCGTTAATCCCGAAAAGCGTTGAGTTTTGCGGAATGCTGAAGGGTGATACGGTGATGGACAGGCCGCAGACCAGGACCAGGTTGAAGACATTCGCGCCGATCACATTGCCTAAGGAGAGGGAGCTGTGGCCCTTGATGAGGGAAGTGATGGCGGTGACCAACTCCGGCAGCGAGGTGCCGAGGGCCACAAAGGTCAGGGCGATGACGGATTCCGGAACGCCGAGCGCCTGCGCGATCAGAGTACCGTTGTCCACCAACAGGTCTGCACCGACGGCGATCAGCGCTGCGCCGACGACTAAAAGGAGGATCATTTTCCAGACGGGTCCGTCCTCACTGTCCGCTTCGTCGCTTTCGCTGACCGCAGCCTGATCAGCGGCGGAAGGATCCTCTTTCATACCCATCACATTTGCGATCATATACAGGACAAAGATAATCAGTAAAATAATGCCGATCGGCCTGGAAAAATAGCCGGAGGTGTAGGCCACCGCCACATAAAAGGCGGCCGCGATGAAGAAAAAGATGACAGGTGTGCGCAGCGTCTTTTTATTGACCGCGGACGGTCTGACAGCCGCGCTGATGGCGGCGATGAGGGCTGTGTTGCAGATGATGGAGCCGATGGCGTTGCCGTAGGCGATCTGGCTGTGCCCCTGGATGGCGGAGGTGGTGGAGACCATGACCTCCGGAAGCGTCGTGCCGATGGACACCACGGTGGCACCGATCAAAAGCTCCGGCAGATGAAAGCACCGGGCAATGCCGGTCGCACCGTCCACGAACCAGTCGCCGCCGTAGATCAGCAGAATGAGTCCGACGATAAAAAGCAGGTACATCATAAAAAGATCCTTCCTTTCTCAGAGGGAGAAGTCCGCGCCTGGCCGTTTTGGCCGGTACTGTAAGCTTTCCCTTCTTACATGATTGTGACGGTAAATAAAAGAGACTTTCACCGCCTTCTTTTGGAAATGCGATAAAAGTCTCGTTATTTCATGTCCCGTCCGGCCGGACTGCCGCGCCTCAAATCTGTCCATGGCACTGCGCTCGGCGTGATGACGAAGGGGACAACGCAGCGCCCTGCGGCGCCTGCGCCAACTACTCCCTCATATCTGTGGGAAGTATAGCTGAATTTTGGAAAAAAGACAAGCCCTTTTCCTGAATTTTACAGTTGGAATTATACGATTCCCTGTGCGTTCATGGCGCTGACCACCTTCTCGAAGCCGGCAATGTTGGCACCTACGACGTAGTTGCCTTCCTTGCCGTATTTCTTCGCGGCGTTGTCGATATTGTGGTAAATATTGATCATGATGTTCTGCAGCTTGGAATCCACTTCCTCGAAGCTCCAGCTTAAGCGCTCGCTGTTCTGGGTCATCTCCAGAGCAGATGTCGCGACACCGCCGGCATTGGAAGCCTTGCCGGGCACGAAGAGGACGCCGTTTTCCTGCAGGTAAGCGGTCGCATCCAGGGTGGTGGGCATGTTGGCACCCTCAGCCACAGCCTTACAGCCGCCCACAACAAGCTGTTTGGCGTCGTCGATGAGCAGCTCGTTCTGAGTTGCGCAGGGAAGCGCAATATCGCAGGGGATGGCCCACACGCCGCGTCCTTCATGATAAACGGCGCTTTCTCTGGCGGCCGCGTACTCGGTCAGGCGCGCACGCTTCACTTCCTTGACTTCCTTTAACAGATCAACGTCGATGCCTTCCGGATCATAAATCCAGCCGGTGGAGTCGGAGCAGGTCACGACCTTTGCGCCCATCTGCTGCGCCTTCTGGATGGCGTAGATGGCGACGTTGCCGGCACCGGAGACCACAACCGTCTTGCCGGTCATATCCTCGCCGTGGCACTTCATCATTTCCTCCACCAGATACAGCAGGCCGTAGCCGGTCGCCTCGGTACGCGCCAGGGATCCGCCGTAAGATAAGCCTTTGCCGGTCAGAACACCCTCGTAGCGGTTCTGTAAGCGCTTGTACTGGCCGAACATATAACCAATCTCACGCGCGCCGGTGCCGATATCGCCGGCCGGAACGTCGGTGTCCGCGCCGATATATTTGGAAAGCTCTGTCATAAAGCTCTGGCAGAACGCCATCACCTCTCTGTCGGACTTGCCCTTGGGGTCAAAGTCGGAGCCGCCCTTGCCGCCGCCGATGGGCAGGCCGGTCAGGGAATTTTTGAATACCTGCTCGAAGCCCAGGAATTTGATAATCCCCAGGTTGACCGATGGGTGCAGGCGGATGCCGCCCTTATAGGGACCGATGGCACTGTTGAACTGGACGCGGTAGCCGGTGTTGACCTGCACCTGTCCCTTATCGTCTACCCACGGAACGCGGAAAATCAGCTGGCGCTCCGGAGTGACCAGGCGCTCTAAGAGGGCGTCCTTGCGGTAAGCGTCCTCATTCTGTTCGATGACCAGGCGCAGAGAATCCAGCACTTCCTTTACCGCCTGATGGAATTCGGGCTGGGAAGGATTTTTCTCGATGACCTGGGCAATGACTTCGTCTACATATGACATAAATATGTCCTCCTTGGTTTTGTAGAATAAATACACCGCTACCTATTATAAAATAGATTATCCCGGTATACAAGAAAAAAATGAATTTCCGACACAAAAAATTCAGAAAAAAATTGAAATACTTCCTTTGCAAATGCCGTCAGATGTAGTATACTAACCCAAAGGGCGGAATCTCTGTTTTCATCAGGCAGAGTAAAAAGGGGAATCATTCTTTTGCCCGCAAATCCCGTAGAAAAAAGAAAGAGGTGTACATTGTGAAAAAACTGCGAAAAGTTTTGACTCTCGCGGCAACTTTGCTTGTGATTGCGGTTGCTGTGCAACAGTTCGGCGTGCAGGCGGAAGCGTATAAACAGAAGCTTGGCACGATTACGAGCGACACAAGCCTGTATGAAAGTGCCAGCAGTTCTTCATCTGTTGTAATGTCGCTGACATCAGGCCAGAGCGTCACGGTCAACAATGAGGTGACCGGAACCGACGGTGCCATCTGGTATCAGCTGTATGTAAACGGTACGGAGACAGGATATGTGCCTTCCAGTGTCGTCACGGTGACGGAAACGAGCACGGAGGATGAGACGACAGAGGCGGATGTCCTGACCACGACGACCACCACCACGGTTACCACAGGCACGGTGACTGCCGGCAGTACGATTAATGTCCGGGCAAGTGCCAGTACTTCCAGTACAGCTGTGACCCAGCTGGCGAACGGGGCTGCGTTTACCGTAGTGGCGCAGGAAACCGGAGACGACGGTTACGTCTGGTATCAGGTTCAGTTTGATTCAGACGGCAGTACCGTCACAGGATATGTCCGTTCTGATCTGGTGACAGTGACGGAAGAGGAAGTGGAGACAGAGGTATCGACCGAGACGACAGAACCCACGGAGACGGAGACGACGGAGGGCGAGGATACTACCAGCACTTCTTCGGATAACCCATATCGCCTGGTGAGCCAGACGAACGCGGAGGGCGAGGAGATCTGGTATCTGGTAGAGTCCGGCAGTAGCAGCGGATATGCGGTCGAGGATCTTTTGGAGGCTGCCACTGCCACGAAGACCTCCTCATCCGGAGGCGGTTCCAAGGTTGTAACGGTTGTTCTTCTCATTTTACTGATTATCGCAGTGGCGGGACTGGCATTCGTGTTCCTGCGCTGGAGAGAGGCTGAGAGCACGGCTGAGGAGCTGCGTGAGCAGACCAGACGCCGCCGTACCGCTGCGGGTGGAGCGACAGGCGCGGCCGGAGTGAGAACGCAGCCCGCACAGAAGACCAAGCAGCCTGCGGGCGCAGCCGGAGTGAAGACTCAGCCGGCGCAGAAGCCGGGACAGGCGGCCGGTACGCAGCAGTCCGCGCAGACCAGAACCCAGCAGTCTGTTCAGACCAGGACGCAGCAGTCCGTTCAGACGAGAACCCAGCAGTCCGCGCAGGCGACAGGCACGCAGCAGTCCGCCCAGACCAGAACACAGCAGACGGTCAGACCGGCAGGCACAGGGAACACAGGAAGCGGTACACAGCAGGCTTCTTCCACGGCAGCCAGAACGGTTACCCCGACTGCGGCTGCTTCCAAAGCAAAATTGAGCGAGACGGATCAGGACGAGGATATGAAGATCAGGACGTCTTCTGCATCCAGACCCAGACCGGAGAAGGATCAGTATGAGAAGATTACGCTGGACGATCTCGACAATGATGATTTTCCGGATACCGACGATATCGTTACTACCACGCGTAAGGAGCTGAAGCGCAAGCAGGACGAGCCCGCGCCCAAGCCCAGAACCCGCAAGTCCAGAAATTTCCTGGATGACGATGATGATGAAGATCTGGAATTTGATTTTCTGAAGCTTGATGATGATGAATAAAGATTGATTCGCAGATGTACGGATCTCACGAAAAGGCAGCCGAAAGGCTGCCTTTTTGTGAGCGAGCATTCGATTTCTGACCTTTGGTTCCTTGTATCATCAAATCAGAATTTGCCTCTTTACGTTCCGGATATCATCTGTTATAATCTCGCTAGAACAAAAGAGAAAGCAATGGTTCGCTGCAGATACTGAGGGGTAATGGAGTGTTTTTGAAAGTATCGCCAGATGAACAGAGGGAAGAAAATGCAGAAGGATATTTATATAGAGATTGATTTTAACAGTGATGAGGCGCTGTATCTGCAGCTTTGTCACCAGATCATACAGGGGATCGCCTCCACCCGGTTAAGGGAAGGAGATTCGCTGCCCAGTGTCCGCCAGCTGGCGGATGATATCGGCATCAATATGCATACGGTCAATAAGGCCTATACAGTATTGCGGCAGGAGGGCTATGTGAAGGTGGACAGACGAAGGGGAGCCGTAGTCTGCGTGGATACGGATCAGCGCAGGGCCCTGGAGGAGCTTCGCAGGGAACTTCTGGTGGTGCTTGCCAAGGCTTCCAGCAGAGGCATCTCGAAGTCTCAGGTATCTGGCCTGATTGAGGAGATTTATGAGGAGTATGATGATACAAGGGATCAAAGGTCATAAATCGAATGCGTGCATTCGTATTTATGACCTTGGGGACCGCAACAACATGAGGAAGAAGCAAATTTGGCTGGTTTTTGGCCAAATTGTGCGGATTCCGAATGGTGTTATGGATTGCGGGAGCGTATTTTGCGAAGCAATCCATAGTATCATATACTATTTTGTCGATTTAATCACAGTATATGTAAATGACCACAATAAAGTGAAGGAGCATTGAATTTGAGACCATATACAGACAGAGCGAAATCAGTATTGAAGACAGCGCAGCGCTACGCGAAGGCCGCCGGACAGGGCTATGTGGGAAGTGAGCATATCCTCCTGGGTCTGGCACTTGAAAATGGCAGTGCGGCAGCACAGGTGCTTTCGGAGAATGGTGTGGACGCGGAAAAGATCCGGGATCTGATCCGTGATCAGATCGCGTTTCAAAGCGGCGATACCGTATTGGCGGACAGAGAGAAATATTCTCCGAGAGCTATGGCAGTGTTGCAGATCGCGGATGAGATGGCAGAAAGGTCCGGAAACGACAGAATTGGTACGGAGCATCTGCTTTTGGGAATCATCCGGGAGGGACAGAATGTCGCGATCCGTCTGATGAATACGCTGAATGTCAATGTGCAGAAGCTTTATGCGGACACACTGACGGCTATGGGCGAGGATGTGAATCAGTACCGGGATGATTCCTACTATCAGCATGGGGAAGGCCGCACGGATACGATCGATCGCTACAGCAGGGATCTGACGCAGCTTGCCAGGGAAGGAAAGCTGGATCCGGTGATTGGCCGCGAGGAGGAGATAGGAAGAGCAATCCAGATTTTATCCCGCCGGACCAAAAATAACCCCTGCCTGATCGGAGAACCCGGTGTGGGTAAGACTGCCGTGGTGGAGGGCCTGGCACAGCGCATCGTTTCTAACGATGTGCCGTATTCCGTGAAAGGAAAGCGTCTGCTGACGCTGGATCTGTCCGGCATGGTGGCCGGCAGCAAGTATCGAGGTGAGTTCGAAGAGCGGATTAAAAACGTCATTCAGGAAGTTGTGAACGACGGCAATATTATTCTGTTCCTGGACGAGCTGCACACACTGATCGGTGCCGGCGGTGCGGAGGGTGCCATTGACGCCTCCAATATTTTAAAGCCATCGCTGGCCAGGGGAGAGCTGCAGCTGATCGGCGCTACCACGATCACGGAGTATCGTAAATATATTGAGAAGGACGCAGCTTTGGAGCGTCGTTTCCAGCCCGTGACAGTGGAAGAACCGTCCGTGGAGGAGACAGAGCGGATTCTGAAGGGAATTGTGTATAAATACGAGGAACATCATCATGTGAAGGTGCTGCCCGAGGCGATTACGGCCGCCGTTACCCTTTCGGCCCGCTATATCAATGACAGGAACCTGCCGGATAAGGCGATCGACTTAATTGATGAGGCCTGCAGTGCTGTGCGGCTGAAGAGCAAAAGCCCCTCTGCGGACGGATACAGCACCTTAGAGCAGGTAAAACAGCTGGATACAGAACTGGAAAATGCGCTCAAGGCAGGCGATATGGAGAAAGCCGCCGCGCTGCGCAAGGACCAGGAAAAACAGATTCATAAGCTGCATAAATTCAGGGAGCAGCCCGTAACGGCAAAAGAAAGCTCCGTCACAGTGGGGGAAGAGGACATCGCGCGTGTGGTCAGCATGTGGACGAAAATCCCGCTGACCAGATTGCAGGAAAAAGAAAGCGACCGTCTGTTAAAGCTGGAGAGTACGCTTCACAAACGTGTGATCGGTCAGAACGAGGCTGTGGACGCGGTGGCGCGGGCGGTGCGCAGAGGACGAGTCGGCTTGAAGGATCCCAGACGTCCTATCGGTTCTTTTCTCTTTTTAGGCCCTACAGGCGTGGGCAAGACGGAGCTGTCCAAGGCACTGGCGGAAGCCATGTTCGGGGATGAGAACGCGCTGATCCGTGTTGATATGTCGGAATATATGGAGGGCCATTCCGTATCGAAGATGATCGGCTCGCCTCCGGGTTATGTGGGGTTTGACGAGGGCGGCCAGCTCTCTGAAAAGATTCGCCGCAATCCCTATTCCGTGGTTTTGTTTGACGAGATTGAGAAAGCGCACCCGGATGTTTTCAATATCCTGCTGCAGGTGCTGGACGATGGCCACATCACGGATTCCAAAGGGCGTAAGGTCAGCTTCAAAAACACCATTATCATTATGACCTCCAACGCGGGCGCGTCCCGGATTGTGGAGCCCAAAAATCTGGGCTTTGCGGCCGCAAATGACCGGGAGAAGGATTTCGAGCGCATGAAAAGCGGTGTCATGGAGGAAGTAAAACGGATTTTCAAGCCGGAGTTTATCAATCGGATTGATGAGATGATCGTCTTCCACCAGCTGACGAAGGAGGAGATGAAGGAAATCATCGGCCTTCTGGCGAAGGATCTATCCTCCCGCTGCCAGGAACAGATGGGCATTCATCTGATTTTAAGCCCTGCTTTGAAGGAACACCTGGTGGAGAAATATTCCGATGCGAAGATGGGAGCCCGTCCTTTGAAACGGGCGCTGCAGACGGTTGTGGAGGATCCGCTGGCGGAGGAAATCCTGAAACAGAAAATCGGCCCGGGTTCCACGGTGACAGTCGGGTTTGCGGGAGGAAAGGTTACCTTTAAGGTAAAGAGGCCTCAGGATGGCAAATAAAAAATCATCAACTGTATTTTACTGCCAGGAATGCGGATACGAATCTGCCAAGTGGCAGGGCCAGTGTCCCGGCTGCAAGAGCTGGAACACCTTTGTGGAGGAGCCGGTGAAGATGACTTCCTCAGGCAGGAAGGTGTCGGCAGGCTTTCGGGAAACGGCAAAACCGGTGACACTCTCCCAGATTGATTTAAGGGAAGAGGAACGGATGAAGACCGGTATCGCGGAGCTGGACCGGGTCTTAGGCGGCGGTATTGTGGCGGGAAGTCTGACATTGGTGGGCGGCGACCCCGGGATCGGCAAGTCCACGCTGCTTTTGCAGGTGTGCCGGAATCTGGCTGCCCTTCCGATACCGGTTCTGTATATATCGGGTGAGGAGAGTCTTAGGCAGATTAAGATGCGGGCGGAGCGGCTTGGCGCCTTTTCAGAGAGCTTAAGCCTTTTATGTGAGACGAATCTGGACGTGATCGAGAACACCATGCGTGCGGTAAAGCCGAAGGTGGCGGTGATTGATTCCATCCAGACGATGTATCGTGAGGAGGTGGGCGCGGCGCCCGGCTCTGTTTCTCAGGTGCGGGAGAGCACGAATGTCCTCATGCAGTTGGCCAAGGTGGAGGGCATCAGCATTTTCATCGTGGGCCATGTGACAAAGGAAGGAACGGTCGCAGGCCCCAGAGTGTTAGAGCACATGGTCGATACAGTGCTTTATTTCGAGGGAGACAGACACGCTTCTTATCGAATCTTACGCGGGGTGAAAAACCGCTTCGGCGCGACCGATGAGATCGGAGTCTTTGAAATGTGTGCGGACGGGCTGAAGGAAGTGGAGAACCCTTCCGAATATATGCTGACCGGCAGGCCCGAGGGGGCAAGCGGATCTGTAGTGACCTGTTCGATGGAGGGAACACGGCCGATTCTGATTGAGATTCAGGCGCTGGTCTGCACCACAAACTTTGGATATCCAAGACGACAGGCCACGGGTACGGATTTTAACCGGGTGAATCTGCTGATGGCGGTTTTAGAGAAGCGCCTGGGGCTGCAGATGGGAAATTGTGACGCTTATGTCAATATAGCGGGAGGAATCCGCATCACGGAGCCGGCGATGGATTTAGGAATTGCGCTGGCGGTGATTTCGAGCTTCCGCAATCTGCCGCTTGATGAGGGACTGATTGTCTTTGGGGAGATCGGTCTAAGCGGCGAGGTGCGGGCGGTGAGCCAGGCAAAACAGAGGGTCTTAGAGGCGAAAAAGCTGGGATTTACGATCTGTATGCTGCCGCAGGTGTGCCTGAAGGATGTGGGAGCTGTTGAGGGGATGAAGCTGATTGGAGTGAAGGGGGTCGCGGATGCGATGCAGTACCTGTGATGTCTTTGCAGATGAGTCGTGTAAAATGAATAAAACTGTCTCACTCATACGTGCTGAGCATTCCGATGAGCCTATGGGCAAGACAATCGTGTTCAGCAGAGGCTTCCACGATTGTCTATTGCCAAGCATGCAACGGAACTGCCAGTGGCAGTTTCGTTGTAAGTCTCATCTCCATAGCACGAAAAATCGCTCGACAGTTTATTCATTTTGCACTCTGAACTGCAATGATTTACATTGCATGGTGATAAATCCTGGAAATATAAATTTAAACGGTAATCATTTTCAATGTGCTTAATAATTACATGAGGAAATTCAGAGATGAACTTAAATGATAAGAAGAAAAAATACACACCCGCAAAGAAACCCGCGAAGCGGATGGTTACGAAAACGCAGTCTGCGCCGCGGGGCGAGATCGAGGAGTATCTGTACATGCTGCCGGTTGAGGTGAGGGTGGAGGATCTGCTGCCTGTGATCGAGGCGCCGGAAGAGAAAAAGGATGTCTGGCATGAGCTGGACCTGATGGAAATCAGGCTCACGCATGAGGGGCTGATTTTCGAGAATTTCATGGACTGTTTTGAGAGTAAGTCTGACCGGGCCTTTCTGGAGAAAAACGGAGTAAAAAAGGTTTACGCGTTTAGCTATGATTCGCTGGATAAGGCGGAGGCGGCGAAGGCGGTCAGGGATATTCATGCCGTTTTCGGCGGCTTTATCGCATCGGATACGAAGGATCTGCAGCCTGTTTACCAGCCGGAGGAGTTCGGATGAAAGAGGAAAAGCCATGGAGCGCCATATATAAGGAAATCTATGTGCTCATGGAGAAAAAACGCAATCAGATGTTCAAAGAGAGCGGCATCACCAGTGCACAGATGGGAGTGCTGATTACATTGGATTTGAGCAATGAACCATCTCTCACCATGAAAGAACTGGAGAAGAAAATGTGTCTGGCGCAGTCTACAGTGGCTGGATTGGTGGCGAGGCTGGAGCAGAAGGGCTTTGTGGAATGCGGGCAGAATCCTTTTGATAAGCGCATCAAGTGGGTGAAACGCAGCGAGTCGGGGATTGCGCTCTGCAATTATACCCGTCAGGAAATGCAGAGGATGGACGAGGAGTTCCTGGCGGATCTGAAGACTGAGGAGCGGGAGGAGTTTGTCCGCCTGCTGTGCAGGGTGCGGGAGTCGCTTTCTTAAATTTTATTTAGGTACCTTGATAATTTTTATTGACAGAATGTAAAATTAGAGTTAAATTTATGAAGGAAATGATAAAAGAAGGACGATGGATACGCGGCAGAGGTTCGCGTATCGGAGAAGAATCGTGTCGAAGAGTACCAATCAGAAGCTGAAACTCAATTACTTATTCAGGATATTCTGGGACTACACGGACGAGCAGCATAAGCTGACGATGGCGGAGATTATATCTCATCTAAGCGCCTGCGGTGTGGCGGCAGAACGCAAGAGTGTCTATGACGACATTGAGCTGCTGCGCACCTATGGAGTGGACATCATCGGAGAGCGCACCGGGAAGTCTTATTTGTATTATCTTGGATCAAGGGAGTTTGAGCTGGCGGAGCTGAAGGTCTTAGTGGATCTTACGCAGTCCGCCAAATTCTTAACTGTGTCCAAGAGCAGTCAGCTCATCAGTAAGCTGGAGAGGCTGTGCAGCCATTATGAAGCGGGGCAGCTTCAGCATCAGGTCTATGTGTCCGGCCGGATCAAGACGGAGAACGAGTCCATTTATTATACGGTGGATATTCTTCATCAGGCGATCAGGACCGGGGTTCAGATCACATTTCAATATTTCAACTGGAACGTCAGAAAAGAAAAAGAGCTTCGCCGGGGAGGCGCCCTCTATCGGGTCAGTCCCTGGACTTTGTCATGGGATGATGAGAATTATTATCTTGTGGCTTATGACGACGAAGCGGCGGACCTGCACTATTATCGGGTGGATAAGATGCTGAAGGTAGAACTGACGGATATTCCCCGAAATGGGCGTGAGGTTTATGAACGGATGGATCCGGCTTCCTACACGAAGAAACGCTTCGGCATGTTCAACGGGCAGGAGGAGACGGTGACGCTTCTGTGCAGGAATTCACTCTCGGGTGTGATTGTGGACCAGTTCGGACAGGATGTGGTGATGATTCCGCAGGATGAGGAGCATTTCACAGCGCGGGTGCATGTGGCGGTGAGCAGTCAGTTTTTCGGCTGGGTGATGGCGCTTGGTGAGGATGTGCTGGTGACAGAGCCGCCGCAGGTGGTTTCACAGATGAGAGAGGAAGCTGAGAAGCTTTTTACACGATATAATGAGCGAAAGTGAGAAGGGCGTGCTCGCACGTCCGGCGAGCGGCGAATTGGATCATGAGCGCTCTTTGCTCATGATATCATGAGCGTCCTTTGCTCATGCGCTGAAGAAAAGGAGGAGATGACGTAAATGAAAATGATTTTTCGATACATGGGAAGATACATAAAGCCCATCACGTTTGACATGTTTCTGAAACTGTGCGCGACCGTGGCGGAGCTGTTGATTCCTTATGTACTGGAGTATCTGATTGATGAAGTTGTGCCGCTGGGGAAGGTGTCCCGGATTATTCTCTGGGGCGGTATTATGATTTTTGTGGCGTTTCTCTGCTGGCAGTTTAACAGAAATGCCAACCGCCTCGCGGTCAGAAACGCGCATAATGTTTCTTACGACGTGAGAAAGGATCTTTTCAATAAGACCATGCACTTGAGCGGTGCGCAGTTTGACGCGTTCGGGCTGCCCAGCCTGACCAGCCGTATGACCTCCGACAGCTATAATGTGCAGTCCTTTGCGCAAAGCTTTCAGACGATGTGCGTGAGGGCCCCCATTATGCTGGTGGGAGGTATTATCGTGACCATGACGATGGATCCGGTCTTAAGCGGTATCCTCTGTGTCATGCTTCCTTTGCTGGCGGTAGTCATTCTGACGGTTTCGAGCAGGGGCATTCCGCTCTACCACAAGGTGCAGGAGAGGCTGGACGATGTGGTGCGTATTATGCGGGAAAATATCACGGGCATCCGCGTGGTCAAGGCACTGTGCAGAATGGATTATGAGAGAGACCGCTTTCACCAGTATAATGATAAGATGATGGCAGCCGATGTCAAGGCAAGTACCGTTATGGCAATTCCCGGTCCGTTTATGCAGATTTGTTTGAATACCGGGTTGTCTCTGGTTGTTTATGTGGGTGCAATGCGAGTGAACAGCGGCGTCATGAAACCGGGCGTGATTCTGGCTTTTCTGACTTATTTCAATCTGATTTTACAGAGCGTCATGTCCATCAACCGGATTTTCATGATGATCAGCAGGGCCAGCGCTTCCGCAAATCGAATTGATCTGGTGCTGCAGAGTGATGTGGATCAGAAGGTGCTTTCCACAGAGGAAACCTTTGATCCGGAAGCACAGGACGCCTATATTGTTTTCAAACATGTGAATTTCAAATATCCGCACAATCAGCTCAGTGTGGAGGGCAAAAAGAAGGAGAATACAGCTGTGGCTGCGCAGGAAGAGGAGGACGACGGTTTTCTTGGCGGCGAGCAGGGTCAGTGCCTGTATGACATTGATTTCAAACTCAAAAAAGGAGAGTCGCTGGGCATCATCGGTCCGACCGGCTGCGGCAAGACGACAATTATCAACCTTCTGATGCGCTTCTACGATGTGGAGGACGGCGGTATTTATATTGACGGCCGGGATGTGCGCACCTATCGGATGGACGAGCTTCGCAGCAAGTTCGGTGTGGTCTTCCAGAATGACCAGATTTTCCAGGATACCCTGCGCAATAATATCGCGTTCGGCCGGGATGTGAATGATGAGCAGATTCATGCGGCTGCGGTCGATGCCATGGCTGCAGAGTTTATCGACAGCCTGGATGATGGACTGGATCACATGGCAGACATCAAGGGCGCGAACTTATCCGGCGGCCAGAAGCAGCGTATACTGATTTCCAGATCGCTCGCGGCCAATCCCGACATCCTGATCCTGGACGATTCGTCCAGTGCCCTGGACTATAAGACGGACGCCGCGCTGCGGAAGGCAATTTTTGAAAATCACAGCAATTCCACCACTATTATGGTGGCGCAGCGTGTCAGCTCTATCATGAACATGACGCACATCATGGTCATGGATGAGGGACACTGCATCGGCTATGGAACACACGAGGAGCTGATGAAGAGCTGCCCGGTTTATAAGGAAATTTACACCGTCCAGATGGGCGCGATCGCAGGTTAGGGGGTAGAAATATGCCTGGAAGAGGAGACCGTGGAGGTAAAAAGGAGAAACCAAAGGACGCCAAGGGGACGCTTCTTCGGATTCTCAGCTACATGAGGAATTATAAATACGCGGTGGCGTTTCTGTGCGTCTGCGCGATGTTGAGTAATGCCGGAAACCTGTTGGGACCGAATTATGCGGGGCAGGCGATCAACGCGGCGGCGGCCGGCGAAGGACAGGTCGACTTTGATCTGGTTTTGTATTACGTGAAATGGATGCTGATTGTGTATCTGGGCAGCAACCTTTTAAGTCTGACAGTCAGCCTGCTGATGATGCGGGTCAGCCGTCAGGTGGCAAAGATGATGCGGAATGATGTCTTTGACAAGCTGATGAAGCTGCCGGTCAATTATTTCGACCGCAATCAGACCGGTGATATTATCAGCCGCGTCAGCTACGATGTGGATGTGGTCAGCACGAGCCTGTCCACGGATATCGTACAGATCCTCACCAGTATTGTGACAATAGTGGGATCTTTTGCGATGATGGTGTATATCTCCCCGCCGCTGGTGTTGTGTATGCTCGTCACCATTCCGCTGTCCATCTGGTATACAACCCGGATGTCCAAACGGACAAGACCGCTGTATTCGAGACGAAGCGCAGCCTACGGAAAGATGAACGGCTTTGTGGAGGAAATGTTCAGCGGGCAGAAAACGATCCGTGCTTACGCCTATGAGGACGGTGTGTGTGAACAGTTTGCCCGTGTCAATCATGAGGCAGCGGACGCGTATTGTGAAGCGGACGGTCTTGGCATGACGGTTGGACCGACAGTCGGCTTTTTCAGCAATCTGGGTCTGTCCCTGATTGGCTTTGTGGGTGCGCTGTACTATGCGTTCGGAATTGTGAGTCTTGGCAGTATTTCCAGCTTTGTGCTTTATTCCCGCAAATTTTCCGGCCCGATCAATGAGATAGCCAATATCATTAATGAAATTTTCTCAGCCCTGTCGGCAGCGGAGCGTGTTTTCCGCCTGCTGGATCAGCCGGAGGAGATCGAGGATATTTACGGGGCAGTGGATTTACAGGAAAAGGGCGTGGCCGGAGATGTGGAGGCCGAGCATGTATCCTTCGGATATCTGCCTGGCAAGACGATTCTGCATGACTTAAGCCTGAAGGCGAAGGCCGGTCAGACGATCGCTATTGTGGGCGCGACGGGCGCCGGCAAGACGACAATCATCAATCTGCTGATGCGCTTCTATGATGTGGAAAACGGCGCGATCTATGTGGACGGCAATGAGATCCGCACGGTGCAGCGCAACAGTCTGCGCAGGAGCTATGCGATGGTGCTGCAGGACACCTGGGTGTTCCGCGGAACGATCTATGATAATATCGCCTACGGCAAGGAAGGTGCCACAATGGAAGAGGTGGTGGCCGCGGCGAAGGCGGCGCGCATTCATAATTATATCATGAGTCTTCCGCGCGGCTATAAGACGGTTATCAGCGAGGACGGCGGCAACATCAGTAAGGGCCAGAAGCAGCTCTTAACGATCGCCCGCGCGATGCTGTATGATACAAGCATGCTGATTCTGGACGAGGCCACCAGCAACGTGGATACGAACACGGAGCGGGAGGTGCAGAAGGCGATGCGCAATCTGATGAAGGGCAAGACGTGCTTTGTGATTGCGCACAGGCTGTCGACGATTCAGAATGCGGATGATATCCTGGTGCTGGATCACGGGGATGTGATGGAGCAGGGGACGCATGAGGAGCTGATGGAGCGGAAGGGGCTGTATTATAAATTATACGCCAGTCAGTTTGAATAAAAGATTTCTCTTGACAATTCAGCCTGCAGCCTTCATATATAATACAGGAGGAAATTGGCATGGGAAATTTTGAAATCAGAGAGAAAAGCTTTTACCTGGACGGGGAGCCGTTTCAGGTGATTTCCGGAGCGATCCATTATTTCAGGGTGGTGCCGGGATACTGGCGGGACCGGCTGGAGAAGTTAAAGGCGATGGGCTGCAATACGGTTGAGACGTATGTGGCCTGGAACGTGCATGAGCCGAAGAAGGGGCAGTTTGTCTTCTCGGGGATGGCGGATGTAGCGGCTTTTGTGAAGCTGGCGCAGGAGGTGGGTCTGTATGTGATTGTGCGGCCCTCGCCCTATATCTGCGCGGAGTGGGATTTCGGCGGTTTGCCTGCCTGGCTTCTCAATGAAGACGGCATGCGGCTGCGGGTCAGCTATGCGCCTTTTTTACAGCATGTGCGGGAATATTATGATGTCCTTCTTCCTATATTAAAGCCGCTGCAGATTACGCAGGGCGGCCCTGTGATTATGATGCAGGTGGAGAATGAATATGGCTCCTATTCCAATGACAGGGAGTATGTGAAGACGCTGGCCGCGCTGATGCGGGATGGCGGCGTGGATGTGCCGCTGGTCAGTTCGGACGGCGGCGGGGAGGAATACCTGGAGGGCAGCCGCACGGCGGGCATTTATCCCACGATCAACTGCGGTTCCCATGTGACAGAGCAGTTTCAGGTGCTGGAGCAGTATACGGACGGCGGTCCGCTGATGTGCATGGAGTTCTGGGACGGATGGTTTGACTACTGGGGCAGTGGTGAGCACAAGACCGGCGACCTTGAGGTGAGTGCGCAGAATCTGGAGGTTTTGCTTAAAAAGGGAAATCTCAGCTTCTACATGTTCCACGGCGGCACGAATTTCGGCTTTATGAACGGCGCCAATTATTACGATTGCCTGACACCGGATGTAACTTCCTATGATTATGGTGCACCCCTGTCGGAGGATGGACAGATCACAGAGAAATATCTTCGTTATCAGGAGATGATCGGCAGATACGCGCCCATTCCGCAGGTCCCTTTCACCACAAAGATTGAGCGCAGAAGCTATGGCGAGCTGGCTGTGAAACGGAGAGTCGGCCTGTTTGAGGCGCTTTCCGATATCAGTGAGCCGGTGGCGTGCGTTTATACGAAGACGATGGAACAGCTGGGTCAGAATTACGGTTATATTCTGTATCATACGGTTCTGGACACGGAGCCTGAGCTTAAAAGCCTGCGGCTGTGGGGCGCCAATGACCGCGCTCTCGTCTGGCTGGACGGGGAAAAGGTGCTGACGCTCTATGACCGGGAGCTTAATGACGCGCATGAGGTGAACACCACCATGAATAAGGGTGCTTCCCTCGATATTCTGATGGAAAATATGGGCCGGGTTAATTACGGACCCTATCTGGAGCGGCAGCGCAAGGGCATTGAGCAGGGGGTGCAGGTGAATTTCCACATGCACAGCGGCTGGACACATTATTGTCTGCCTTTAGACAACCTGGAAAAGCTGGATTATGCGAAGGGGTATACGGAAGGACAGCCGGCCTTTTATGAGTTCACGTTTACGGTGGATGAAGCGGGCGATACCTTCCTGGATTTTGCCGGCTTCGGTAAGGGCTGCGCCTTCGTAAACGGCTTCAATCTGGGGCGCTTCTGGGAGATCGGGCCACAGAAGCGGTTGTACATCCCTGCACCATTGCTGAAAGCCGGGGAAAATCAGATCATTCTCTTTGAGACGGAGGGGAAGGCGGCGGATACGATTACGCTGGCGGATGAACCGGGGCTGGGGTGAAGCCCGGCCAATGAAGTGTCCGGTGAAAACGTGTGGTAAAGAAAAGCCCTGCTTTGTGCGGGATGAGAAACGAATGATACAGAGCGCTGGAGTGCAGGTATAATGAAGCGGAGCGGGAGAATCATATTCATATGGATTTTAACAGTCTGTGTGCTGGCGTTCAGCGGCTGTGCTTCGGCACAACAGACGCCTGCGGTGGAGCCGGTAGAGCTTTTCCTGGAGGATAAGGAGCGCGGGACTGACGGAGTGGGAGCGGATGATGCAGGCGGTGCGGATTCTTCAACTGCGGCAGCCACCGGGCAGAGTACAGAGACGGCAGATGACCCGGAAGGTGCCGGGGAACTGGCAGCGGGCGATGCAGCGTCGCAGAGCAGTGAGACAGCCGACGGGACAGCAGCTGAGGCAACCGGGGAAGCAACTGAAGAAACCGCCGGTGATACTACTGAAACGGCAGCCGGTGAAACCACCGGCGATACGACTGCAGCGGCATCTGATGGAACCACCGGGAGCACCGAAACATCCGGGGAAACCGATCCTGACCGCAGCAGCTATGTCATTGTGATCGATGCGGGTCATCAGGCGAAGGGTAACAGTGAATTAGAGCCGATCGGCCCGGGTGCGACCGAGACCAAGGCGAAGGTTTCAAGCGGTACTTCCGGCGCGACGAGCGGTCTTGCCGAGTATGAGCTGACGCTCGCAGTTGCCTTAAAGCTGCAGGAAGAACTGGAAAACCGCGGTTATCAGGTCATTATGGTCCGTATCACCAACGACGTGAATATCAGTAACTCCGAGCGTGCAGCCATTGCCAATGATGCGAACGCGGACGCATTCATCCGCATTCACGCCAACGGCTCCACTGACACATCTGTCAGCGGCGCCATGACCATCTGCCAGACAGCCTCCAATCCCTACAACGGCAGTCTGTACGAGTTAAGCAAGGCTCTCTCGACTTACGTTTTAGATGAACTGGTCGCTTCTGCCGGCTGCAACCGCCAGTATGTCTGGGAGACGGACACTATGAGCGGCATCAACTGGTGCCAGGTGCCGGTGACCATCGTGGAGATGGGCTATATGACCAATCCGGATGAGGACGCCCTGATGGCCACGGACGAATACCAGGATAAGATTGTGAATGGAATCGCAAATGGTATTGACAAATTTATCGAAAGTGTGGTATAGTTACCTTTGCTACGGGGTATGGCTCAGCTTGGCTAGAGCGCACGGCTGGGGGCCGTGAGGTCACAGGTTCGAATCCTGTTACCCCGACTTTTTTATGAGAATCCTCTGTTTCAGGGGATTTTTTTATTGTGTATTCCGGCATGTCCTGTTCTGCTGCGGAATATTCCGGAATAAAAGCTATGCGGTCAGATCTGCCTTTTTTTTGAAGCAAAAAACATCAAAAAAGTTAAAAAACATCAAGATTCTGCATAACCACGAACCTTGAATCGACTTTTTCTTGTTATATACTGGCAATAGTTTTTTTAATAGAAATTTAAGAATTTATGGATTATTTATAATACTGCAGCTGTGCGAAGGAGAACAGACTCTGATCACAGCATGCTGTGTGATTTTTTTTGCATTAACAGGAGTATTCATGGAATTGACAGAAGCGCTTGCGAAACTGCTGCGTTCTTATGAAAAATATTATGATATCAACCGGGAAAATCCGGTAAAGCCCTTTGCCACCGAGGCGGAGTTTTCGCTTCACGACGAGCAGTATTTTCTGGTCAGGAGCGCCCGCATCAGCGAGGCTGATTCGAAGGAATATGTGTATTTCGCGACAGAGGAGCGGCTGGACATGCAGACGCTTGAGACACTGGACAGAAAAGCCTGGGAGGACGGGATCGGAAAGGTGCATCCGCACAAGGATCACCGCAACAGTGACGTCATCCTGATGATTCTCGCAGATCGGATTGATCCGGAGGCGATGAAGCAGATTTCAAAGCTTCGTCATTACAAAAGCTACCGCCATGGATTCTATGGGTGGAGCCATTATAAACTTGCTGCAATTGAGCTTTCCACAGGAAAGACGGCCACTAACCGCCAGGGCCGCGACCTGAAAAAGCTCTTTGCCGCGATACGTTGATACAATGTATCGCAGGGGTATTTATAACCCCGGAAATTTTATCCAACTAAGGAAGGGAGTAGTTAGTATATGACAGCGTTACTCATTATACTTGTAGCAATTGTTGTATTGTTCATCGGCTATGTGACATACGGCTCATGGCTGGCGAAACAGTGGGGAATTGACCCCAAGAGAAAGACCCCCGCGGTGGAAATGGAAGATGGAGTGGACTATGTGGCGGCGCCCTCTATCGTTTTGCTGGGACATCATTATTCCTCCATCGCTGGCGCAGGCCCCATCAACGGCCCCATTCAGGCGTCCGTTTTTGGCTGGCTGCCCGTATTTTTATGGTGTGTGATCGGCGGTATCTTCTTTGGCGGCCTGCAGGACTTCGGTTCTTTATTTGCCTCCGTTCGTAATGAAGGCAAGTCCGTCGGTGAGATCATCAAGACCTCCATGGGCCGCAGAGCGCAGAAGCTCTTCACGTTGTTTGCCCTGCTGGTGCTGATCCTCGTCATTGCGTCCTTCGTCAATGTCGTGGCGGGTACCTTCTACACGGCATCCGACGCGGCGGTTACCTTCGGCTTTGTCTTAAATCCGACCGGTAATCAGACCACGGCCATGGTTTCCGTGCTGTTCATCGTTATGGCAATCATCTATGGTATTCTGACCAACCGCTTCGGCATGAAGACCGCTCCGGCGACCGCTATTGGTATCGTTGGTATTGTTATAAGCGTAGTGATCGGCTTAAACGTAGGTCTTGCCATGACCCGTGTGGCCTGGATCGTTCTGATTGGTGTATACATCACAGTGGCTTCTCTGCTGCCCGTATGGGTGATGCTGCAGCCCCGTGACTATCTGTCCAGCTTCCTGCTTTACGGCATGATGGCACTGGCTCTGATCGGTATTGTTTCCACTGCTTTCACCGGCAACGCGACCTTCGAGATCCCGATGTTTACCGGCTGGAGCAATTCTCTGGGAACCCTGTTCCCGACCCTGTTCATCACCGTAGCCTGCGGTGCATGCTCCGGTTTCCACAGCCTGATCGCGACCGGCACCACCTCCAAGCAGCTGGCAAACGAAGGCGATGCCAAAAAGATCGGCTACGGTTCTATGTTGATTGAGTCCGCGCTGGGCATCATTTCCCTGATCGCGGTTGGTATGGTTTATACCAAGTATCTGAACGGTGAGTTCGGTTCCCCGGCCGTTGCGTTCGCAAGCGGTATCGCGACCATGTTCGGCACTGAGACCTCCACGGTTTACGCGACGATTTACGCGCTGCTGACGCTGGCGGTTTCCGTGTTCGCACTGACCTCTCTGGACACTGGCACCCGTCTGAGCCGTTTCATGTTCTCCGAACTCTTCTTAAAAGAAGACGAGAAGTCCTATAAGGACGCGACCGGAGTCCGCAAGGTTCTGGCTTATCCGTTAGTAGGCACCGGCTTCATGGTCATCGTGGGCTGCATCCTGGGTGGTTTGAGCCTGAGCCAGATCTGGGGTCTGTTCGGTGCTGCCAACCAGCTGCTTGCCGGTATTGCTCTGATGGCTGTAGCCGCATGGCTTGGCAACGTGGGCAAGAACAACAAGATGTTCTTCATCCCCATGATCTTTATGCTCTGCGCAACTCTGACCAGCCTGGTTATTACCATTCGCAAGAAGATCGTTCTGATTGCTGCTGCAGGCGCTGCATGGGGCGACTGGTTCCAGCTGATCCTGGCTGCCGCAATGGTGGTTCTGGCTATTGTTCTGGTAGTGGAGGGTGTTCAGACCTTCTCCAAGCAGATGAAGAAGAAGGCTTAAAGGACTCTTTGATAAAAAGTATATTCTGACATAGCGGGGCCGCACCTTCTGGTGCGGCCTTTTGCTACGGCAGGATTTCAACGGGGCCTTTATCGGTGTATTTTACTGTTGCCTTCTGTTTTACGCGCGTCTGGATTGATCATAAACAGAAAAATATAATCAGTGTTTTTTCATTTTTAGTAAATGATTCACTTGTAAAATGAAAATACCGGGAGTATAGTTTGGCTATATGGTGACAGAGAAAACCGGAGTGTGAACAGCGCCGGGACGCAGTATAGGCGAATCCCTGCGTCGCACCTCGTCGTTTTCATCATATGTCGCATATCGGAAATGCGACGAAAGAAAGGAGTTTTGGTAAATATGGAGCGATATGGTCTGAATGAAATGAAGCTGATTTATGAGAATCCGTTAAGCTGTGAGGCGGATATTGCAGATTTTGTGCTGGAGGGGCGGGCACTGATTTCCTTCCCGGAAGGAAAGCTGCGCCTGGAGAACGCCATGGCGGCCGAGAACGGACAGAAGGCGAATTATGTGCTCTGGTGTCCTGAGGAATTTCCGTCTGACGTCTGCATCGAGTGGGATTTTCAACCCATCCGGGAGCCGGGCCTTGCCATGATGTTTTTCGCGGCCAGAGGCAGAAACGGGGAGGAGCTGTTTGACGAGGGGCTGACGAAACGGACAGGAGAGTATGTGCAGTATCACCACGGTGATATCAATGCTTTCCACGTATCCTATTTCAGGCGCAAGGAGCCGGATGAGAGAGCGTTTCACACCTGCAACCTGCGCAAGAGCTATGGCTTTTATCTGACGAGCCAGGGCGGCGATCCGATTCCGGATGTCGCGGATGCGCATGAGATGTACCGGATCAGCGTAGTAAAAAAAGACGCGGATGTTTTCTTCTATATCAATGAACTGGAAATATTTCATTTCGCGGACGATGGAGTTACTTACGGACCGTTGCTTGCAGGCGGTAAGATCGGCTTCAGGCAGCTGGCACCGATGATCGGAGAGTACGCAAATCTGCGCGTTTGGGAGATTTGATGATGAAACTGCACTTATTGGAAAACAGAAATATGGGCGGTTATACCACCTTTGGAAGCGTCTGGGAAAAGGGCGAGGTACTGCCTGAGCAGGACTTTATACTGACGGGAAAGGACGGGGAGGAGATCCCCGTGCAGTCCCGTGTGACGGCCTACTGGCCGGACGGCAGCGTGAAGTGGGCGGCTCATACGGCGGACAGTGAGAAGATGGGCCGGTCGGTCGAAGTGACGGCGGCAGAGCCGGTCGCGGTACAGACGGCGGCAGCGCTTACGGAAACCGCGGACAGCTATGAATTGCATCTGAAACGCATATCGGCTGTCATTCCGAAGTCCGGGACTGCCGTTATGCGGGACGTATATATTGACGGAAAATTAAGAGCGGAACGCGCGGAGCTGAAGCTGATACTTGAAAGGCACGGTTTGCCGGCGGCAAATGAGGAAGCAGCTACTGATGCGGGACAGAATGAGCTGCCGGAAACGGCAGACACAAAGCAGAGTACAGACTGCGGCGGGGCGGAATGTCAGGTGCGTACCGAGCTTCCCGGCGTCGGGGAGATTTCCCATGTTACAGTAGAGGACAACGGTCCGTTGTACTGGTGCCTGAAACTGGAGGGCAGTCATGTGCTGGCTTCCGGTGGTGAGCATATCATTCCCTTCGTTCTGCGACTGTCCTTTGGCCTGGACAGCGGTCAGATCGGGATTTCTCATACTTTCCTTTATGACGGGGATGTGGACCGGGATTACTTAAAGGGGCTTGGCCTCTGTTTTTACATGCCTATCAGGGGTGAGTTTTACAACCGCCATGTGAAATTCAGTACGGATCACGGCTGCTTTCACGAGACTTCCATCCTGCTTTCTTCCTGGCACCCCAGGATTGATCAGGAGATTTACCGGGAGCAGATCGCCGGGAGGAAGGTCGCGGAAAACGAAGAGGAAATGAACGAGACGGTAGAGAGGTTGCTTTCTCATGCCGATGAGAGTAAAAAGCAGACGTTGTCCGGACCGGGAAGGCCGACTGTCGAGAATATTTGCGCGGCCGCAGCCAAAATGCCGGCCTGGAGCCGTTATCAGCTTATCCAGGACAGCGATTCTCACTTTGTGATCCGCAAAAAAATTTATGCTTCCAACTGCTGCTTTATTGACAGCCTGCACGGGAACCGCGCGCAGGGCGTCATGGCTGTGGGCGGGACGGACGGCGGTCTCATGATCGGCAAACGCGATTTCTGGCAGAAGTATCCTTCCGGACTGGAG
The DNA here is from genome assembly GCA_021199495.1 of Lachnospiraceae bacterium. Classification (GTDB taxonomy): domain Bacteria; phylum Bacillota; class Clostridia; order Lachnospirales; family Lachnospiraceae; genus RGIG6307. The sequence goes on along the minus strand of JAJQHY010000055.1, from coordinate 58,429 downwards.
GTATCCAACCTGGATCAGGAGACAGCGGTGCTTACCTGCTGGATTTATACCCCTGCTGCGGAGGCGTATGATTTCCGCCATTATGCGAATACCGGTTACAGTGAGACTTATTATGAGGGCTTTCCTGTGATGGGAGCTGACCCGGTGGGTATTGCCAACACGAATACCCTGGTGATAGAAGGCTTTGAGGGGGTCATACCGACGGACCAGGAGATGCAGGCGTTTTCTGATAAGGTACAGAAACCGGCTGTTTACGTGGGAGAGCCTTCTTATTATCATGAGAAGCGTGCCTTTGGGTACTGGAGTCTGCCAAGCGAGGAGACGCCGGTGGAGAGCTGGCTGGAGACACAGCTGGATCATGCGGTGCGTTTTTATGAAAAGGAGATTGAGACCCGCCGCTGGTATGGTCTGTTTAATTACGGCGATATCATGCATACCTATGATTCCGTGCGGCATGTCTGGAAATATGATATGGGCGGCTACGCCTGGCAGAACACGGAGCTGGTGCCCACGCTATGGCTGTGGCTTATGTTCCTGCGCAGCGGCAGAGAGGATGTTTTCTCGCTGGCGGAGGCGATGTGCCGGCACTGCTCGGAGGTGGACATTTATCATTTCGGAAAATATCAGGGGCTTGGCTCCCGCCACAATGTGCGACACTGGGGCTGCTCCTGCAAGGAAGCGCGCATCGCAATGGCCGGGCATCACAGGTATTACTATTATCTGACCGGGGATCGCCGCCTGGAAGATATTTTCGGAGAGGTGAAGGACGCAGAGCAGGCTCTGTATGACACAGATCCATTGCGGTATTTCTATGAAAAGGAAGATATGGAATACCCAACGCACGCCCGCAGCGGTCCGGACTGGTCTTCCCTGGTTTCTGACTGGATGACTGAGTGGGAGCGGACGGGTAATACAGAGTATGAACAGAAAATCCGTACCGGCATCGAGGACATCAGGAACACACCGCTGAAGCTGGTTTCCGGACCTGACTTTGAGTTTGATCCGGCTACGGCGCACCTGCATTATATCGGCGATCGGACGACCGGCGGCACGCACTTACAGATCTGCATGGGCGCGGCTGAGGTCTGGACGGAGTTAACGCTTTTGCTGGATGATCCGCAGTGGAACGAAATGCTGGCGCAGTACGGAAGATTTTATTTCCTGGACCGGGAGAAGCAGATCGAGGAATCAAACGGCCTCATCGGCAAGCGGCAGTTCTCCCTGCCCTTCATGGCCGCCGGTATCGCGGCTTACGGCGCCGACTACCTCAAGGATGATGCGCTGGCGGCGAAAACCTGGCAGTATCTGCTGCGCAGCCTGACGCAGGAGGGCGAGCAGACCGGCTTTTCTGTCAGCGACACGCCCAACGCCGGCAACCAGAAGGTATTGGAGGAAATTCCCTGGATCAGCACGAACTTTGTGTCCCAGTGGTGTTTAAATGTCATCTTCGCTCTGGATTTTATCCGGGAGAAGCTGCCGCAGACATTTGACGGCGTGAAGGAGCTTTTGCAGGAATTCCCGGAAAAGGGGTTGTTTCATAAGGCGTGAGAAGTTGTTATGGGAGGCAGGCGAAGGATTTCACCTGCCTCCTGTAATAAGTGCAGTAGTTATATGATTCGATGTGTGTTGAAGTCGAATGATATGGATGCCAGGAATGAAATGAGGCAGAAATGAAAGAACAGGAGAAAACCGTCCGGGTCCGGATGATGACTCAGGAGAAGCTGGAACAGGAAAATCCGCAGATGGCGGCGAAGATCAGGGCTGCCGCGGAGATGATTAGGGCGAACCGGACGGATTGCGTCGCCTTCCATACCGAAGACGGGGAGCGGAAGGTCGCGGTTTCAGAAATTATGTATTATATGACGGACGACAGGAAGCTTTCGGTTCATACGGCGGACGGTTTTTCTTTTCAGGTGAAAATGACCATGAAGGATATGGAGGAGCTGTTGAAGAGGGAGAGCTTTCTTAGGCTGCACCGCGGCTGCGCCGTGAACCGGCTTTATGTCAGACATATTTTAAACGGGGCGGTGGAGCTTACAAACGGGGAGCGGCTGGAGGTCAGCAGACGGCGCTTTCCGCAGGTGAAAGAGCAGATTTCAGAGGCATGGGAGGAAAAGGCATAACCGTTCGCGCGCAGAAAGGAACCGTTCACTCCGAAAATCACACAGACAGGTATGAGTTTGCTAAAATGAGTGCGCAATCATGGAAGCAAAAACATACACCATGGCTGCCGGACAGGGGGCAGACCTGTAATCAGGCCGCCCTGTCCGTCAGCTGTGAGATCGGAGGAATGACATGCGAAGATATTTTCAGCGAAGGAAACGGTTGTTTATACTGGTGGTGACGGTGATGCTGCTGACTCAGGCCGCGATTCTGCTAAACTCGGTGCTGAGACAGAAGCTGGTGGACGCAGCGCTTTTACTTCAGAGTAAGGAGATTGCGCGCTATGTTCTGCTGATGATCGGCTATGGCCTGGTCAGAGGGGGACTTTATACGGCGCAGAGCATCCTGGAGAGTTGTTTTAACGCCAGAATCGGGGACGATATGCGCCAGGCAGGTTTTATGGGAATCATCCAGAGACCGGCCCGGATTTTTTTATCCGTAAATGATGCGGATTATGTTTCGGCTGTTACAAATGATGTGCGGACGATTCAGTCGCAGTATGTGCAGATGTCGTACATGGTGCTGCTGTACGGAGCGAGCATGGTTACTTCTGTTGTCCTGCTGTTGTATTACCAGCCTGCAGTGGCTGTCGCAGCGGTTCTCTGCGCCGCTCTGACGACCTTTTTACCGATTCGCCTGGGGAAATATACGCAGAAATACAGGAAAGCATTTTCTCAGCAGCAGTCCGCTTTTACCGCCTGTATGACGGAGCTGTTTTCCGGTTTTTCGGTGATCCACTCGTTCGGGGTGCTTTCTCACGCGACAAACCGGTTCAATGCAGAGAGCGACGCACTGAGAAAGGCGGAGTACAGGGCGGAGGGAATGGAAGCTTTCGCGGAGGATCGGGCAGACACTGAGCATTACGGCCCAGAGCCTGATTCTGGCAGTATCCTGTGCCATGGTCTTTTGGGGAAAGATGACGGCGGGAGCGCTTGTAGCGGTGGTTGGCCTCAACTCGACGGTTTGCAGCTGCCTGTCCATGCTTCTGAAACTGATCCCCGTGATTCGCGGGACGAAGCCGGTGGTGGAGCGGCTCAACGGCTTTGCGGATGAGGCAGTGAGGGAAGCAAATGACAGTGCGTCTTCGGCCCGCACATCCTTTGCAGAAAAGCTGGAGGTCCGGAATCTGACCTTTGGCTACCGGCCGGGGGAGCCTGTTCTGCAGAACCTTTCCTTTTCGATTACACCGGGAGAAAAGTGTGCGCTGATCGGCCCTAACGGCAGCGGCAAAACCACGCTGATCCGTCTCCTGACGGGCGAGCTTGAGGGGTATGAGGGAGAAATCCTGTATGACGGAGCGCCGCTTACGGATGTTGGCAGGGATAGTGTCAGTGCCGTCGGCGCGGTGATTCATCAGGAGGTGTTTCTGTTTGAGGATACGATCCGCAATAATATCTGCCTCTGGCAGGAATTTTCCGGGGGAGGAATTTGAGCGCGCTATCCGACTTTCCGGCGTGAAGGATTTCGCTGCGCGCTTTGCGGAGGGCGTGGATTACCAGGTGGGGCAGCGCGGCGCCTTTCTCTCCGGCGGGCAGCGCCAGCGGGTGGCGATTGCGCGGGCACTCATCCGGAACACGCCGCTGCTCATCCTGGACGAAGGAACCTCCGCTTTGGATGAGGCGACCGCCGCGGAGATAGAGGATGCGCTTTTGAAAATTCCGGAGCTGACGCTGATCACGATCACGCACCATCTGACGCAGCGGGAGCGGTATAGTCAGGTGATTACACTATAACAGAAAAAGGCAGGTGATTGCGCACCTGCCTCTGTTTATTTAGTGTCTCCGCTTCATCATGGGCGGATATGATATCTAGCGCCCGATTCGGATCATATGAAAGCTCTTGTCGCAAAGCGTAGCCTTCAGAATCCCATTCTCCACAACGGCGCTGTTTTTGGCGGTGCCTGAGGAAGAACCGACAGGAAGTCTGACCGGAGCTACCGTATCCGGATGCTCCTCGGTGTTGACCGCTTTCACATCAGGATTGGTGAGGACGACATGCTCCTTTACCTGATAGCCCTCAAACTGGCGCAGGTCGAGGGTCACTTCCATGGAATCCTCAAGGTCCTTATTGACCAGGAAAAGGGTCAGATTCTCGTCATCGTCCATGGTGCAGACGGCGTCCAGATAAGGTGCGTCGCCGTGGCGGCTCTCATAGACGGGACTGTCCGTCAGTGTGTGGAGCACCGTGCCCCGGCCATAGTTGCTGATCATCTCGAATGGATAATAAATCGTCTGCTTCCAGGCGCCGGTATCGGAAGTCATAATGGGCGCGATGACGTTCACGAGCTGCGCCATGCAGGCAACCTTCACCCGGTCCGCGTGGCGTAAGAGGGTGATCATCATGCCGGCAACCAGCAGGGCGTCCTCGAAATTATAGACATCCTCCAGCTGGTGCGGTGCCTTGCACCAGCGCTCCAGTTTTTTGTCCTGCTCGTTGGAGTGGTACCAGACATTCCATTCGTCAAAGGAAAGGTTAATGGACTTTTTCTTTCTTTTTTTGGCTTTCACGGCGTCGCAGATGGAGATCACGGAGCTGATGAACTGGTCCATGGCCACGGTGTTCGCCAGAAACTCCGCCGTGTTGTTGGCCTGATTGCCGTAATACTGGTGCAGGGAGAGATAATCCGCCTGGTCGTAGCACTCGTCTAAAACGGTGTACTCCCACTCGCCGAAGGTGGGGGAATTCAGAGAATTGCTGCCGCAGGCTACCAGTTCGATATCCGGGTCCACCATCTTCATCAGACGCCCTGTTTCGGCAGCGACACGCCCGTATTCTAACGCGGTTTTGTGTCCCATCTGCCACAGCCCGTCCATCTCATTGCCCAGGCACCACAGTTTGATATTGTGGGGCTGCTCGTAGCCGTGCTTTCTGCGCAGGTCGCTGTAGTAGCTGCCGCCCTTTAAATTGCAGTACTCCACCAGATTTTTGGCGTCCTCCGCGCCTCTGGTGCCTAAGTTCACCGCCATCATGGGGGCGGTATTGGCTTTTTTGGCCCAGTCTGTGAATTCATTTAAGCCGAACTGGTTGGTCTCGATGACGTTCCAGGCGAGGTCGATTTTCTCGGGGCGCTCTGATTTCGGCCCGACGCCGTCCTCCCAGTGGTAGCCGGAGACGAAGTTGCCGCCCGGATAGCGGACAACGGGAACATTCAGTTCTTTCACCAGGTCAATCACATCCCGGCGCAGTCCCTGCTCGTCTGCGAAGGGGCTCTCCGGCTGGTAAATGCCCTCGTAGACAGCCCTGCCCAGGTGCTCGATGAAGGAGCCGTAGATGCGCTCGTCCACCTGTCCGGTGATGAAGTGTCTGTCGATGTGGATGGATGCTTTTTTCATAATCATTTTCCTCTTTAATATATGTAATGAAAAAGAAGACTGCGTGCTGACACGCCAGTCTTTTGCATTGTAGCATTTTTGGGAAAAAATGAAAGACCCTTTCCGGTAAAATCTTAATTTTTCTTCGGGAATCTGTGAAAGGAGGTGCTTTGCGCATGATAACTGTTTCGTCAGAGGCTGTTTATTATGTGGTGGTTATTGCATCGATTTGTGGCAACAAAAAATCCGAACTCATCGAGTTCGGATTTGCACCTTTAAGTGGACCATAGGGGGATCGAACCCCTGACCTCCAGATTGCGAACCTGGCGCTCTCCCAGCTGAGCTAATAGCCCCTGACGGAAATGTATTCTAGCACAATCTGAAAAATACTGCAAGAGAAAATTTGACGGAAAAGAAAAAATTTGCAGGAAGGCAAAATAATTTCAGAATTATGCTTGCCATTTCCAATACGCTCGGGTAGACTTACAAACAGAGCAAACGCGGAAATTGGGGTGGAAATTGGGGCGGAAACTGAGTTTAATATATATTTAGAGAAAGCGAGTATATCAATATGAAATTTATTTCCTGGAATGTAAACGGCCTGCGTGCCTGCGTGGGCAAAAATTTTATGGAGGATTTTGAAAAGCTTGACGCGGATTTTTTCTGCCTGCAGGAGACGAAGCTCCAGGCGGGACAGATTGCGCCGGATTTGCCCGGATATCATCAATATTGGAATTACGCGGAGAAAAAGGGGTATTCCGGCACAGCCATTTTTGCGAAAAGAGAGCCGGAGAGCGTGACCTACGGTCTGGGTATCGAGGAACATGATCACGAGGGCAGGGTAATTACGTTAGAATATCCGTCCTTTTACTTGGTGACGGTCTATACGCCGAACTCCCAGGACGGGCTGGCAAGGCTTCCCTACCGCATGACCTGGGAGGACGCTTTCCGCGCTTACTTAAATGGACTCGCGGAAAAAAAGGGCGTTATCGTCTGCGGCGACATGAATGTGGCGCATGAGGAGATCGACTTGAAAAATCCGAAGACCAACCACCAGAACGCCGGCTTTACCGATGAGGAGCGCGGCAAGATGACGGAGCTTCTTGCAAGCGGCTTTGTGGACAGCTTCCGGTATTTTTATCCGGACACGACGGGCGTGTACAGCTGGTGGAGCTATCGCCGCCACGCCAGGGATACGAACGCAGGGTGGCGGATCGATTATTTTCTGGTGTCGGAGAATGCGAAGGCGGGCATGCAGGGCGCGTCCATCCATACGGAAATTTACGGGTCGGATCACTGCCCGGTAGAGCTGTGCTGGGAGGAGTGACTGATTCTCAGTCAGTCTGAACCCCCTGACCAGTTCTTACGAGTAAACTCGACGCCATGGCCAGTGCTTTCAGAGCGTCTGCGAACAGGTACTCTGTATTACATGTCTCTGATCGCCAGCGCTACCTGTATGGGAAAGAGGTCTTCGGCCGTCTTCAGCGGCGAATGCAACAGCTTTTTTAACTTCTGCAGCTGATAATTGACGGTATTGCGGTGAATGAACAGTTCCTTTGCGGTGCCGTCGAGACTCCGGTCATTGCGGATGTAAGCGCGCAGAAGCTTCATATATTCATGTCCCTGTTTATCATATTGCTCTACCTCCCCTAAAATGTCATCGGCATAGGAGGAGAGCAGATCTTCGTCCGTGATGGAGAACAGGAGTCTGTCAAATCCCATTTCATTGAAATTAATGATCGTCTGCTTCCGGTGCACCGCCATTTTCATGGCAGTGGTGGCGCGCTGGAAGCTTTTGTACATATTGCGGATTCCCATCACCTGCTGGCCGACGCCGATGTAAATGTCGTGTGTAGCCAGTACCTCTTTGTAGGCATCCACGATGACGTCCAGCACATGCTCCGACAGCTCCGGTGTGGTGTGGTTTAAGATCAGAAGCTGCAGATTTTCAAGCGTGACAATTCCGATATGCAGCTCAGCGGTTCCCAGACGGCGTTTCATGCGCCTGAGCCTCGTCTCCAGCCAGTATTCCATGGAGGCTGGCAGGTCGAAATCACCTTCCGAGTTCGGCTGAGAGCCCTTTTTGAAGCGTGAACAGATCGTGACGACTAAAAAATCCGCGTCCAGATCATAATAGGAGGATAGAATATCCTGATAAGTTTCCGGATTGTCGTGCTTTAAGATCGCGTCCCGGATGGCCTGGTCATGGATCAGCCCCTCCTGTTTCTTATTCATAATCGTGATGCACAGAGACTGCGTCATTTCCGTAATGTGGATTTCCCAGGGCATGGTCAGCAGGGGGAAATCCTTTTCATTGCAGAAATCCAGCACGGCCTGCGGAATATCAAAGACGTACATCCCCACATTCACAATCATGCCGGCCACATGGCGGCTGTAAAGACTTTTGACAATCTCTAAAAGCCACTCCGGATGCTCGGACTGGCGGCGGCCTGTGGTTACAATTAACTCTGACCCGTGGAAGTAGGAAATGATGTATTCATCCTCCAGCATATAGATCCAGTTGACGATATTGGTCATGCCGTTTTCACCGGCGCAGACCTTAAGCTGGAAGGGATTGTTATTATCAGCGCACAGATGTCTTAGTGAGACGGACATTTAAAACACCTCCCGATTTTTTGAAAAATTTTTTGTACTTACAGCACAAATTATACCATATAACTTTGAACTTATCTACTATTTACTTCCATATTTTTTGGAATATAATGAAATTACAAAACAAAGAACAAAGCAAATTTTGATAACCGGTTGTCTTCCATGCAAAGACAGACCGATGGCAGATATAAGGAGGTAAGAATATGTACGATTATGATAGAATGAACAGCTATGATGTAAATGACAGCAAGTATGATATGCCGGGCTGGATGGTCGAGGAGAAGATGTACAACTGTGAAGGCTTCACTTCTTCCTATTACAGTAACCTTTTTTCCAGAGTGCTTGGCAGACTTTCTTTACGGAAATAATTTTTCCGGGAAAACGGCTGGTTTTACTGCCGGGATGAAGACGGCGGCCAGTATGAACAGGACAGTTCTCAATATTTAACCATACAGTCAAAGAGAAACCCCCACGTGTCGGATGAAAAGTCCGGTGCGTGAGGGTTTCTTTGTCTGACAGGCATGCCGGTTTTCCACAAGTGGGCGGTGAAACGTGATGTTTTGCGCTATAAATGGCTTGTACAGGCTGATTTTATTTGTTATAATGAGGAGCAGTGACAAGCCGCCTTAAAACAGGGATGAGCGGTTCGTTTCATTAAATAAAAAGGAGAGTAACAATATGAAGGGAAATATTGTAGTTGGACAGTCCGGCGGCCCCACCGCCGTGATCAACTCCTCCGTTGCCGGTGTCTATGTGGCGGCGAAGAAGCTGGGAGTGGGAAAGGTTTACGGCATGATTCACGGCATTGAGGGCTTTTTGCAGGATAAGCTGGTGGATCTGGACAAATACCTGGACAACCCGACCGGCGTTGAGCTTTTAAAGAGAACGCCGTCCGCATTCTTAGGCTCCTGCCGTTTTAAGATGCCCAAGATCGAGGGGCATGAGGACGTGTATGAGAAGGTGTTTGAGATCATGGAGGCGCATGATATCGAGTGCCTGTTCTACGCGGGCGGCAATGATTCCATGGACACGGTCAAGATGTTGTCCGATTACGCGGCAGCGCATAATAAGTCCCAGCGTTTCATAGGTGTGCCCAAGACCATTGACAACGACCTTCCGATTACTGACCATTGCCCGGGCTACGGCTCCGCGGCCAAATATATCGCAACCAGTTTAAAGGAAATCATTCGTGACAACGAGTCCTTCGGCGCGGAGAAGCCGACGGTCTGCATCGTGGAGATCATGGGCCGCAACGCCGGCTGGCTGACCGCTGCGGCAGCGCTTGCCAAGGGCAGTGACTGCTCGGGCGCGGACGCGATTTACCTGCCGGAGAGAGTCTTCGACATGGATGCCTTCATGGCGAAGGTGAAGGAGCTGGCCGCTGTAAAGAGCAGCGTGGTGATCGCGGTTTCCGAGGGCGTGCATGTGGCGGACGGCCGCTATGTATGTGAGCTGGGTAAGGAGGTTGCCGTGGACGCTTTTGGTCACAAGCAGATGTCTGGTACCGCGGCGATGTTAGCCAATATGGTAGCTGCCGAGACCGGTTTAAAGACCCGCGCCGTGGAGCTTTCCACGCTGCAGAGAGCGGCAACGCACCTGGCTTCCCTGACCGATATCAACGAGGCATTCCAGGCCGGCTCTGATGCGGTGAAGGCCGCCAATGAGGGCAAGACCGGTATGATGATTACGCTTGACAGAAACGGGGATGATCCCTATCAGTGCGGCACCAGCGCTTACGATATTCATGCTATCGCAAACGTGGAGCGCAAGGTTCCGGATGAATGGATCACGGAGGACGGCACCGGCCTGACAGATGCGTATGAGAAGTATGCGAGACCTCTGATTATGGGCGAACTGCTTCCGATCTTTGTGGACGGCCTGCCGCGTCACATTGTGATGGAAGAGCTGCTGGTGAAATAAAAAACCGGCGCCCCGCTGATGTCGGGGCGCCGATTTTTTCAAAATCACCCATTGACAAACCCCGACACTCTATGTATAATCAGTTTGTTGTCGTTGAGGCACGAGTGTGCCGGACGGCATGTGTGCCCGTAGCTCAGCTGGACAGAGCAACGGCCTTCTAAGCCGTGGGTCGGGGGTTCGAATCCCTTCGGGCACGTTCTGCTTTTGGCAGAGAAGTGATATGGTGGGTGTGGCACAGTTGGTTAGCGCGCCAGATTGTGGTTCTGGAGGTCTAGGGTTCGAATCCCTATACCCACCTGCTTACTCCGCATCAGATCGCAAAGGTTTGGTGTGGAGCTTTTTTTTAAATGATTTTGGGCCGTCGCCAAGCGGTAAGGCACAGGACTTTGACTCCTGCATTCGTGGGTTCGAACCCCGCCGGCCCAGCTTAGCGGGCGCAGACCGGTGTGTAGGCGTCTGCTCCACGCGGGTATGGCGGAATTGGCAGACGCGCCAGATTTAGGTTCTGGTGGGAGACCGTGCAGGTTCAAGTCCTGTTACCCGCATGATTATGGGATCGCCGGAAGCTGCCGCCTGGGCGGCCAGGGGTTTTTGAATTTTTGCGCAATCACTTTAAAAAGGGCGGCACTGCTTATCATGCTGCCCTTTTTTGGGTTGTGATCATTCTGTTTTTATCGTGGGTTTTCGGGAGAGATTATGGAATATGTCATGTGGTCAATTTTATTGCTGTCCGGCTTTTTCATGCTGTTAGTGGGTGCGGACTTCTTCGTGGACGGTGCCGGTCGGATTGCGCACAGGCTGGGGGTATCAGACCTGGTGATTGGCCTGACAGTGATGGCTCTGGGAAGCAGTGCGCCGGAGGCCTTTGTCAGTATTGGAGCGGCGCTTGCCGGTGAGACAGACATTGCCGTTGGAAATGTCCTGGGCACCAATATTCTGAATATCTGCCTGATTCTGGGGCTGTGCGGCGTGATAAACCGGATGAGCGTCCCTGCGCTGACTGTTCATTTTGAAATCCCTTTTCTGATTCTGATTACCGGATTTTTGGCCTGGCTTGGTTATTCCAAAGGCTATCTGGAACGCAGGGACGGCGTGATTTTATGTCTGCTGATGGTGGCTTATTTCATTTACCTGCTTAAGACCGCCCGGACAGGCAAAAAGGAGCTGCAGTCTGCGCAGACTTTTGAAAATGACGCTGCCGGAAATCGAAAAAAACCTGCACTCTGGCTTCTGGTTGGTCTGTTCCTGCTTCTGGCCGGTACAAGGCTTACCATTGAGGCAGTCTGTGCCCTTGCCACGGCCTTTGTGATCGGGGAGCGGACAGTAGCCCTGACGGTGGTGGCCTTCGGGACCTCATTCCCGACGCTGATTACCTGCGTAAGCGCGGCGCGCAGGCACAAAACGGACATGGTAGTGGGCAACATCGTCGGCACCAATATTTTCAATATTCTCTTTGTGCTGGGGATTAGCTCCCTGATTGATTACATTCCCTACTCCGGAAGCTATTATGTGGACGGACTGGCTGCTTTCGTGATTTCTGTCATGCTGTGGCTTTGTGTCCTGCGCAGAAAGGAGCTGGGCCGGCTGAGCGGTGTGATTTTACTGCTGTGTATGATCGTGTATTATGTGTTCCTGCTGTGGAGGCATCAGGTTGCGGGGTGAGGCGATCCGGATGTGCAACAGCATGAAATGAAAGAAGATGTGATTGTCAGTACGAAGGAAAAGATGATAGAACAATGTGTAAGCTGGACACATATCAGGAGAGTTCTATGGATAAGATTGCTGTATTGATTCCATGTTATAACGAGGAGAGGACAATTGAAAAAGTGGTGCGTGACGCCCGTGCGGCGCTTCCGGAGGCGGTAATCTATGTCTATAACAACAATTCCACAGACCGCACGGAAGAACTTGCAAAAAAGGCGGGCGCGGTGGTGCGGCATGAGTACAGACAGGGAAAGGGCAACGTGATCCGCAGGATGTTTCGGGAGGTGGAAGCACAGTGCTATCTGATGATCGACGGTGATGACACCTACCCGTTGGAATCTGCCCGAAAGATGACGGACCTGGTGTTGGAAAGACACGCGGATATGGTGGTGGGGGATCGCCTATCCTCGGCTTACTTTGAGGAAAACAAACGCCCCTTTCATAATTTCGGAAACTCTTTGGTGAGAAGCTCGATTAATTTTCTGTTTCATTCCGATATCCGGGATATTATGACCGGTTACAGGGCCTTCAGTTACGGTTTTGTGAAAACGTTTCCCGTGATATCCCAGGGCTTTGAGATTGAGACGGAAATGACGATTCATGCGGTAAATTATAACCTCCAGGTGGAAAATGTTGTGGTTGAATACCGGGACAGGCCGGAGGGTTCGGAGTCCAAGCTGAACACCTTCTCTGATGGTTTAAAGGTATTGGTTAAGATTTTTCAGCTGTTTAAAAACTACAGGCCGCTTCTGTTTTTCGGCATTCTGGGGCTTTTGCTGGCAGCGGTCGGTGTGATATTGTTTGTGCCGATTCTGGCGGAATATTTCCGGACCGGACTGGTGCCCAGATTCCCGACTCTCATTGTCAGCTGTTTTACGATGCTGGCGGCGGTGCAGTCCTTTTTCTCCGGTATGATTTTGTCGGAATCCTGCAGTGTGGAACGGCGGAATTTTGAGTGTAAATATATGGAAGTTTTCAGAGAAATGCAAAAAAATTCCGGAGGTGAAGAGGTTGATCAGCAGGAGTAGGAGGATTGTATTTGCCGCGATTACCGGTTTTATTGTTTCCTTTTGCCTGGTGGCGGGGTATCAGCTGGATAACTTTGACAGTCTGGGAAAATTTGAGAGCGGTAAAGAGACCGAAAAAAGTCAGAAAGTATATATTATAAAATTAAGTGAGGTAACAATATGCGCAGAAGCGGAATTCTGATGCCCATTTCCAGCCTGCCGGGTCCCTACGGCATTGGCACATTTTCCAAAGAAGCCTATCGCTTTGTGGATTTCTTAAAATCCGCGGGACAGACCATCTGGCAGATTCTGCCCCTGGGGCCGACCGGCTACGGGGACAGCCCTTATCAGTCCTTCTCCACCTTCGCGGGGAATCCTTATTTCATTGATCTGGAGGCTTTGATCAAAGAAAAGGTACTGACGAAGGAGGAGTGCGAAGCACTTGACTGGGGCGGCAGCAATGAATATGTGGATTATGAGCATATGTACATATCCCGTTTTATTGCCTTGAGAAAGGCTTTTGAGCGGGCAAAGAAAAAGCTTAAGCATGACGAGGAGTTTCTGGCCTTCATCGACCGCAATTATGACTGGGTGGTGGACTACGCTCTCTATATGGCGATCAAGGACTCCTACGGCGGGAAGTGCTGGATTGAATGGGAGGAGGATATCCGGCTGCGCAAGCCGGAAGCGATCGAGAAATACCGGGAAAAATACACGGACGATATTTTATTTTATGAATATCTCCAGTACCAGTTTGACAGACAGTGGAGCAGACTGAAGGCGTATGCCAATGCAAAGGGCATCCGCATTGTAGGAGACCTGCCGATCTATGTGGCTTTTGACAGCATGGATACCTGGGCAAATCCGGCGCTTTTTCAGCTCGATGAGGATCGGAATCCGATCGCTGTGGCGGGCTGCCCGCCGGACGCTTTCAGTGAGACCGGCCAGCTGTGGGGCAATCCGCTCTATGACTGGGAGTATCACAAAAAGACGCAGTATGCCTGGTGGATCAGCCGCATGAGGCACTGCTTTGAGATTTATGACATCGTCAGAATCGACCATTTCCGCGGCTTTGACGAGTATTATTCTATTCCCTATGGAGCCGGGACGGCAGTGAACGGAAGGTGGATGCCGGGACCGGGCGCAGCTTTGTTTGTACGGATGGAGGAAGTGCTGGGCAAGCGTGAAGTTGTGGCGGAGGATCTGGGCGTGCTGACAGACAGTGTCATTGCACTGGTGAAATCGACAGGATATCCCGGCATGAAACCACTGCAGTTTGCCTTCGGCAGCGGTGCCGGCAACCAGTATCTGCCGCACAATTATGACAGAAACTGCGTGGTTTATACAGGTACGCATGACAATCAGACCACCAGAAGCTGGTATCACGACCTGGATTCAAAGACGAGAAAGCATGTGCGGGAGTATGCGGAGATTCATTCGGAGAAGGAAGCGGCGTGGCGTCTGATCAGACTGGCCATGATGAGCGTGGCTGATACGGCTGTCATTCCCATGCAGGACTACCTGAATCTGGGCGATGAAGCCAGAATCAATACACCCTCCACGCTGGGCGATAACTGGAAGTGGCGCATGCGGGAGGGCGCGGCTACGAAAGAACTGGCGGGTAAGATACGGAAGCTGACGAGGTTTAGCAACAGGGAGTAGTAACGTCAGAATTTCATCTGGCTCATGACGGAATTATGGTAGTTGCTGTTGTAAGTGACGTCTTCCAGGAACCAGTCCGGCGGAACGAAGCTCTCTGCGGCAGCTTTGCTGCCGAATTCCACTTCCGCCATAATGAGCGGCTCAAAGGGAGGCTCGAAGACATCCAGTTCAATGATAAGGTGATAATTATCCGGCGGCGCGGGGCAGTCCGCGTTGAATTTCGGGTGCTCTAACGGAATTTTATAGCGCAGCTTGGAGATAATATTGCCGTCGCATTTGGGCAGCATGTGTTCATAGCTTTCGCGGGTCAGAGGGAGATTATGCTCTTCTCTTGCCAGCATCCCCTGCCCTTTATAGGTCAGATAATAATGATCGTCTTCTTTGCGTATGCGGACCACCGGATTGGTGGAAAGATAACCCTGCTGGATATGGACCTTAGGGTAGGAGCGCAGATTATCCGGCAGTTTTCTGATGGTGAATTTTCGTTCGATTTCCATGTGGATCTCCTTTGATGTGGGGTGATGATACCCCGGATTGTTTCGCACTTCGTGCTTCCCCAATCCTGGTATCATCATATCATTTTCCACAATGAAAGGGAAGTTCTTTCAGAGAAATTTAAGGAAATTTACCAAATCTTGTGAATGAATTTCTGTTACTATAAAAAAGAAGAGGAGAAACATGATGAAAAAAGCAGCGATCTTTTTTGCGGAAGGGTATGAGGAAATTGAGGCCCTGACCGTGGTGGATATGTGCCGCAGAGCCGGTATCGACATGCAGATGGTGTCCGTGACCGGGAGCGATGCTGTGACAAGCTCTCACGGCGTGTGTGTAAAGACGGATATCAGGATAGACGATCTTAACTTCGACAGTCTGGATATGCTGATTTTGCCGGGAGGTATGCCGGGTACGAAGAACCTGGAGCGGGTGCCGCTTCTGACTGCACAGCTGAAGGCGTTTGCGGGCAGCGGTAAATATGTCTGCGCCATCTGTGCGGCACCGAGTGTGCTGGGTCATCTGGGCATTCTGAGCGGAAAAAGGGCAGTCTGCTACCCTGGATTTGAGAATGACCTGACGGGAGCGCAGGTTTTAAACTGCTCCTGTGTTGTGGATGGAAATGTGATTACCGCAAGAGGAATGGGCTGCGCGATTGCTTTCTCCAAAGCGATTATCACTGCGCTGGCTGATGCTGAGACGGCGCAGAAAATTTCGGACAGCGTGATTTACAGAGTTTCTGATGATGACCGGTGATGATAAGCGTTGAAACGTAATGTCGCATAAACTGCAGGACAGTGATTTCATCGGGAGCTGATTTCGGATGAATGATATTATTTGCACGGGCAGTTACTGACATGTTACGATATATTATACTTTCGTATGATATAACGTCAAATCTAAGTTTATTAAAAAACTTTCGCGAAAAATTGGCCTCCTTATGCCTATATAGGGTAAGGAGGTCAATTTTTATGCAGTTTTTTCCGAAAGAAATCAACACCGAGGGGCGAATGATGGTCAGGGAGGAGCCCTTTCCTTATTTTCAGGGATACCATGTGCTGGAACCGCTCATCAAAGATGATGAGATTTCAGACATCAAGGTGCTCTCCTATAACCGGATTCGCGTAAAAAGGCTGGGCAGACGCGAGGACAGTGAGCTTACCTTTGCTTCCGCCCAGGAGCTGAAACAGTTTACAGAGTTTGTGGCAGCCAAAAATCAGGTCAGCATTTCCCGCACCAACGCCATGCAGAGCTTCACGGACAAGGGCAGCAGCAAGGACTTCATTCTGCGCTTCAACATCAGCCAGCCCATCATCAATTCGGTGGACACACCTTATCTGCATATCCGCAAAATCCCGAAGAAGAAACACAGTCTTGAGGATTTAATGGATCTGGGAATGCTGACACAGAAGCATGCGGAGTACCTGCGCAGACAGATTCAGAAAGGATACATTCTGATCGCCGGCAAGGGTGCCAGCGGAAAGACGACTCTTTTAAATGCACTGCTTGATGAAATCCCCAGGGACAAATCTGTGCTGGTGGTGCAGGAGAACGAGGAGTTATTTTCCAGGGTGCATCCGGACATGATGTTTCAGCATGTACTGGAGCAGAGAGGTGAGAGCAAGGTTCGCTATGGCTTAAAGGAGCTGAGTATCAATGCGCTTTTACTGGATCTGGACTACATTGTGATCGGCGAGATTAAAGGCGGTGAGGCTCTGTATTTCCTGAATGCGGCCTTTACAGGACATCTGGGTCTGGCAACCGTACATGGACTGAGCGGAGAAGCGGCGCTTTACAAGCTTGCGGATTATGTAAAATATGAGTCGGATTACAGCCAGGACGAGATTAAAAAGATGCTGGGGTGTATATCCACCGTATGCTACATGAAGGATTTTAAGCTCTGGACCATCACGGAGGTGAAACTGGATGAAAAACGAAATCTGGTAACCCGCAATGTTTATGAAAGGGAGCACAGCCATGATCTGGATTCTTGAAGGACTGTTGTTTTTAAGCCTTCTGGCGGCGTGTTACTGCTTTGTCAGCTGGATGGATGCAAGGGGAATCAGGGAGATCAGGGTGTATTCCGAAGAATTTCTCGCGACCGAGGAAAACGCGGTCAGATGCAGGGCCCTGCCTGATTCTGAAAGCCGGAAATGGGCGGACAGGGTGGAGCTTTCACTCTATTACAGCGGGATACGGAGCAGATTTCCTTTTCTCAGCGTGAAATTCTGGGTGCTGCTGCAGTGCTTTCTGGCGCTGTGGGTGTGGATTCTGCTGGGTGCAGTCCGGGGTTTGCTGGCAGCGTTTGCCGGCGCGCTGGCGGTGCCGGCGGCTTTTGCGGTCTTTATCAGCATTCTGCGCACCGTGCGGTTTCGCAGGACGCAGGAGCACCTGCTGGAGGTCATTAACCTGGCGGAGGGATTTTCTGCTACGGAGGAGGATCCGGTAAGCATTCTGCTTCTGTGCGGCGCTTATATCGGCGGTCCGATCGGACAGGCACTGCAGTCAGCAAAACGGCTGCGCGACAGGGGAATGGGCAGCAGGAGGGTGCTGGAGGAAATGAAGCTTTTGCTGGAGCACCCGAAGTGGCAGGAGTTTATTCACAACCTGAATGTATGCAGCATGTATAACTGCGATTTTGTGTATGTACTGCAGAGCTCCCGCAAGAGCACCCAGCGATATCTGACCTTTGAGAGGGAGAAGCAGGGCGTAAAAAGGACGGCAAGGGTGGAAATGGTGCTGATTATCATACTCAGTGCCGTGATGCTGAAGGCCATGTCGAACCCGATGGACATTTCGCTTACCTGGCTTTTGTGGGGCAGTCTGCCGGGAAAGGTCTGCACGGTTTACCTGGCTGTCATTCTGTTGATTTTTGTGTGGTGTCTTAGCGGCAGCGGTCAAAGAGGAGCGATATGAAGGAAGGAAAAAACGCAGTAACGACCGAAGCGGATCGCTTTGTAAAAAGTTTCGGCGGTGACGTGATGCAGGAGCTCTGGATTTATCAGGATGGGGCGCATCTGCTGCACACTAGCCTCTGGCTCGGGCTCATCCTTTTTGCAATCGGGATATTTTCTCACTGGATGTGGGGACTGGCAGGACTGTTTACGGGTTTTCTGGCGCCTTCGCTGGTCCTGATCTGGTCCAACAGCCGGGACAATACTGCTATTACACAGGATCTGAAATGGATCTATGAAGCCATTTCCGTGCAGTTAAAGTCCGGCCTGTACATCCTGCAGGCCCTTATGGAAAGTGAGAATTTTATCAGAAACAGACGCATGAAAAAATCTTTCCACCGGCTGTGTGAACAGCTCTTAAACGGAGAGAGTATTGAGGCCTCCCTGGAAGCTTTTGAAGCAAGCTTCCACAATCCCTACATCAGCAGCTTCTGTGTGATTCTGCGGCAGATGCAGGATTCCGGCTATGCGGTGAAGCTGCTGGAAGACATCAGCCTGCAGTTGGAAGAGATGGAACGGACAAATCTGATAAAGGAGAAAGAGAACCTGGAAATGAAGCTGCAGGTCTTTCAGATGCTGTTGTTTGCGGGGATACTGGTACTGGTGCTGTACGGCTGTGTGGTAGCCGTGGCAAGGAACATTTATTTTTAGTAACAGTTCAGAGCAGCGTGAAGGCGGTCTGTGGCATGCTGCTCAGAGCAGACAGAATTCAGACATAATTTTAAAAACAAGGAGAGCTGAAAATGATGAGACAGACAGGAGAAAGGATAAAAGCGTGGTTTCAGACGGCCGATGCGGGCGATAAGGCCATTGTGGTGGAGGTGGGACTTGCGGTCATAGCCGTGGTGCTTCTGGTAGTATTCCGCACGGCCATGACAACGCTGATTGAGGATGTAGTAAGCTCCATGAGCACACAGATTAAAAACATCCTGACCACGGGAGTGGGAGCGAATGGCTAAGCGATTAAAAAGAGACGAAGGGTATGTATACCAGCTTCTGCCCGTTCTGCTGAGCCTGGGAATGGTGGCTGTACTGGTAGTGCTGTCAGCAGGATTTTTTCATGTCATCCGGCAGCGGGATCTGATTGATCAGATCGGCAGGGAGTATCTGCTGGTGATGGAAACAACCGGGTATTTGTCCGCCGAAGAGCAGGCGGCGCTGACGGCGTCTTTAGAGGAGGCGGGACTTAGTAATGTCAGCCTGGATGGCACAACGACTGTGGAAGTCGGGTATGGAAGTCAGATTGTGCTCAGTATTTCCGGTACGCTTCAGCAGACTGTTATGGGACGAAGCAGCTTAAGCTGGGAGCTGCCGGTGTCTGTTCAGCTGAAGTCTACGGCGAAGCAGTGAGGAGTTCGGATGAAGAGAAAAGATCAGGGACTCATGCATTACGCCTTTTCCATGATACTGATTTCCTGGGCAGTGCTCATGATTTTTCTGCTTCTGTTGCTTCTGCGTGCGGAAAGACTGAAGGCATACCTGCAGGACTGTATGACACAGGCGGGATTATCGGCACTTCTCATTGAGCCGTATACCTACGGCATGAGCGGAGAGGTGATATTTGCGGATGTACAGGAAGTGGAACAGATCTACCTTAAGTATCTTGAGACTGCGCTGGGGTCATCTGAAAATCAGGAAAAACTCGGAATTGCCGGAGAGGTCGTACTGACACAGCTGATTGTCTATGAAAAAACGACAGACGGCATCAGAATGAATGAACGGCAGGAAGACGGAAGCTGGCTGTCAGCCGTTTATGCTGCGGGTGAGACGGTCTGTGCTCCGGACGGGACACAGATTGTTTCCGCCGCCATCTATGCCGCGGTCAGGGTGCCGGTTTTAGTCTGGGGAGAGGTAACGGTGGAAATTGAGCGGCAGCATTGTGTGGATATTGTGTGTTTGTTTCGGGAGGATATGATATGAAAGAAAAAAGAAATATCCGGATCGGGATCATCAGCGCCGTTCTGGCGGTGCTGGTATTCGTCGCGATTTTATGTATGCAGATGGCCGCACAGGAGAAAGTAACCTATGTGACAGTGGTGTCGGCAAAAACGCAGATTGCAGAGAATACTGTCCTGACAGCCGCAAATCTGGAGGAGCTTCTGGAACTGAGGCAGATTCCGGAGGAATATGTACCGGAAGAGGCGCTGGTGTCTTTAGAAGGGCTGGAAAGGATGACTACTGTCGTACAGGTGAGCGAGGGCAGCTTTCTGACAGAGGCCATGCTTTTGCCCGTCAATGACTTTTATGAAGCGTATGAGGAGCTTTACTGGGTCAGCGTCAGTGTGGATCAGCTCTCTCAGGCTGTCGCCGGAACGCTCAGGACAGGGGACTGGATTGATCTGTATTGTATGGAAGGCAGCGGGGACGAGAGCGTCTGTACGCTGCTTGCATCCCACGTGCGGATAGAGCGAACCTTTACAAAAAGCGGGGAGGAAATCAGTAATTCCGATGCAGTTTCCATGGCGCAGCTTTTTATCATTCCGCTTGAAAGGGCGCAGGTGGCGGCTTTTTATGAGGCGCTTTTAAGGGGCAGTCTTCTGATTGCCGAGAGCAATGCTTAGGGGCTTAAGGCGCCCGGCAACGCGCCGGGTGCGGCGGGTAAGGTCTTCCTGTCAGAAGTCAGGGTCACGACAGAAGCTGTTTGTTCTGGGATCGGGAATCGTCCTGCTTTTCGGACTTCTTTTTATGCTGTATAACGGGAGTCTGACAGTCCTGGCCTCTTCTTTGTCCGCGTACACAAAATACGCGGGAATCAGTTTAAGCCCTGACGGTCTGGCTTTTACGACGGATGCGGGCGTCAGAACCTATGAGAGATACCCTGCCGGATATACGGTTTATACAGGGGAAGCAGCGGCTGACGCTCCCACGATAGGGGAACACATTTATACGGAAACGAATGTCAGCGAGGCGCGTATTCTGAAATGGGAGGTCGCCTGGGCGAATTCCATGTGCATTCATCCGATTTATAATATCGGATATTACCATGGTATCCAGTATAGCAGTGTGATCTGCCATAGCGAATATGCGCAGGGATGGTTTGCTTACTGCGCGGACTGCGGAGAACGGCTGATGGATATTTACATTTATATGAACAGCTCTACGGCCCGGGGAATCCGGACCCTTCCGGGAAGCGCGGAGTATTATTATCTCTGTCCCTGGTGCGGCGGTCTTGAGCAGGGAGCCGGATATTCTCATACCTGTAAAAGAGTTTCGGCCAACGGATATACAATACAATATGCCGCGAATGCACCGGCAGGCGCTTCGGTTACGGGAGTGATGGCAGCAACCGGGCATATGTATGGAAACGCATCTGTTTATGAAGGGGCGAGCGCTGCTGAGGCGGGGTACGGAGATACAGGCCTTCGCCCCAATGTGTATGTCTGCGAGGGATATCTTTTTACCGGCTGGAATACCAGGGCGGACGGCAGCGGTACTGCCTATGCAGACTGCGCTGAGGTGTTGAATCTGACTGAGGTCAATGAGGGAACAGTTACCCTGTATGCGCAGTGGGAGAAGGAAAGCAGTGCGCAGACCGGGAGCGGAACAGCTCCGGACTTTCAGAACGGGGCGCAGTCTGATAACGGGAATACAGCAGCTTCGGATACGGCAGACAAAACGGGTTCTGATCCGGAGAGCGGAACATATACCGGAACGGAAGATGAGTCAGAACAGACAGATGAAACCGGTCCTGATCAGGATGGTGATGCGGAAGAAAGCGCACAGGAGGATTCCCGGCAGGATACCGGGGAGGAAGCGGAGCCGGATCAGGGAGAGGAATCTCAGCGGGAAGCGGAACTGATCGTGTCTGCCTGGATTGCGCACAGCCGGGACGGCTGCAGCGGTGATTTTAAGTCCGGCGAGGGCGGTATTCTTTATCTGAATGTACAGGGGTATGCGGATCGGATTGAGGTTGTGTTTCCGGATGCGTTTACAGCGGCATTTCCGGAGGTAAACCGGACATTTATATATGAAGAACCGACGCAGACACAGGAGGAGACTCTCTCTTTTTCCATACCTCTGTATACGACTCCCGGGGCTTATCAGATCACGGTGAAGGCATACAGGGAGGAGGAAGAGACGATGGCGTATCCTGTGCTGGTGGTTTCTGAGGGGAGTGTGTTGGATGAGCTTCGTACGCGGATCAGAAATAATCAGTGACCTTATATTTATATTGTATCTGATCTGTGCTGCATGCCAGGATTTGAAAGAAAGGCTGGTCATACGCGGGACACATCTGATGGGTCTGGCGGCGGTAGGAATATATTGCCTGCCCGCCGCAGTGGGGTTGATCCTTACACTGCATGGAGGTGCCGATGGCAGGGTGGGCACAGCTGGCTGTGCCGCTCTGCTTCCGGTTATCAGGGACCGTTACGCTTTATGGAATGGAGGCGCCCACGCGGCAGTTCTGCTGCTTGGTCTGCTGTGCGAGGGAATCTACAGACGCTTTTCTTTATATGGCTTTGCGGACAGTCTGGTGTTTTTAAACTGTATGCTGTATTACTGGGTGAGGTACAGTGCTTTTTTCTCCTTTTTTCTCTTCTGGTGGATGAAGGCTTTTTCCGGACTTCTGTTTCTGATACTGCAGCTTGCGCGCCGGCGCGGGCTGAAATGGAGGCTTGAAGAACCGGCGGCGTACATTCCCTGTATCCTCTGTGTTTTTGCCTTGACAAATACAGGCCTGAAGGGATACAATCATTGGTATTGATTTATAAGACCACATACCGGGGGATTAAGACATATGAGCAAGGAACTGGCAAAGACCTATGACCCGAAGGGCATTGAGGACAGATTATATCAGAAATGGATGGATAAAAAGTATTTTCACGCCGAGGTGGACCGCTCCAGAAAGCCGTTCACCATTGTGATGCCGCCGCCGAATATTACGGGACAGCTGCATATGGGACACGCACTGGACAATACCATGCAGGATATTCTGATTCACTTTAAGAGAATGCAGGGATACAATGCGCTCTGGCAGCCGGGTACGGACCATGCCTCCATCGCGACCGAGGTTAAAATCATCGAGAAGATGAAGGAAGAGGGCATTACCAAGGAAGACATCGGCAGAGAGAAATTTTTAGAGCGCGCCT
This sequence comes from Lachnospiraceae bacterium, assembly GCA_021199495.1. Lineage (GTDB taxonomy): Bacteria > Bacillota > Clostridia > Lachnospirales > Lachnospiraceae > RGIG6307. Next base: position 35,513 of record JAJQHY010000055.1, on the reverse strand, counting down.
GGGCCTGGAAAAAGGAATACGGCGGCAGGATCACCAGCCAGTTAAAGAAGCTGGGCTCTTCCTGTGACTGGGACAGAGAGCGGTTTACCATGGACGAGGGCTGCTCCAAAGCCGTCACTGAAGTTTTCTGCAAAATGCATGAAAAAGGCTGGATTTACAAGGGCAGCCGCATCATTAACTGGTGCCCCGTCTGTAATACCTCCATTTCCGACGCGGAGGTGGAGTATCAGGAGCAGGCCGGTCATCTGTGGCATATTAAATATCCGCTGATCGATGAGAACGGACAGCCCAGCCAGACAGAGTTTCTGACCTTTGCCACGACCCGTCCGGAGACGATGCTGGGCGATACCGCCGTTGCCATTAATCCGCGCGATGAGCGTTACGCTTATCTGCGCGGCCGTTCTGTGCTGCTGCCTATCGTGAACAGGGTGATTCCTGTGGTGGAGGACGATTATGTGGACATGGAGTTCGGCACCGGTGTGGTGAAGATTACCCCGGCGCATGACCCGAACGACTTCGAGGTCGGGAAGCGCCATAATCTGCCTGAGATCAATATCATGAACGATGATGCCACCATTAACGAGAACGGCGGCAAATATGCGGGGCTGGACCGTTACGAGGCCCGCAGACAGATCGTGGAAGAACTGGACAGCATGGGACTGCTGGTAAAGGTGGAGGATTATACGCACAATGTCGGCACCCATGACAGATGCAAGACCACCGTTGAACCGCTGATCAAAAAGCAGTGGTTCGTGAAGATGGATGAGCTGATCAAACCGGCGGTCGAGGCTGTGAAAAACGGCGACATCCGTCTGGTTCCCGAGCGCATGAATAAGATTTATTATAACTGGACGGATAATATCAAAGACTGGTGCATAAGCCGCCAGCTTTGGTGGGGACATAGGATACCCGCTTATTACTGTGACAACTGCGGCGAATACATTGTCGCGGACAAAGCACCCGAGTGTGCCTGCCCGCACTGCGGCTGCACATCCTTTACGCAGGATCCTGACACACTGGACACCTGGTTTTCTTCCGCGCTGTGGCCCTTCTCCACACTGGGCTGGCCCGAGAAGACGGAAGAGCTGGATTATTTTTATCCCACGGATGTCCTGGTCACAGGCTATGATATTATTTTCTTCTGGGTCATCCGCATGATCTTCTCCGGCTATGAACAGATGAAGGAGAGACCCTTTAAGACCGTGCTCTTCCACGGTCTGATCCGCGACAGCGAAGGACGCAAGATGAGCAAATCCCTGGGCAACGGGATCGACCCGCTGGAGGTCATTGATCAGTACGGCGCGGACGCGCTGCGCCTGACGCTGATCACCGGCAATGCGCCCGGCAACGATATGCGCTTCTCCTACAAGCGTGTGGAGAACAGCCGCAACTTTGCCAATAAAGTATGGAATGCTTCCCGCTTCATTATGATGAATATGGAAGGCAAGGAAGTGACGAAACCGGCGGACGGCGATCTGGAGCCGGCAGACAAGTGGATTCTTTCCAAACTGAATGATCTGGTGAGAGAAGTCACGGACAATATGGAGAATTATGAGCTTGGCATCGCGGTGCAGAAGGTTTATGATTTTATCTGGGACGAGTTCTGTGACTGGTATATTGAGATGGTGAAGCCCCGTCTGTATGCGACGGAGGATCAGGCCAGTCAGAACGCGGCGCTGTATACCTTAAAGACGGTGCTGATTGATGCCCTGAAGCTTTTACATCCCTATATGCCCTTTGTGACGGAGGAGATTTTCTGCACGCTGCAGTCCGAGGAGGAATCCATCATGATTTCTTCCTGGCCTGTATACCAGGAGAGCAGAAGCTATCCAGGAGAGGAAAGTGCAACCGAGATGATCAAGGAAGCGGTGCGCGCGATCCGGGCGGCCCGCACGGAAATGAATGTAGCGCCGTCCCGCAAGGCACTGGTTTATGTGGTAAGTGATCAGGAGGAAGTGCGGTCCGTTTTTGAGGAAGGAAAGCTGTTCTTTGCTTCCCTGGCATATGCTTCAGAGGTGGTTGTGCAGTCTGATAAGACAGGGATCCCTGAGGATGCTATTTCTGTGGTGATCGCGGGTGCGGTAATGTACATTCCGTTCGCTGAGCTTGTAGATGTGGCGCAGGAGATTGAGCGCCTGCAGAAGGAGGAAAAGCGTCTGGAGGGAGAGCTGAAGAGAGTGGCGGGGATGCTGAACAATGAGAAATTTGTCTCGAAAGCACCCGCGGCAAAAATTCAGGAAGAGAGGGACAAGCAGGTAAAGTATGCGCAGATGATGGAGCAGGTAAAGGAAAGACTTGCGCAGCTGTCCCGATAAGGCTTTAAAATGACGGAGATTATGCAAAAGTACCAGGATACGGTTGAGAAAATCGACCGTATCCCCGGTTTTACAAAGAAACACAGCGTGGAGGAAACCCGCTCCTTTTTAGAGCAGATGGGGAGCCCGGAACATGGGATGCACATTGTCCATGTGGCAGGCACCAATGGCAAGGGTTCTGTCTGCGCTTATCTGGCCGGCATTCTTAAGCTGGCCGGTTACCATGTGGGTCTGTTTACATCCCCACATCTGATAGATACCAGGGAGCGCTTTCAGATTGACGGCGAGCCAGTCAGCTGTGAGACCTTTCTGGAGGCGTTTGATTATGTGGAGTCTCTGCTGACGGATCCGGCGTCCTATTATCCCACTTATTTTGAGATGCTTTTCTTCATGGGGATGCATATTTTTGCGGAGGCAAAGACGGATATCGTGATCCTGGAAACCGGTGTGGGAGGCAGACTGGATGCCACCAACGCGGTATCCAGTAAGGATCTGACGCTAATTACGAAAATCGGTCTTGACCACACGAAATATCTGGGGGACACCCTTGAGAAGGTCGCGGGAGAGAAGGCCGGTATCCTCATGGCCGGCGTTCCGGTGATTGTAGAAGGCGGCAATGAGCAGGTGGCGGACGTTTTTGAGCAAAAAGCGGCGCAAACGGGAAGTCCCTGTCGGATCCTGTCAAAAAAAGACTACGGAGAAATTATAATTCATAAAAAATCCATTGATTTTTCCTTTTATTCTCAGTATTATGGAACTGTTCAGGCGAAGCTGCATACGACAGCCTTGTATCAGGTGGATAATACCGCTCTGGTGCTGGCGGCAGTGGAATCGCTTATAGAGCGCGGCATTGTTTCACAGGAGCGCGTCACGAAGGAGGTACTCCTTGAGGGGCTGTACCGGACCCAATGGGCCGGGCGCATGGAAGAAGTCGCACCGGATTTTTTTGTGGACGGCGCCCATAATCCGGACGGAATACAGGCTTTTATAAAAAGTGTGGCCGCGGATGGCTGCGAGGGAAAGAGGCGTTTGATTTTTTCCGCGTCAGCGGATAAGGATTACCCGCAGATGCTGAGACTGTTGGCGGACAGCGGCCTGTTTGAATGCGTTCTTCTGACGCCGATGAAGAGCACCAGAAGCTTAAGCGATGAGGCATTGCAGGAAGCCGCTCTTCAGATCGGGGAAATGGCTGCGGCTGAGGTGTACCATAATCTGAATGAGGCGTTGGAGCGGATGGCTGCGTTAAAACAAAAAAACGACAGGGTTTACTTGGCGGGCTCCCTGTATTTTGTGGGAGAGGCCAAGGAACTGATTTTAAGAATGTCTGCGTCTGACGGCACACGAAGGTCTGCGGTTGAAGGACGATGAGTTTTTTTATGTAAAGCGAGGAAGATAATGATCGATTATAATGAAGAGATTAAGAAATTCTATCCCAGCACCGAGATCGGTGAGGTAGAGGAGCTGATCTATCAGCAGGATATGACGGATGCGGTGGATATTCTGCTGGAGACGATGAAGAACGGAAAGGTGTAAAACAGGGATATCCGAATGAAATGTTATCGCTGCGGTGCTGAGCTGACGAAGCACAACTTCTGTACCTCGTGCAAAAGTGATGTGAGACAGTACAAACAAATCATGTACGCATCCAACCGCATGTACAATTCCGGACTGGAGAAGGCCGGAGTGCGCGACCTGACAGGGGCGGCGCGGGATCTGCATCAGTGTCTGAAATTAAATAAGGAGCATGTGGACGCCCACAATCTGCTGGGGCTTGTTTACTTTGAAATGGGAGAGGTGGCACAGGCTCTGTGCGAGTGGACCCTTTCCACCAATCTGCAGCAGGAAAACAATGTGGCGAATCAGTACATCAGTGAGCTGCAGAAGTCCCCGAGTGACTTAAATGACTTGGATCAGGCAATCCGCAAGTATAATCTGGCGCTGGCTTACTGCGAGGAAGGGAACGACGATCTGGCGATGATTCAGCTGAAGCGTGTTCAGTCTCTCAACCCGAAGTTTTTAAAAGCCAGTCTTTTGCTTGCTCTGATATACATGCATCACAATGAGTACGATAAGGCGTCCCCTCTGCTGAAAAAAGTGCTTAAGGCGGATCGCGGCAATGTCACTGCGCAGCGGTATTTAAATGAGATTTCCGAGACTCTGCGCAAGGGAAGCGAGAAAAAGCGCAAAAAAGAGGAGACTGTCCGCTACGAGCGGGATAATGAGGTGATTATTCAGCCGGCCAATGTGACGGAGCCAAAGTCCGGAAGCGGTCTGATTACCGGCCTTGTGATCGGTCTGGTTTTAGGAGCCGCCGTTATCTTTTTCCTGGTCATGCCGTCCAGGCTGCAGAGCGCCAGGTCGGATTACGAGGAGACATTGCGTTTAAACAGTGAGACTATGGACGCGCAGAATGTGACGATCTCAGAGCTGGAGAGCTCTCTTGAGACTCTGCAGGAGCAGTACGATACGCTGAGCGAGCAGTATGCGGCGTATTTTGGAGGGTCTGATTCGGAAAGCGTGGCGGATTCTCTGATTATGGCTGCTTCGGCTTATCTGACGAACCCGGCGGATTATGAAACATTTTACAGTTATTTTGCGGTTTGCCTGTCGCAGGATGAGGCGCTTGAAGAGAGTACGTCGAGCATATCGGTTCTGTATCAGCAGCTAAAGGAGTTGGTGGCGTCAGACGCCCGGGATTATTTTTATAATATGGGCTACAGCGCATATGGGTCCGGAGATTATGAGTCAGCGTATACTTCGCTTGGCGCGGCTGTGCTGTATGATAACACCTATGCGGATGCCTGGTATTATCTGGGAATTTGCTGCTCTGAGCTTGGGTTTACGGATGAGGCGAAGGAAGCATATGAGAGGGTGATAGAGCTGGTACCCGGCACGAATACCGCGAACCTGGCGCAGGACTATCTGGATGCGCTGGAGTAATTGCCCGATTTTACAAATGAAATAGATAAAACACAAAGGAGAATTCCCATAAAAAGGGGTTCTTCTTTTTTTTGCATTGAACACGGAGGGAGGTTATTGATGGGAGAGCAGGAAAAATATCTGTGGGTCAGGCTGCCGCGGGAGGTGGATCATTACCATGTCTCTGCCCTGGGCAGAAAAGTGGATGAGCAGCTTTTCAAAAAGCCTGTCGAATGTCTGGTATTTGATTTTGAGGAGACGGAGTTTATGGACAGCTCCGGCATCGGTCTGGTGATGGGGCGGTTTCGTACCCTTAAGACCTTTGGCGGCAGGATGTTTCTGACGCATGAAAATATCAGAATCCGGCGTTTGTTTCAGGAAAGCGGCGTCTATGATTTTGCTGCGCCGCTGGCAGATACGGAGAGCGGGGAGGAGATTTAAAATGAGTGAAACGATGAAAATGGTGAATTTGCGGGAGATATGGGGGATGGTGAGAAAGACGGACACATACAGGACAGAAAAAAAGAAGGGAGCGGCGGACATGGCTGAGGAAGCGAAGGCGCAAGGAGCGGTGGACACGGCTGAGGAGGCGAAAGCGGCAGAAGCGGTGAACACAGCCTGTGAAGCAAATGCCGCAGAAACAGAAGCAACAGCGGAGGCGGGAAAGCTTGTCAATGAGATGCGCCTGTGCTTTTTATCCCGCGGGGAAAACGAGAGCCTGGCCAGAATTGCTGTGGCAGGTTTTATTGCCTGTCTGGATCCGGCGATGGATGTGCTGGATGATATCCGGACAGCAGTGTCAGAGGCGGTGACAAACGCCATCATTCACGGCTACCAGGGAAGGAAAGATGGAATCGTATATTTGTCCGCGTTTCTGTATGAGTGGGGAGAGCATGGACGCCTGCTGCGGGTGGATGTGGAGGATACCGGAATCGGGATTGAGAATATTGAAAAAGCGATGGAACCACTGTATTCCACATCGCCGGATGGTGAGCGTGCCGGGATGGGTTTTACATTCATGAAGGCATTTACAGATCGTCTGGAAGTGGAATCGAAGCCGCGGCTGGGAACCTGCGTGTCCATGTGGAAGGAAGTGGCTGTTCCGGAGGCTTTTTATGAGGAAGAATGAAGAAAACCTGGTCGAGGAAAATCTGGGGCTGGTCCGTTTCGTTTGCAGAAGATTTCAGAACAGGGGTCTGGATATGGAGGATGTGTTTCAGGCGGGCTGTCTGGGACTGTGTAAGGCGGCAGAGGGTTTTAAAGAGGAGTTGGGATTTCAGTTTTCTACCTATGCGGTTCCTCTGATTCTCGGGGAGATTCAGCGTTTTATCCGCAGCAATGCCCAGGTACATATGAGCCGTGCGGCCAGGGAAAAACAGCTGCGGCTTTATGGGGCGGCAGGCGAGCTGTCGCAAAAGCTTGGCAGAGAGGCCAGTCTCACGGAAGCGGCGGGAGCAGCCGGGATGCGGCCGGAGGAAGCCCTGCTTTTGATGGAGAGTATGAGGCCGGCGCAGAGTCTGGAGGAAGTGTTGTTTGAGGAAGGAACAGAAAGGGCGGCACAGCTTACGGACGGGCGTGACGAGGGAGGCAGCCTTTTAAACCGTCTGCTTTGCGGGCAGCTGCTGGATATGCTTTCTTCCACGGAGCGCCTTCTGGTGAGCATGCGGTATTTTCAGGGAAAAAATCAGACCGAGGCAGGTGAACGGCTCGGGCTGACCCAGGTGCAGGTCAGCCGCCTGGAGAAGAGGATTCTGAAACGTCTGAGAGAAGCCTGTCAATCGTAAATTTGTGCAATGTGATAAAAAATAATGCGTTTCCTTATAAATTGTGAAAAAAAAACCAAATAATTTTTGAATACAGGTTGCTTTTTAGTGTAATTAAAGGTAAAATGGTCGGTGATAGTGTTGCTGCCGATTGCAGGATGCAATCGGCTTTCACAATATTGGGATGAAAATGATGGAGAGGTAGACAAATGAACAGATTGGAAATGCCCTCGCCCGCGAAGGCGAGAACTGTGATGGAGCAGCTGTACAAGGATCTGGAGCGCCGGGTGGCCTCCAATCTTGTGGGCATCTGCCCCATCGACATGTCCAGAGCTTTTCTGGAGCTGTGTCATGCGCAGTCCTGCGGCAAATGTACCCCCTGCCGGGTCGGACTGGGCAATCTGAAGGACATGCTGCAGAAGGTGCTCGACGGGCAGGCGGACATGGATATGATCGATCAGATCCGGGACACCGCCGCCGCGATCATGGAGACCGCAGACTGTGCCATCGGATATGAGGCCGCGGAGGTCATCTATAATGGTGTGGAGACCTTCCGCGACGATTATGAGGAGCATATCCGCAATGGCCGCTGCACCTGCGAGTATGGACAGCCGGTTCCCTGTGTGGCATATTGCCCGGCGGGCGTGGACATTCCCGGTTATATTGCCCTGGTGCGTGAGGAGCGCTACGCGGACGCGATCCGTTTGATCCGCAAGGATAACCCGTTCCCCACTACCTGCGGCTTTATCTGTGAGCATCCCTGCGAGACCAAGTGCCGCCGCAGAATCGTGGATGACGCGGTTAATATCCGCGGTTTAAAGCGTATGGCAGCTGATTACGCGGGCGAGGTGGAGCCGCCGTCCTGCGCGCCGTCTACCGGAAAGCGCATCGCCATCATCGGCGGCGGTCCCTGTGGGTTGAGTACCGCTTATTATCTGCAGCTGATGGGACATCAGACTACTGTGTACGAGATGCTGCCGAAGCTGGGCGGTATGTTAAGATACGGCATTCCCAACTACCGCCTGCCCAAGGACAGGCTGGACCAGGATATCGCGGCGATTTTAAAGACCGGTGTGGAGGTCATTTGCAACACCAGAATCGGTGAAGACATCACCATGGATGACTTAAGAAAGCAGTACGACGCTGTCCTCATTACCATCGGCGCCAGCACGGATAAAAAACTGGAGGTCGAGGGGGAGGATGCCGAGGGCGTGATTTCCGCGGTGAAGCTTTTACGCGGTGTAGGTCTGGGTACTCCCGTAGATCTGACCGGCCAGGAGGTTGTCGTGGTAGGCGGCGGCAACGTTTCCATGGATGCGGTACGCACCGCCGTCCGTCTGGGAGCTCAAAAAGTGTCCATCGTATACCGCCGCAGAGTGGCGGACATGACCGCCCTACCCGCGGAGATTGAGGGCGCCATGGCGGAGGGTGTTCAGATGCGCACCCTGATGGCTCCGGTGAAGGTTGCTGTTAACGAGGAAGGAAAGGCGTACGGTTTATGGGCAAGGCCCCAGATGATCAGCACGATCAAGGGCGGCAGAGCCAGCGTGAAGCCGACAGGGGAGGAGGATGTTCTCATTCCATGCCAGACGGTGATTGTGGCGATTGGCCAGGACATTGAGTATCAGCATTTTGAGGCGGCGGGTGCGCCTGTTTCCAGGGGACGTTTCCAGGCGGACAAGACCGCGGCGGTCAAGGGCATGCCGGGCGTCTTTACCGCGGGTGACTGTTCCTCCGGCCCGGCAACTGTGATTAAAGCCGTGGGCGCTGCCAAGGTGGCGGCAGCCAGCATTGATACATATTTGGGCTATCATCATCCCATTTCCTGTGATGTGGAGATCCCGATTCCGAATATTGATGACCGCACCCCCTGCGGCAGAGTGAATATCAACGAGAGAGAGGCCTGTGAGCGCAGGTGTGATTTCGACGGTGTGGAGATCCCGATGACGAAAAAGGAGTGTTCACAGGAGGCGGGCCGCTGCCTGCGATGTGACCACTTTGGCTATGGAGCATTCAAAGGAGGGCGGACGAACGTATGGTAAACCTGATAATTGATAAAATACCGGTGTCTGTTCCTGAGGGAACCACCATTTTAGAAGCTGCGAAGCAGGCGGGAATCCGGATTCCCACTCTATGTTATTTAAAAGATTTGAATGAGCTCGGTTCCTGCCGGGTCTGTGTGGTGGAGATCGAGGGCAAGGAAAAGCTGGTGGCCTCCTGCAATAACGTGGTGGAGGAGGGCATGGTGATTTCCACCAACAGCCCCAAGGTTATCAAAAACCGCAAAAAGAATGTGCAGATGCTCTTAAGCCAGCACGAGACGAACTGCGCCTTCTGCGTTCGCAATGAGAACTGCTCCCTGCAGAGCACCGCGAAAGAATTAAATGTTCTGGACGTGCCCTTTGAGAAGCATATTGAGAAATCGGACTGGAACCGCAGATTCCCGCTGATCCGGGACAACAGCAAGTGCATCAAGTGTATGCGCTGCGTGGAGATCTGCGACAAGGTGCAGGGCATTCGCATCTGGGACACCAACGGGACCTCCGACAGATTGAGCGTGACCGTGCGCGGCAGCCGCAAAATCGAGGATACCGAGTGTACCCTCTGCGGCCAGTGTATCACACATTGCCCGGTCGGCGCGCTACGTGAGCGGGACGACACGGACCGCGTCTGGGACGCGATCGGTGACAAGCGTAAGATTACCGTGGTGCAGGTGGCGCCGGCGGTGCGTGCGGCCTGGGGTGAGGAACTGGGTCTTTCCAGAGAGGAAGCAACGATTGGCAAGATCACGGACACTCTTCGCCAGATTGGTTTTGATTATGTCTTTGATACCGTTTTTACAGCGGATCTGACGATCATGGAGGAGGGAACGGAGTTTATTGACCGTTTTTCCAAAGGGGATACGGCGCAGATGCCCATGTTTACCTCCTGCTGTCCGGGATGGGTTCGTTTCATCAAGTCTCAGTATCCGGAGCTGACGGACAGGCTTTCCAGCGCGAAGTCTCCGCAGCAGATGTTCGGCGCGGTGATGAAAACCTTCTTTGCTGAACAGATCGGGGTAGCTCCCGAGGATATGGTCACGGTTTCCATCATGCCCTGCACGGCCAAAAAGGGCGAAGTCAATATGGAGCTCTTTTATGAGGAGTATCAGGGACATGATGTGGATATCTCTCTGACGACCAGGGAGTTAAACCGCATGATCCGCACGGCACACATTGACCCGAAGAATTTAAAGGATGTGGCGTGTGATCAGCTGATGCAGGACGGCACTGGCGCGGGCGTGATTTTTGGGACTACCGGCGGTGTCATGGAGGCGGCCCTTCGCAGCGCGTATTATCTGCTTGTGGGAGAGAACCCGGACATCAGTATTTTTAAGGAAAACAGACCCGTGGTGTACCAGCGCGGCTGGACCGAGGCAGTCTACCATATCAAGGGACTGGAGATTAAGACGGCGGTGACCAGCGGCCTTGGCAATACCAGGAAGCTGATTGAGGCGCTCAAGCGCGGCGACGTGCACTATGATTTTGTGGAAATCATGGCCTGCCCGGGCGGCTGTGCGGGCGGCGGCGGACAGCCGATTCACGACGGCGAGGAGCTGGCGGTGGAGCGCGGCTCAACGTTGCGCAGCCTGGATAAAAACGCGCCCACCCGTTTTTCCCATGAGAATCAGGATGTGCAGAAGCTGTATGAGAACTTCTTCGGCGAGCCGAACGGACATAAGGCGCATCAGCTTTTACATACCGATCACCATGCGTGGGAGATGCCGCAGAAATATTGAGAGTCCGTAATGTACGAAATATAGTACATCCATGAACAAAGTTCATATAGCAATCCGAACGAGGATATAGTAAAATGGTTTCGGCGGACGCTGCACTTGTCTGCCGGAACCATTTATGTGAATGACGGAGGAGATTATGAAAAAGAAACTACTGGCGCTGATGTGCGGCATGGCACTGGTATGCGGCTTATTGACCGGCTGCGGCAGCAGCACACAGACCGAGACGCAGGAGAGCGTGGAGACAGAAGCTGAGACAGAGACTTCTGAGAAAGAAGCGGCTGCGGAGGAGACGGCAGATGAAACCGTGCAGGCAGAGGCCAACACGGAAACCGGGGAGGTTTCACAGGAGGTGTCTGAGGCGGAAGTGACGGATGACACTGTCATCCGCATCGGTTCCCTGTCCGGCCCCACCACAATCGGCCTGGTGCAGCTGATGGAGGATTCGGAAAACGGGGAAACGACCGGCAACTATGAATTTACTATCGCAACCGCAGCGGATGAGATCACCACAGCCCTGGTGAAGGGTGAGTTGGATATCATCCTGATCCCGGCCAACGCGGCCAGTACCCTGTACAACAAAACGGAGGGCGGCGTCACGGTACTGGATATCAATACCCTGAGCGTGCTTTACCTGGTGACAGGCGATGAAACTGTGAGCAGTATCGAGGATTTAAGCGGCAGAACTGTATATCTGCCCAGCAAGGGCACCACGCCGGACTACGCCTTGCAGTATCTGCTGGCGGGTTATGGCGTGACAGACTGCACGCTGGAATATAAGTCAGAGTCTTCCGAGGTGGCGGCGATTTTGGCCGAGGATCCGACCGCGATCGGGTTACTGCCTCAGCCCTTTGTGACCGTTGCCTGTAATCAGAATGAATCTCTGGTGGTGGCTGTAGATATCAATGAGGCCTGGAATACACTGCAGGAAGAGCAGGGTACGAACAATGCCCTGGTGACCGGCGTGACCATCGTGCGCACCGAATTCTTAGAGGCGCATGAAGCGGCTGTGTTAAATTTCATGGCGGAGCGCAAGACAAGCGCTGAGGAGGCTGTAAACGATGTGGCACACACTGCGGAACTGGTAGCGGAAGCGGGTATAGTCGGCAGTGCCGCGATTGCGGAGAAAGCCATCCCGGAGTGCAATATTGTGTACATTGACGGAGAGGAAATGCAGGAGAAGCTTTCCGGCTATCTCGAAGTGCTTTATTCCCAGAGCCCGGATATGGTGGGAGGCGCACTGCCGGGGGAGGATTTTTATTTTATTCCTTCTGCTGAATGATTTCAGCATTGTAAAGTCAGTGCCCGGTGAGCGACGAATTCTGATCATGAGCGCCTTTTGCTCATGATATGATACAAGGGACAAAAGGTCAGAAATCGAATGCTTGCATTCGTATTTATGACCTTGGGGACCGCAACGACATGAGAAAGGAGCAAATTTGACCGTTTTTCAGGTCAAATTGTGCGGATTTCGAATGGCGTCATGGATTGCGAGAGCGTCTTTTGCGGAGCAATCCATGGTATCATACCCTTTTGTCGCTTTAATCATGATATACAGCTGAGTAAAATTATGTCTGATTCTGTAAAGAAAGTCATCCGAAAAACCTTCATCATCCTGGGCTGGCTCCTTGTCTGGCAGCTTTTAAGCCTGTGGGTGGACAATCAGATCCTTTTAGTGGGGCCGGTCACAACCATGACCGCCCTTCTTGAGAGGGTTGTCACCTTCGCTTTCTGGAAAACCATCTGGTTTTCTTTTTTGCGCATTGGGGTGGGGTTTCTGCTGGGCTTTTCTGTCGGCTTTCTGCTGGCAGTGTTAAGCGCCAGGTTTCAGATTCTGGAAGAAATTTTCAGCCCTGTTATGACGCTGATCAAGGCGGTGCCTGTGGCGTCCTATGTCGTGCTGTTCCTGATCTGGTGGCATTCGCAGGTCCTGGCGGTGGCCATCAGCTTCTGCGTGGTGCTGCCGCAGATTTACATCAGCACGCTGCAGGGATTAAAGAGCGCGGACAGGGAGCTTTTAGAGATGGCGAAGGTGCTGCGTGTGCCTTTGTGGAATAAGTGCTTTTATATTTACCGGCCTGCCCTGAATCCTTTCCTCACCGCAGGCTTTCGGATCGCGGTGGGCATGAGCTGGAAGTCCGGCGTGGCCGCGGAGGTCATCGGTACTCCGGATTTTTCCATTGGCGAAGGTCTGTACATGGCGAAGATCACGCTGGACACGGCGGGAATCCTGGCCTGGAGCGCGGTGATTATCCTGATCAGTATTCTGTGCGAAAAGGCGTTGTTAAAGCTGTGGGATGTGTTTATGGCGTGGGAGCCGCAGTGCCGTGCAGTCAAAAGAAGCGGTTGTGTTCGAATTCCAGAGAAGAAAATGAAAATAGAATCGGCAGCTTCGCCTGTGCCGGCAATGAAATCTGCAGAGTCTGAGGCGACTGAAAGCCCTCAGCAAGCAGGAAACCAGATGGCAAAAGGAAATACAGGCCGTGATGAACGCAGTGGCATCGTGAATGTACAAAATAAACAGAAAGACGATCAGAATAGTATCCTGACGATAAAGCATCTATGCAAATCCTACGGCTCCAACGAAGTCTTAAGAGACTTCTCCGCCTCCTGCACCCCTGGTGAGACCATCCGCTTTACCTGGCCCTCCGGCGGCGGCAAAACCACCCTGTTTCGCCTGATCGCGGGCCTGGAGCCTGCGGACGCAGGACAAATCGATCTGCACGGCAGCAGCCTGACCATGCTTTTTCAGGAGAACCGCCTCTGCATGGATTATGACGCCCTGACCAACGTTTCCATGGTGACCGGCAGCAGAGCAAAGGCAGCGGAATTTTTAAAAGATCTGCTCCCTGAGGAAGACTTAAAGAAACCCTGTTCAGAACTCTCCGGCGGCATGCGCAGGCGGGTTGCCCTGGCCAGAGCGCTGGCTCTGCCTGCCGACATTCTGATTCTCGACGAGCCGTTCACCGGCCTGGATGAGGATAACCGGCAGAATGTAGCGGCCTGCATTGAAAAATACAGCGCCGGCAGGCTGGTACTGATGGCCACACATATCTGAAAACAGATCTGTTTTCTGATCACTGCTGTGAAAGCCGGTATTGAAGCGGCGTGATTCCCTCTGTTTTTCTGAATACATTCTGGAAATAACTCTGTGAGGAATAGCCAAGATATTCCGCGATTTCCTGCAGGGATTTCTGAGATACCTTTAACAGGCGCTTTGCCTCATCGATTTTGATGCGGGTAATATAGGCGTTGACTGTCTGCCCTGTTTCTTCCTTGAAACAGGTGCATAAATAAGTGCGGTTTTTGTTAAGAGCGGCGGCAAGCTGCCCGGTCGTGATTTTTTCGTTGATATGCTCCAGAATGTACTGTCTGGCATCCCGGATCAGCTTGCGATTACTGTCCCCGCACTGCAGGGCAGCAACACGGCGGGCGTATTCCATGGTCATGCGGATCGGCAGTCTGACCAGTCCTTCATATTGATTCATAAGCTCCGCTTCCTGAATATATAAATCGCTCAAAGCAAAAGCACTTTCCGCATCCAGACCGCCGCGGATGGCTGCCCGGCTGGCCAGCGTTGCGGTTACAATAACGAGGTTTTTCTGCTGGCGCAGGGTATCCTGCGCCATTTTTCCCGCCTGACCTGTGGCGGGCGTCTGATAATATTTCTTCAGTTCTTCCGGTCTGCCATGCTCAATATAGGACAGCATGGTCTGTTCTAAGTCATAGGTATTATGCCCGGATGGAATATCCTCTGTCGATGTGCCCGCTTCCGTCATTGGTGTCGGTTCAGACGGCACCGGTTCATTTGTCAGAATATCTCCGACAGATAATTTTTCCCCGTTCAGAAAATAATCAAACGTGCAGAGAATCTGTAAAAAGTTCCTGAGAGAATAGCTAGGAATGGAGCGCAGGTAGTTCTGTAATTCAGCGGCTCTGGAGGGAGACTCACCGATGGAAAGCAGGATCCTCCTTGCGGATGCACTGCTGATCGGAACCTGAGCAACCGGGCCAAGTACCAGACATACCGGTTCCTCCTTTACCCGGAATAAACCGTAAAAAAGAAATTCCTCTGTCATGTAATAGCTGACGTTGGCGGGATTTCTGAAAATGCTGGCTTCCTCTGAAATGGCCAGATCCGGTTTGAATTTGCTGCTGTGAAAAAGTCCGGCAAATTTGCCATCCCGATAAAGCCGCACCGGAATGCCGGACAGATTAGCCAGTGACAGCGCCATATATTCGTAATCGATCATTCTGCTTCTCCTTTGTAAAATTTATTCCATATTTTACAATAAACCAGACAATAACGCAACAAATATCTTTCCGAATACATTACAATAAAATATATAAAGCAACACAAACCGGAAAGAAAGGATGGGCTATTTTATGGAAAGACAGAAGAGACTGAGCGGCCGGATGTTTCAAAGCCGGCTCAGCAGTAAAGACGTAACAGGAAAAGAACGATGGCTGGGTTATCTGCTTGGCCCCAGCGGAGCGCTGCTTTTAAACGCTGTTCTGGCGAGCTACTTAAATGTTTTCTACACTGATGTGCTGAATCTGACATCCGTCTGGGGAGGCGCGTTTCTGACAATTTTCCCGATTATTTCCAAAATCATTGACGCAGTCACCAATTTCACTATGGGGCAGGTGATCGAGCGAACCCGCACTGCACAGGGGAAAGCACGTCCCTGGCTGCTTCTGGCAGCACCGCTCATGACGATTTCGGGAATCCTGCTCTTTGCGGTTCCCAGAGCGAGCCAGAATGTGCAGGTGATCTGGGTCATGCTCTCTTATAACCTGTTCTATTCCTTTGCCTACACGATTTACAATATGAGCCATAACCTGATGGTGCCGCTCTCCACCAGAGACGTCAAACAGCGGGGTTCCCTGTCCGTGTTCAACAATGTTTCTTCGGTGATGATGTCCGGAATTATTGTGGCGCTGATTTTTCCCATGATCGTGATGCCGGCGCTGGGCGCCAACCAGGCCGCGTGGCTTCAGTTTATGAGTGTGCTCGCCATCCTGGTCCTGCCGCTGACGCTTGTGGAATATTACTTCACCCGGGAGCGTATTACGGAAGAAGCCGCTGAAAATAATGCCGCTGACATCCCGATGAAACAGCAGATGAAGGCGGTATTTAAGGATCCCTCCTGGCTGATTTTTATGGCCTTCTTTTTCCTCTATAATTTCGGCGCGCAGCTCAAAAATATTGCGCTTGTGTATTACTGCAACTATGTGCTGGGCACCTACAATGACGGAATCACGCAGACTTTGGTGTCTGTCATCGGCGGCATCCCCATGGGAATTGGTATTTTTGCCGTCTGGCCTCTCGCCAGAAAATTCGGAAAGCGGAATGTGACAATGGCTGGCTTTGTACTGTATGGGATCGGCAGTGCGGTCTGCCTTTTATCACCCAAAAACATGGTCATTGTTCTGGTTGGTCAGTTTATCAAAAACATCGGCGGCCTGCCCTGCGCTTATGTGATGAGCGCTCTTTTTGCGGATGTGCTGGATCATATCGAGTGGCGGTATGATTTTCGCTGTGACGGGTTTTCCGCTTCCATGCAGACCATTATCATGACCTGTACCACAGGCCTGGTGAGCGGTCTGTTCAACTTCCTGCTGTCGCGGACCGGGTATATCGCGCCTGTTTATGACGCGGTAACCGGCGTAACCACCGGTTTCACGCAGGGCAGTGCCACCCAGAACATGATTACATTCTGCTTTGTCGGGGTGGAGGTAATTACTTCCGTTGTCATTTTCCTGCTGCTGTGGAAATTCCAGGCAGAAAAAAATGTGGTAAAGGAGCAGGAGGAGATCGCTGCAAGGAGGAATCAGAAAGAATGAAAAAACAAGCAATGAATCCATATCTTCCCCTTGGCGTTTACATTCCTGACGGGGAACCCCATGTATTTGGCGACCGGGTTTATATTTTCGGTTCTCATGACAAAGAAGGCGGGGATACATATTGTATGCTTGACTATGAATTCTGGTCTGCACCAGTGGATGATTTAGGAAACTGGAGCAGCAAGGGCATCAATTTTTCCGCCAGTCAGGATCCGCTCTCTATAGAAACCAACCGTCCCTATCTTTATGCACCGGATGTGTGTCAGGGATCTGATGGAAGATTCTACCTTTACTATTGCCTCAGTGGAGAAAAGGGGCAGGGAGGATATCATGGCCCCATTGGAGTGGCGGTTTGCGATACCCCGGATGGAAAATATGAGTTTCTGGACCATGTCCATTACCCGGATGGGCGGCCCTGCATGGATTTTGTGCCCTTTGATCCGGCAGTCATCAACGATGATGGCGTGATCCGGCTGTACTATGGTGCCCGATACCCATTTGACAGCCTGCCGAAAATTTCGCAGCTTACTATGCACATTGTTCAGGCATCCATGTTCAAAAAGAGCCTGAAAGACGTAAAAAAAGGCGTTATGGGTGCCGTCCACTGCATTTTGGAGCCGGATATGGTGACCATCTTAAATCCGCCCAAGCCGATTTTCCCGGCATCCTTGAGGGGAACATCCATGGAATGCAGAATGTGTATCCCGCCAAGGGATGGGCAGTTTATGGAGGGCCATGGCTTCTTTGAGGGAGCTTCCATCCGTAAAATTGGAAGTACTTATTATTTTATTTATTCATCAGCAAATAACCATGAGTTATGCTACTGCACCAGCCAGTATCCTGATCGGGATTTTGTCTATGGTGGTGTGATTCTCTCCACGGGCGATGTGGGCTATGCCGGCAGACTTCCCAAAGACCGGGTAAACAACACCGGCACCACCCACGGGAGTATAGAGAAAATTGGGGACGAGTGGTATATCTTTTACCACCGTCTGACCCATGGCACCGATTACAGCCGCCAGGCCTGTGCTGAAAGAATCGTGATTCTGCCTGATGGCAGCATTCCGCAGGTACAGGTTACCTCCTGCGGCCTTAACGGTGGAGATTTGGACGGCATCGGCAGCTATAACGCCACTATCTGCTGTCAGCTCACGAACGGAAAAATGCCGCATAATTCCAATGGAAAACACGAAGATATGCCCATAATCAGTCATGAGGGGAAAACCCATTTTGTGCAGGACATGACCGCTGGAACCAAAACGGTCTACAAATACTTTGACTTACCACAAACCCGGCAGCTGACCATTACAGCAAGAGGGGAAGGTAATTTGCTGGTACATGGACAGAGTCAGATCCATGTTGCTTCATCCAGTTGGACAGCGTACAGAATTCCGATTTCCGGGGGAGTCCACACAGAATTGATTCTGGAATCCCTCTCCGGCAAGATGGATATTCTGGAGCTTACTTTTCAGTAAAGGAGCTTTTCTATGAAAGCGATTCGATTGAGAGCCGAATACTTGAATCATCCCATTGGGATCGATATGCAGCAGCCCCGTCTGCAGTGGAACTGCGCAGGCGGTATCCGCCAGACGGCTTATCAGGTAGTTTGCAAAAATGAAAAAGGCATGACCTGGGACAGCAGCAAGGTAGACACAGCTTCCATGCAGGCGGTCTATCCTTATGAGTTGACCAGCCGGGAGCAGATCCGCTGGCAGGTGCGGCTGTGGGATGAAAATGACAATCCCGGAGACTGGAGCGAGAGCAGCTTCGAAATGGGGCTGCTGAATTCCACCGATTGGAAAGCGGACTGGATTACCGGCAATTATAAAGTGAATAAGAAGCAACGTTATCCGGTGGACTGCTTCCGCAAAAAATTTACTGCGCCGGCAGGCTCAGCCCGACTATATATTACTGCCTGCGGCTTATACGAAGCTGCCGTCAACGGCAAAAAAGTGGGTGATTTTGTCATGGCGCCGGGTCATACGGATTACCGCAAAAGGGTATCCTACCAGACCTATGATGTGACGGATCTGCTTTGTCCCGGTGAGAACACCATGGAAATCCGGCTGGCGGACGGGTGGTATCGCGGCTCCTGCGGCGCCTGGGGATTGAAAAATCAGTATGGAACAGAAACAAAGGTGATTGCCCAGCTGGAGGTCGACGGGAAAGCGGTTCTTTATACGGACGGAACCTGGGACTGGAGCAACGATGGCCCCATTATGTTTGCGGATAACAAGGACGGCGAGGTTTATGACGCACGCAAAACTCCCACTTACAGCGGGAGGGCGAAAAAGGCGACGCATAATGTTGTCCCGACCGCGTCGAATAATGTGCCGGTGGTGGAGCGGGAGCATTTTTCTCCCACGGTAATCACAACTCCCGGAGGGAAAACCGTGCTGGATTTCGGACAGAATATTGCAGGCTATATTGCGTTTTCCCTGGAAGCAAAGGAAGGACAGAAGGTATTCCTGCGTTTTGGTGAGATTTTAGGCAGCGACGGGGAATTTACCCAGCATAATTTTCAATGCTCCAATAAACATATCACGACGCCGCTGCAGCAGATCGAATACACCTGTAAGGAAGGGGAAAACCATTACAAAACACGGTTTGCGGTGTTCGGTTTCCGGTATGTTCTGCTGGAAACGGAGGCTGTCTGGAAGCCGGAGGACTTTACAGCCATAGCGATATATTCCGACCTGGAACAGACGGGCTTTTTTACCAGCTCCAATCCGCTGTTGAATCAGTTTGTGCAGAATACGATATGGTCCTCAAAAGGGAACTTCCTGGATGTACCGACCGATTGCCCCACCAGAGAGCGGCACGGCTGGACCGGTGACTCTCAGATTTTCTTCAGTACGGCCAGCTATCTGTTTGACTATGCCGCCTTTGCGCAGAAGCATTTGCGTGACATTTTCGACTGGCAGAAGAAAGATGGCAATCTTCCGCAGATTGCCCCGGATGGCGGCGTGGACAGCTACATGGTCACCATGAACGGTTCTCCCGGCTGGTCGGACATCGGCATTCTGCTGCCTTATCATTTCTGGAAAAAATATGGCGACCGCAGGATTCTGGAGCAGTATTACGAAGGCATGAAAAAATATGCCGCTTTCCTGCGCCGCCGCTGTGGGAAAATCACGCCGCTGTCAAAGCCTTTGGGGATGCATAGGGAGGATCGCAAATACGCGGTCAACTGCGGCCAGTCTTACGGCGAATGGGCGGAGCCCGCGGATGTATTTCCCAATAAGTGGACGGACATGATTTTGCCGCATCCGGAGGTGTCCACCGCGTATACCGCTTACTGTTTCCGGCTTTTTGCCGAGATGGCGCAGGAAATGGGAGAGGATGACACGGCCTGTGAATATAAGGAGCTTTCCGAAAAAGTAAAACTTTCCTATCAGGCTATGCGCCGACTGCCGGAATTCAGCCTGGATACGGACAGACAGGCCATGCTGGTGCGGCCGCTTGCCCTGGATCTTTTGGATGAGGAACAGACTGCCTATGCAGGGAAACGACTTCTGTCAGCGCTGGAGCATTATGGCTGGAGGCTGGGCACGGGCTTTTTATCCACGCCGCTGATCCTGGATGTGCTGACACAGATTGACCCTAAGGCTGCCTATCAGCTTCTGGAAAATGAAGAAATGCCGGGATGGCTGTATATGCCGAAATCCGGCGCCACGACAGTGTGGGAGAACTGGGAAGGCGACGCGGACCAAAAGGGGCTGGGTTCCATGAACCACTATTCCAAGGGCGCTGTCTGCGAATGGCTTTTCTCAACCATGTGCGGCATCCGGATCGTGGGAGAAAATCGTTTCCTCATCGCGCCGGTACCCGGCGGCAGCTTTACCTGCGCAAAAGCTCGTTACCAGAGTGTCTACGGCATGGTGGAGAGCGGATGGGAACGGGAAAATGGCAGAACGGTATTTCACATTAGTGTTCCGGCAAACTGCCAGGCTAAGATTGTTCTGCCTGACGGACGTAAAGAGACTGTTCTGGCCGGAAGCTGGGATTTTGCGTGTAAGGAGACTTAAGGGATGGATATGGGTGACAGAATGAAAGCGAACGAATCTGAGAGTAAGGAATCTCTGCACGACGCGGGGCGCGTGACGGCTGCAGGTCTGGCTGACGAAATCCTGAAAAAAATGACCCTGGAGGATAAAATTGCGCTGTGCAGCGGCGCAAATTTCTGGCAGACCAAAGTGATGGAAAAATACGGCATTCCTGACCTGTTTATGTGCGATGGTCCGCACGGCTTGCGTAAGCAGGAAAACGCCGGTGATATGCTGGGCGTCAATGAGTCTTTGCCTGCCACCTGCTTTCCAACGGCAGTGACCACCGGGGCAAGCTGGGATGTATCTCTTATGGAACGGGTCGGCCGGGCCATTGGCGCCGAGGCGGCAGCCTGCGATGTGGGTCTGGTGCTGGGGCCGGGAGCCAACATCAAGCGGGATCCGAAGTGCGGCCGGAACTTTGAATATTTTAGTGAGGATCCGTATGTGACAGGCAAAATGGCGGCCGGGATGATTCGCGGCCTGCAGGAGAACGGTACGTCCGCCAGTCTGAAGCACTTCGCCTGTAACCAGCAGGAATTTTCCCGCTTTAATTCCGACAGCGTGCTGGATGAGCGGACCCTGCGGGAAATCTACCTGACGGGCTTCGAAATCGCGGTCAAAGAAGGCGAACCCAATACCGTCATGTGTTCCTACCCCAAAATCAATGGCGTTCACGCCAGCGATTCCAGAGAACTGCTGACGGACATCCTGCGCGCGGAATGGGGCTTTGACGGCATGGTGGTGACGGACTGGGGCGCCATGAATGACCGTATCGAAGGCTTTCGCGCGGGCTGTGATCTGAATATGCCCGGCGGCAGCGAATACATGGAAAAAGAAGTGCTGGCGGCTGTGCAGGCTGGGACGCTTCCAGAATCGGTGGTGGATGACAGCGCCCGCCGTGTACTGAAGCTGGTCCTGCGGGCGACGGACCGCAAAGCGGGAACCTTTGACAGGGAAGCGCACCATGCTCTGGCCCGGGAAGCGGCGGAACAGGGCGCGGTATTATTGAAAAATGAGGACAACATTCTTCCGTTAAGGGAAACTCAGAAAATTGCCCTGATCGGGGATATGGCGAAGCACCCAAGGTACCAGGGAGCCGGTTCCTCCCATATCAATCCTTTCCGGGTGGTGTCGGTGACGGACGCCATGCCTGACTGCGTTTATGTGACAGGCTGCGATGAACAGGGAAACACGGATGACTCCATGATTGCTGAAGCTACAGCGGCAGCAAAGGCTGCGGAGGTGGCTGTGGTATTTGCCGGGCTTCCAAGTCACTATGAATCGGAGGGCTTTGACCGGGATCACCTTACCATGCCGGACGGACATCTGCGGCTGATTGAAGCGGTGGCAGAGGCAAATCCGAATACCGTGGTGGTGCTTACCTGCGGCTGTGTGGTGGAATGTCCCTGGGCGGACAGCGTGAAAGCGATTCTCTACATGGGACTGCCCGGCCAGGCGGGCGGAGAGGCCATCGCGAATTTGCTGTATGGCAGCGTGAATCCCAGCGGTAAACTCACGGAAAGCTGGCCCTTTACATACGCCGACTGCCCCACATCCGGCTGCTTTGGCACGAAAGACGCCCAGTACCGGGAGGGGATTTATGTAGGCTACCGCTATTATGACAAGGCAGGGGTACAAGTGCGCTGGCCCTTTGGCTATGGGTTATCGTATACCTCGTTTCATTATTCGAATATTCGGATGGAAGACGATAAAGCGACTGTTACCGTTACCAACACCGGCAAAGCCGCGGGAGCCGAGGTGGTACAGCTTTATGTTGCGCCTCATACTGCGGGACTGCACCGCCCGGTCAGGGAGTTGAAGGGCTTTCAGAAAGTGTTTCTTAATCCGGGAGAATCCATAGAGGTCAGTTTTATCCTGAATGACCGCAGCTTCGCAGTCTGGGACAATGGCTGGAAAGTTCCTACGGGCAGTTACGATATCCTGGTGGGGGATTTAAGTGCATCCGTTCATAAAAAAGGTGCAGACATCTCTGCCCCGGTATGGCAGCCCGGTTCCTGGTATGAAAAGCCTCATGGAACACCAACGCAGGCCGAATGGGAGAGGATGTTGGGCAGAAAGTATACGGAAACCGTTCCGACCAGAGGCAGCTTCACCATGGATAATTCCGTCATGGAGATGAAGGATCAGAGCCTGATCATGAACATCATGTACAAAGCGGTAGAGTCAACCGTGGCAAAAAGCTTTGGCGGGAAAAAGGATGATTCTAACCCGGAATTCCGCATGATGATGGCTTCCTCTGCTGGAGGTCCGCTGCGGGGAATGCAGATCTCCGGAGGTATCAAGGGAGGCCTGTTCAAAGGGCTGCTGCATATGGCAAACGGGCATTTCTTCCGTGGAATCAGAACCATGATTACAGGGAAGGGATAAATTTACAATATTAAAACGGAAGGCGAGGTAACAATCCAGGCAGGCTCAATTGATTTATGGTATGGCGGCTGCCGTAATTTGAAGAAACTCTGATGGCCTGCTTTGAAAGCGATAATTAAAGAAGGAGGAAACACGAAATGAGCAACATCTACACGATCTGGGAAGACGGAGAATATCAGTACGCGGGAGCGTTTGGCTTTACGCCAAACCTTCACGCATATTTACATGAGGATGAGAACACAAGGCCTGCGATGATTATCGTTCCCGGCGGCGGATACCGTGTTGTATCCCCGACGGAAGGAGAGATTGTGGCGAAGAAATTTTATGAGGCCGGTTATCAGAGCTTTGTGCTGACGTATACGACCAATCTGATCGGCATAGCGCCGTTAAAGCTCCAGCCACTCCATGATTTGTCTCGGGCGGTTCGGTTTGTGCGCGCCAACAGGGAGAAGTTTGGTGTAAGCGAAGACCTGTATCTCTGCGGGTTTTCTGCGGGTGCGCATCTGGCTGGATCACTTGCAGTACACTGGCAGGATATGGAGGATACGAATGCGAAATATCATCCGTTTGCAAACCGCCCGACAGGTGTCATCCTTTCCTATCCTGTTATTACAGCGGGTAAGCAGGCACATAGAGATTCGTTTGTAGCCTTATGCGGAGAGAATGCAACTCAGGAGGAGCTTTCTTATTTTTCGCTGGAAAAGCAGGTGACAGATCAGACTCCGCCGATGTTTCTGTGGCAGACGGTCAGCGATGAACTCGTCCCAGTGGAAAACAGCATGCTGATGGTGAAGGCGCTGAAAGATGCGGGCGTATCCTTTGAATACCACCTCTTCCCGAAAGGTGCACACGGACTCTCCCTTTCTGATGAAGTGTGGGAGACGGGCGATCTGGGGGACCCGTATACGATGGAGCAGACTATGAATATCATCCATGCGGTAAAGAGCGGCGCGCTGCCGCTGCCGCAAGAAGCTAAGAAACAGCTGCTGGATGCTTTTGCTTACATGGACCCGGAGAATTATGACCCGGACAGTCCGAGGCCGGCATCTGGCGTGGCAGTCAAAGAGGTGGCGGTCTGGCCGGATCTGGCAATCAGTTGGATGAAGTCGCAGAATAACTGATATAGCAGGCATAAACGACTTTAAAATTACAAAAAATCATCCGAAATTACAATAAAATGCGGAAACCAGGTGCTATCCTTTATTCATAACAAAGAGAGCTCACGAAAGAGCAAAGAAGGAGGCTACATAATGGCAAAGAAACCACTGGGAAAGGACAAATTCGGCGTGCAGAAGGTCATGCGCGTCAAGGATTACTTCGGTGATTGTACAGGACAGTTCGCATTGAATGCGATCTCCGGTCTGGTCGGGCAGCTGACATATTTCTACACAGACAAGGTGTATATGGCTCCGGCGGCTGTTGCAACGGTACTGTTGATTGTGAAGATTATTGATGCATTCACCGATCTGATTATGGGCAACATCATTGACCACACAAAGCCTGGTAAGGAGAAATACCGCCCATGGATGCTGAAGGCGGGTATTCCGGCAGGTATTGTGGTGGTACTGATATTCTGTGTACCGAATACAGTCAGCAGTGTACAGATTATCTACGCATTGATTACAAACATCCTGCTTTCCGCAGTATTCTACACAGCAATGGCGGTTCCGTATACGTCTCTTATGACGGTTCGCACGAACAGCCAGGAAGAACGCGGTAATATGGGTATCTGGAGATCCGCTTCCGGTTACGTGGCTGGTTTTGTTCTGGCGATCTGCATTATTCCGATCACGAACGCACTTGGCGGAACACAGAGCGCCTGGATTAAATTCGGCTTTGTTCTGGGCATTATCATTATTCTTGCTGCGCTGATCTGTTATCTGACAAGCCGTGAGACAGCGACGGAATCCGGCACAGAGGTAAGACCCGAGGATATTAAGGAAGAGGATCCGGTTCCCTTCAGGGATGCTGTTGAAAAGCTGTTCCATAACAAGTACTGGGTAATCGTTCTCGTGGTGAACCTGATGTCATGTATCCTTTATGCATTGACATCAGCCTCCGGAACCTATTACTGCAAGTGGATTTTCGGCAATGATAACCTGGTCAGTGTGCTTGGTGCTGTTGGCCTGATTCCGACCTTGCTTGGATTTATCCTGGTTGGCCCGATGATTAAGCACCTTGGCGTTGTGAAGACACTGAATGTAAGCTTTACGGCGGGAGTCATTGGCAACCTGCTTCTGCTTTTTACAAGGAATAATTTCACCTGCTACATGATTTTCGGATGTATCAATACATTCGCGACAATTCCGATGATGTGCCTGGTTGGTACTATGACGGCTATGAGTATTGATTACAATGAGTATAAATATGGAAAGCGGATGGTAGCCTCCTCCAACGCTGCATCAAGCTTCGGCGGCAAGGTCGGAAGCGGCATTGGTTCCGCGGCAATCGGATGGATCCTGGCCATTGTCGGTTATGACGCGACACTCGAGGTGGCGCCGGTTGCCACGAAGACGGCAATCTATGGTTTCAGCATTGTTCTGCCGCTTGTCATGTTCATCATCATGTTTGTGCTGGTGAGCCAGTTTGACTTAGAGCAGAAGCTTCCGGCCATGAAGGAAGAGATTGCGGCGAGAGAGGCTGCAGAGCAGAAGTAAGAAAACGGTAAGCGAATGACACAACCGGGCTTCAGTCAATGAGCCTGGACAGTCAGGAAAATGACTGCGTCGAAGTAAGAGACTGGGAGTTGAAGCATAACGGAGGTCTCCCTGTCAGAGGATGGGGAGGCCTTTTTTACCAGAGATGAAATACATCTCTGATAGAAAATCAGGAAGAGAGATAAGCATCATATGGAAAAGCAGAAAATCAGAAAATTAATCGTGCAGATGACGCTGGAAGAGAAGGCCGGTTTGTGCTCCGGGCTTGATTTCTGGCATACGAAGGGAGTGGAGCGCCTGGGGATTCCTTCAGAAATGGTGTCCGACGGCCCTCACGGTTTAAGAAAACAGGAGGACGCGGCGGATCATCTGGGGATGAACGACAGTATCAAGGCGGTCTGTTTCCCGGCTGGCTGCGCGACGGCTTCCAGTTTTAACCGGGACATGGTTACAAAACTGGGCGAGACGTTGGGAGAGGAGTGCCAGGCGGAGAATTTAAGCACCATTCTTGGGCCGGCGGTGAATATCAAGCGTTCCCCGCTCTGCGGACGTAATTTTGAGTATTATTCGGAGGACCCGCTGGTGTCAACGGAGATCGCCGGCGCGCTCGTGCACGGCGTGCAGAGTAAGAATGTAGGAACCAGCCCGAAGCATTTTGCTGCGAACAATCAGGAATATCACAGGCTGACCAGCTCCTCTGAAATGGATGAGCGTACCCTGCGGGAAATTTACCTGGCGTCCTTCGAGGGCATGGTGAAAAAGGAAAAGCCCTGGACCATCATGAATTCCTACAATAAGTTAAACGGCACGTATCTGTGTGAAAACAAGGAGCTGCTCAATGATATTCTACGGGAAGAGTGGGGCTTTGATGGCTATGTGATGACGGACTGGGGCGCGATGGATGATCGTGTGGAGGCGCTGAAGGCAGGGTGCAACCTGGAGATGCCCTCCAGCCAGGGCATCACGGATTTAGAGATTGTGGAAGCGGTGCAGAACGGGACGCTGGAGGAAGCGGTGTTGGATAAACGCTGTGAGGAGCTTCTGAATATTATCTTTCGCTATGAGGAAAACCGTGACAGGGAGGCGGTTTTTGACCGGGAAAAAGATCATGAAATCGCCAGGAGCATGGAGGAGGAGAGTATTGTCCTTCTGAAAAACGAAGGCGGTGTGCTGCCGCTCAATTCCGATCAGAAAGTCGCCTTCATAGGAAAATATGCGAAGACACCCCGTTATCAGGGTGGCGGAAGCTCTCATGTGAACAGCTCAAAAGTAGAGTCAGCGCTGGACGCGGTGCAGTTTATTGCGAATGTAAAGGCTGAGAGCATCACATATGCGCAGGGCTTTGACGATGCGGCGGACCAGACGGATGCGGTTCTGGAGGCGGAAGCAATTAAAGCGGCCCAGAACGCGGAGGTGGCGGTGATTTTCGCGGGGCTTCCGGATAATTTTGAATCCGAAGGATATGACAGAAAGCACATGCGTATGCCGGACTGCCAGAACCACCTGATTGAGGCGGTCGCGGCGGTGCAGCCGAACACGGTCGTGGTGCTTCACAACGGTTCACCGGTGGAGATGCCCTGGATTGAAAAGGCGAAGGCGGTCGTTGAGACCTATCTGGGCGGTCAGGCGGTCGGCGGCGCTGTGGTGAACGTGCTGTACGGCAATGTCAATCCGAGCGGACACTTGGCGGAGACCTTCCCGCTTCGTTTGCAGGATACACCGTGTTATCTGACTTTCGAGGGAGAAAATGACAAGTCGGTATATGCCGAGGGTGTGTTTGTGGGATATCGGTATTATACGTCGAAGGAGATGGAGGTTTTATTCCCGTTCGGGCATGGCCTTTCCTATACGACATTTGCGTACAGCAATCTGTGCGTCAGTGAGGAGTCCATCAAAGAAAGCCAGAATCTGACCGTCACGGTTGATGTGACCAATACCGGCTCCATGGCGGGCAAGGAAGTCGTGCAGCTGTATGTCGCGCCGAAGGGCGGCAGAATCATCCGCCCGGTCAGGGAGCTGAAAGGTTTTGATAAAATAGCTCTGGAACCCGGCGAGATGAAGACAGTGACGTTTACGATTGACAGACGCGCGTTTGCCTACTGGAATACGGACATTCACGACTGGTGTGTAGAAAGCGGCGAGTACGAGATTCAGATTGGATTAAACGCCCAGGAGATGGTGCTGACAAAGACAATTCATGTGGATTCTGAGATGGTGCTGCCGAAGGTATTTACGAAGAATTCCACGCTTGGCGAGATTATGGCGGATCCGAAGGGCATGGCGATTTTCGGACAGATGATGGCCCAGGGCGGGGAGCAGCAGGAGCAGAGTGAAGCGGCCGAAGAGGCCATCAGCCAGGACATGGTCGCGGCGATGATGGAAGGTATGCCGCTTCGTCAGATGCTCAGCTTTGCGCCGGGCTTTACGAAGGAAGCGATGAACCAGCTGCTGGCGGCGTTGAATCAGTAGAGAGCATGGAAGCGACAGAAGGCTGTGAAACAATAGAGAGCTATGAAGCCATGCAGAGCATTGGATCAGCAGAAAGCATTGAAACAACGAAAAGAAGGAAAACGACATGTTAAAAATTGAACAGATTACCTGTGAAAACATGATAAATCCGATTGCAGTCACGGTGAGAAAGCCCGCATTTTCCTGGATCATCACCTCCGATCAGGAGAATGTACGCCAGACGAAATATCAGATCCTTGTTACGGACGAAGACGGTAGTATGGTCTGGGACAGCGGTGTGAGGGAATCTTCAGAGACCATTGGCATCGTGTATGAGGGCAAGGCACTTCAGTCCTGCTCCGGATATGAATTTACGATTACCGTATGGGACAACCAGGGCGAGTGCGCGACCAGCGAAAAATGCAGCTTTGAGACCGTGTTTTTTGCTGCGGACGAGTGGAGCGCGAAATGGATTGAGCCGAAACCGCTTCCTCAGCTGGAAGTCAATCCGCTCAAGCTGGCTTACAGGGAATGGCAGGATATGATAGACGCTATGATGCGCGGCGAGCAGGTTGAGATGAAGCTGGAAACGGATATTATGGAAGCGCTTCCTCTTGAGCCTTACGACCCGGCGGTGCGCCTGCGCAAAACCTTTTCCTGCAAAGAGAAGGTCAGAAAGGCCAGGCTGTATGTGACGGCACACGGTATTTATGATGTGAAAATCAACGGACAGGATGTAACGGAAAGCGTTCTGAATCCGGGCTTTACCACCTATGACAAGCGCATTCTGTACCAGGTATATGAAATCGAGGACCTGCTGGAGAGTGAAAACGCGATTTCCGTCACGGTTGCGGACGGCTGGTACAAGGGCAAGATCGCGATTGGCCGCGGCTGTGAGTACGGCGAGGTCCCGGGTCTTTTATTGCAGATGAGTATCTGGTATGAGAACGGGGAGCAGGAAGTCATCACCAGTGATCAGAGCTGGGATTACAGCTATGACGGTCCTGTCCGGTCGGCGGATCTGTACCTGGGCGAGGTATATGATGCGGGAATGGAGGATGGGGATCCGTCTCTTAATTCCTATGAGGAGAAAGGCTGGAATCCGGTATTCGTGAAGGATGCGCCGGATGACACGCTTGAGGCGCAGGAATATCCGCAGGCAAAGATTATCAAAGAAATCCCGGCTCAGAGGGTATGGATCACGCCCAAAGGGGAGACGGTCGTAGACTTCGGGCAGAACCTGGCCGGTGTGATCCGCGTGGCGATCAAGGGCAATGCCGGGGAACGCATCAGCTTTGAGCACGGAGAGTGCCTTGATAAGGATGGAAACTTCTTTTATATTTTCGCGGATTCCTACAGAGGTCAGAAGGATACGTATATCTGTAAGGGCGGCGGTGAGGAAATCTATCAGCCGAAATTTACCTACCATGGGTTCCGTTATGTGCGTGTGACCGGCGGCGCGGACTGGACAAAAGAGCAGTTTACCATGCTTGCCATCAGCTCGGACAACCGTGTGACAGGTGCCTTCCACTGTTCGGATGAGAAGATCAATCAGCTGCAAAGCAATATTTACTGGAGCCAGCGGTCCAACAACATCACGATTCCGACGGACTGCCCGACAAGAGAAAAGGCCGGGTGGACAGGCGATGTGGTGGTCTATGGTGCGACGGCACTGTTCAATCAGGAGATGACCGCGTTCTACAAAAGCTGGTTAAGCAGCATCCGCGCGGAACAGTTGGAAAACGGTCAGGTGCAGAACACGGTGCCGCTGATTAAGAGCTATGTCTCACAGGCGGGCGCCGGCTCGCTTGGGTGGGGCGACGTCATTCTGACGCTTCCGTGGCAGCTCTATCAGCTGTATGGTGACAAGTCCGTTCTGGCTGACAACTACGAGGCCATGGGGAAATGGCTGGGCGCGATGGAGCAGGCGGCGTATGATTTGCCGAATCCATATACGACAATGGGTTTTGACCCTTCTAAATATGAGAATCTGGAAGGCAGGCATCTGGACAACCAGCATTATCTGATCAACTCCGGCTTCCATTTCGGCGACTGGATTATTCCCAGCGTGGTCAATGAGCAGGGCTTCACAGACGGTCCGATGTCCGCTTTTCTGACCATGAACTATGCGGATACTGCTTTGCTGGCACACATTGCGGATCTGTATGCGGAGATTTCTGAGGTTTTGGGATATCCGGAAAATGCCGAAAAGTACCAGGCATACGCGAAGCGCGTCCGCGAGGCGTTTGAGGAAGAATATGTGACGCCGGATTTCAAGCTTGGCCAGGAGATGCAGGGGAATTATATTCTCGCGTTGAAATATCATATGGTATCCGATCAGACGGCAAAGGCATTCGCGGCAAGGCTCAATGAACTGATTGGGAATAACGGCTGCTGCCTGGACACGGGCTTTATGTCCACCCCGCATTTAATGGATGTGCTGTGTGATTACGGTTACCAGGACACCGCGTGGAAGGTACTCTTCCAGACGAAGTGTCCGTCATGGCTCTATGAGGTAGAGCAGGGCGCCACTACGATCTGGGAGAACTGGGACGCGGTCCGTACGGACGGCGAACTGAACAACTGCTCTTTCAATCATTACGCGTTCGGCTGCATCGGTGATTTCATGTACCGCAGAATTCTGGGTATACAGAATGCGGGTATTGGCTATGATCATATCGTGTTCGCGCCGGAATATGACGTGCCGCTTACGCATGCGGAAGGCTCTTACGACAGTGCAAGAGGCAGAATTGAAATGCGCTGGGAGAAAAAGGACGGATTCATTCATATTTCAGGCAGCGTTCCGGCCAACACGGATGTGCTGCTGCGCCTGCCGAATGGGGAGGAAAAAGTGCTCGGCAGCGGAAAGTTTGACTTATCGGCCTGACTTAAGCTGTGTCGTTTTTTCCCGGTACTGCCTGGGCGTCATGCCGTACTTTTTCTTAAATACGTTCTGAAAATAGGACTGGCTGGAGAAGCAGAGATAGCAGCTGATTTCACTTAAGGATTTGTCTGAGTAGGTCAGCAGGCTCTTTGCCTCCTCCAGCTTGCACCGCATGATAAAGCTGCTGATATCAAATCCGAGTTCCTTTTTGAACCTGCCGGAGAGATAGGAGCGGCTTTTTCCAATATAGTCTGCGATGTCGCTGACCTGAATGGGCTCGTTGATGTGGTGCGTGATGTACTGGACGCAGTCAAAGACCTCCCGCGACATACCTTCCGGAATTTTGGTTTCGGAAACCCTCTTTGCAAAATCGATCAGCATGGAGTACTCCAGATTGGAGATATAAGGGATGCTCTGACTGCGCTCACATTCCCGGATATAGATATCGGAAAGCTGGTAGGCCTGCTCCATATCCATGCCGCCCGCGATTGCGGCCCTGGTGACCAAAGCGATGCTGGAGATCAGGATGTTTTTTCTCTGGCGCAGCGCATTATCGGCTACAATCCCTTCTGTTAATTCAGAGGAAGTGGACTGAAGCAGGGCGTTCAGCCGTTCTGCATCGCCATCCTGAATAAACTGAAGCATTCTGCGCTCAAAATTCCAGGTGTTGTGATACTGCTGGCTTTCTTTTGATTCGTATACCTGTTCTGTGTGCTGATGAGACAGCTCCTGAATGGTCGCGGCGGCGTTCGCATCAAATTCAAAATGTTCATAAATATCAATGCTTTTATCGTTGATACATAAAAAGAGAAAGCTGAGCGTCTGCAGGAACCGGTTGTAAGACACGATGGGCGTGGCGTGCAGAAACCCGGACACGTCTTCTTTGTACTGCGGGTCTATGGCCCACTCCTTCATGAAATTCCGAAGCGTAAAATCTGACAGCGGCGTGCTGTAAACAGGTCCGACCATCATGAGGTAATCCTCAGTTTCGGATTTCACGCATCCCATATATCCGAAGGAATCGGTAATCACACAGTCCGGATTATCCGGGAAACTGATAAATGCCGGGAGCTTTCTGCTGAAGATGGACTCGTTATTTAAAATGTCCGGGAAATATTTCCCTTCTCCGCTCGATAGTGTGTAATGGCCGATGGGGGTTCCGGTTGCGTTGTAAAACATACGACAAAAATCGTCCAGATTGCTGATCATAGCTTTCTCCTTTGCGCAGAGGATGAGATGTCAGTATGCTTGTCCGGTAAGGCTGATCTTCTGCCGTAAATTCATTATTTCCTGATAGCTTTATCATAATACTTTTGAGCTGCGGATTGCAATAGCGGTTCTTCAGAAAATCATGCGTATAAGTGTATCGGCGCATTGGATCATGGGTGTCCTTTGCTTATGATATTTTAAGGAACCTGCTTTTCTGAATTTACTTGACACTGACAGGCTTCTTTTTCATAATAAAATTGAAATCTTTAAGCGTAAGGGAGGAAGCATATGAAACAAAACAAAAAAGCGGCGGTCTTCTCAGGTTTGCCTGCGCGCCTGATTCTGACGGCCATTTTCGGAGGCATTTATTTCTATGTAATGCTGCCCGCGATCAATTTAAAGGCGCCTGATTTCTGGGCCTTTCTGATTATGCTGGTGTTATTCTATACCTTTGTCACACTACTGACATCCGGTGTGCGTATGTATGCAGGCGGCAATGTCATTTTTATGGGCAGGACGATTTTTGCACACTGTAAGGTGTCACTGATTTTACTTGGTGTGCTGTGCCTGGCGGCAGTTGTTGGCGCGGTTTATTCGTCTGAAATTTTTCACGCGGAGGCGTATTACAACCTGCTGGATGTGCAGACAGGTGACTTTACCGAAGAGGTCGCCGAGATTTCGTATGATAAAATCCCGATGCTGGATAAAGATTCCAGTGTGCAGCTCGGCAGCAGGGCTCTTGGCAGCTTAAGCAGCACCGACAGTAACCTGGTTTCGCAGTTCGAGGTGTCGGACTACGAATATTCGCAGATCAATTATCAGAATAATCCGGTGCGTGTGGCGCCGCTGCTTTACGGCAATCTGATCAAGTGGTTCAATAACCGTGCTGATGGCCTGCCGGGCTACATTATCGTCAATATGGTGACGCAGGAGGCGGATCTGGTGCAGCTGGAGGAAGGAATGAAATATTCGACCTGCGAGCATTTCGGGCGGAATTTGTATCGGCTCCTGCGGTTCCGTTATCCCACCATGATGTTCGGCGATGTGAATTTTGAGATCGATGAGGACGGAACGCCGTGGTGGGTCTGCTCGCGCACGGTGCATACGATCGGTCTCTTCGGCGGCGAGGACACGCAGGGCGCGGTTCTGGTCAACGCAATCACGGGCGAGAGCACCTATTATGAGGAGGTGCCGACCTGGGTAGACCGTGTTTACTCGGCAGATCAGCTGGTGGCACAGTACAATTATCACGGTACGCTCGTTAACGGCTGGATCAATTCCTGGCTGGGGCAGAAGGGCGTGACGACGACTTCAGACGGCTATAATTACATCGCGATGAATGATGACGTTTACCTTTACACAGGTGTGACCTCCGCGGGCAATGATGAGTCCAACGTGGGCTTTATTCTGGTGAATCAGCGGACGAAGGAGGCGCGGTACTACAGCATTTCAGGCGCGACGGAGTATTCCGCGATGTCCTCCGCGGAGGGCGCGGTGCAGCACCTGGGGTATGAGGCGACTTTCCCGATTTTACTCAATATTTCAGAGGAACCGACCTATTTCATGTCGTTGAAGGATTCCGCGCAATTGGTCAAGATGTACGCGATGGTTAATGTGAAGGATTACCAGATCACCGCGACAGGCAGCTCGGTGGCCGAGTGCCAGGCCAATTATGAGGCGTTACTGGTGGAAAACGGGGTGAAGGTAACAGATCCTCTTGAGGCGGCGGACATCGCCGGAACGGATATCGTTACGGGGAAGATTACGGAAATCCACACGGTGGTCGTGGACGGCAACACGATTTTCTATTTCCAGTTAGGGAGCGACGTATATTATGCCGTCTCTGCGGCGGATGACCAGGACGCGGTGATTTTTGACGTGGGCGACCGGGTCACGATCACGTATTATGTGGAGGAGGAAACGAATGGGGTGTACACCGGAATTAAGGTGGAGTAATTCCTGAAGCTTATGAGGATTGCTTCGGAACCAGTTCCAGCTTTAATACCATATCCAGCCCATCGGCCAGACGCTTTAAGGTCGACAGGGCTGGGTTGGCATTTCCTTTTTCAATTTTGCTGATGTCAGACTGGTCAATGCCGGTGCGCTCTGCCAGCTGCTTCTGCGTAAGGTGCTGTGCTTTTCGCGCTTCAACGAGGGCAGCCATCAGGTTATATTCCGGCTCAGAGGCATCCCATTCTTTTTTAAAATCAGGGTTTTTAAGTTTCTTGTTGAGATATTTTGTAAAATCATCCATGAGTGGTTCTCCTTTCTGCATAATGGTTCGCGTAATTCATTTCCGTAATTCTTTAAAAGTGAGATCATTCTCAGCACTTTGGTCAGCATTTTATCATCCAGCTGATCGAGAAAATCTTCAACAGGACAATTTCCATGTTCAGTACGGTAGAATTCAATTTGAAAATCTTCCATTCGAGATGTTCCTTTCATCAATATAGGGGAAATATCCCCTCAAGTCAAGAGCAAAAATAGATTTTGTGGAAATCATAGCACAAAGGATAGAAGGAAGCTGTGGATATATCGACCCAAATGATTTCATCATGCTGTAACAAAGTAAAAAAATCTTCGTCTTTTATAATGAGATGCATCCATTGTCGCACCGTGATGTCCGCTTTGCAGGTAATTGCAGACTGGAATTCGCGGCATATGCGCAAAGATAAGCGCTTCTGACAATCAAAAATGAGGAGGAACAGGGAGATGAAGAAAGGATTGATGAGAGGAATAGTCGTGCTGGCGGCCTGTACGCTGGCGTTGACAGGATGTACACCCTTTGGAAGAGATGTCGGTTCAGGAGGCGGAGATACTTCTGCTAAGCCTGTGATTTACCTCTATCCGGAGGAGACCACTGAGGTAAATGTGCAGCTGGATTTCAACGGAACACTGACCTGCACGTATCCAGTGTATGAGGATGGCTGGACGGTGACGGCTGAGCCGGACGGGACGCTTAAGGACAGTGAGGGACAGATTTACCGATATCTTTATTGGGAAGGCATCAATGATTTTGAGCCTGACTTTTCGCGAGGCTTCTGTGTGGCGGGCGGAGAGACGGCGGCATTTCTGGAGACGGCGCTTGTTAAGCTGGGGCTTAACAGAGAGGAGGCCAATGAATTTATCGTCTACTGGCTGCCGCTTATGGAGGGGAACGCTTATAATCTGATTTCCTTCCAGCAGGAAAGCTACACGGACAATGCTGTCCTGACAGTCTCTCCTGAACCGGATACGGTCATCCGGGTTTATATGGCAT
>JAJQHY010000050.1 GCA_021199495.1 Lachnospiraceae bacterium | reverse complement strand
ACGCCGTCTGTTTTGGGACACTGGCACCCGGCGGCGACGGACATCTTATGCCGTCCGTTTTGGGACAATTTAGCTCGGCGGCGACACAAAGTACTTTCTAGCACATTGTATGATAATTCATCATAAGTGTCAATGATTTTGTGCAATTCCCTCCAAAGGGAAATCATTATGCTGTTTATGTACAGAATTAAACTATGCCGAAGTAATAACCCCAAGCCATTCCACCCAAAAGAAATGGAAGGAACAGCTTGGGGCATTTTACCTGTCTTAGTCAGCCTCTTGGTTGCTTAGGGAGCGGAGACAGCTTGGACAGACTTATTCAGGTTTTTTCCACTGGGTCTTTCTCACCAGGACAATCACACCTGCCAGAGCTGCCACGCCCACGACTACATCCAGGGCGATCAGCCAGTATTCCCACAGGGGCAGCGTCTGTTCCACCGTGGCAGAGGAAGAGATACCGTTCATGGCAGCACTCCGAGAGACAGCGTACAGGATGTGCTTGGAAGCAGTGCGGAGCTGAGACATGACAGTGGCGTTGCTCTCATAGCCATCGATCAGCCAGTTATCAGTACCAGAGTTCAGCCAGAGGTCAACACCGCCTTCCAGCCCACCCCGGATAGCCAGAGCGGGGAACGCTTCAGGGTAGGTCGCCTGGTCAGTGATGAGGACGCCGTCAAAGCCCCACTCGTTTCGGAGCACTTCGGTCATCAGCCCATAGTGGTCACCGCTCCAGGTCAGGCCCACCCGGTTCATGCTGGCCATAACGCCCAGTGCGCCGCCATCGGTGATGCTGGTTTCAAAGGGCTTGAGGTAGATTTCACGGATAGACTGCTCATTGGCAAAGGTGTTGATGGTCGTCCGGTTGGTCTCCTGGTCATTCAGGGCGAAATGCTTAATGAAGCAGATAACGCCCTGAGAAGTCGCACCTCGAACGGTAGCGGCACCCATCTGACCAGAGAGGAAACCATCTTCGGAGTAATACTCAAAGTTCCGCCCGGAGAATGCGGTGCGGTGGATGTTCATAGAGGGAGCGTACCAGCCTACAAAGTTCAGCTCGCCCTGGGCCAAGCAGTCCTGTCCAATCAGTGTGCCCATGGTCTCCAGGATTTCCACATTCCAGGTGGAAGCCAGCACTACCTCAGAGCACCAGGCATAGGTGGACTCCACCACGTTGACGCCGGTAGTGCCTGCGTTACCCACATAGGCAGGGCCATCTACACAGACAGTAGCGGGCGCACTGACGGAATTGACCGCCTGAGTCTGATAGCCGCCGACCCGAACCAGGTTGTACATCTCCTCTGCTGTGAGCTGATCCAGAAGGTCATCCCACAGAGGATCGTCCGCATCTACCTCACGCATCATAGCCAGGGTCAGACCGTTGGAGGCACCAGTAGTAGGCATCTCCGCATCGGGATCGTCTGTTCCCTCGGCGATCGCCAGCGCAGCAATCATCTCATCAGTGGCTACTACCTGGTAGGTCTGAGGGTAAGTGCCTTCCCAATCGCTGCGAGTCAAGTAGGTAAAGCTTTCATCATAGGTCTGTATATCGGCATCAGTAAACTGGTTTGTAATGGCATAGCCGGTATCTGTGGAAACAGAATAGGTCTCAGTGGACTCCACTGCGAAGCTCACTGCGTTGGCAGCACTATATTCACCATCCAGATCAGTATAGCCCTTGGCAGCCAAAATATTGTTTACTGCGTTATGCGCATCGGTGGCTGCGGTAAAGTAATAATCGCCAGCCTCCAGAATATAGGTACCCTCACCATTATTGGCAGTGGAGTCGTACGCTTTCAGCTCTTCCTCCTCCACGGTGATGGTCAGGGTGGCCGTCTCACCAGGCTGGATCGTGTCGGTCTTGCCAAAGCCCACCAGCTGTACGGAGGCCTTCTCTACACCGGCTGTCTTGTCGTAGTCGGTATAGGGGGATTGGAGATAGAGCTGAACCACGTCCTTGCCTGCAACGTCGCCGGTATTGGTGACTGCCACCTCAAAAGTGAACAGTCCATCCTCATAGGAGGAGCTGACCAGCTCCTGAGTGAAGGTAGTGTAGCTCAGGCCATAGCCAAAGGGGAACTGCACCTCGTCAGCATACACCCAGGTATCGTTGCCCTCAGCTGTGACACCCACGGAGGCGTCTGCATTGCCCTGGCCCATGACCACGTCCTCATAACGAGTCTCGTAGTACTTGTAGCCAACATAGATGCCCTCCTGGTAAACCACATATGTGCTGTACCACTCCGTCTCTGCATTGGTCATGACAGCGTTGCCGAAGTTCTGAACGGCGGGAGCCCCGGTGGAGTCATAGGCATAGGTATCTACCAGATGGCCGGACGGATTGATGCTGCCATTGAGTATCTCGCCCAGAGCGTACAGACCATCCTGACCGGGATTGCCGATCCACAGGCAGGCATCCACACCATAGGCCTCTTCATCCAGGAAAGACAATTCCATAGCGTTGCCTGAGTTGATGATAACGATCACCTTGTCAAACTGGCTGCTGACATAGGAAAGTAAGTCTTCTTCGTTTTTGGTCAGTTCCAGATAACTCCGGCCAAGGTCCTCCTCAGAGTCCAGCCCCTCGGAGTGGACGGTGCCGTAATATCCCTCAATGTCCATCGTTTCCAGATAGCTCTCATCGTAGGCCACTGGTACGTCGGAACTCTCACTACCGGACCGAGCAAAAACGACGATAGCTGCATCGCCATACTCCGCAAAGCTG
The DNA here is from genome assembly GCA_021199495.1 of Lachnospiraceae bacterium. Lineage (GTDB taxonomy): Bacteria > Bacillota > Clostridia > Lachnospirales > Lachnospiraceae > RGIG6307. The sequence goes on along the minus strand of JAJQHY010000050.1, from coordinate 39,564 downwards.
TCCGTTTCGGTGTCAGTAAGCAAATCGGTGCTGGCCTCATGGATAACATATCGACCAGTCCCAGCAATATCTGCTACATCCATGCGGATGTCCGCTGCCGCACCGGTTGTGTAGAAGTCCCACATAACCTCATTGACTGTGAAACCGGAGGCTTCCAGTGCAGTTTTCAATGTTGGCGCTGTGGTCGTGTCTACTGCGCCGGAGCCGCCACCGCCATACAAAATGTCTGCAGAGGCCACACCAAATAGCGTCACGCTTTCGCTGCCAGTCATGGGCAAAGCGTTGTCCTCGTTCTTCAGCAGGACAGTACCCTCGCCAGAGGCCTCAGTAGCAGCGGCGGCATCCGCCTGAAGACGCTCGTCCTCGCTGCTGAACAAATACTCGAAGTACTCTGTGTCCTCCGTTGCGTCTCCTTCCTTCACCGTGTAGCTGGTTTGCCCCAGGTAAGTAGTAATGATGGGGGCATACTTCAGGGCATAGAAATTGCCCACGATCAATGCTATCACCAGGATGGCAATGAGTACCAAGCAAGGGATGGACGTACGTTTTGACATGGTTTTCTTCATTTTTTTCTCCTTTTCTGTGCGTCCGGCGGTGCGCTTTCCTGCGTCCTGCCTATAGCCTTGTTTCTTGCGAAACGGATGTATTCTTTATATCAGTACATCAAAACATCTTCAAGCGACCTGGCAGAATTTGCGAAAATGAGGCAGAATCTGCCTTTTGGCGTAAAAAAAGTGCCCAGAACTTTGGGCACTTTGACAGATAATTTGTTTGAACGTTCACCCCTGCACAGGCAGCATGATTTGGAGAATAAAAACTTGATCTTTGGCGCTGACATACATGGACCCGCCGTATTTTTCTGCCAGATAGCGAATGCTTTTCAGACCACAACCGTGCTGAAAGGCATCTTCCTTGGTGGTGCGGGGCAGGCCAGCGTGAAACTGCAATTCTCCCTGGAAATAATTGTTGGTCTGGATACTGACGATGGAATGGTGCTGCCGAATCGATAAGCTGATGATCCTCTGTTCTGGGTCGGTGAGCTTACTGACACTTTCAATGGCGTTGTCAATCGCATTGCCCAGTAGGGTGTAAAGGTCAGGTAACGAGAGAAAGTCAAGCCTTGCCTGTTCCAGGGAGCAGGTAAAGCGAATGTTCTGCTTATCGCAAAGGAGGCTTTTCTCTGCCAGAATCGTGTTGAGCGCCTCATTGTCTGTATGAACCAACTGTTGATATTGGTGAATGCTCCGTTCTGTCTCTTGGATGAACTGCTGACGCTCTCCCTCATCTGCCATTTTCAGCGCCCCAAGGGTATGCTTTAAATCGTGGACACTGCGGTTGATTACCTCAATCAAGTCTCTGGAGAGGGCATAATTCCGCTCTCCAGTATGGAGCATTTGTTGAATTTCTGCCTGCTCACGACTGTAGAGGGTCATTCTTACCGAGGAGTACTGAATTGCCAATATCATGACGCAAATCAACAATCCAAGTTCTGCACTCAACATCTCAATGTCAGGGTCGAAGTGGAACAGGTATTGACAACTAAAAGTGCAAAACATAAGCGCTGTTAGGAAAATAGCATAAAAAAGAATATGGAGAGGCGTGTCCTCCAAGAGTCGTCCCCTGCACTGCCGAAGCTTGGGGGCAAATAAATGGTAAAGGACAGCGTAGAGCAGAAAACAGGTTCCTGTGCTGAGCAGCGCATAAAAAAGCATATGTTCCGGAAGCTCCAGCCAAAGGCGTAGCGCAAGCACCTCATGGATGAGAACATAGACGATATGCTGTGTTGCATAACTGGCAATACAGATATAGAGGGCATCACAAATGGTGAGTTCAAAGCAGAAGCGCAAATAGAGCATCATGAGGAGCGTGAGACAGATATACCAGCATCCGACGACAATATCAGGGATTTCAAGGTGGGTTCCCATCCAGGCTCGTAGCGGAAAGTACCCCAGCGAGAGGACAGAGAAAATCAGGAAACCCAAAATCTCCCGCCACCACCTACCCTTCCGCCGAGCAAAGGGAAGTAGGAAAATCAGATTTGCACCCATAAGCTCCCACACAAATCGAAGCTCTTCAAACACTCCTTGGGCCGTCATTGTTCCACCCCTCCCAAATAACGAGTGTATTGCTCCAAAAAAGATGCTCTTTTGCTCCGGCTCATTTTCAGCCTATCCACACCCACGAGTACATCTTCTTGTTGTATGGCTGACACGTGGCGGAGGTTTACGAGATAGCTGTTGCTGCATCGGGCAAAAGATGCATCTTTCAATATTGCTTCCGCTTCGTTTAAGGTTCCCCTTACACGGTATATTCGTTCAAATGTGTGATACATCAGATAATGGAGCTCAGATTCCACATAGAGGATTTCTCTTGGCATAACACTGATGGTGCCTTCCGTTGTACGTAACAGAACCCGTTGTTCCCGGTTTCGCTCGATATAACGTGCAGCCTTGCGGAGCTTGAGCGAAAAATCCGCATATGAGATCGGCTTTAACACATAGTCTACCGCTTCCACCTCGTAGCCCGCCAGGGCATACTGTGGCATATTGGTGACGAACATAATCACCACATCTGAGTCAGACTTGCGAAGCAGTCGGGCAGCGTCCACCCCATTCATTCCCGGCATATCAATGTCCAGAATCACCAGTTCAAATTGACCAGAGAATGTGGAAAAGAAGGCAGAGGCATCTGGGAAACAGGAGGGAGAGAGGGGAATCTTTGACTCAGACGCAAACCGGTTCAGATATTTTGACAGCAGAGCACTGTCTTTTTGGGAGTCATCTACTACAGCAACCTGCACATCACGCTACCCCTTTCCGATATAAATGATAATTAAGTATAGCATAAGGGTATAATCCAGTCAACAAAAGGACTCTCTCTATTGTAACACCTGTATTTTCAGTTGCCAGCTACTACAAAATACCGTGCCAACATAGGAACGCTCACCCTCCGATACTTTGTAACTAAGTTGCAACGTATGCCAACGGGCATTTGTAACACATAACATTGTAGAAATGAGACATCCCTCGGCGGAGCTCTTTCACGATATTGCGATAGCTCTACCGAGGGATTTTGCACTTGCTGCCTTATTTAATATGGTTGCGAAGCGACTCCTTAAGCGACGACATATTCTCATAGAGGATGATAAACTCCGTAGGGGTGCAATCATTCAATAAGTCGAGGATGCTGGACCCTTCGCGCTTACTTAGATGCGTAGACGAAAGGAGCAGGTGATTTGGCGTGGTGTCCAGGGCATCTGCCAGTGCAACAAGTTTCTCAAGTGAGGGAAATCGTTCTCCATTCTCAAGCTTGCGGATATAGGTATCAGAGACGCCTACTGCCTCAGCAAGAGTTTCCTGTGACATATTCGCCGTGCGGCGATAATGCTTGATTCTGCGTGCCACAATCATTTTGTCCATAATATCGGACCTCCTATAATTCTTTAGAATGAATTTGCTCATTCCAAGAAAAACAGTAGTGCGATACACAGTGATTGCAACTGTTTATAAAATTTTTTCAAAAAGCGGTACACACTGTACCGGTAGCGGTACTCTCTGTCTCTGGTACATCTGCTTTGCGCTTTGTATAATAGCATTACTATCACAATTCTGGTAAAAAGTGAGCGAGTTAGCGCCGCAAGCTATTGCAGGCGACTGTGCAATCAGCGGGTTGGAGTGTGATAATGAGACATGACAAAATCGGAAGACAAGCAAAAAATTAGAAGCCGTTACAAGGGTATATCGCAGGATGAGCTTGAGACGATCCCGGCTATTGAGAAGAAAGATATTTTCGTAGATGACAGCCCTAAAAGGGTAGGCGTATATGCGCGCGTCTCTACTGGCGACCCACGTCAAACATCTTCTTTTGAGCTGCAGCAAAACCATTACACGGATTTGATTGACCGGAGAGAGGGCTGGACGCTTTATCACATATACGCAGATGAAGGTATCTCTGGCACATCTCTAAAGCACAGGGACGCCTTTGTACAAATGATAGAAGACTGCAAGCAGCATAAGGTCGATTTGATCGTGACAAAAAGTGTATCTCGTTTTGCACGAAACATCTACGATTGCATCGGCTATGTCCGTGAGCTTGCTGCTCTGAAGCCCCCTGTCGGCGTCCTGTTTGAGACAGAAAGCCTTTTCACGCTCAAGGAGGATAGTGAGATGTCCCTCTCTTTTATCGCCACCTTGGCGCAGGAGGAGTCTCATACAAAGAGCAGTTCTATGAACCTTTCCTACGAGATGCGGTTCAGCCGTGGGATTTTCATGACGCCTGAATTACTGGGGTATGACAAGGATGAAGATGGCAACCTTGTCATCAATGAAGATGAAGCCCTTACTGTCAGGCTCATTTTCTTTATGTTTCTCTATGGTTATTCGACCCAGCAGATTGCAGAAACCCTTATGCAGTTAAAACGGGTAACCAAGCGTGGGAGCTACAAATGGACCGCCGGCACTGTCTTGAACATCTTGCAGAATGAACGACACTGTGGCGATGTGCTGGCACATAAAACCTTTACCCCTAATTACCTGAATCACCGCTCAGTAAAGAACCGTGGTGAAAAGGCACAGTATCGCCAGAGAGATCATCACGAGGCGATTATCTCACGAGATGACTTTTTTGCAGTGCAGCAGATTATTGCATACAGAAAGGGCGGTCGAGCAGGTATGCTCCCCCATCTTCATGTCATTGATACGGGTGCACTCCGTGGCTTTGTTATCATCAATCCTCGATGGGCTGGCTTCACCGTCGAGGACTATCTGGCCGCCGTCGAAGCTATCCTTCCGACTCAGCAAAGGGATAACTCAGAAACAACTGTGACCCCTGAAATTGGGGCATTAGACCTGCGTGGATTTGAAGTCGTCCGGGGCCAGTTTTTTGAAAGCTACAATAGCTGTGCGATCACATTTGCAAGTGATTCAATCAAATTCACAAGTTGCACCCTCTCGAAGCTGAACAACTGCATACAGGTAGAGTTTCTTTTCGACCCGATTCGCAAACTGTTCGTTGTGCGGCCAACCAAAAAAGACAATCGGAACGCTGTCAGCTGGCTCTCTTTTGATGGTAAGCGGTATCATCCTAAAAAAATTATGGGTCATGCATACCTCCCTATCATATATGAGCTGATGAACTGGAACAGTGAGTGGCCTTACTATGTTCATGGTGAATGCCGGGATAACGGTACAGATAGTTTTTTGGTATTTGACCTGAAAGAAGCTGAAGCCGTCATCAAGATACGAAATGTAGTAAAAGTTATCGTCCCAGAGAATCCAGAAGCTACGGATATCCCGGCCAGCACAGTCACCGCAATTCCCCAGAACTGGCTTTCTAACTTTGGTAACGAATACTATAGCTATGTCCCTTTACTGACCGATGGCACCAGTGCAACACAAGAGTGGAATGTACAGGATGCCGGTAAACCAAGCCCTCGTCGTGATACGTTGAGGCCATCGACTGAGCAGGAGCTGGAAGCTGGAATATCTTCTATCATTGCCACGATAAGAGAAGGAAGTATGGCGCATGACGCAACAGACATTGTTTGATACAGTAGGAACAGAATCGCATCTTGAGGAACAGCTCCGCATCGACCCCGTGACTGGGAAGAAGGATGAATTTGTCCAGGATGATACATTCTCCTATGCGGGCTATCAAATCACTCGTGAGGAGTTTTTTGCTCATGCCAAGGAGCCTGCATTGTGCCTTTGTAACAACGAGCTGTATGTCAATAAAGTCTGTCTGAATAAGGCTCCGGATACAACACGAGTACTTATCATGGTCAACTCTGCCCAGAGGAAAATAATCCTAAAGCCTTGCGACGAGGAAATGAAGGATTCTGTTCTCTGGAAAACAGCCAAGGGAAATGTGCGCCATATAAAATGCAAGCCAGCCTTTTGCTCTCTGATATCTTCGCTGACAAATTGGGACTTGAATAACCGTCACAAGATGATTGGAAAGCTAGTGCGCAGCAAAGGTGACCGGCTTCTCATCTTCGATTTGAACGCTGCGCTTATTTACCCCAGGAAGGCGATTCGGGATGAAGAAGGGAATATAGTCCGCAATAGTGTTAGCTGCGATCCTGTATACATGGAGTCATGGCGGCATCAGTTTGGTCTGCCTGTAGAAGAACATGAGCGTACTTACGCAATCAACCGTTTTGATGATTACGTTATTATTAGTGTCCAGAAGCAACCTGGGCAACGGCAAACACACCCACAACTCGATAGGGAGGATACAACACCATGAATACTCTAAACGAAGAAAAAACCGCTGGTCTTACAGTTGATCTCAAAAGAGATCGCATTCGGATTCACAAGACCACTCTGACCCTGATGAACAACCCAAAATTCTTCCGAATGCTGGTGAACCCGCAAACTAAGTGTATCATCGTAGAAAACTGTGATGAAATGAGTGACGGCGCCTATCGAGTGGGTTCGATGGCTACCAACAATGGTTCCTTTGAAGTGTACAGCAGCCATTTGGTACATGAAATAGCCGACTGTGCAGGTTTCCATGACTACACATCGGTCAAGCTGTTAGGGCAACAGATTCATGGCCAAAATGCGGTCTTTTTTCGCATGGAATCAGGCCACCCGAATTTGCCGTACAGAGCAAAGGCAAGGCAAAACCGATGCTATGAGTGAGCCCAATTTTATTTATGACTCCGAGTTCATTCGGTTGCAACCAATACTTGCGCCTAAAAAGTACGCCCAACTGGAGGAGCATATTTTAAGCGACGGCCGCTGTGACCCCATCGTGGTTTGGGATAACATCCTTGTAGATGGGAGGTATAGATATGAAATCTGCTACCGGAACAAACTCCCAATCGAAGTCAAAGAGTTGAATTATGTCAACCGAGAAGAGGCCATATGCTGGGTCTGCCAATATCATATCAGCCAGGAGGGTATACCCAACGAGCTATTTAGATACCTTGTTGGAAAAATGTATATTGCGGAAAAAACACTTGGAGAGCGTCGTAGCCAAGAACAGTTCCGTGACCGTGAAAGAGTACCAGAGCAAACAGTGCAATGGCCAATTCATGGTAAAGGTTCCGCATATGCCATCGGACGAAAGTATGGTATCTCTTGCATGGCTATCTACGGCTACAAGAATATTGCAAATGCCATAGATGAGATTGCTGAGAAGGATAGCCGTTTCGCAGAGATGTATCTGTCCGGTCGGCTGCACATCAAAAAGGACAACCTGGCCACCATAGCCTCTATGAATGAGTGGCAGATAAGGGCGCTGACAAATGCTATGATACGCCAGAATAAAAAAAGCTGTCACACTTCGGATATGTTGTCCGCTATCTCGGAGCCGGATTTGCAGAAGAAACAACAGACCGCAAGAGAACGACGAAAAGCCGCCGCCAACATCAATCAGCCATCTGTGAAGGATGTGCCCTCATACGACCCTGACGGTGAAGTGGCAAGCCTGTCGCTGACGATTCCCTCCTGGAATTCATCGATCGACAGAGTGTTTACAAAGACAGATATGCACAAAATATCTGATAAAGCAAAAACACAGCTCAGAGAAGAGCTGCTGGCTCTGCGGGACAGTGTCGATCTTGTTCTGCTTGCAATTGAGGAGGTTTCTGACGGTGGCTAACGGTTTTGGAGGAAGTCCATATATACCAGATGTACATTTTGAACTTATCCCCATTAAAAATCTGGTATCAAACCAGGACTATCAGCGCAAAATTAACAACGCCCATGTAGGTCGTACAGCAAACAATTTCGACATCTACCAAATCAACCCTGTTAAGGTGAGTAGGCGGGATGGAACGAACTATGTATTTGATGGGCAGCACACCGTTGAGACGGTAGCAGAGGCATCCGGTTCCCGTGAGACCCCAGTCTGGTGTATGATATACGATGATCTCATATACGAGCAGGAAGCAGATATCTTTGCCAACCAGAAGAAATTTACCCGTCCCCTCAAATCAATCGAAATCTTCAATGCAAATATCGAGGCAGGTAACGATGTCCAGATGACTATAAAGCAGCTCGTTGAGAGTTATAACCTGGTTATTTCTGCAAAGCGCATCCCTGGCAACATCAGCGCCGTCAATGCATTAGAGTATATTTTCGACAAATTCGGCTATCAGGTTTTGGACCGTACATTGTTGCTGGCGGTCTCGACATGGGAAGGTGAGGTGGACTCTCTCTCCAGCAATATGCTTAAAGGCATCGCAAAGCTGGTCGTGGCGTATGGGGACAAGCTGAATGATGAGCAGTTCGCTGATCGTCTGGGGAAAGTCTCTGTTCGGGAAATCATACGAACGGCAAAAGATCGCCATGCAGGTACACAGGGGTATGCAGAGGCTATGCTGCTGCAATATAACAAACGTCTCAAATATCCGTTACGCTGGAACGCACTCACCAGTAGGAAGCAAGCAGCATCCAGCGACAGGCAAGAAACGCCCGCAGCGGATATTGCACAGCTGTCCCTGGAGCACAGCATCTTTGTTGACCCTGCCACTGGTGAGGTCATAGAAACTGCAACTGACGAGGACGAAAATGATGGGGATGAGGATGGTATCATTCCAGACGAAGAAGGAGCGCTCCCAAACCAAACTCTCATGGATAACCTTTCGCTGCGCACCAGAGGTTAAAAGAGGTGTCAGCGAAATGGGTGAAGCTAATCTGGTAACAGTGACCTTTGAGATCGATGAAGATATATTATCCGAAGCAGAAAAAGTGCTTGCTGCGCAAGGGCTTACGATGGAAGCGGTTTTGGAGGGTTTCTTCTACTGGTGTGCCCACTATCCCGAGGAAGCTACTGCTGCGATACGGTCATGGATAGCAGAGGAGGAAAGCATCTGTGGCAAAGCGTGTTTATAGGAACTATTACTCTGAGGGCCGATTCAGGCATGGAAAAAGTGGCTGGAAATACGAGCATGGAGCGCATGGTACGCTGTTTTCTGAGGGGCGCTTCCCCACAAAACTGCTGCCTGCTGATCTCCCGCCTTGGTATGTATACGGGTATTGCTATCACCAGTATGGGTTCATCTCCGCCAAGGGAGTAAGGGCAATGCTGTATTATCCCACAAACTTCACAAACCACCTATTCAAAGACGATTCATTGTATATATCTTATGCGCAGGAAATAATCAAGGTAGAAAAGGACGCACGTACCTATGTAAAAGGCTATGACCACGTCCTGCATGGATGGTTTATCATCGATATCATTAAGGCAGTCGACCAGTATTCTGAGATAGATACTTCCCCAATCAAACGGCAAATAAATGAAAAATTGGTGTGGTATCAGGAACATTGGGATGTCCACCGGGAGGTTCCTGAGAACATGAAAGCAATATTTGAGGATGTTTAAACAGGTACAAGCACAAATAGCCGCAGCTTCATTTTAGTCATTCCATAGAACGATTAAAATGGTTCCATGGAATGTGTATAACAGCTGGAAACGCCCCTATAATTCTTTATGGAATGAGATAAATCATTCTAAAGGAGGGGCTTCGCTTGGACACCAAATCTTTGGGAAACAGGATACAGCAATTGAGGGAAGAGCGTGGGCTCACCCAGGAAGAGCTTGCAACAAAGACCGACATCAGCATTAAGCATATCAGTGTCTTAGAGCGAGGATTAAAAGAGCCTCGGCTGACCACGTTCCTGACCATAGCTGAAGCGCTCGACGTCACACCAAATGAGTTGCTCTCTGCTCCAACGACCGAGTCTGATTATATGTCTATTATCTCTTATAAGGCATCACAGCTTTCTGAGGAAAAGCAGAAAAGCCTGTTAAAGATAATGAATACATTGGTCGAAGAGTTATAAGGCGGCTTCCCCTATGTGGAAAGCCGCCTTGTTGTTTTTTGCGTGGTCATTCATCAATGCAGATGCTGATCTGTGAGCCATCCAGGAAGAAGAAATCGATGACTCCCATAGGCTCGACCTCGCAATGTTCGAGGGTCTTGCTAACCAGCGAAAGATCTATCTCTCGAAGCGGCGTTGTGTTACTCGTAAGCTCCATGAACTGCCTTGCCCGAAATGCCGCCAGCGCATTATCGCTTTGTGTCTGTGCTTCCCAGCCGGGAAGGAAGTCCTTACGGTGTTCCAATAAGGTGTTCCACGCCATCACAAATGCCCGATGCAGCTCTTTCTCATAGAGGGATTTGCTCGTGCAGCCTATTTTGCCCTTTTCCTTATACCGCTGGCCGCACATCCATACCTTGACCGGACCATTCAGTCTAGTCAGCGTCCGACGCCAGAAGATATTTCCACAGGTTCCGCAAATGACCCGGTTGGAAAACGGCTGGGTGTCTGTGTACCGTCCCATCGTCCGCAGCCCATGTTTCTGCAGGTATTCTCTCCGCCGTGCTATCTCCATCTGGACAGCGCTCCAGAAATCCTTGTCTATAATGGCTTCGTGGTCATCTTTGACGTAATACTGTTCTAGCTGGCCTTCGTTCTTTACCATCTTCTTTGTCAGGAAATCTGCTGTGAAGGTCTTTTGCAGGATGGCATCCCCGTTATGCTTCTCGTTTTGGAGGATTCCCATGATCGTGGACGTTGCCCACCTTGGCTCTCCGCTACATCCTGGTACGCCGTTTTCATTCAGCTTTCGGGCCAGTACATCTGGGCTGACACCTGTCATATATGACTCATAAATCCAGCGCACAACTCTGGCCTGTTCCTGATTGATGACCAGCTTCCCGTTTTCATCCTTATCGTATCCGTAGAAGCGATTGGCGTTCAGGTGAAGCACACCCTGCTTGAACAGAGAACGGATACCCCACTGGCAATTCTCCGAAATGGAGCGGCTTTCGTCCTGTGCCAGTGAGGAAAGAATCGTAAAGAGCAGCTCACCGGTGCTGTCCATCGTGTTTATCGCCTCCTTCTCAAACAGCACCCCTATGCCCAGTTCTTTCAAGCGTCTGGAATAATTCAGGCAATCCTGCGTGTTTCGTGCAAAGCGGCTGATAGACTTCGTGATGACAAGGTCTACCTTTCCCGCCTCGCAATCTTGTATCATGCGGTTAAATTCCTCCCTGTGCCTTGTTGAGGTGCCGGAGATGCCTTCATCCGCATATATGCCAGCCAGCTCATAGTTTGGGTTCCGAGTAATGTACTCGGTATAATAGGTTACCTGATTTTCAAAGCTGTTCAGCTGCTCGTCTTGTTCTGTAGATACCCGGCAGTATGCCGCCACACGGGTTTTCTGATCAACTGCTGCCGCTCGGTTCCGCATCTCTCTCCGTGCCGGGATGTGTACCACTTCTCTTGCCATTTAGTTCACCCTTTCTTGCAAAATAGAATACGGGCAATCCGGAGAGGACTCATATTCCTCTTTCGGATAGCCCGTATAGTGCTTCATGCCATATTCATCTTTGTATTCGACCACGGTGGTCGGCTCTGAGATTTCGCCCCAGTTATTTGCTACAGTTGCTGGGAGCCAGATGCCTTTACAGGTGGAAACCCCCACCTTCACATTGGTACGGCAGACCCAGTATTCCCTGTCGCCCTTGTCCCGCTTGCGAATGAGCTTGCTGCCGCACCGTGGGCAGAACAGCTTGCCAGACAGCGGATAGTTCGCCTTGCAGTCACGAGGTGAGGTGGGACTGCTTTGCTCTCGCTTCAGATGTTCACTGCGTTTGCGTAGAACGTCCTGTACAGCATCCCATTGCTCCGGGGAAACAATGGCTGGGTGGTTATCAGCGATGTACCATTGGTCGACCTGCCCTTCGTTCTTATGACGAATGCGCCGGTCATCCAGATAAGTCTTCTGCAAAACCATGTCACCCTTGAATGCAGGATTATGGAGTACTCGAAATATGCCAGTAGCATTCCATTGGCAACCGGCACCTGTGGTCATCCCATTTTCATTTAGATAAGCAGCGATTTTTGACGGCCAGATACCTTTTTCCGCAAGGTCAAAAATGAGCCGGACTGTCTGTGCTTCCTGCTCCACAATGCGAATAATGCCATCTTCATCTGCCGTGTATCCAAGTGTGCGCTCCAGCCCATAAGCTGGGATTCCGGCAGAGAACTTCCGCTTGTATAGTAGCTTGGCCCCGTCAGACGCCCCCTCGCTCTCTGCTTGTGCGAACGCAGCGATTATCGTGAGCATCAACTCACCTGCGCCGGATAAGGTGTTGATATTCTGCAACTGAAAGAAAATGCCGACACCAATGCTCTTCAGCTCTCTGGAGAACTTCAACACGGTCTCGGTATTTCTGGCAAACCTTGATACACTTTTGACAACGATCAGGTCGATTTTCCCCGCTTTGGCATCTGCAATCATGCGCAGGAACTCCGGTCGGTTTTCCTTAAAGCCAGAGATGCCCTGGTCAGAATAAATGCCTACGAATTCCCATTCTGGGTTGCTCTGGATATAGTTTTCAAAGTAAGCTGACTGATTTTCCAGGGAATCTTCCTGCTCTGAGCTGTCAGTGGAAACTCTTGCATATGCGCAGACCTTTTTCTTTGCTATCTGCTCAGTCTTTGATGGCTTAATAACCTTAACTTTCAATTCTGTTTCTCCTTTCTTTAGGTATGTCATAGTATTGCTCTGAAATGCTGATTAGTCAAGGAATATCCCGCTATTTCTTTGTGGATTTATCTTGGTATAAAAGATACCCAGTCAGGTGCTGTAGAAATGCAGCACCCGACTGGGCTGATTCTGACCTATTCTTATTTTTCAGCTACATCCCACAGCACATACATTCCCTATGCCTAATTACTATGAAATGGCCCCATTTATTGTCTCTTCTTTTTATGAAATCAATTAGCATTTGGCTCAACGCCTTGCAAAGTGTGGTATACTATATTCAGTGGCTTTCTGTAAACTAATCACAACACAAACTAATTAGCAGGAGGATAAGAAACATGATTTCAAAACAAGCGCCACCTGACACAGACATTAAACGCAGAACACTTAATTCACTGGCAGAGCTGGGGAGCGTATTTCCAACAAAAGCTCCCGAACCATTGCCAGTCAATGACCATAAAAATACATATAACCTTGTCGCCCTGATGATGTATCTGATTGGCGTAGAGTACCGCCACTTTGAAACACATGACCCACCTCTCACAGAAAACTTCAAAAGGCATGAGCAAAATAAAAGCGCCCGGATCATACGTAACCTGTGCATGATCCGAACGGCGCTGGAACAAAAATACACACAAATCCGGTCCGCTTTTCTGTATGAACTGAAAAATCTATCCTCTCTCCCGGAACTGATACCAACAGAAGCTGTGACCGTCCTGCTGGCAGACGGGATAGATTTACAAAGCACAAAGCCGGACATCAACAATTACATTCTGACTATCAATCGTGAAATCTCAAATCGAATCAATAATGTCAAAGACCTCTTTCCCGAATGGGTGAATTGGGACTATATCCGTCCGCTGTTTCTCATGCCAAACGGCTTCAAAAAAGACGGCATCAAGGCGGCAGGCGAATACTATAACAGCAATCGAAACCGTTATCCCTACCAGTGTTACATGAATTGGGATCAGGACGGCTGCGGGAACATCCTCAATTCTGACTACAAATTTGTCCAACTGCTCTATGAGAAATACGGAGATAGCTTCGAGGACAAAAGCCTGGTGCGGAGTGCTGGCGACCAGAAAATGGACGATTTGTATGCTTTCATCGGGCGGAACAAGAAAACCCTTATCGTCGTGGACTGCGAGAACAGCGACCCGGTCAAGTTGGCGGCGATGCTGTCCAGCCTCAACGCCGCACAGAAAAACGCCATTCACAAAATCATGCTGTTCGATTCTGATTATACGACAGCAGCATGGACGACCCTCTGTCAGATGGGCATCCCCACCGATTACGACACAGAGCATATCGTTGTGGGCAGAATTTACGAGCATAAATCTCAGGTGGACATGACGCTGGCGGCGAACACCTGCCGGGAGGTCTATCTGAATCAGGTGGATTCCGTAATCCTTGTCTCCAGCGACAGCGACTATTGGGCGCTCATTCAGTCCCTGCCCGGCATCCACTTCCTTGTGATGCTAGAGAAAGCCAAAAGCGGACTACAAATCAGAAACGCACTGGAAAGCCAGGGACACCCCTACTGCTTCATTGATGACTTCTGCACCGGAGCGACCTATACGATCAAAACGAAAACGCTGCTGTCAGAACTTCAAAACCGACTAGATGAATCTGTCAACATCAACGTCAACACGATGCTGGACGAGGCGTTCCGCAGTACATGGGTACAGATGAGCGACAAGGAAAAGGCAAACTTCTATGACCGGCACATTAAAACCCTGCGGCTGAAAATCTCCGCAGGTGGTCAGCTCCGCATTGTAGTTGGAGAATGACTATGGGCGATGTATTGCCCCATGCGATACCCAAAAGGTATTGCGTCGATTTCATTATATGTATTTTACAGGTTTCTCTCAAGGCAGTATAATACAGGCATCAGAAGAAACCACCTTCCATCTTCAATTTGCATCAAAGGGGGCAATTGTCATGAAGAAGATTTTCGTATCGATCAAAGAGTTCCTGGAACAGTATTACTCCAGCTTCGCTGTTACTGGCACAAGTGCAAAGTAAAGCAGCAGGAAATCGAACCCCGCCATTTGAGCAAGAGAGATTGCAACCTCTATTTGACTAATATGTAGGCAGAATACCCCTCCAACGGTAAAGAGTAACACTGTTGGAGGGGTATCTTGCGCAAAGGTGAAAAAACAACGTCTGCCAGGGAACCGAATCCACCACAGGTGTTGTTTCTCCCCGGCTCATTGCTTCTTCAGATAGGTTCCACAACAGAAGCCAGTATATTTGATATTGTCATATGTGGCCTGGACATAGAGCCACTTCACACCATTTGCCGCAGTATAGTACCCATAGTTCTTCACACTTGTCGCTTTCGGCAGGATTACCATTGCAGACTTGCTCTTGCCAGCTCCATTTCTCATATAGAGGTTTGTCGTAGCCTTATACGTCCCAGCGATGGACTGATCATAGGACTTGGCTGTATCGGTCGCCTTCTTTTCCGATACCGCAGTAGTAGTGGTGGTAGTCTTTGTGCTGGTCGTCGTATCATCGGTCAGATAAACGCACTGCGCCCAGTAGTTCCAGTCAGACTGCTTATAGGCGGTCCTAACTACCCCATAAGCGTGGCCCTTCGCCTCGTAGATATAGCCATCTCCGTCGTAAACCCCCACATGGGTGATCTTGCTGACCGCTGTGCCACGAAACACCAGCAGCCCCGCAGTCTTGGGGAGTGTGGTGATTTTTCCTTTCGTAGTGGCAGAGGTATAGAATCCCGCCGCAGACTTATCCTGGGCCGCATTGTAAGTAGGGGCGCTGGTTGCGCTGGAACTCCAGAGATAACCTTTGATCAGGCCGGAGCAGTCATGCACTCGTTTCCCGTACTGGCTTTTGAAGTCATCCGCTGTGTAGTACTCCGGATACTGCTTCTTCCTGCTGGTATAGAGGGCCGCCGTCGCCGTCTGCCCATAGGTGCCATACCAGTACGGAAGCCCCACCTGTGCCTTGGCATAGGCCACCAGGCCTGTATTCGTCTTTGCCATGTTTATCACTCGTCCTTCCCGTAGGTCTTAAATTGACTGATTGCCTGAACCACCTTGTCGTAGCCCACCATTGCACAGAGCCAACTCATAAAAATCAGTGCAATAATAGAGATAACCACCTGCGCAGTGACAACTGAACCGGTAAACAGCACATATCCCACCCCTACCAGGATAGATACCACTGTGGCATCTATCCCGGCAAGGGTGTTCGCATAATAATTGAGACCATGCTCCTCACACAGCCTTTTCACTGCTTCAGTCAACAGCCCCGTAATGGTGGAGCAGACCAAAAGCCCTAATAAAAACAGTTCCATCATTTATTCTCCTCTCTTCATCGGTTTCATAGGCATCAAATTCCCGTGCCATCTGCCCACAGGCAGTCTCTCCTGCCTCACGGAATATACAGCCGCTTCTTCATTTGTTTTCGTTGCCATATAGACTCCCTCCTGCAATAAAATTATTGGGACAGGCACTATGGCTTAGCGTGCCTGTCCCTACGCATAAGCTGAAAATTTTTCAGCTTTCAATCTTGAGGTTGCTGTACCCTTCGCATACGCTAAAAACATCTTTCTATTAGAAACGAGTGATCAAGATGTTTTTAGAAAACCTGTCCACTTCAGTACAGCGCCTTTGCAGGGAGAATGCCCTTACTTATAAAGCTGCCGCAAATCGCTGCTGTCTCAGTAACAGATGCTTCAGTAAGATTGTTAGGGGTAAGACTGTGCCATCCATGCTGACGCTGGAGAAGCTGTGCACTGGCTTTGACTGTACACCCAATGAGCTGCTGATGCCATCTCCTGACACCGCACAGACATCATTTAGGGAACCCATGACAGTGACAGAGTTCCGTTGTTTCACGTCTCTACATGGCCTCATAGGATTTCCAGTTTGTCCACGCTGTGACATCACGCTGGAACGGGAGTATCAGGTCTATTGCGACCGTTGTGGCCAACACCTCGACTGGAGCGACTTTGACAAAGCGATGATCATACTGCCGCCCAGATAAGTTCCTGGTTCTTTTCCCTCAGCACGCTTTTCCGATTCTTCTGGTCGTTCTTTGTAATGTTTAACCCTGGACTTCATCATCCGTTTTGGTACAAAACTCCCGCTCAAGCCCATCATCCTCGCCGTCAGCGTTTACTGCGGGGAAGTCCATGTGCGCCTGTTTACCCTTATTGTTGGCGATAGCGTGTTGGACACCATTTTTGACCATCCAAATGGCTCCCCCTGCTGTGAGTGGCACCCCTGTCAACTCCTGCACATAGCACCAGACTGAGGTGTCGCCGAGTACGATAGTCGCCCATATTGCCATGATGACCATAATAAGAATGACGATGATCCAACTGAGGACCATCGCCACGATAAACAGGTCGGACATATAGTTGATAGGACTTTCATTCAACGCCTGTACCAGTTGACTGGTACGCTTCCGTTTCCTCATCTCAGTCACCTGCCTGGTGTGCTTTCTTGTTCAGGTGTTTCTCCAGGCGGTCGATGGCGTCAGAGACGGGGCCATCGCAACCCTGTTCCTGGAGTCCTTTCAGGCAGGCCAGGATGCTGTAGCAGAGCAGCGTCTGCTCCGTCTGGATCGACTTGATTTGTACCGACTGCCGTTTGTCCCTCTCCACGATTTTATACACAGAGAGGATAGCTCCCACCAGCACCCCAAGAGCGGTCACCAGGGCGGCGGCCTGGATGACGGTTTCTGCGTCCACATACATCTGTTACTCCTCCTGCTTTGTCTCATTGGTCTGATTCTCCTGCTCGGCTTCCTTGCTGATTGCCTGGCGCTCCAGCTCCATGAGCTGAAGGCGCAAGGTTTCCAGGCACAGACGGACATTGCATACTGGCAGACCGCTCTCCTGCACCAGCTTTGTCAGCGCTGCCAGGAAGTCATTTGTCCTACCGTTGATACCCATTTCGAGTCCCCCCTTTCCGTGATTTGCCCCTTTCCCGAAGAAGCGGTTCCCTGACTTGCGAGTACTCCTCCACAGCTGCAGCAATGAGGAAATCTCTGTCCTCGTCGGTCAGCCGATTTGCCGCATAGAGTGCATTTACCCGGCTGACCAAATCAGCAAGGAGAAAATTGCCCGAGCGCATGGCAGCAAACTGTACGTCATAGATATTCATGTTTATTCAACCTCCCAGGAAATCACTCATGAGTGTCTGCAGGATGCGCACCTGGCGCTTCAGTGTCTGCACCTCGTCTACCAGCAGTGGGATGAGCTCCTCATGGGCCACACGTTTTGTGCCGTCCGAGCCCTTCTGTACCAGTGCGCTGTCCCAGATGCCTAAATCCTCCAGTGTCTCCTCCACATCCTTGACCAGAAATCCGTAGTGCTGAAGCTTGTCTTCCCGGTAGGAAATCGGGATCAGGTCATCCACCACCTCTTTCTCCACAAGGCGCAGAGGCTGAATATCTTGTTTATCCCTCATCATCGCTCTCCTCCTTTTTTGTCCATTGACTGCTTAAGTCCTCCTGAGTCAGGATGCTGAATGCGGCAAGGTTTTTGACCTGCTGCCCAAAGAGAACATCTTGGTCGAGGTCGGCGAGATAGCCGGAAGATACCAGCACCAGCTCCAAGCCATCGTCAGGAACGATGTGGTCACCCACAGAAAGGGCTGCACCATTTTTGTCATAAAAAGTCATTGTTTACCTCCTGTTCTCAGTAAACTGCTATCCAGTGTATACCGGTCGACGATGTGTTTGTCCGAGTCACATAGATGGTGACCCCTGTGCTACTGGCTCCAGATGTGCCCACGCCTGTCACCGTGGTTCCGGGTACGGTCGTAGAAGGAGTTACAACCACACGCGGCGTTCCAGAGAACGTGCTGCTAAAAGTGACTGCCGACCCTGTGGGTGTATTTGCTGCAGAGGGGGTGATAGAGATATACCCTTTCTGCACCTCTGGCACCCGGATGCTTTTTGGCCCTGCGTAAATACTGCCAGCAGTCCGCAAATAGATATTTGATGTGTAGCTTGTTGTCCCGATATAGAGGGTATTTGTCATACTACCGGTGCATAATAAATAGTTATTAGCTGCGTTCAGATTACCGAGGAGTCGGTAGGTGCCACCAGTATCAGCGACATAGACACCGTAGCCATTGGCAAATCGGGCATTGTTCCCCACAGTGATCGTGCTGCTGACACTTAGGGTGCTGCTGAGCGTAGCTGCGCCAGTAACCGCCAGGGTGCTGCTGAGTGTGGCCGCTCCTGTGACAGAAAGGGTGTTATTGAGCGTTGTTGCTCCTGTGACAGAGAGCGTCTGCGATGCCGTTATAGAAGTAGCAGTAATAGACGCACATTTTATATAGCCGAGGTGGGATATATAAAATGTATAAGTGTCACTCGTGTCATCCTTAATGCTAAAAGGGTGGTAATAGGCATCATCAGTCGAAACGGCCATCTGGCAAGTATATGGCAGGTGACCGACTGTAGCAGTATTCGACAATGCATTAGTAGTTATTGACCACCCGCCAATTGTGCCAGAGGTAGCCGAAATCGTCCCGGAGAAGTCTCCTGTGGCGCCCTTGATAGTCACGCCGGTAATGGTCCCCGTCGCAGTGATGTCCTGGGCAAATAAGTCGGTGACATTGATCTTTGCCGCTGTGACCGCATTGGCTGCCAGCTTATCTGTAGTGATGGCGGCAGAAGCGATTTTCTCTGCAATCACTGCACTGGCCGCCAGCTTGCTGGTCGTGATGGCACCCGCCACGATATTGTCCGCTGTGATCGTCTCCGATGCAATGTTGTCGCCAGTGATCGTATCCGCTGCGATAAGCGACCCGGTGATCGTTCCGCTGGCAATGTTGGATGCCAGGATAGTGCCGCTGGCGATTTCATTTGAGGTAATGGTACCCGCTGCGATCTTCGCCGCTGTAACAGCGGAAGCTGCTATCTGCTCCGCAGTAACGGCTCCTGCAGCGATGGCATCCGAACCATATTGGGCCAGTACCCATTCAGATCCGTCCCAATAGTACATGGCGTTCCCGTCATCTGTATCGTACCAAATATCATTGACGGAATAGCTCCCACCACTGGGCGCCGCCTCTGAGTAGTAGACCGTGTTCTTGCCATCCGCCGTAGCTAGGGCGTTGGAGATCGCACCTGTCACGTCCTCCGCCAGGTTGTCCGCTGTGATCGTCCCAGCAGCGATTTGGTTTCCGTTGATGGTGCCTACCGTCAGATTCGCACAGTCCAGATTGACCACAGTGATCGTTCCGGCATCGATGGTCCCGGCGGTCAGCTGATTAGCCGATATGGTCACGCCGTTGAGAGCCCCTGTGACATAGCCATCCACGATGGTCATGTTGGTCAACAAACCTACTGTTGCGAACAGGGTGCCGACACTTGCCACCTCTACATTTGCAAAGTCGATGGCAGCATATTTGGCGCTGATCTCTCCTGCAGTCAGGTAGTTCGTATTCAGCGTCGTTGTCGTGGCATAGGTCAGGGCTGCGTTCTCTGCAGTCAGGTACCCCAGCTCTCCAACAGCTGCGCTGAGATTCTCCACCTTGATGTAGTCCGCCTCTACCTGCTTCGCCGTCACATACCCCAAATCGGCGACAGCTGCATCCAACTCGTCCACTGCAACATAGTCGAAGTCAGCGATAATGGCACGAACTGTCTCGGCTGTAATAGACCCTGCCACCAACGTCTGGATGCTGGCATATAGCGTGGAGTATTCCTGGGTCTGCTTTGTCTCCAGGGCGGAGACGCTGGCGGACACTAAATCATCTATCGTAGAGACTAGGGAGCGGTTGGAGACTACAGTGGAGTTGGACAGGGTGATGCTCTCATATCGCTCCAGCAGTGTGTCGTACACCGTCTCCGTCACCTTGCTGGAGACTTCTATTCCCAGCTTGGAGAGATACACATGGACAGTGTCACACAGGCTGACCTGCTCCGCTGCGGCAATATCTGCATAGTCCGGCGTCTGCCACAACTGGGCAAAGTTGATCTCCACATCGATCTCCGGTGTGGTGTAGGAGGTAGATGCCAAGTAGCTCTCCGCATATGCCCGGAGCTGCTCCTCAGTAGGCTGTGACTCGAATACAGTGCTGCAATCCAGCACTCTGATCCGGTACTCCGTGGCCCCGTCCACCATCACTAGCTTCTCTGGCAGCTCTACCTTGACCTCCTGTGTATCGACCGCGGTATCGCCGCTATCATCTGTATCCTCCACAGACACCGAGCCTTTCCAGAAGGGGTGTACGCCGGTGATGACATCCCCGTCATCTACCTTCAGTGTCAGCTCCACCAGGTTCTTCCCATAAACGATGCGGACACCATTGTCCGAACCTCTCTCCTTGTGGAGGATGACGTTGAATCGATCCCACTCGAACTCACCGCCGTAGGTGTCCAGGATGGAGCCGTCAATCCCCCCGAGACAGTTCCGCAGAGAGTTCGGCTCATCAATGGACAGGGGCACATCGGAGTCGATGTCTGTAGAGAAGGTGAAGTCGCAGGGTGTAGTGGCATTGGTTTTCAAAGACAGGATAGCGGAACGACAGCTGGCCCCATAGACGGTAGACGCTGTGATGTCGTTGAGCTGATAGCTCACATGGCGTGCGGCAATCTCCATCGTCCCCGACTGCTCTGTGGTGATTTTATAAATACGGAAGGGCTGAGAGGATGCCGCCATGGAGGGCTTTGCCAGAATAAGACAGCCCTTCTGAATGCTGTCCGCATGGATGCCGTCTGTGGGATAGGTCATCTTCAGCTCATAACTGCTGTTCCGTTTCTCTGTCACCCGGCAGGAAACTGCGTCAGACAGCTTACCGATGCCGTTAGTGGTGAACGCTGTCTCGGACGCTGTATATAGACAGGGTATCATAGCGTCCACCACCTTGGAGTGATTTCTACGGAGGAGATGCCGCTGTCCCAGACGATAGTGTTCTCGCCGGGGGCCAGCAGCGGAAAGTCCTCCGAGTATATCGTGTCGTTGCAAAACCCGTCAGCATTATAGGCATTCTGGGTCTCACAGTTCAGGTCTACATATCCGTCGATAGAGTAGAGAACAACAGAGTGATCTCCTATGGTCAGCTCCCCTTCACCGTCTCCATAGACCCGGATGAGCGGCTGTGCGTGAAAGGCATAGGGATTCTCCAGGACAGAGCCGCTGCTGTCAAGGGTGACCGCCTCCTGCCCCGCCTCGCTCCAGCGCTGGGGCTTGCAGTTGAAGGTAAGCTCCACCTCTGCGGCCTGCTGGCGTGTGACCTGGAAGGTGAGCGCGGAGGTACACATAGCCATGCGGAAGAAATCCGGGTCATAGGAGTCCTTCAGCTTCTGGTACCCTGCTGGTGACAGCAGCCATGACTTGACCGCTGCCGTCTTTGCAGGAAGGCCGTTGAAGAAGAATGCATCATATTGGATATTCACATTTTGGAATCTGCGAAGCCCCATCCTGGCGTTGTCCGTGATCAGGTCGCCGTTCAGTCCGGGGATAGATGTGGTACTGACGTCTGGTGCGGGAGCGTCATATACCCCTGGGCCGGACAGATACAGCAGGAACTCTCTGCTGGAGATGCCGTTGAACTCCAGATACTGCCGACCGGGTGTCCGGCCCGTCTCATATGCTGTTGTTGCCACTGTACTTGTTCACTTCCCCTCTCATGTTGTTCTCAGCGGAAGACTGCATCGTTCTCATCGAACATGTCGCTAATCTTACTTGCCACCATCTTTGCCAGGGCATTGTCGTCCTGCGCATTATAGCCGTTGACTACAACGCTGATGCCGCCCACATTAGTCGTGCGCTGCCCAGCGGAAACCTCTCTTGAAGCAGAGGGGGAAGCTCCCGCCAACGCCATTGTACTGTTTACATCAGACAGATCAGGCAGTTCTATCCCGTCCTCCAAGATACCGCCGATGGAGCCAGCCACGTTTCTTGCCTGCTCCAACACACTGCTCATGCTGTCCTTCATCCCACCAGCCAGCAGCTCCATGAAGTCTGGCATATACTCGTCTGCATCCGACAGGGGGCCTTTCTCCGGCAGGGAGAAGCCCAAATAGCCCTTGATGGAGCTTGCCAGAGACTTCGCCGCGGAAACCACCTTGCTGGCGTATTTCTTGATACCGCTGGCAAGCTGGGAGCAGATGTCTTTGCCCCAGGATACCGCAGAGGACACCAGGCTGGACATGGGGCTGGTGAAGCTGCTCTTCACACTGGACATCCCGGTGGATACCGTGGACTTCATCTTGGTGAGTGTGGAGGAAACGGTCGATTTCACATTGCTCCATGCGCTGCTGGTCGAAGTCTTGACGCTGCTCCAAGCGGAGGACAGGGTAGTCTTGACACTGGATGATGCGGTAGACACCGTGCTTTTAATGCCCGTCCAACAGGAGGACAGAGTACTCTTGACCGCATTCCATGCGGTAGTGGTGCTGTTCTTGATGGTGCTCCACGCAGAGGAGACGGTGGTTTTTACCCCGGATACCGCTGTGCTGACAGTAGATTTGATTTTCGTCCATGCGCTGGTGCTGGCGGAGGCAACCGTATTCCAGCCACTGCTTACTGCAGTTTTTACCCCGCTCATCCCGGAGGACACCACAGAACCCACACTGCTCATCGCTTTTGAAACGGTGCTCGTAATGTTACTCCAGCCGCTGGAGAAAGAGGTCTTGAGGCTGGACATCATGGTGGAGATCTGGTTGCTGACCGAGGAGACCACCTTGCTCACCGTTTTTGTCACCACAGAGCTGTTTTTTGAGATACCGGAAGCAAAGGTATCCATCATATCGGAACCCCAGGAGTCTGCATCTGAGAGTGGTCCCTCATCCGGCACAGAGAAGTGCAGGAAACTCCTGATCTTATCCGCCACATTGGTCACTGCGTCCGCCATGGACTGTATCTTTGCTTTGATGCCGTCAATGATGTTTTGGATCAGGTCTTTGCCCCAGCTCTTGGCGGCAGAGACTAGGCTCTTAATGAAGCTGACCGCATTGTTGAAGCCCGTCTGTACATTGGTATAGATACCGCCAATGGCAGAGGCGACACCGCTCTTGATGTTGTTCCAGATACCGGTCACCTTGCTCTGGATGCTAGCCATCACCGAGGAAAGATACCCCTGGATGGTGTTCCACACACTGCTGACGGTGGTACTGATCGCCGACACCGCAGAGGAGACAGCGGACTTCACTGTATTCCAAGCGGAGGAGACAACGCTCTTGATAGCGGACATGGCAGAGGATACGGCTGTTTTTGCTGCATTCCATGCTGAGGAGACTGCCGTCTGGATGGAGGTCAATATGGGGGACAGGAAAGACACAATAGCATTCCAGATATTCTGAATCGTGGTCTGGATAGTTGTCATAGCGTTGGAGATAACGATCTGGATGGCCTGGAAGACAGTTTCAAACAGATAGCCAAAGGCGGTCACCAGCGGCTCGATCACTGACCAGATGTTGTTCCAGACATCCGTGACCGTCGTATAGACCGAATTCCATGCAGTGGAGACAGCGGTGTAGATGGTATTGAAAATGGAGGAGAAGAACTCACTGATTGCCGTCCACACCGTCGTCGCCGTTGTCTGTATCCCGGTGAGGATGCCGTAGAAAAAGCTGCTGATGCCGTTCCAGATGCTCTCAAAGAACGACTGGATACCGCTCCACATCTTCTCCCACGACGTGCCAAACCACCCAAGCACCACGTCCGCCGTCTGCTGGATGGTGTCCAAAGCCGTAGAAAACAGGCTGGAGATGCCGTCCCAGATACCGCCGAATATCTCCCGGATGCCAGTCCATGCCTGCTCCCAGTCTCCGGTGAAGATTCCGATAAAGACATCCAGCAACCCGGTGATCACATCCAGCACGGTGTCCAAAATGGTGGCGACGGCTGAAAAGGCCCCTTCAAATACGGGCGCCAGCAGATTGCAAAACTCCATCCATGCACCCTTGAGTACGTCCAGGATGCTGCCCATCCCTTCAAAGCTGATGCCCAGGTCAGAAAGCCGTTCCTTTATACCGTCCACAAACTCGGTCACTCTGGACACGATGCTGTTCCAGATGGAGATGATGTTCTCCCGGAACTCTTCATTTGAATTCCACAAGGTAACGAAGGCCGCTATCAATGTGCCGATGACCGCTACCACGGCTACCACAGGAGTAGAGATGCCGCCAATGGCAGTAACCAGTTTCCCGACCATCCCCGTGCCGGTCTTGGCGTGGTTCACGACCTTTAGGATGCTGGTTCCCAGGGAGGAGAACCCCTTCATAGCGGAGCCGACCGTGGATATCGTCTTACCCAGAATAATGAGCAGAGGGCCAATAGCAGCCACCACCGCAGCAATTCGGACGATCATTTCCTTTTGGCTGTCGTCCATGGCGTTCAGCATATCCACAAATCCCTGTATCTTTTCGACGATGCTCTTGATGGCGGGAAGCAAAATCTCACCGAAGGAAATAGCCAGCCCCTCCAACGCAGACTTCAAAATGGTGAGCTGCCCGGAGAGGTTATCCAGCTGTGTATCCGCCATCTGCTGGGCGGCGCCGCTGCTGGCTTCAATGGACTCCTGCAAGGCGTCCCAAGTGTCTCCGGTGTTGGCAAGCAGGGCATTGACAGAGGACAGGTCGGTCTTATTGAAGATCGTCCCGATGATATTGCTCTTTTCCTCGGAGGTCATGCCATCCATGCTGGTATTCAAGTCCCCCAGGATGTCATTCAGGGAGCGCATATTGCCCTCAGAATCGTACACCTGCACTCCTAAGTCCTTCATGCAGGAGGTTGCCTCATCTGTTGGGCTCTGGAGGGAGAGGATGACGTTACGCAGGTGGGTGCCACCCTCGGCACCCTTGATGCCGTTGTTGGCGAGGATACCCAGAGCCGTGTTCAGTTCCGCTGTGCCACCCTTGATGGATTTGGCAGTAGCGCCGATGGTCAGGATGCCCTCGCCCAGCTGCGCCACGGAGGTATTGGTAGTCGATGCGGTCTTTGCCATCTGGTCGACCATGGTGTCGGCGTCGCTGACCTCCATACCCAGAGCGGACATGGCGTCCGTGACCATATCTGAGGCATCCGCCAGGTCGATGTCACCGGCCGCAGCCAGATTTAGAACGGTGGGCAATGTATCGCACATCTGCTGGGTGTCATAGCCGGCCAGAGCCAGATAGTTCAGTGCTTCTGCGCATTCACTGGCGGAGAACGCCGTTTCAGAGCCCATCTGCTTTGCCAGTGCGGATAGGGTGTCCATGGTGTTGACCGTTTCGCCATCCACCTCGGACATGGCATCCTTGGTAATGCCCATAGTGGCCTGCACCTGGGACATGGAGGCCTCAAAGTCAGAGGCCGTACTGACCGCCGTGGTGCCAAGTGCTGCAATGCCAGCTGTGACCGGGATAAGCTTTTCCCCAACGCTGGAGATGCTGTCTCCCACGGACTCCAGCTTGCTGCCGACCTCCTCGATTTTGGCAAGCGCAGCATTGGACTCCGCCGCTTGGTCTGCCAGCTTTTCCAGCTCCTGCTCTGTGGCAATGATCTCTCGCTGCAGAGCGTCATATTGCTCCTGGGTGATGTCTCCCTTCTGGAGCTGCTCATTGGCCTGCTCCGCAGCGGTCTTGAGAGTAGTCAGCTTCTCCTTTGTATCGGCAATGGCTGTGGTCAATAGCTTCTGCTTCTGTGTCAGCAGAGTGGTATTGGTGGGGTCCAGCTTGAGCAGCGTATTGACATCCTTCAGTTGAGACTGGGTCGACTTGATTTCGGAATTGACCGATTTTAATGCAGTCTGCAGCTTTGTGGTGTCGCCGCCGATCTCGACGGTAATACCCGCTATCCGGTTTGCCATGGACCTCACCTCACTCTCTTAGAACTTGTCCATCTGCTCCTGGGATGCCAACTCTGGGTAATCATAATCATCGTTCTGGTGTTCCACGAACATATCGTTGACCAGGCCGATAGTCAGCAGGTCCAGATCACGGATGGAGATGCCTAACTGAATACACCGCAGCAGGAAGAGAGGTGTAGTCATCTCCCTGCTGCTGCGGCGAAGTTTTTTTTACGCTCGACCTCTGTTTTTAAGTTATCTGCCCACAGGTCAAGGATCTCCGGCAGCGCCGTGTAAATGGAGAAGGTGCCAAACTGCTCCAGCCACTCGTCCGGTTCCTCCGGCACTCCCTTGGGGTCTGCGTGCTTTGCAAAGGTGTAGGCCACATTTTCAAACATGGTGAGCACCTTCGGGTCGAGGGTGGATGCGTCCTCTGAACTCTCCTGGGTCGCTGCGGACAGGCCGTTCATATCCTGGAGGATATCCCGGCCAAATTTCATACGGTAGATACGGGGAATGGCGGCGCTGGCCTTCAGCGTGACTGCCTGTCCATCGATTTCAATCGTTTTGGTAATAGCCATATTATCGACCTCCCATCATAGTAGTCTGATGGCGGCAGAGGCCTCAGCCCCCACCGCCATTGCAGTGATCATCACGCTTCCTCTGTAGTGTCGAAGAAGTCCTTGTAGACGCTGGTAAACCATGCGTTGTAGACAGCATCCGATGTGGTAGAGGTGGTCTTTGCCTTGACATACCCGTTGGCAAGGGCAGCAGCAGTGATGGATAGCTTCTCCGTCTGGGGCTCCTTGCTGTCCTCGATAGTCTCGCCCTCGATATCAGGACGGGATGCCGTGCAGTTGTAGAGAACGTGCCGTGTGGCCTTCTGGTCCCCCTCAAACTGGAACAGGAGAGCGAAGTGCTCCAGCGTTGCCTCCGTGTTCTCCGCCAGCACCCCGTTATCATCCAGAGACTCGTTCATGATGTCGGACAGGAAGCTCTCCGGGATGAGCGCCAGTTCCAAGTCGCCAGTGTAGCCGCTGTTGTTGTTCAGAACAACGTACACGATGTTGTCGGCATACCAGTTTTCCGGCTCACCCTCTGCGCTAATGGACAGGCTCCGTGCGCCCGGCATGGCGACCGGAGTGGCATAGCTGACATTGCCATCATCATCGAAGGTAGCTTTGGCATAGTAAAGGCTCTTCAGGCCATACTTGATTTTATTTGCAGACATTTGGATTCCTCCTTTTCTTGCGGTCATACGACTGTCTCGTATAAGACTTCATATAGTTTTTCAGATTCGATCCAGACCTCAGATTTCTCATAGTACAGCTCATGGGCGGTCAGGGCCTCTTCTATTTTTTCTTCCAGAGCTGGGTCTTTGTAATCGGTGTACACCTCAATATCCAGCACGCTTGCGCTGGCGTATACGATATTATCCGCACCGAAATTATCTGACCTCGGATACAGGAAACAGACAAATGGCGGGTCAGGTGACTCGCCCTCGGCAAAGTGGTCGTAGGCATATGGGATGCCCAGCACCTCCAGCATCGCCATGATCTCCTCATGCGTCATAGGCATCACCCCTTCAGCGCAGTCTCAATGAGCTGTTGCAGCGTCTCAGCTCCAGTCTCTTCTGCCAGCGCGATATGCGGATAGGCTTTCGTCCTACCGCCGCCACGGTTGGCGTGGCCCTTTTCCAGAAGATGCGCCAGCTGATAGCGGTTCTTGGAGTAGACGGTCATCTGCAGGCTCTGTGAGTCCTCTGCTGTCTTCTTTGTCGTCCAGCTTTTCGCATAGGTGCCGGTCTTTACCGGCGCATTGGCTGATATCTCCTTTTTCACCGCCGTGGCTGTTTTCTTCACTGCGGTCTTCATCTCTTCGGCTGCCAGGTCTGCATACTCCTGGAGGCCCTGGTTGATAGCGTCCGCCATCTCGTCGATGCTCACTTTTTTCGTTGTCATCACGTGTCGCGCCTTTCCTTCTCACAGGTGATTTTCAGTGTCTTGCGCTGGTAGTTCATCCTGTCAACAGCCGTGATGTTATACGGCTCTCCCCGGAACAGCACACGGAAATGGGTGCTGTCCAGGTCGGCAAGCTCGGAGCAATAGCGGACGGTAAACACCAACCCCTCGTCCGACACCATAATACCTGCAGCCTGCTGTTCCTTCTGTTGGTAGCCAGATGTCGCAGCATAGCCGTAACAGGAGTAGTAGTCCGTCCACTCGTTTTTGTGATTTCCCACGCTGTCGATCACCACGGAATTTTTCTGTATGGTGAGCCGTTCGCTCAGGAGCGAGATTTTCATAGTCACCACACCCCTTCCCGGATGGCAAAGAGCAGGGAGCGAAGCGTAATCGTCAGGTCGTGGTGGTCGGCTTCTTCCCGGTGTTCATAGAGATAACCGAGTGCATATAGCACCGCTATCCGCATGACTTCACTGATTCCTTCCAACTCTTCACCGTTGGAAAGGGTGGATCTCTGCTCTTCTGTCAGCCTTGCCACATCCGCACACAATATAAAAGCGGAATCGAGGAGGACACCGATCAAAGCGTCCTCGTCCGATGAATCCATTCTGAGATAGGTCTTTGCATCATCGACCGTTATGAAGCTCATTCGGTGTCCTCCTCTCTGCTAGAATCAGCCTGCTGCGGCGCCGGACATCTGGAGGAGCTGAACGGCTTCTGGGAGAACCAGTCTGCCGTCCACACGCTTGGTGGAGAGGAATCCGACCTGACCGCTGGTAGCATAGAGCTCGTTCAGACGCTTAAAGGAAATCCCTGCACGGTCGCCGATCCAGTAGTAGGAGAGGTCGCCGAAGGCCATGACCTTGCTTCCAGCCCCAATATTGGGGACCGAAATGGAAGTGTATACCGGCTTGCCGAGCAGCGTGTCGGGCGCACCTTCACGCAGGGACGGCTGCCACATATACTGGCCGTTGTTGTCCTTAAGTTTGCGAATCACACTGATGGTAGAATCGTTCATCAGCCAGACACCATGCTTCCGATAAGGCGCACGGAGGGAATAGTACAGCGTGATAAGCTCATCCGCTGCGATGTCCGTTTCCGAAGCGGCAGTCACACCCACATTTGCGCCTTCCGCATCATCCAGGATACCATACGGCTTGCCGTCGCCATCCCCGATAATGAAAGCCTCTTCCTCGGCGTCTGCGATCCTGCGGGCAAACTCCGTGCGGAAGTAGCTCTCCAGGTCGAAAGCAGAGTCATTCAGGAGCTCCTCAGAGACCCTGATCAGGGCCGCCAGCTTGTGTGCGCCGATGGTCAGCTGGCCGAAGGTATCCGCAGTCTCAGGAATCGCCGCATTCTCTTCTACCCAGCTCGCCGAACCCTTTGCAGACACCACGGGAATCTTGTGTACGCCGCTGGAAGTGGTAAAGGTGTGCGCCAGCTGGCGGAATACCAACTCATCATTCAGTGCCTGGATCAGAGTACGCTCAAAGGTATCCGGCACAAGATACCCACCCTCGGTGTCGATGCCTTCACTGAGTGCGTTGCGCACCTCATAGTTCGTGCGATTCCGCATCTGGTTCCAGAAAGCAGTGCCATACGCATCCGATGCACGGCCCACCTTCTGCTCTGCCTTTGGAGTCTCCGGCTTTCCCGTGATGGGGTCGCTGGTGGGCTGGGAGAGCTGCTTCTCGATTTCGGCAGCCCGCTCCAGGCGGGAGATTTCTTTGCCCAGGTCGTTGATTTCAGCTTCCATCTTGTCATAGGTGGCGGAGTCCTCCGCAGAGAGGATGCCGTTCTCGGCACGATGGGAATCGAGAAATGCCTTAGTGTCATTCCATGCCTTGTTGCGCTTCTCACGCAGTTCCTTGATGGTCATAGTAGTTAACCTCCTCAGAAATGGTTTTTAATCAGATTCAGCCGCTCCAGCAGTTCATCTACTGTGCGGCCGTTTTCAATCGGTTTCTCGATTTTGCAGTGCTGCGCCAGCTTCTCAATGAGGGAGTTGGTCACGCTTGCCCTGGAATACACCATGCTGACCTGCGGAATCTCGATGTCCTCTGCATCGGAGCGTTTCATGATCTCGTCCGCAAAGCCCATCTCCACAGCGCTGTTGGCGTCCATCCAGGTCTCTGCATCCATGAGGTGCGAGATTTTCGTGCGGGACATCCCGGTCTTGATCTCATAAGCGTTCATGATGCTCTCCTTGACCTCATCCAGCATAGCGATGGCCTTCTGCATCTCTGCGGAATCACCCATCGCAACGGTCGCCGGGTTGTGGATCATCATCATGGACACGGGAGACACCAGGACCCTCGTACCAGCCATAGCGATAACAGACGCAGCACTCGCTGCGATGCCGTCGATTTTGACAGTCACATCGCCCTTGTAGTCCATGAGCATATTGTAGATTTGTGCCGCCGCAACACAGTCACCGCCTGGAGAGTTGATCCAGACTGTGATGTCGCCGTCGCCAGCGTTCAACTCATCCTTGAACAGTTGGGGGGTCACGTCATCGTCAAACCAGCTTTCGTCTGCGATGGTTCCGTTCAGATACAGCGTCCGTTCCTGAGTCGGTGTCTCTGTCTCTTGATCGGTCACCATCTTGTTCTTCCAGTTCCAGAACCTCTTCATTGTTCTCATCCTCCTTTCTGCTGCCCGTCGCAAAGATACCTGCGTCGGCCAGCTTAGTCATATTGCCGTTGATCAGGTACAAATCGCCGCCGTCCTCGGCAGAAATGCGGTCGAGGTTCTCAAGTTCCCGAATGTCGTTGGCGCTCATCCAGCCGTTCTGCCTTGCCGTGGCATAGCCGCTCATGCGGCTCTGGTAGTCCCCACGCAAGAGACCATCCACATTGAACTTGGCGAAGTAGTCCCTCTTTTCGTCCTCCGAGAGCAATGCCCTGTGGATACCCTGTTCCCATCTGACCAACCATGGCTGGAGGGTGTAGGTCACGAACTCCAGCGATTGCTGCTCGATGTTGGAGAAAGTCGAGTGTTCCAGGTCGCCGATTAGGTGAGGCGGCACACGGAAAATCCTTGCGATCTCAGAGATTTGAAACTTCCGTGTATCCAGAAACTGGGCTTCGTCTGGACTGATGGAGATGGGTGTATATTTCATACCCTCCTCCAGTACGGCCACCTTGCTGGAATTGCCGCTGCCACCAAAGCCCTTATTCCAGGCTTCTCTGACTGCATCTGGGTCTTTGATGACCCCCGGGTGCTCCAGAATGCCGCCAGGTGTTGCGCCGTTAGCAAAGAATTTCGCCCCGTATTCCTCGGTTGCGATGGACAGGCCAATGGCGTTCTTTGCGACTGCTATGGGTGAATATCCCACCAGCCCGTCAAAGCCGAGGCCAGGGATATGCAGCACCTCAGATGGATTCAAAATCGCTTTCTTTATCTGATGTGCATCCTCTGCACTGAGCGTGTACTCATAGTAGAGTCGTCCCTTTGTATCCCGGTCAACAGTCATTCGGTTAGGCATCAGCGGATAGAGAGCTACCACCTCACCTTTGCCATTGCGGATGATTTGAGAATAGGCATTGCCCCACAGGAGTAGATGCGTCATCAAGGTCTCCCGATACACAAAGCTGCTCATTTCTGGATTCGGCTCATCATGGAGCAGTCTGTAAAGCGGAGGGTCGACGGCCTTTTCCTTGCTGCCATCTCCTGTGTATTTATACAGATGAAGTGGGAGCTGTGCTACCGCCTCTGCCAGCACTCGGACACAGGCATACACCGCTGCGACCTGCATACTGGAGCGCTCAGTCACCAGCTTATTGGATGACGAGCCGCCGAAGCGGAACATCCATGCACTCCCTGCCGTGCTGTCCTTGGGCTTATCCCTCGCCTTGAACATACCAGAAAAAATTCCCATGTCTTTCCTCTTTTCCAATAGAAAAAGGACCTCCGAAGAAGTCCTCATTTCACAGACGTACAAAACGGACAGAGGGTCTATCATGGAGATTCCCTGTCCGTTTGTTTCACCTATTAGATTATCCCCGTTCAGCGTCAAAAATTGCTAGGCGAATACCGCACGGTAACGATATGCACCTCCCGGTTTTCTTTCAGTACCCGGTAGACGATCACATAGTTTTTGACAAAGAGCTGCCGGTAGTCTCCATTTGCATATGCCCCGGTGCAGCGAAGTGCGCCGCGTTCCGGCATCTCCTCCAGGCTGAAAATGGCTTTATCCAGTTCATTGACCATGTTCAATGCTGTACCCGGCTCTAAAAGATGCTTTGCAATATAGGTATAGATATCGTCTAAGTCCCGGTACGCACGGGCATAAAGTTTTACCGTGTACTTATCCAAAATGCTTCCTCCGTAAAGAGGTCAGTGCTTCCCTTGCATCGAGCAAAACGCTATCAGCAGCATATTCCTTCTCGGCTTCGCTGATCGCTGCGTCTGTCTTTGCAGTCTCTACCATTTCCTCGTATGCTTCAATACTCATGACCACCAAATCCCCATAGCCATTTTTCGTAATGAAAACCGGCTCACGCCTTGCATGGCAAAGCTCGGAAATTTCCGTCGTATTTCTGAGGTCTGTAATTGGTCTGATCTGCGGCATAGTACACGCCTCCTTTCTTACTTGCACATTATTATAGCAGAATTATGTACAAATTACAAGATGCTGGCGTGAGGGAACGTCCTTATCTTTCAGATTTAAGCAGAGAAAACCCATCTCCAGCGGAGTTACCCAGATCAGGTGCATGTCAATAGGAAGTTTTCTCAGGTTCTCAGCCGGGATCTTTTTATATCCCACCAGTTCCAGATATTCATTGCTCTAAGGCTCAATGATGTCTGCCTTTCCCGATACCTGCAAACTATTCAATTATCCGAACCCTGCATAGCTGTAAATGGCAATGGAGACATTTATATTTTCTGAAAGGTATTGGAAAGCGTGCAATGTGTAATGATGCAGGGGCCAGGAAAGTACGTTTCTTAGCCCCTGCAGTTGTTTAATTGTACTCTTTCAGGATGGCTGCAAGGGCCGCAGCTGCTTCCGGTGTCTGTAGCTGTCGGGTCTCGCCCCTTTCAAAGCAGTATACCTCCCGGCCGTCCTGCTGGAGCCAAATTTTACTGGCTCTCCCGCCCTCGTATCCCCACTCGCTGGGTTCTGCGTAGTGCTTGACCTCGTACTTGATCACCGTGTATGTTCCATCCTCCGCTGGTACTCTAACCGTTCCCTTGCTCCACATAACTGTGCCCTCCGTTTGCTTTGTTTTCCCCTTGGGGTATGTGTATATTCGCTCTAAAAGGGAGCAATAGCAAGTCAATTCTGCGTTGTAAAATACACAAATATCTGTGGAGCGTTTTGTGCTATATACACTTATGGGGACAATATAAAAAGCGCCCATCCGCAGATAGGTGCTTCATCTAGGTCAAGCTGGGCTTACAGCATTTTCAGATACATATCCAGCCTTTCATTGATATACCCAGCAAACAGGCCTTCCATGGCAGAAAGGCTATGTTTGACATGGTACTCATCAAAGGCATTATAGTATGCGACCCTGTCAGCAAATTTGATGTCGATAGGCGGGTATCCTGTTTTCATCAGCTCCAGATTCACCAGCAGGCGACCCGTTCTGCCATTGCCATCGATAAAAGGATGGATGCTCTCAAATTCGATGTGGAACCGGGCCAGCTTCGTGACGATATACTCTTTGCTCTTACCGTAGTCCTGCAAAAGCTGTTCCATTTTCTCCTGAATCAGATATGGCTGGACTGGTTCATGGTGTGCGCCCATAATGTGTACGGGGACCCTGCGGTAAACACCACGGTCCTCTTTCTTATCCGCAAGCACAAGGTAATGGATCTGCTTGATCACGCTCTCACTGATAGGCACATTGTCTTTTACAAGCTCACTCACGAACTCAAAAGCCTCTTTGTGGCCGACCGCCTCCAGATGATCCTTCAATGGTTTTTTATCAATGGTAAGGCCGCGAAGCACTAAGTCGGTCTCTCGCAGGGTCAGCGTATTGCCTTCGATTGCATTCGAGTTATATGTGTACTCCACAGTAAACTCTTCATTCAACCTGGCAAGCTCGCCTTCCGTTAAAGGCCGTTTGCTATCGAGTTCTGCTTTCTTGCGCTCGATCTGCGCCATCATGCTCTCCTTGGACGTATACCTCCCGTCAGCGGGCTTCTCCGCATCCGCCGGGAGCTTCCATCCACGTCCTTCCTGGTAGGCGCCAGGGATTTTCCCCTCTGTACAGAGGACCCGTACTCTCCTATCAGAGATTCCCCATTTTTCTGCAGCCTGCTTCGTTGTCATGAACATCGAGCACACCTCCGATCTGGTTTCTATTATACCACGTTAACGGAATAATAGCAATGCTATCGGAATAATGCTATTTGGTTTGTCGGAATAATACGACAAGGTCCAGCAACGGAACGATACGGCAATGCGGAATGTTGCGAAGCGGGATAACGGAACAACACTAACGCTTCGTCCAATCGTGAGCCATACGGCTAACCCCGCAATTCAGATAAAGATTATCCCACGCTCATCGTAGACACTGGTCACTGGTGTGCTTCGAATACAGCGGTCAAGTCCCATGATAAGGGCCACGATGCCGTCAATCTTCTCTACGGAGCGTTCCTTGTCTGGCTTGATGTTGCCAGCGGGGTCTTGCCGCATCACTACGTTTTGCGCCATCCATTTCAAAACGGGGTTCCCACCGTGGTTGATATTGCCCTCCATCAGCAGCTTGTACAGTTCCTTGGATGGTGGTGACATATCTTTAAAGCCCTGTCCAAACGGAACCATTGTGAAGCCCATGTCCTCCAGGTCTTGTACCATCTGCGTGGCGTTCCAGCGGTCATAGGCGATTTCGATGATATGATATTTCTTGCCAAGGGACTCAATGAATCGCTCGATAAAACCATAGTGAATGACGTTGCCCTCGGTCGTTTGGATATAGCCCTGTCTCTGCCAGACGTCATAGAGGACATGATCACGTCGGCAGCGAAGCTCCAGCGTCTCCTCCGGCAGCCAGAAAAAGGGGAGCACAACATACTTCTCATTTTCCGTCCGTGGGGGGAATACCAATACCAGCGCTGTGATGTCCGAAGTAGAGGATAAGTCGAGCCCAGCATAGCAATCCCGACCAGCCAGGGCTGCATAGTCTATTTTCAGGTTGCCACGGTCATAGATATGCTCGGGTATCCACGCTACAGCAGAGTTTGTCCAGATATTCAAACGGAGCTGCTTGAATACATTTTCCTCCGCTGGATTATCCAGAGCGTCCCTGTATGCATCCCGGACACGGTCAATGCTAATCGTATAACCCAGGGAAGGGTTGGCTTTGTACCAGTTCTTCTCATCGTTCCAGTCGTCCTCGTCGCTCAGGCCATATATGACCGGGTAGAAAGAATGGTCGATTTTGCGGCCACTCATAATGTCCAGGGCCTTACTATGCAACTCATAACAAATGCTTTCCTTGTTCGTCCCCGCCGTTGTAATAATAAAGAAGAGGGGTTGCTCACGGGCATCGCCAGAGCCTTTGGTCATGACATCGTAGAGCTTCCGATTGGGCTGGGCGTGTATCTCATCGAATACGAGCCCAGATACATTCAGGCCATGTTTGGTGCCGGTCTCGGCAGACAGCACCTGATAAAAGCCAGCATTTCGGTAGTTGACGATGCGCTTTGTAGCTGCAGCTATCTTCGACCGCTTCATCAGCGCCGGGGACTTTTCCACCATGCGCTTGGCTACGTCAAAAACGATAGACGCCTGATTCCGGTCATTGGCACAGCCATACACCTCTGCGCTGGCCTCTCCATCTCCATACAGGAGATATAGGGCAATTGCAGCTGCCAGCTCCGATTTGCCATTTTTCTTTGGGATTTCCACATAGGCGCTGCGGAACTGCCGTTTCCCGTCCGGTTTTATGATGCCAAAGATGTCACGGACGATTTGCTCCTGCCAGGGAAGAAGGACAAAGGGTTCTCCATCCCATTTGCCCTTGGTGTGCTTCAGGTTCTGTATGAACGCCACTGCATGATTTGCTCGTTTTTCATCGTAGTGGGAAGTAGGCAACATGAACGGGGATGGTGTATATTTGAACGCCATTACAGATCACCCCCGCTCTCCAGTAGCCGCTCCATCTCGTCCTCCGTCTCACCGCTGCCTTCACCACCTACAATACGGCTCCTGGCAGATGGCGTCAGACCAAACTGCTCACAGAACTTCAGCATGATCTTCAAATTGGTCTGCGCTATGGACACCTGCGGCACCTGCTGCAGATAGCCGTTGGGGGTACGCACCATAGAGCCGTGTTGCGTCAGGAATTCCTCCGCCTCACGCCAGCGGGCATATGCCTGACAGTATCCTGCGAAGGCGGCCATATCCATTTCGGTCAGAAGCCCCATGGCTTCCAGCGTTTTAGACATGCGCCGCCATTCCTTTTTGGCCTCGTCCTCCAGCCAAGATGGGCAGCGGGGAGCTTTTTTCTCAGGCTTTGGCTCGTTGGTATTCAGCGGTCGTCCACCCGGATTCCCTTCCAGCTGCTTCAATGCCGTGGGCTTCGGTTTTCTTCCTCTCTGTGCCATGCACCCCACCTCCTCTCTGCGTATTGGGCTATGAAAATAGCCGCCTCCCGGCGACCTCTAAAATCCATATAAATGAGGAACAGAGCCGCTTGGCTCCGTTCCCCCCATATTGTTTTCTTAGCCGACCATCTTGATTGCTGGAATGAGCTTGTGCTCACCCGTTTGCCAGTCGGTGTACACCTCCTTGACCTGAGTCAATCCTGCCATCTTGAAGCCCTGCTTTTCGAAGGCCGCCAGCGTTTCGATCAGGCTGGAGTAGGTGCTGCTGATCGTGAACTCGTGGATGCCGTTCTCTCTGAGGCTCTTTGCGATCCCCTCGATCTCGCACTCCCAAATCGCACCGTCGAAATCAATCAGTTCGTTGCCCGCTTCTGTGCTGCGGCGGTAGGCGCAGCACAATGCGCTGTTGATGCCGTAGGCCTCAAGGCTGTCTGCCTTCTCTGCGATGGCTCTCTCAAAAAGGTCGATCTTCTTCATGGTGGTGTTCCTCCGTTTTCAATGTATTTTCCCCCTTGGGGTACTGTATATATCACTCTAAACGGAGATAATAGCAAGTCAAATATATGGAGTAAGATACACAAATTATGAGTTAAAATACTGTTCAAAATGAACATAGCCTCAGAGGTGATTATCTGAGGCTACGTTCATATAGGGGCACTCTATCTGCAGAAGGTTTCTTCTCTTGTCCCGTCATGGTGGTAAGTGTTGGTTCGGTGCTACCCATTACTCTGCTCCGTAACCACTGCGATCCTGTCTGGGAAAATGGAGATGGAAACTGGTTCTCCATTTTCATTCTTGCCCCAATAGGGGAATTCGCTATCCCCGTGCTGCTTCATGAGTTGCCTCATCGATTGCAGGTCGGCAGGGTTGAAATGGATAATATTCATTTATCATGACCTCCTGTCTGGTCTTCTTATCGTAACACATAGGCTATTTTCTGTTTTTCCCTTTCCAGATATAGCCGGTCTGTTCATATAGTAGCTTGGGTGAAATGTAGTAGCTGATGCGGCCATACCTTGAGTTCATCTGCTCAATACTTGTAATCAACTTTCCGTCTCGGGTGGCACGTCCGATAGGTAGCCACCCGGCGATGATTCCTGCACGAACCCAGCAGGGATCCTTTCCATATACCTTGGCAGCGACAGAAACGGGAACTGAACCCAATGCCAATTCTTCTTCCACGCTGGTTACTTCTTCCCTATACGGATCATCATATCGATGAATGATGTTCAGGATCTGTTCCTGCTCGGATGCACTTACACCGATGCTCTCCAGTGCCTCCCTTGTCCCGCAGTCGGAACAGATGAGGGTCTCGTTGTCCAGCCTGGACAGAGCTGGGGCCCCATGATAAGGTCTGCCACATTTGGGACATATGGCTATCCTTGTTTCCTTCTTATCCATAATAAACTCTCCTGTCTTCTTGGCATACACAGCCTACATTCTTCGTGCATGAAGTGTACGGGGTGCTTGCTACTTTTCACCCCATCCTGTGGCTGGCGGGCTTACGCCCGTGCCACATCCACCAGCCAGTTTGCTTCCTTGTGGGCTTCGCCAGTAGCTTTCTCGGTCACGCTGCTGTCCTCGTCGATGAAGTGCAGGCTCTTACCGACCTTGATGAATCGAATCTCTTCGTAGCCCTTGATGGTGGTGCGGTACACCCGTCCCGTGCGGCTCTCGCCGTCGTAGCTCTTGCCGTCCCAGCCGTTGAAGGTGAAGGTGACCCGCTCATTGGTCTTTGTGAAAAGCTGGTTGAAATCGGTGCGGGTGATCTCGGTGTTGTAGGTCTGCAGGTTCATGTGGTTCAGCAATGTGTAAGCGTTCATGGTGTTCTCCTCCGTTTTTGATTTGTTTTCCCTTGCGGTACACACATATTCGCTCTAAACGGGTGGATTATCCAGTAATATCTGCGCCATATACTGCACAAACATTCACCACTAGAATTGTGCTATTTATACCTTCTGAAAGCGGTCAACGTCGGGCAACAGGCTCAGAGAAGAGCCCGTATCCCACGCCATCATGATCTGTCCTGCGTCATCAACACCCATTACTGTCCCCTGTGTTCCAATGGGAGGCGCTTGTCGATCATCCATTCCCAGCAACTCAATCCGGCATCCCACGGGGTAACTCTGTCGTAGGGCTTCGACCTGCTCCCTGCTGGGGAACCATCCTCTATTCAATGTTGCCCACCTCCCTGAGCATCTGCCGACCCAGTTTTTTCCCGACACTGTCTACCAGTGCCTTGTAGAGCAGTTCGTGGTCAAATCCAAACCGGCTGTACCCTTCCAGGCATACATCAAAATAATGTAGGGTTGGGCATCCCAGCTGTCGCTCCTCATGCATGATGTAAATGATGGCAGTCACATCCCCAATGCAGGCGCCATCCAGCAGGGAATGCACAGAAACACTCATCTCCGTCTTGTAATAGAATGTGGGACAGCCTTCGTAGCGATCCAACCGGAATTCATCCGGCTCACTAATTTTCCAAACCACGACCGGGACTGAGCTTCCACGCTTTGGCTCGACCGTCAGGTAGCTTCCGGTGCGGCTCCCTTTGAACAGGAGCCGGTAGTCATGCAGGACTGCCGTGCCGACGTACACGGCATCCGGACAGCGCTGGGCCATTTGTGTCATGGACAGGTTGCTTCCGTAGGCTAGGTAATATTTGCTCATGATCGTACCATCCTTTCTGAGGGGCTTACCCTCCTACCACTGAAAGCCCGCCGAAGCGGGTTCTCAGGGGCCTGAGGCTAAGTCCTTCAAGCAACTCT
>JAJQHY010000090.1 GCA_021199495.1 Lachnospiraceae bacterium | reverse complement strand
CTCAAAGTGATTGCTCAACAGTCGTTCAAACCAGAGAAGATGCGGGTTGCCAGTTTTCGAGCCGCGAATCACATTCATCACGCTGGGCGGCGTGCTGGGGCTTTACCTGATTTTGCTGGGCGTGGACAGTGTGTGGCTGAGCATCAGCCGCAAGGGGTCGTTATAGAGAAAGTTTATTCATATAAAAAGACGCAGATATGGGCTGTTTCGTATCTGCGCCTTTTTGGTGGGTTCTGCTTAATGATCGCATCCAGGACAACATCTGCACCAGGATGCCATTTTCAGATCATCCAGACCGGGACCACCAGGTTCTGCTGATCGATAGCAGTCAGTTCCTCTCTCATGCAGAGGACAGCGCCTATGCCGCGGGGGACGGAGCTTTTGTCCAGTATTTTAAAAGCACCGGTCAGTTCGGTGCCGGGATTGACGGAACGCTTGATTTCCAGGGGGTGAAGCTGGCCGTCGGTTTCCAGAACGGCGTCAATTTCATTGCTGTCCTTGTCCCGGTAGTACCACAGCGGGCAGTCTTTCCCGTCGTTCAGCCAGCTTTTGCGAAGCTCTGCGATGACATAATTTTCCAGGATGGCTCCGTTGATGGCCCCGTTTGCCAGGATGTCCGGCGTGGAGTAGCGGGTCAGGAAGGCTGCCAGTCCGGTGTCGAAGAAATATAGCTTCGGCGTTTTGACAGTACGTTGCAGCAGGTTGTTGGAATATGGGCGCAGGTAAAAAATGACGCCGGATTTTTCCAGGACGGAGAGCCAGCTTTTGGCGGTAGCGTCGGTGACGCCCACATCTTTGGCAATATCGTGGACATTCAGCATCTGGCTGACGCGGCAGGCGGCGGCGCGGACAAAGTCGTGAAACAAAAGCTTATCCACGCCCTCGATTTCCTCGGACACGTCTCTGTCGATGTAGGTTGCCAGATAACTGGAATAAAATACGTCGTGGTCGGTAAATTTCCCGCTGACATGGCCGGGCATGGAGCCCTGCCAGATACGGGTGTAGAGCTTGGTTAAGTTCGCGGACGCATGGGTGGCGGCGCGGGTTTTTACGGAGGGCAGGGAAATCGTGAACGGAGTGTTCTTTCCGCTGCCGTATATTTCGTGCTGAGACAATGAGGTCATCTGTAAAATCGCGGTCCGTCCGGCCAGAGATTCCTGCGCGAGTTTCATCAGGGTGAACAGCCTGGAACCGGTCAGCCAGAAGGAACCGGCGGGCGCGCCGTTGTCGATGGCGATTTTGATATAGGGAAATAACTCCGGCGCGTACTGGACTTCGTCGATCATGACGGGAGCCTCATGAATCTGCAGAAACATGGCGGGATCCCGTCTGGCGAGAGCACGCTCCTGCAGGTCATCTAAGGTGACCCTCTTCCGGTCGGGCTCTATCAGGTGCTCCAGCACGGTGGATTTCCCCACCTGGCGCGGGCCGGTGATGAGGAGGCAGGAGTATTCTTTATTCAGAGCGGTGATTTTGGGTTCGATATCGCGGGGAATATATTTCATGGGAGCACCTCGTTTCGGCAAAAATTTATTATAACCATATTTTAGCCGGAATCGCTGGAGCGGTCAAGAGGCTTTATGCGGAAACCGGATTGATATATGAAAAATATATGCGCCATGTGCTTTTAAAACTTGCTTTTAAACAGATGAAAATATAAAATGAAACAAAGGGATAGCGGGGATGTATTTCTGCGAAGTAATCTTTAAATCAGGACGGAAATGATGGTTGATCTGATTTTATTTATGGGACAATCCAACATGGCGGGGCGCGGCGTCACCAGTGACCGGTGGCGTGAGGCTGCGCCGCAGGCAGCAGAGGGCGCGGGTTATGAATATCGGGCAATCAGCGCGCCGGATTGCCTGTCGCCTTTGGAAGAGCCGTTCGGCAGGGCGGAAAACAATCCTGATGGTATTGATGATGGGAAAATGAAGACAGGTTCTTTAGTGACTTCCTTTGTGAACGCGTATTATCAGCGGACTGGGGTGCCGGTGGTGGGAGTTTCGGCGTCCAAAGGAGGTTCCTCAATTTTGCGGTGGCAGCCGGGGACGCCGTTTATGGCGGATGTGGAGCGGCGGCTTGACGGCGCCCGGCATTATCTGGCGGATAATCATATTTTAGTCAGGCATACGTTTCTCGCCTGGTGCCAGGGGGAAACCGATGGAGATCATAAGATGAGCGGCGAGGAATATATTCGTTACTTCGGACAATTCTGGCAGCATATGCAGGGGTTGGGCGTGGAGCAGTGTTTCCTGATCCGTATCGGCCATTATAATGGCCCGGAGGAGATCAGCTATCAGGAAATCATGGACGCGCAGGATCAGATCCCGCAGCGTACGGACGGCGTCACCATGGTATCCACGAAATTTGCGGGCATGAAGGAGCGCGGTCTGATGAAGGATGCGTTTCATTATTATCAGGCCGCTTATAATGAGGTGGGGAAGGGTGCCGGGGAGAGGGCCGGAGAGCTGGTCTGTGAAGAAGAAAAAACCGACCGCTGACTATCGAATAAAGGAATTTTTGGCTGCAAAAACAGGAAACTGAGAAAGATTGAAATTGAAATCAGAGCTTCTTTTGTTTATCATGAAAGCAAAAGAACAGACAGGAGGAGCCTGTAAATGAAGGAAACAACCTATCCGGTTTGTTGAAAAGCCTGGAGTGGGACGGTGAGAATCTGTCAGTCAACCAGGTCTGCGTCGGCACGGGCGTGGGTGATTATCGTTTTTTACTGTGAACGGCCCTGCAGTGTGAATGATCTGCACGGTGTGGGAGCGTTTCTGCTGATGTGCACGAAGCTTAAGGAGGCAGAAGGAGGGACACTTTCAGTATAGTCTGAAATCCTGATGGAGGAATGAATTATGGCGGACAGAAGAAAGACCCCGATCATGGGATGGGCATCATGGAATTGTTTCCGGACGCATATCAGCAAAGAGAAAATCCGGGAGCAGATTGACGCATTGATCGAGAGCGGGCTGAAGGACTGCGGCTACGAGTATGTGAATATTGACGACGGCTTTTTCGGTGGCAGGGACGGGGAGGGAAACCTTCAGACGCACCGGACGCGGTTTCCCAACGGTATCAAGGTGATTGCGGATTATGCGCATGAAAAAGGGCTGAAGGCCGGCATTTACTCGGAGAGCGGCGACAACACCTGTGGCTTTTATTATGACCATGAGGGCGAGAACGGAAAGGGCGTCGGCCTCTACGGGTATGAGGATCAGGACCTGAAGCTGTATCTGGAGACCTACGGCTTTGATTTCATCAAGGTGGACTGGTGCGGCGGCCTCAGGCTGGGTCTGGATAAGCAGGAGCAGTACAGCAAAATTGGCGCGATCATCGACGAAATCCGGGAGAGAACCGGGCGGCAGATCGTCTATAACGTCTGCTGCTGGGAATTTCCGGGAGCATCTGTGGGCACACGAGGAGATTTCCTGCGGCGGGTGCATCTGTGCTGAGATTGCACCGCATGGAACGGCGGTTTACACGTTGGAGAAGGCGTAAGCGGGTATGGATTATTACTGATGTGGGCTGCTGGGGCGGAAAATGAAAGGGATAATATAAAACAGACGCTGGAGACAAATAATTGTTGCAAAATTTTTCATGGGTGAATATAATAAAACAGAAGGAATACTATTCACAAATATTTTGCTCTGAGGTGATCTGGATTATGTTGTATGATTATTTGAAGGAGAAATTCGGGGAAGATGAACCTATTTTTATTGCGGATATTCAATACGAAGGAATGACGATGAACTGTATTCGGCAGCAGGTTAAGAAGCTGACGGATAATGGTATGCTGAAGCGATATGATACGGGTATTTACTTCATTCCGAAGAAATCTGTATTTCAGTCCGGTTCACAGCTTTCCCAGGATAAAGTAATTGAACTGAAATACTTGAAGGATGGTAATCGACGGTGTGGTTATATCACGGGGGTTTTATTTGCGAATCAACTGGGATTGACTACGCAGATTCCGGTAAATTGCGAGATTGTGACGAACAAGGCCACCAATGATTACCGGGAAGTGAAGCTTGCTTCTTCCATCGTAATCCTCAGAAGGCCTAAGGTGGAAGTGACAGAGGAGAATTATCGGCAGTTGCAGTTGCTGGACCTGATAAAGGAGATTGATTTTTATTCTGAAAAGGATGGAGATGAGCGCCTGAAAAGGCTTACGGCATATATGAAGGCATGTGAAATCAGCTTCGAAAATTTAAAGAAGTATCTGCCGTATTACCCGGATAAAATTTATAAAAATATGTATGAGGTGGGGTTGCTGGATGGGATATCTGCATGAGAACAGAGATCAGTTTACGGAAGCGCTTAATCTGGCTGTGTTTAAGACTGGACTGAAACCGGAAATCATAGAGAAGGATTACACATGCGAAAAATAATCAGCTTAAACGATAACTGGAAATTTGCCCTGCACCGGGGATTTGAACCGATGGAAAAGACTTCGGCAGAGAGTTTGGAGTATGCTCCTGTGACGCTGCCGCATGACTGGCAGATTGCGAGCCCTTATAACAAAGAAATGAAGCAGGGCGCGGCGCAGGGGTATTCTGACCGCTGGGGGATTGGATGGTATCAGAGAGAGCTTGAACTGGGCGGGAAACTGCCCGGTGCGCTTTATCGCCTGTGCTTTGACGGTGTCTATGAGAACAGCACCGTCTGGGTGAATGATATTTGCGTGGGCGGCAGAAAATACGGTTACAGTCCGTTCGCGCTGGATATCACGGAGGCGGTTCGCCCTGGGAAAAATCAGATTCTGGTAAAGGTGGACAATACGGCGCAGCCCGCGGATCGGTGGTACAGCGGAGCCGGAATTTACCGGAAGGTGTATCTGGAGATTTTGCCGGCGGTTCACCTTAAGAGAGAGCAGGTGCAGGTCCTGACCCATGTGGGGAAGGGGCAGGCGGAGCTTGAGATTCATACGGGGACGGAGCTGCC
Source organism: Lachnospiraceae bacterium (assembly GCA_021199495.1). Taxonomy (GTDB): domain Bacteria; phylum Bacillota; class Clostridia; order Lachnospirales; family Lachnospiraceae; genus RGIG6307. Next base: position 37,824 of record JAJQHY010000090.1, on the reverse strand, counting down.
GGTGCGGGCGGTGGTGTCGTTGAGAGAAACAGATGTCTGGAAAGCAGGCGATAAAGAAACCGTTGACGAGGATTGCGCGGGTACAGTTGAGGAGGCGGAAAAGAGCGGGGCCGCTGAAATTACTGGGGCAAGGCCGGTTTATATCGCGGAGGGCTGCAGTATGATCAGCCTGATAATACCGGAACCGGTTCTGTGGAGCGCACAGCAGCCGACGCTGTATGACCTGAAATTACAGCTGCTGGAAACCGGGGACGAAATAAACTCGAATATCGCGGGTTGCGGGGTGCAGAATGCACCGGACGGGTCAGATATTAAGGCCGATGAGCGGATTCTGGATGAAATTTCTATGAAAATCGGCCTGCGGGACGTGAAATTATCCCCGGAAAAAGGTTTATTTGTCAATGGTGAATCTGTGAAACTCAAAGGCGTTTGCGTTCATCAGGAGGCGGGAGCTTTCGGCACGGCGGTTCAGCCCGAAATCTGGCGGCAGCGTCTGCTCGCCCTAAAAGAGATTGGCTGCAATGCCCTGCGTCTGGCACATCATTTATATATGCCGGAAATGCTGGATCTGTGCGATGAGCTGGGCTTTTATGTATACGAGGAGTGCTTTGACAAGTGGACCGGCGGCGCATACGGCCGTTATCACGAGACAGAGTGGCAGCGGGATATCGACGCCATGGTGTTACGGGACCGTAACCGCCCGAGTATTCTGTTCTGGGGCGTGGGCAATGAGGTGGAGAATCAATCCTATCCCTCCATGCTTGAGATCCTGGAGCAGCATGTGGCGCGGGTAAAGAAGTTAGACTCCACACGCCCGGTTTCGCTGGCCATGAACCCGCATTTTACCTATCCGACCGCGGAGAAGGTGGATATGTCGCAGGTGGCGGACATCCAGAAATTCGTGGATGAGGCGAAAGAGGGCGAAATCTATGATATTGACGATCGCGTCCGGCAGATCAAACTGATAGCGGACCGCGTGGATCTGATTTCCTGCAATTATCAGGAGCAGTGGTATGACCGCATTCATGAGCTGATTCCGGACAAGGCCATCCTGGGCACGGAAACTTTCATGTATTTCCGCGGGCAGGATCATATTCTGCAGAATTATTCCGATGAAAATCCCTGGTGGGATGTGGAAAAGCGGGATTATGTGATCGGCGGCATGATCTGGACGGGCATCGATTATCTGGGAGAGTCCATCGGATATCCGGCGAAGGGCTGGTCCGGGGCGCTGTTTTCCACGGACATGGAGAAGCGGCCGATCGCCTGGGTGCACCAGAGTAACTGGACACAGGAGCCTGTGGTGCAGTTCGCGGTCATGGACTACACCATCCCCTGCAACCAGACGAAGGAGGGCTGGGACTATCCCCGCTACGAGACACACTGGGAATTTCCGCAGTTTCAGGGCGTGGTCCTTCCCTATATGATTGCGACCAACTGCGAGCAGGTGAAGCTTTTCGTTAATGAGAAGGAATTTCTCTTAAAGCCCACGGCAGACTATCCCAACCGGACCATCACGGATTACCTGCCCTATCTGCCGGGGAAGGTGACGGCGATCGGCTTCAACGGCGGAAAAGAGGTGTGCAGACATGAGGTGGTGACGCCGGGACCGGCCGTGAAGCTTGCCTTTGAGCGGGAGGAGCAGACGATTTCATTGAAGAAGCCCTGCGTTCCGTATGAAGAGAACGGGATTACAGAGGAAAATGAGCGGCAGACCGGGGTTGTCCATACAGAGGACGGGCAGGCAGAGACCGTTTTTTATCAAATGTTGCTGAAAGTGCGTGCTTATGATCGGGACGACAACCCGGTTTTTAAAGAGAGCGCACAGGTGCGTTTTGCAGTGGAAGGCCCGGCCCGCATCGTGGGCGTGGACAACGGCGACATGCAAAGCTCGGAGCTTAAGACAGAGGACAGGATTCATTTATACCACGGGAAAGCCGCGGTGGCGCTTGTAGTGACTGGGAAAGGCCGGGTGAAGGTGACTGCGTACGGAGCGGGTCTGCTCCCGGCGCAGACGGTGATATCTGTTCGGTAATAGCAGGGAAAGTGCCTTTTGGCTTCATTTTTCTTACTTTGCTACAATCACCCCGTCCTCGATCCGGATCATCCGGTCCGCCTGGGCAGCCACATCCGGGTCGTGAGTCACCATGATCAGCGTTTGTCCGAAACGACCGGCGCACTCCTTTAACAGCTGAAGCGTGGTCTGACTGCTCTTTTTGTCCAGGTTGCCGGTGGGCTCGTCCGCGAAAATCAGCTTCGGCTTTGCAATCACGGAGCGGGCGATCGCCACCCGCTGCTGCTCGCCGCCTGAGAGCTCGTAGGGGTATTTTTTCAGCTTGCCGGCCAGTCCCAGCGTCTGCACCACCCCGTCCAGGTAGGACTGCTCCGGCTTTTTTCCTTCCAGCTTCAGCGGCATGCAGATATTAGTCAGCACGTTGTACTCGTCCAGGAGATTAAACTGCTGAAAGACAAAGCCCATGTCGCGCCGCCGGAAAAGAGCCATCTCCCCGTCGGAGTAGGAATACAGATCCTTTCCGTTTAAAATAACCTTCCCCGACGTGGGCGCATCCAGACCGCTTAAGACATGCAGCAGCGTGGATTTGCCGGAGCCGCTGCGCCCGATGATGGCGTAAAACAGCCCCTGCTCAAAATCCGCATCAACGCCCTTGAGCGCGGGCACCTCCCCGTAAGCGGCTTTGTAGTTTTTATAGATTTTCTGCGCGGATAAAATAATCTCAGACATTTATCGTTTTCCTCCCCGGCCGTCTTCGGACAGCAGACGCTGTTTCGTCGCCCAGCCGTCCTGCTGTTGCACTGTCCCGCCTTCCGGTTACCTCTCGTCCCGGATTTTTTCCATCGGCTCCTTCGTCAGAAGCTTTCGCTTTGCAGCAAAATACACCGCGACAATCACCACAATCTCTGCGGCTGTCAGCGCCGCGATCATCCATTCCCGGCCGTCCAGCTTATATCGGTACAGCTTTGTTTCCCAAAGCCCTGCCAGCGTATAGGTATACCCATACGCCAGGGTATATTCTTTTCTGGTCTGTATCAGGTCGTAGAGCACATACAGACCGTAAATCAGCCGCCCTGACACAACGCCCGCGACAGCGGTCAGCAATGATTTCCACAGAAGCGAGAAAGCGATTTGACGCCTTCCCATGCCGATGGCCTGCAGGATGCCGTATTTGCGCAGCTCCCGCTTCGTTTCCAGTTTCAGCGTGTTGGCTGTGATCATGAGCAGCATGATCAGGGACGCACTGCCGCTGATGAAGACCATTAAAAGCGCCTGCAGATACTGCTGCACATAGGAGGAATATTCCTCCCGGCGGTTGGAGAGCGTCAGGTCATTTTGCGCGGCGATCTGGGCCAGCACCGTGTCCGTGGACAGATAGCCCGCGTTCTGATCCGCGTAAAGATAGACGCGGCTGTAGCCCGCCTCGTCTGACGCGGTATATTTTCCCCAGCTGCTGCCGGGTTCCAGAGTATTCAGCACCTTTTTAAGAAACTGCTGCGAGCACACAATGGTATAGGGCTCATAGACTCCGGACAGCAGACGGTTGTGCATGGTATCGTCCGCAAAATACAATATCCCGCCGACCGTTACGGAAAGCGCCTCCGTATTTTCATTGACAGAAAGGGAAATGACATCGCCGGCTGCAATCCCCACATCCTCATAATTTACCTCGTTATAAGTAACCGCTCCGCCTTCCACATAAAAGAGGATTGCCACGCACTCGCCACGCTCAAAAGCGTCCATATCCACACCTGAATCTGTGAAGTCAAAGGTGCCCTCCCACTCGTCCGGTTCAACGGCATAAAGCGTAACTGAAAGCCCGCTGCCGTTTTCGTTCAGGCCGTATGCTGCCGCAAGCGTGTTCTCCTCCATGCCGTCAAAGGAGAGTTCGATCGTCTGCTCCGCAAAGCCTGCCGCCTGCTCTACGCCCGGGACAAGCTCCATCAGCTCCACCTCTCCCTCTGTGACCAGCGCGGTCGACGCGTCCTTTGAAAAACCACTGCGGTAGACCACGTAGGAGGGCGCCTTGCTCCACCACGACCACTGATAAGCCGGATGCAGGCTCTCCATAACGGTAAAGGTAGCGACCGCGCACAGGAGCGCCGTCAGAAGAAAGAGCATGGCTCTGCGGAAAATGAAAAAGCCCCGCTCTTTTTTCACCTGGATGTGGAAGCGACCGGTCAGCGGCGTTAAGAGCGCTGCCTGCAGAATCAGCAGCCTCACCGCCAGGATGCCCAGCATCCAGGCCGCGCCCGCTTTGAGCAGTACCGCCCAGCGGATCTGGACGCTGACCGCCACAGAGCCCGAGGAAACCGTAAACCGCAAAAGCGGCCAGAGCGCCGCCGGAGAAAGCGCCGCGCCCAGAAGCATCGCGGGGATACACAAAATCAGCGTTTCCGCGGCCTGCATCCACTTCAGCTGTCCCTTTGAAATTCCGATGCTGCGGAACAGTGCGATGCGGTGCACCTCATCCTGCATCTGCACGGAATAAATTGATACCACCGCGATCAGCGTCACGGCATAGACCAGCAGGACAAAAAAGGTATTGTAGTCGCTCTCGATCCTTCCCCCGTAGGCCAGAGTATTGACGCAGACAGAAGTGTCCAGGCCGCTGCCTGAGGTGCGTGAGGAGGACAGGTAGGAGTTGACCTGCGATGTCATTTCGTCCTCAGAGCCCTCTTTTACTGTGAAAAACCAGGAAGAGACAGGTTGGAAACCGGATGTTGCCTGCTCCACGGTTACCTGATCCGCAGCTGACTGTTCAGCTGCAGTCTCGTTGGCAGCCTCCTCCCACAGACTCTCCGCGGCCGCTTCTGTCAGAATTGCGCCGTTTAAAAGACGATTCTGCCTATTATGTGTGAGTGACCACAGGTTGGTATACTCCCGGATAATGCCGCACAACGTATAGCTCTTCTCCAGATACACTACCGTGTCGTCCATCGTGACAGCGACCGTCAGGGTAATCTCCTGCCCCAGGGTATAATCGTAGCCCAGCCCGCTTAAAACATCCGCCTCCATCGCGATCCCATCATCGCTCTGCGGCAGACTGCCGTCCTGCATGGTAATCCTGCCGATCGTGAGGAACGTCTCATCCACGGTTCCGATACCTGTCCGCCCCGTCCCGTAGGAAACAGTGCCGTAACTCACGCTGACACCCAGCTCGGACAGCCATTCCTGCTCAAGCAGCCACGCCTCATCCCCCTCCTGTCCGGAAGGGATCGCGCCATACCAGGCGCCGTAGGTATCCAGGCGGTATTCCCCATTCGTCGCGTCAATGCTGCCGGTGTAGCAGATCATCACGACCGCAAAAAGAAAAGAAACAAAAAGGACCGCAAACATAAGCGCGCTTTTTTGTTTCTTTCCTCTGAGCGCCTGCAATGCCAGGCGGATAATTTCCGGATTCATGCACGACCCCTCTCAAACCACTGTCCACACAGCAGTTATAAAAAAATATAACATGTATGATACAGCTAAATTTATACCATCTTTTAACATCAGTGTCAACAAACTGTTATAAGAACAGATATTTTCGTGAGGGTATGATACTATGACTGCAAAATACGCGTTGACTCGTTTGCACTCATGATATAAATGAAGCTCCCTTTCGGGAGAATATTCTTGCGCGAAAGAGGCGCTTCAGGTTATAATTGACAAAATAAAATACCGGGTGTCTGTCCTGGTGAAGCTTACTCAGGATATGTATCCAACTGGAGGGGGATTTGCGAAAATTTATCATTGGAAGCTGCGTCGTGATGGCGGTGCTGGTGGGCGCCATTATATGGGCGCTGCAGCCGTTGCCCGAAAAGGAGGAAGACGTGTTCAACCGCATCGGGCAGGCACCCTGCGCCAAATTCGAATACTGTGAATCGGAGGAGCCCATCTTTGTGACGTCTGAGATCCGGCAGCTGTCAACATCGTTTTTATCTCTGACGCTGGAAAGCAGCGACATTCCGGTTTCAGACTGGATTTACAGGGTTACCTTTTACAACCGTGAAACCTTTATCGGAGAGGATCAGGAAATTGTCATTCTGGTCGGGGAGAACTCCCTGTCTGTCAACGGGGAGATTTACAGCACGCCCGAAGAGATTCCGTATGAGAGCATTTTAGAGTATTACGATGGGAAATATCAGTATTTTACAGAGTGAGGTACTGAGCGCTATGGGCATGCGGCGCCATTAGTGCTACACAGAGTGAAACGCTGATATATATAGGGCCTGCGGAGGAGGGGAGCATGAGCTTTACGATTATGAACGGCGGGGAAGTCCGCATGATTTTTAAGCAGAGGGAATCCGAGGCGGTGAAAATTGCGGCGGATAACCTGCGGACGGATTTGAAGAAGGTTCTGCAGGTGAGATTTTCAGGGACGGATTCTGACATGACTGCCCCAGGACCGGAAATCCTCATCGGCACGCTTGGCGTCTCCGAATGCATTCAGCCCTATACCAGCCGGGCTGATTTCACGGATGAGAACGGTGCCCTGCGCAGGGAAGCTTACCTGCTTAAGGTGCGTGAAAACCGTCTGATCATTGCGGGCAGCGACCGGCGTGGCACGATTTACGGAATTTATGAACTCAGTGAGATGCTGGGCGTCTCGCCCTGGTATTTCTGGGCGGATGTGCCGGTGCGGGAGCGGGATGCGTTCTCATTGCAAGAGGGATACAGGAAATTTGATTATCCCGGGATCGAGTACCGCGGGATTTTTATCAACGATGAGGAGGAGCTGGAGCACTGGGTCAGGCTGCACATGGGCGAGGACACCATCGGCGTGAAGACCTATGAGAAGATTTTCGAGCTGCTGCTGCGCCTGAAGGGCAATTATATCTGGCCTGCCATGCATGTGAATTCCTTCAATGTGAAAAAGGAAAACGGCGCGCTGGCTGATAAAATGGGCGTAGTGGTGGGAACCTCCCACTGCGATATGCTGATGCGCAGCAATAACCGGGAGTGGCAGCCGTGGCTTGAGAAGAAGGGCTACACGGGCGCGAGGTACGATTATTCCATCGAGGGGCGCAACCGCGAGATTCTGCAGGAATATTGGCGGGAGAGCGTGGAGCAGAACCAGGATTTTGAGGTCAGCTACACGCTGGGAATGCGCGGAATTCACGATTCGGGCTTTGAGACGGCGAACCTGCACGCGGAGACGGCAGGGGAGCTGCGGCAGCTGAAAATCGAGCTGCTGGAGCGGATTATTCATGATCAGGAGGAGATTATTTCCGGGGTATTGGGGAGCAGCGCGCCTGAAGTGGTAAAGCCCGAGGGGAATGGCTCAGGAGTCGATTCGGTCATGAAGCTCTTCATTCCATATAAAGAGGTTTTGGAATTATACGACAATGGTCTTGAACTTCCGGAGGACCTGACCCTGGTCTGGTCGAATGATAATTATGGTTATGTCCGCAGATATCCGTCCGAAGAGGCGCGCAAGCGCAAGGGCGGCAACGGTATTTATTATCATAATTCCTACTGGGCGCCGCCGGGACGGTCCTATCTGTTTATTTCCTCGATTCCGCTGGCACAGACGAAATATGAGCTGGAGAAGGCTTATGAAAACGGCATCCGCAGGCTCTGGGTGACCAATATGGGGGCGATCAAGCCGCTGGAGCAGGAGATGGAGTTTGTGCTGCGGCTGGGCTGGGAGACCGGGAAGGAGGAGCAGGCGCGAACCGCTGACGTGGACGACTACCTCGCGGACTGGATCGACCGCAATTTCACCGGCGGCCATGGCCGGGAGACCGCAGCTCTTTTGAATGATTTCGCGCAGGTCACCAACACCCGCAAAGTCGAGGTCATGGAGGAGGATGTTTTCCCGCAGAGCGGGGCGGTGAATGAAGCCGCCGTGCGGTTGAATAAGCTTCGCGGTTTATATCAGAGGGGTAACGCTATTTATGAATCCCTGCCAGAGGAAGAACGGGCTGCCTTTTTTGAGCTGGTGCTGATGAAAATTCACGCCGCGTATTATACCGAGGCGATGTATTATTTCGCGGACCGGAGCGCGCTGTTAGCCGGGGCGGAAGGAATAAAGGCTGAACAGGAAAGCGCTGCGGCAGATGCGGATTATGGGATTGAATCGGGAGCAGCGGCAGAGTCGGATACTGCTTTTCCAGGGAAGTGCTGTGACAATCAGGAAGCGGCGCAGTGCGTGGTGTATACCCGCTTTTTCGAGGATCTGCGGCGCAGAATGCTGGTGTATTATAATGAAAAAATGTGCGATGGCAAGTGGAACGGCATCGTGACACCGGAAGATTTTCCGCCGCCGAGGACGGCCATGTTTCCCGCGGCGGTACCGCCAATCAAAGCGGCGCGAGGGCAGCGGATTAAGACAGAGCACGGCGAAAAAGTGACAGATCAGAACTGCCCGGCAGAGCGGCTGAACGGCGAAATAGAGTATGCTGCTGATGCAGAATCCCGAAAAGCGGCTCGGAAAAGTGATGCGACATCGGATATGAACGATATCGTGGCGATCTGTGCGGATTCATTACCGTATGACCGCGTAAACCAGGGCTGGCGCATTATCAAACGTCTTGGCCGGGGCGGCGGAGACCTGCTGGAAGCGTATGAGCCGGGTGCGGAGATTACATATTCGGTGACTCTGCCAGTTGACGGTGATTACCTGCTGGAGCTGCACCGCTATCCCTCGTTGAATTCCGTGGGCCGGATTCGTATTCTGTTACAGGCGGACAACGGCGAGGAGCAGCTTCTGGAAAGCTTATCCAACGATGAATGGCGGGGAGACTGGGAAATCAACACCCTGGATCAGGTGGACAGATTATATCTGAAGCTGCCAAGGCTTTGCGCAGGGAGCCACGAGATTCATCTCCGGGCGGTGGATCGTTATTTTGCCTTTTCCGGGTTCGTGCTGTATCCATTAAATAATTTAGGAGCAGTTGATAAATTATTGCCGGAAACATCACAGGAAGCAGGCGTCCAGACATTGTTGTCCGAAACATTGCACGAGCCAGACGCCTATACATTGCTGCAGGAAAGGGCTGCAGCGTTTGTAAATAAACTGCATGATAAGGTCAACTGCATTTATTTCAGATCCGGCGATGATACTTTGCCGGAGGAAGAAATGGTGGAGGAAGCACAGAACATCTGGTACAGCGACCTTCCACTTTCTCCCCGTCCTTTGATTTGCGCCCGCTGGGAGAGCGGCGGCGACAGCATCGCAGCGACGGACAGGCAACTTCCCATGGAAGATGTCCTGGGAAAAGAAGTCGTGACGAAAGTGAGCCCGGAAGAGCTGCTGGCAAAGGGAGAGCAGATTTTCACAGAATCTGACGGCACTGTCAGAATTGATGCGTTTGCGGCCTGGGGCCGGACGCCTTACGCATGCACGGCGAACGGCAGCGGCACTTTGGGAGAGCAGACCCTTTGTATCCCGAATACTGCAACCGGTGAATGCATTCCAGAGAGCCGGACGCCTTACGCCTACATGACTAACTACGCCTGGTCATACTGCGCCAGCGAGACCCATGAACGCAGCGGCATCGCCCTGCACATCCGGGAGAAAAACCGCGTGTGGGACACCGCAGAGTCGGCGCCCTCCCTGCACTACCGCTTCTCCTGCACAGGCGGCTCCTATACGATCTGGGCGCTCACCTATGTGACCAGCCCGAAAAACGGCCGCTTTGCCGTCAGCATCGATGACACGCCTGTTGCGAAAGAGTGCCTCTACCGCGGCGGCAATCTCTGGAAATACGAGGCGGAGCACATCTGGCGCCTGACGCCCATCGCAAAGGTGGAGCTTACCGCCGGGGAGCATCTTTTCAGCTTCTCTGCGTTCGCCTCGGGCTTTCGCGTGGACAGGTTTGAGATACAACTGATTTTTGCGCGATAGAGAGAATGCCCTGTTTCAAATATATTCGCTGGCAGACAGGGCCATCACTCACCATCCGCCACCCTGCACCTCTTCTGACAAAACGCAACTCCGTAGTGATAGATTTCCGAAATATCCGCGTCGATGAAATATTCGTCATAAGCCCTGTCTTCGATTTGCTGCAGGGCATCGAGCGCCCGGTCCGGCAGCAGGGAGGAATTTCTGGCATATTTCACTTCGATGATATATCCGCACTGCCGGGGACGGTCGAGGAGGATGATATCGGCCCGGCCGTTTCCGGCTTCTCTATTTGATTTTACCCGCCAGCCGCGGCGGCCGCGCAGCAGCCCCAGGAGAAGGCCGTGATAAAAGGTTTCTTTCATTTCATCGGTATTCCCGCCGTCCATGAAGCTGATGGAATCTGTGAGGCAGGCGTTGATAGCGTTTTCGATATCAGCGGCGCTGTGCTCGTCAAAGGCGTGGAATAAGGGCTGAAGCCCGCTTTCCACACGGTTCTGGAACCAGTCTTTGATCTGGTGCCCGAAAAGGTGATTGATTTCCCGGTTCGGGATTTTCAACTGATAGCTTCCGTCTTCATTTCTGCCGCTGTATGTCAGGTAGCCGGTGGAGAAGAGAATGCTCCACAGGTGGTCGATATTTTGATCGAGCTCAGCGTAGGTCAGGTCGAGGCGGATATCCTTATCAATACTTTTCCCTTCTGAAAGCTCCTCAAGCTCCGCCCGGGTAGTCTCATCCGCCAGTTCCACAAAACGAAGGATCATATCGTTGCTGCTGGTGTTTGCCCAGAAATCGCGGGGTGTGTGATCCTCACTGCGGCGAAGCTGCTCGCACCAGTTGATCACATCCCAGGGGCAGTAGACGTTGACAGAGCCGAAACGGTAGCCGTCGTACCATTCCTTTGTGATTTCATAATACTCGCTCAGTCCATAATAGGCGAGCATTTTCTGCACTTCTGCGTCGGTAAAGCCGAACCATTCGTCGTACTGATCGTCCACAACCGAGTGGACTTTCGGATTGTTAAAGCCGGTGAAAATGCTTTCCTTTGCAATTCTGAGGCAGCCGGTGACAACCGAAAACAGCATGTTGCTGTTGGTTTTCATGCCATAACCGAAGATCTGGCTGATCAGCTCCGCCATTTCCGCGTAATAGCCGTTTGCTTCTGCTTTCTGCAGTGGAACATCATACTCATCGATCAGGATGATGACCTTCTGCTGATGATGCTTGCAGAGAAGACGGGACAACTGGAGCAGTGCGCTGGGCAGATTTCCTCTGCAGAGCCGGAAATCGTTTAAAAGCTGCTTATCCGTGTCGTCCAGGCGGTCGCTGTTTGTGAGGTAAGAGAGCCGTTCGGCTTCCATACTGATGGCGGTCCACATCTGTGCCTCCGCGGACGCGTAATTCAGACCCTTTACCTGTTTGAGTGTGATGGAAATGACCGGAAACTTTCCCATATATTCTTCGCAGAGAGCGGTTTCCTTTGAAATCTCCAATCCGTCGAACAGAGATTTGTCCGTCCCGATTTCAAAAAAGGCTTGGAGCATGCTCATATTCAGGCTCTTGCCGAAGCGGCGTGGACGGGTGAAGAGGTTTACTTCCCCCCAGTTTGACAACAGTTCTCTGATCAGGCCTGTTTTATCTACATAATAAAAATCACCTGCACGCATTTTATCAAAACTGTCAATTCCAACCGGAGGTCTTCTCTTTTCCATGCGATCGTCTCCATTTCCTTTATTATAGACAGAGTATCACAGAAAAGAAATGGTTTCAAGCCTCCCTGTAAAACTCCGCCTGCTTATCAAACATCTCCGTATAAATCCCACCCTTCGCATACAGCTGTGCGTGCGTCCCGTACTCCGCCACATGGCCGTCCTGAAATACCGCCACCCTGTCGGCGAGCTGCACCGCGGACAGACGGTGCGTGATGAGAACAGCGGTTTTGTTGTGGATCAGGTGGTGGAACTGGGTGTAGATTTCGTACTCCGCAACAGGGTCGAGAGCCGCGGTGGGCTCATCCAGCAGATAAACGTCAGAATTGTGGTACAGCGCCCGGGCGATGGCGATTTTCTGGCCCTCGCCGCCGGACGGCTCGAAGCCTTCCTCGTCGAAAAATTTGTAGACACTGGTGTCAAGACCGTGCGGCAGCCGTTCGATCAGGTCTAAGAGGCCGCACTCTCTGCAGAGCCTGAGAATTTCATCGTCATTGTCTTTTTCTTCCGAAAAAGTGATATTTTCACGCAGCGACAGCTGGTAGAGCGAGTAGTCCTGAAAAACAGGCGCGAAAAGCGCCTGATATTTTTCGTAATCATATTCGTTGATATTGACGCCGTTTAATAAAATCTCGCCCTCTGTAGGGAAATACAGTCTGGTCAGAAGCTTTAAAAAGGTGGATTTGCCGGACCCGTTGCTGCCGACGATACACAGCCTTTGATTAGCCGGTAATGTCAGGTTCAGGTGCCGGATGGCGTAGCTGTCCGCATTTGGATATTTGAAGGACACGTTCCGGAACTCAAAGACAGAATGCTTGTCAAACACGGGCTCCTTCGTGCCGGTGGCATACTGCCTGCCGGGAGTTTCCATAAACAGCATCAGCTCGTGAATTTCCAGGCCGCGTTTTGCCATTTTCATGTAGCTTTTGACAATATCGTCGAAGGCTCCAGCCAGTCTGCTGGTGGCGGACATGAAGATGGTCATGGAGCCAATAGTCAACGAGCGGAACAGCACCATGTAGATCAGATAAATGTACATGAAGGTCTGCTGCAGAAAGCCGGTCAGCGAATAGCCAATCCCTGCGTTCAGCGAATTTTTCACGCTCTTCATGGAAATCTGATCGGCCTCACATCTTTTCTCATACAGCCTGTCCGCGAAAAAATCCTTCAGATGAAACAGCCGGACCTCCTTGGCCGCCCACGCGCCGTGCAGGACCAGGATCAGGGAGGAGCCGATATATCGTTGATATGGACTCAGCTCCTTATCAACTTCATGATTTTGGGCATTCTGTCTTCGGGTAATGCAGGAATTTAAAAACATGACCAGAAGCACCACCAGTACCATGGTGACATTCAGGTTTGCGATAATGGTGAAAATGGCTGCCAGGGTAACAACGGCGGTCAACAGCTCACAGACATTGTCCACAACCTCCAGCGCGTTGTAGAAGGTACTGTAAATTCGTTCGTTGATATTCTGAATATCGGGGTCCTCAAAGGTTTCGTAGTCCATCATTGCGGAGCGCAGGTCGTAGTCGCGCAGGAACTCGTTCGCCAGCTTTTTGTAGATGCGCAGGGAGCTGTAGTTGGCAATCCTTCTGAGGATGCTGCTAAGGACCGGTGTCAGGACTAAAACGCCCAGGTACAGGGTCAGGGTATTCACGCGTTGCGCACCCATCAGCTCTGTGATAATCAGGCCGGGAAATACGGTGTATACAACCGAGGGCAGGACCTGATAGAGCGCCAGAAAGACCTGGATTATGGTGTAAACCCAGGCCTGCTTTTTCTGTAATACATACCGCAGCATGTATCTGGTTGTGAGGAAGGTGTTGCGGAAATTCTGTTTGTATTTCGTCGTGCTGACCGGCACGGTATTTCCCCTGTCATCTGTGGTAACAATGCGGCTCATCTGTTGATCCCCCTCGTGATGTCTGAATGTTAAGAGCAGGAAGCGCGGACGTTGGCAGGGCGTGATGCGGAAAATCTGCGCTGCCTGTTTTTATTATGAATAAACTTTGTTGAAAAAGCAAGTGGACGGTTCATTTTTTCAATCAGCTTTTTCTGTGGCAGGCATGAAAATCCAGACAAATGTAAAAAAACTGAAGGTTGATTATTACTTTTATATAGATTATCTCATGACTTTTCCAGGGCACAACCACAACATTCTTGAAATTTATAAAAAGAATCTGAAAGGCAGCTGATTGACCGGCGGAATTTTCATCTTTCTATCTTGTTATTTGCGAATATTTAAGATAAGCTGTAACCATCTGGAAATGGCGGGCAGCGTGATACGCCGGAAAATCTTAAGTGACGCAGGAGAAAAAGGAGAAAGGCAATGATCAGATTGTTCGAGGAGCACCATATTCGTAACGTCAGGGAGCTGGACGGTATGTGGGAATTCTGCAGGAAAGAAGCTGCGGAGGGTACAGAAAATTTCAGCGCAGAAAAGGAGCCGGACAGTCCGGCAAAGGTTGATGCTGTCCGGAAATTCACCCTGCCGGTGCCGGGCTGCTGGGAGCAGCACCCCAAGCTTCTGGCCTACAGAGGGAAAGGGGAGTACAGAAGGCGGGTATGGATTTCGAAGGATACGGCGGTGCGGCTGGTGTTTAAAGGAGTCAGCCATACGGCGAGGGTGTTCTGGGACGGAGCGCTTGTGGTAGAGCATTATAATGCCTACACGCCTTTTGAAGCGGTGCTGCCGTATGTGAAGGGCGGCTGGCATGAGCTGACGATTGAGGCGGACAATCGCTTCAGCGAAGCCTCCGCGCTGCATGTTCCCAATGATTATTATACCTATGGCGGGATTACCAGGCCGGTGGCAGTGGAAGAGATTTCACAGGTATATCTGGAGAGGGTATATTTCACGCCGGCGTATGCAGACGGGGAGTGGTGCGGGACGCTTCAGGCTGTGGTGAAGAACATCGGTGCACAGGCGGTCCGTTTCCGGGTGGATTTCAGGCTGGAGGATGAGAAAACCGGAGAAACTGTGGATATTGCGCAGTCCGGATCAGCGTGGGAAAACGCAGGAACAGCAAAAGAGATTGCCTGGAAAGAAGGGGAAGCAGGGGGAGCCGGATCGTCTGGACAGATTGAGGGAACGGCTGCGCCAGGGGAAGAGGTGACAGTAGAACTGAAAGCGGGTTTTCCCGGGGTGGAGAGCTGGTCCCCGGAAAGCCCAAAGCTGTATTTGCTGGAGAGCCGGTTAAGTTTATGCTGTGATGCCGCGGAAGGCGACAGTGATGGAAAGGCAGTGGCTGACAGACAGGCGGAAGCGGAGAGTGACGAAGAGACGTTGACGGCAGCGGCAGCAGAGGAAATGCAGTGTGAGACAGTTGACGATCTCATTGAGCGCGTTGGATTCCGTATCGTGGAAGTGAAAGACGACCGGATTTTGCTGAACGGCTCCCCGGTTTTTATGAAAGGCTTCAACCGCCACGAGGACGACGGCGTTGCCGGCTGTGCCATTCCGCCGCAGCTGATGGCGCGGGATCTGGATATGATTCAGGATATGGGTGCCAATGCCGTTCGGACCTGCCATTACCCCAATGATGAGCGCTTCCTGGATCTGTGCGATGAGCGCGGCGTTCTGGTCTGGGAGGAAAATCACGCCAGGGGCTTCAATCAGGCACAGATGGAAAATCCGAATTTCGACAGACAGTGCGAGGACTGCATCCGGGAAATGATTATCCATCATTATAATCACCCGGCAATCGTCATCTGGGGGATCTTAAATGAGTGCGCCAGCGAGACAGAGGTGGGAAGAGTAAAATATGCCCGGCAGTATGCGCAGATCCGCGGCATGGATCAGACCCGGCCGGTGACCTCCGCGACCTGCAGGCATTTCACGGATATTTGTCTCGATCTGCCGGACGTGGTTTCCGTCAATATGTATTCCGGCTGGTATCAGGACGTGGATGTGAAGCAGGCGCACGAGAGGGAAATGGATTGGATTGCAGCGACCGGGGGCGCGGGAAAGCCGGTCATCATCAGCGAGTTCGGCGCAGGCGCCATGTACGGCTACCGTGACCGGGGCCGGTGTAAATGGAGTGAGGAGCGCCAGGCGGATATCCTCCGCGAAAATATGGAGGTATACCTGAATGATCAGCGGTTGAGCGGTATTTTCATCTGGCAGTTCGCGGACTGCAGAGTGACTGAGGAGAATAACTGGTTCGCCGCCAGAGCCCGCTGCCACAATAATAAGGGTGTAGTGGACGAGTTCCGGAGGCCGAAAATCGCGTATGATGTGGTGAAGGAGTGCTTTGAAAAGCGAAGAGGCTGATAAGGCAGCAGTGTCACCTTTGTTTCTTTATGATTTACCAGCGGCTGCAATCAATGCGTCCTGCAGAACCTTTGAGAAGTTAATATGGTTTTTCTCTCCATAGGTATTTAACCATGCCGGAATGGTAATATTTTTGCGGATGGCTTTTGTTCCGTATTTTTCTGCATAGGCATCCATGTCCAGAACCAGAAGACTTACAAAACTGTCAGGTGAGCAGGAGATCTTTTTCGGATTGCTGGGAGCGGGGTAGCTGTTGCCGTCTTCCATTTCATCCAGAATCCAGCCGCTTGCGGCATCCACACCCATTTCAATTGCGTCGGCCAGATCTCTTCCTTCGGTAACGCAGCCGGGCAAGTCCGGGATTTCAACGGTATAACCGGACAGATTTTCACAGGGGGTAAAGATTGCGGGATATACGAGTTTCATAAAAATACCTCTGCTTTTTTATACTTGGAGAGATTTATTTTAATCCTGCCTGTCTGAGAATGGAAGTTGCGGTTTTGATATCAAGATCGCCGTTGTGGATAGGAATTGTGATCTTGCCGGGTTTTACCGGGTGGATATACTGTCGGTGAGAACCCTTCTGATTTTTCACATACCACCCATCCCGTAAAAGGATTTTCTCAATCTCTCTGGCACGCATGATAATCCTCTCCCAGCAAAATATTATACGCATAATGCGCATGAAAATCAACGACTTTTTATAAATTTCCTGTAACGAATATGGTTGTAAGTTTACTGTAAAAATGCTTCTGAACACAACCGCAACATTCTTGAAATTTATAAAAAGAATATAAATTGGCTGACAGCCTGATTGAATTAATAAGGCCTGCAGCCCGTCGCACATCCGCACAAAATGTCGGGAAATCAGAATCGCGCCGCAGTAGAATGGAGATCAGAAATCTGCTGACGGAAGGGAGGCGTTGGACAAAGGATGAGGAGATTTTGTGCGCACCTGAAGGGTAATCGCGGTATTTTTACCGTGACATTGCTGGTGGGGGTCGGGTATTCGGCGAATTCGGTGTTGATTCCGGTTCTGGCAGGAAGGCTGATTACAGCGGTGGTGGAGGATCTGTCCGGCGCGGCGGGAATCATATTGCTTTACTTAGGGATCTATTTGGTGCAGCTGTTTCTGTGCCAGGCGGACACTTACATGGCCGGGAAATTCAAGATCCGGCAGAGAGTGTTGATGAGGGACAGAGCCTATGAGGCATATTCCGGTAAAAGCTGCGCGAGCCGGGAGGAAACCGCTTCATTTGTTTCTTATCTGAATAATGATCTTCCGGCGGTGGTGGAGCAGTATTTTGCGGGCACTATTGATATTATCAAGTGCGTGTGCCTGATTTTGTTTTCCGCGGTGTCCATTTTATCTGTTCACTGGATTCTGGCACTGGAGATTTTTGCGTTCAGTGTGATGATCGTCTGGTTTCCTTCTTTGCTGAAGGGGAGGGGAAACAGGGCGCGAAAGGATGTGTCGGAGGCCTTATCCGGATATAATGCGCGGCTGCAGTCCTTTCTGGGAGGGCTGTCGGTTTTAAAATCCTACGGATATCAGGAACGGAGCGCACTGTTTATGCGTCAGTCAAGCCGGGAGGTAGCCGCAAGGGAGTCAAAGCAGCTCCACTGCCAGATTGTGGTATATGGAACGACTGCATTCCTGCAGCTTTCGAAGGACGGGCTGTTGCTCATTACCAGTGTCATGCTGGTGGCGAGGGGAGTCATCGCCATCGGGAGCCTGGTGACGGTTCTGCAGCTGGCCAGCCTGTTGGCGGCGCCGATCGAGGTGCTGGCGTATCTGCGCCACGCCCGCAATGAGGTGGGGTCGCTGTTAAACAGATATGAAAATATTCTGGAAGAGGCGGGCTTAAAGAGTGTGGAAATCCCGGCAGCGGAGAGCGAGAGAGATGAGAATGCAGCTGCTGAAAATGGTTCTGTGTCCGGAGAGCAGATGCATGGGGAAGAGACGGAAAAGGCGAAAACGGCCGGTTCCGGGACGGAGCAATGCGGGTGCGAACCAGTCATGGATGAAAAGCTTCGGAAGCTTCGTATAAAGGATTTGTCCTTTGACAGAAACGGCGTTCCCATTCTGAAAAATATCAGCCATACCTTCCGTGCGGGCGGGAAATACCTGATTACCGGGGAAAACGGCAGCGGGAAGTCCACGCTGCTTAGGGCTCTTTCCCGCACGCTTGAATGGGAGGCGGCAGGCGGCGCGATATTTTACAACGGAAGAGATATTGCTGAAGTGCCGGAAACTCTGTATTATCAGCATATATGCCCGGTATTTCAGGAGCCGTACCTGTTCTGCACGACATTCCGGGAAAACATTCTGCTGGGCAGGGATATCCCGGAATCAGTTTATCGAAAGGTCGTTGAGTGGCTGAATCTGGACTATCTGTTAAAGCGCTATGAAGGCCGGGAAATCTCGCCGGAAATTGTGGAACAGCTCTCCGGCGGGGAAAAACAGCGTATCGCGCTGGCCAGGGCGATGGTGGGGCGGCCGGACGCTTATCTTTGCGATGAGGTGACAAGCGCGCTGGATGAAAAGAATGCGGAAAATGTGGAGAGCATTCTTTTAGAAGAGGATGCGATGGTGATTATGGTTTCGCATAAGCCGTTGGTGAAGCTTCTGGAGAGGTATACGGAACAGCTGGTTATGGAGGAAGGGCGTCTGACAGAGCGGCGCTGACAAAACCGGAGGAAAACAATGGACTGGATCACAGGCATGCAAGCGGCTATTGACTATATTGAAGACCACATTACGGAGGACCTGGACTACGACGTTATCGCAGCCAGGGGCTTTTCCTCCGGCTATCACTTTCAGCGTATTTTCAGCCTTCTGTGCGGCATGACCCTGGGCGAATATATCCGCAACCGGCGGCTTTCTTTAGCGGGCGCGGAGCTTGCCGCGGGCAAAATCAGGGTGATTGACGCCGCTTTAAAATATGGATATGAGAGCCCGGACAGCTTTGCGAAGGCTTTTCATAAATTTCACGGGATATCGCCGTCCGCGGCCAGGATGAACGGGAGCAGCTTGAAATCGTTCTCCCGCCTGACGTTTAAAATTTCACTGGAAGGAGGTAGTCTGATGGACTATCGGATTGAGGAAAAAAAGGAAATGATTCTGACGGGCTTTAAAACCCACTTCACCGGAGCGCCTTATGGCAAGGAGCGGGAAGCGCAGGAGGAGGAGCTCTTTGTGACCACCCGGGGAAAGCAGTGGCTCTTAAGCGGGGCGGCCAGCGCGGACAATAAGGACGCACACTGCGTGATGACGAATATCACGGACGAGGGGTACGATTATTATTATTGTCATCTGCTGGATGACTGGGAAAGGGAACATCTGCACGATTATTCGGTAATGGGAATGAATGTGGAAGGCCTTGGCCTGGAAAATATCGTTATTCCGCAGGCAACCTATATTATTTTTGAGACGAAGGATGCCGGAAACTCTATCCACGAGCTTTTCGAGCTGCTGGGGAGGCGCGTGCAGATCCTGACGGAGTGGATGCCGGATATGGGCTTTGAGCTGGCGCCGGCGCCGGAGCTGGTGGTGTATCACTGGATGCCCCGCGCGGAGCGGAGGATCGAGGTGTGGATGCCGGTGAAAAAATACGCGAAATAAGGAAGGAAAAAGGCGAAAAATATGAAATACAACTTTAATTATTGCTGGCATTTTAAGTTAGCGGACGCATTTCCCTTAAAGGACGCGCTCAAAAAGCATTCAGACAGCGCGGG
The DNA here is from genome assembly GCA_021199495.1 of Lachnospiraceae bacterium. Lineage (GTDB taxonomy): Bacteria > Bacillota > Clostridia > Lachnospirales > Lachnospiraceae > RGIG6307. The sequence goes on along the minus strand of JAJQHY010000090.1, from coordinate 18,256 downwards.
CAGATATTTTTATGAGAGAGAATATCAGGAGACGGACTGGAAAGAGGTCTCGCTGCCCCATACCTTCAATGATGAGGATCTGTTTGTAAACCGGATTAAGGACGCGGGGAGCGGGCAGAAGCGGACCTGTTCGTTTTACCGCAAGTGGGTGGATCTTTCTGACCAGCCGAGGGATTCAAAGATTCTGCTGGCCTTTGAGGGTGTGCGCCAGACCTGCTATCTGTATGTCAACGGACGGATGGCGGGATACTGTGAGAACGGCGTGGCGCCGTTTGGCTTTGATATTACGGAATTTGTGGATTTTGAACGGGAAAATCTGATCGCGGTGGCCTCGGACAATACCTGCACGCGGGACATTTCTTTCTGTATCGCGGAAACGCCCAACAAGCCGGACGTGGAGCCGGGGTCCTATCTGGCCTCTCAGGAGGAGCATGTGCCGCCGGAGCGCGAGGGCGTGGGGTATTTCTGGAACTGTAATGACTTCAATCCTTCCGTGGGCGGCATTACGCGTCCGGTGGAGCTTCATGTAAAGCCGAAGGTCTATCTGACGCTTCCTCTGTACAGTAATCTGCAGACCGGCGGCGTTTATGTTTACGGCGCGGATTTTGATACGGAGAATAATACCGCCAGGGTCTGTGTGTCCGCAGAGGTGCGCAACGAGACCGCGGCGGATGTGAAGGCGCGGCTGAAGGTGACGGTGGAGACACTGGATGGAAACCTTGCGGGGACTTTTTATTCGGAAGAGATGACCGTGCCCGTGGTGGGAGAGGTGAAGTCGCGTCTGTCGATCACGCCAGAGGATGCGTATACGGAGGAGTATCTGCCGGATAAAGCGGCGGCAGAGAATCCGTATGAGGGAGAAGCTGTGACAGATACTTTAGCGGCCGGTGTGAGTGTTGCTGGCGGGAAGGCGTGTACTTCACAGGAGGGGAAAAATGGTGGATCAAATCTCAAAAAGCACTATATTCCCCGTGAGGAGGACGAGGTCGCTCCCACCGTGTCAGATTCTGTAAAAGTGACAGTGCTGTCAGCGGAATCGCCTGATTTATCACTCCGCTTCTGGAATATCGAGGACCCGTACCTGTACCGCGTAAAAGTGGAGCTCGAATGCGGCGGCGAGGTGATTGATTCTGAGACGGTGGAGACCGGTTTCAGGGAAGTGGGCTACGACAAGGACCGCGGCGTGCTGATCAATGGCCATCGGGTGTGGCTGACCGGCTATGCGCAGCGGGCCGCCAACGAGTGGCCGGCCATCGGGGTCGCGCCCCAGTGGCTGAAGGACCAGGACATGATGTGGGTGAAGGAGAGCAACTCCAACCACATCCGCTGGATGCATGTGGCGGCTTCCCCGGCGGATATCCGCAGCTGCGACCGTCACGGCGTGGTGGTGACCCAGCCCGCCGGAGATAAGGAGGCGGAGAACTTCGGCCGCAGATGGGACCAGAGGGTAGAGCTGATGCGGGATGTGATCATTGCGTTCCGGAATCATCCGTCCATTTTATTCTGGGAGGCCGGAAATAACAGGATCAACGCTTCGCACATGCGGGAAATGACGCTTTTAAAGCGGAAGCTGGATCCGGACGGCGGCCGCTTCATGGGCTGTCGGACGCTGAATACGGAGGAGGACGTGGCTGCGTCCGAGTATGTGGGCACGATGTTAAATCGCCACGCCGCCAGAGCCTGGGCGGAGCACGGCCCTCTGACGGAGACGGAGTACAGCAGGGAGGAAGCTGCCCGCCGTATCTGGGATGATTTCACGCCGCCGGATTATGATTTCCGGGGCCGTTACCTGGGTAAGGGCGGCAAAAAGCAGCCGGGCAGGGACTTCTATGACCTGACGATGGAGGATTTAATCCTGGCGGAGGCGAAGGGCTACGCGGAGTTTTTCCATGACAGAATCGGCGGTGCCTCCGGGAAGAATATGTACAGCGCGACGGCGGCGCTCTGCTGGACAGATTCCGCACAGCACGGACGGCAGGCTTACTCGGAGAACTGCAGGATGAGCGGCCGGGTGGATGCGGCCCGGATCCCCAAGCAGAATTATGCTGCTTACCAGGCGATGCAGTCGAAAACACCGATGGTGAAGGTGATCGGCCATTGGAATTATCCGCAGGAGAGTGAGGATACCTACCGCTACCCCTTAAAGCAGTTCAACGGCGAATACTGGGAGGAAACCGGGGAGTACGCTTACCGGGATCCGAAGCACAAAACGGTGTATGTGGCGGCAAGCTACGATATTCTGAAGGTGGAGCTTTTTGTAAACGGACAAAGTGTCGGCGTCAGTGAAAAGCCGATCGACGGTTTTATTTTCCCGATTGAAGGTGTGGATGTAACACAGGCCGGGGAGGTGACGGCGGTCGGGTACTGTAAGGATGAGGGATGCGAAGCCGGAGAGGGATTGGCGGCTTGGGACGGAATGGATTCTGCAGGAGAGCCGACAGTGCCGGATGCGGCAAGGTGCGGGGCACAGACGACCTTAAAGCCCGCTGCGCAGGACACTATATACACAGCCGGGGAACCCGCTGCTCTGCGCCTGGAGGTCCATACCGCGCCGGACGGCCTTTTAGCGGACGGAGCGGATATCGCTTATCTGGATGTGGAAGTGGTGGACCGGAACGGGCGGCGCTGTCCTTTGTGCGCGGACAGGATTGACTTTGAGACGGAGGGTGCGGCGGTCTTTCTTGGCGGCTATAACAGCGGCCGCTTCAAGGGCTTTGGAAAAGATGACAGCGTGATTCATCAGAATTATGTATATGCGGAATGCGGCTGCAATCGGGTGTTTCTGCGCTCTCTGACACAGGCCGGACCCATCCGCGTGAAAGCGGTGATGAAGGGACTGGAGGCGGAGGCGGAATTTGTCAGTGTACCGGCACAGGTGGTGCCTCTTGCAGAACCGTCAGAGCATGGCATGTACGAGATATACGCGGAGACTGTGCCGGTTATCACAGACGCCTTTCCAGCCAATCCTGACGCGGATGTCATCAAATATGAGCCGGCTGACCAGGATTACTGCAAGGTGATGATCAACGGGCAGGAGCCGGACAGCCGCGGCGTTCCCTCCGTCAACAAAAACGGCAGCGTCTGGGGCAATATTCTGGTGCTGCTGGAGCGGATGAAGGGTGCGTGGAAGGATGAGCTTGCATATAAATTTGACGCGAGTGTCGGAAGGCTGGAGGTAACGAGCGGGGATACATACCTGTCCGCGCAGGTCGGTCAGACCTTCCTGACAGTCAACGGCAAGGAAAACCTGATGGATGGGGCACCGTACCTGTCGGGCGACCAGCTGGTGATGGAGGTCAACGCCCTCCTGCCCTGGATTGCCAATACCTCCTGCCAGTATGATGAGAATATTCACGCACTGCGGGTGGAGCGCACGAAACAGCGGCTCTGAAAATCCTTCATCTCTTTATTGCTTTTATCCGTCTTTTTTGTTACACTGAAGGCAGCGCATGAGGCGCGGCTGCGATGGGAAAAGGCAGAGGAAGCAATGGACTTCGCAGCTTTTTTCCGGAAATGCGGCGGGCGCATCGGCAGACTGACATCAGGCCGTCCCTTTTTCAGTATGCACAGGCAGCCTGAAATAAAATGACAGAGAGGACATGTATTATGGGAAGTAAGGTTACGTTTGACTACAGTAAGGCCGCTCCCTTCATCGCCGACCATGAGGTAGAGAATATCAAGGTGCAGGCGGAGGCGGCAAAGCAGGTGCTTTTGTCCAGAGAGGGCGCGGGCAACGATTTCTTAGGCTGGATCGATCTTCCGGTGGATTATGATAAGGAAGAGTTTGCGCGGATCAAAAAGGCGGCGGAGAAGATCCAGTCTGATTCCGAAGTCCTGCTGGTGATCGGCATTGGCGGCTCCTACCTGGGCGCGAGAGCGGCGGTGGAGTTTTTAGGGCACAGCTTCGCCAACTGCGTGGACAAGTCCATCCGCAAGGCCCCGGAGATTTATTTTGTGGGCAATTCCATCAGCTCCACTTATATCGCGCATTTGAATCAGGTGATCGGGGACAGAGATTTCTCCATCAATATGATTTCCAAGTCCGGCACGACTACCGAGCCGGCGATTGCCTTCCGTGTATTTAAAAAGAAGCTGATCGAGAAATACGGCAAAGAGGAAGCTAATAAGAGAATTTACGCGACCACCGATAAGGCGCGAGGATCGTTGAAGAATCTGGCAAATGCCGAGGGTTATGAGAGCTTCGTTGTACCGGATGATGTAGGAGGCCGTTTCTCCGTTCTGACAGCTGTGGGACTTCTGCCCATCGCGGTCAGCGGCGTGGATATTGATGAGCTGATGGCGGGCGCTGCCAGCGCGAGAAAGCGCGCGATCGAGGCTCCCTTTGAGGAGAATGACGCGGTGCAGTACGCGGCTCTGCGCAATGTCCTTTACAGAAAGGGCAAAAAGGTCGAGATTTTGGCGAACTACGAGCCCAGCGTCCATTATGTTTCCGAGTGGTGGAAACAGCTCTTCGGCGAGTCCGAGGGCAAGGACCAGCGGGGCATTTTCCCGGCGAGTGTCGATCTGACCACCGACCTGCACTCCATGGGACAGTTCATCCAGGACGGCAGCAGGATTATGTTTGAGACGGTCATCGAGATTGAGAAGAGCCGCGAGGAGATCACCCTGGAAGAGGAAGAGGTCGATCTGGACGGACTGAATTACCTGGCCGGCAAGACCGTGGACTTCGTTAATAAGTCCGCCATGAACGGTACCATTTTAGCGCACACGGATGGACAGGTTCCCAACTTTGTGGTGAAGGTTCCTGAGGTCAGCGCGTTCTGTCTGGGCGAGCTGTTCTACTTCTTTGAGTTTGCCTGCGGTGTCAGCGGCTATATGCTGGGCGTCAACCCGTTCAACCAGCCGGGCGTGGAGTCTTACAAAAAGAACATGTTCGCGCTCCTGGGCAAGCCGGGATATGAGGCACAGAGGGAAGAACTGCTGAAGCGGCTGTGAGACAGAATGCCTGCACAGCTGGCTGTGAACTGCATAAAATCAAATAGAATTTGGCAGGTAGGATATTCCAGAACAGGGAGTATCATACCTGCCTTTTGTCATTTCAGAGGACATTTATAAAAAAAGAATAAAATTTTGATCTCGGTCGATATATCGTCTAAACTGTCGAATTTGTGTGCTATAATCCATTTGATGGGTGTGAAAGTGGAGACTGCTGTATTTGCCTGGAAGGCTTTTGTGGCAGTTGGAGAGAAAGTTCTCCTGTGCTCATCACGGCAGGAAATCAGACGTAAAATCAGATTGGAGGAATGACACAATGGCAAAGCTGAGAATGCAGTTTACATTTGATGAGGAAGGCCTGTTGAGAAACGGATTTGACAGGGCCGGAATGTACGATATGATGAAGAAAAATTTTACGGAACGGGGGCTGAAGTGCGTCTCGGAAGACGAAGTTCTGGCGTTTGAGGATCAGGGCGGGAGAAGCGATTACGGACATATGTGGGGGCTGACCATCACTCTGATGGAACATGACTGGTTCACGGACTGTACATCCTCTATCATTTATTTTGAGGATGGATACGCGGAGGACGTGCTGTCACAACTGCCACGAATGAAGGAAATCTTAGAGAGAAACAGGAGGTGGGCACAACAGGGCGCGTATGATTAATGATCTGCAGTTATGGAAACAACCTGTACAAAAGCAGATTACATTCGACCTGAGTGAACTCGAATTACAGAAACATTATCCGCGATGTGGAAAGAGACTCGATTCCAGGTTTTATAAAAAAGCCTGGAGCGACATCGGTAAATTTATGAGAAGAAACGGATTTTTGCATAGACAATATTCTGTCTACATATCCGAGAGGGCTTTGACGGAAATAGATATCAATACATTGATCAGAGGTATGGTCGAAAATTTGCCATGGACATATAAATGTTTTATTGCGATAGACGTCACGGACATTGGCGAGCAATATGAATTATTGCCGGTCATGGAGAACTATGCAATAGGAATGGAATGATGGGGTAAAAATCGTTCCCAAAAAAATTGCGCAAAATCTGACGAAAGCGTATAATAACTGCAGGAGAAGCTGCGGGAACTATGGAAATTCTGGACCATGCGCATGATTTGTGCATGGTTCAGGAATGAAACTAGGAGGTGAGATTTTGATCTGGAACAGTTTAAATACCGGCGATTATGAGGGAATGATCGCCGAGACCATCAGTATCACAGGATATCAGGGAGACACGATCCGGGCGTATTATTCGAGACCGCTGGGGGCGGGACCGTATCCGGGAATCGTGCTGATCCCACATATGCCGGGCTGGGATGAATTTTTAAGAGAGACGGCGCGGCGCTTTACGCAGCACGGCTACAGCGTGCTCTGCCCGGATATCTATGGGCGGTTTGGCACCGGGACACCGACCGAGGTCAGCCAGAAGATGCGGGAGGCCGGAGGCGTGAGCGATGACAGCGTTATGGGCGACTGCGACGGGGCGCTTCGTTTTCTGCGCAATCAGACCCAGTCCAACGGAAAGACCGGCGTGATCGGTATGTGTTCCGGCGGACGCCATACCTTCCTGGCTGCCTGCACATTGGAGCATGTGGACGCGGCTGTGGACTGCTGGGGAGGCGCGGTGGTGATGGAGCCGCAGGAGCTGACTGAAACGCGGCCGGTTTCGCCGTCCGATTACGCGGCGAATTTAAGCTGTCCGCTGTTGGGCATTTTCGGCAATGACGATAAACGGCCCGACACGGCGGAGGTGGATAAGCTCGAGGAAATTTTGAAGGACCTGGGCAAGGACTATGAATTTTACCGCTATGACGGCGCCGGGCACGGAATCTGGTATTATGACAAGCCGCTGTACCGGCAGGAACAGGCCATGGATTCCTGGGAGAAGACACTGGAATTTTTTGACAGAAACCTGAAGGAATAGGACGGAACGGATTACGACGGGGCGCGGCGGAAGCGGCGCCCCGTACATGATTGTGAACGGGATTACAATGGATATGGAAAATGTAGTGGAAAATACGAAGCAGGAGGCCAGACAGCCCTTCGTTGTGATGGCCAAGCCGGTGGGCTCTCTGTGCAATATGCATTGCTCTTACTGCTATTATCTCGATAAGGGAAAATATTCCGCGCACAGCCGCCAGGTGCGGATGAATGTAAAGCTTTTGGAAAAGCTGATCCGTCAGACGATTGAGGCGAGCCCGGGGCCGGTGGTGTCTTTTACCTGGCACGGCGGGGAGCCGACGCTCGCAGGGCTGGATTTTTATCAGTACGCGGTGGAGCTGGAGAAAAAGTACCTGCCTGAGGAAAAGCAGGCATGGAACAATCTGCAGACCAACGGCCTTAAGTTGAATGAAAAGTGGTGTCGTTTTTTAAAGGACAATCAGTTTGATGTGGGCTTAAGTATCGATGGTACACAGGCGATTCATGACCGGAACCGAAAAGATCTGGGAGGGCAGGGAACCTATGAGCGTGTGAAGGCTGCAGTGGAACGGCTGCAGGCGGTTGGAATAGAGCCTGACCTCCTGTGCACGGTTAACTCCGCGACTGTGCAGGATGCGCTGGGCGTTTACAGGACGCTGCGGGAGCTCAATACCGGCTGGATTCAGTTTATCCCGATTGTGGTGCGCTGTCCGGATGGGAATCTCTCTCCGGAGTCGGTCGGCGCGGAGGACTACGGAGATTTTCTCTGCACGATTTTTGACGAATGGGTGACAAATGATTTGGGACAGACGGATGTGCAGCTGTTCGCGGAGACAGCCCGGATTATGGCAGGAGGCGAGGCGAGCCTGTGTTGGATGGCGCCAACGTGCGGACGGGTGCTGATCGCGGAGGAGGATGGCAGCCTGTATTCCTGCGATCATTTTGTGGATGATAAGCATCGCATTGGCAATCTGAAACGGAACAGGATTGAGGAAGCGGCGGACAGCGCGTTTCAGGTGCATTTCGGCAATGCGAAGCGGGACAGTCTGACCGCAAAATGCCGCGCCTGTCAGTGGCTGAAATACTGTAATGGCGGCTGTCCGAAGGATCGTTTCGGCGTGACAGAGGACGGCGAGGAAGGACAATATGTGCTCTGTGCGGGTCTGGAGCGGTTTTTTGCTCATGCCTGTCCGGTGCTGGAGCAGGTGACTGCGTTAAGCCGGCAGGGGAAGCGGCCGAGGCAGATCATGAATGCGGTGCGCAAGAATTTTCATTGACAAATCGGAGGGCATAAATTACAGTAGACAGTGTGCGGTGGCTGGGATTTGGCAGCGTTTTTTTCCTGTGTCGGGTGTATAGCTGACATTTTTGCGCATATCGATGGAAGGGATAAAAGGGAAAGCGGATTCTGCAGCCACGGGACAGCATTGCCGCATGACATTGCATACAGAATGAAGAGATGAAAAAGGATCAGACGCATGGAAAAACATATTTTATTCCCCAAAGTCGGGACATTTGTACACGGCGGCGACTATAATCCGGATCAGTGGCTGGATCGGCCGGACATTTTAAAAGAGGATATTCGTTTGATGAAGGAGGCCGGGGTCAACTGCGTGACGCTGGGCGTCTTTGCGTGGAGCGCCCTGGAGCCGAAAAAGGACGAATTCCATTTTGAGTGGATGAAAGAGATTATGGATCATCTCTATGAGAACGGGATCTATACCATTCTGGCGACCCCCAGCGGCGCGAAGCCTGCCTGGCTGGACGAGGAATATCCGGAGGCACTCAGAGTGGATCACAGGGGACAGCGGCGGCTGCACGGCGTGCGCCACAATCCCTGTATGAGCTCCCCGAAACTGAGAGAGAGGGTCCGGATCATTGACAGGAAGCTTGCGGAGAATTTTGGTTCGCATCCGGGCCTGATTATGTATCATATTTCCAATGAGCTGGGAGGTACATGCTTCTGCCCGCTGTGCGCGGCCCGTTTCAGGCAGTATCTTTCCGATAAATTTGACCATGATATTGAGAAGCTCAACCACGCCTGGTGGGCGAAATTCTGGAGCCATGAATACAGCAGCTTTGACCAGATCGAACCGCCTTTTGAAAACGGCGAGACCAGTATGATGGGCTTAAATCTGGAGTGGAAGCGCTTCACTACCTGGAATATGAATGATTTCATGATGGACGAAGTCCGCACGCTGAAGGAGGTGACGCCTGATATTCCGGTGACCACCAACTTTATGGACTTTTTCTATGGGCTGGATTACCGGAAAATGGCGCCGGGTCTGGATGCCGTTTCCTGGGACAGCTATCCGGCTTTCCATAATGATTATGAGCGCTTTGCGGACACTATGTATCATAATGCGTTTAACCATGCCCTGATGCGTTCCATGAAGCCGGACCGGCCGTTCATGCTGATGGAGAGCGCGCCCGGTCTGCCCAACTGGCATGAGTATAATAAAATGAAGCGCCCCGGCGTGCATAAGCTGGCCTGCCTGCAGGCGGTGGCGAACGGCTCTGACACGGTGCAGTATTTTCAGTGGCGGCAGGGCCGCGGCTCCTATGAACAGTTCCACGGCGCCGTGGTGGGACATAAGGGCACTGACGAGACGAGGATTTTTAAAGAGGTAGCGGAGGTTGGAGAGATCCTGAAAAAAATCAGTCCGGTGGCGGGAACTCTGGTGAAGGCCCGCGCCGCACTTCTGGTGGATTGGGACAACCGCTGGGCGATCGACGATGTGATGGCCTTAAGCCGCCGCACCAAAAAATATGACCGGCTCTGCCGTGATATCTGGACCGCGTTTGAGGAGCTTGGGATCGAGATGGATATTGTGGCCTCCAATTCCGACCTGTCGGCCTATGATGTGGCGGTGGCGCCCATGCTTTACCTTTTAGAGCCAGGTACGGCGCAGAATTTAAAGGACTTCACTGCCCGCGGCGGCCAGCTGCTGGCGACTTATTTCACAGGCTATGTGGATGACAATCAGTTATGCTACCTGGGAGGCTTTCCTGGGGACGGCCTGGTGGAGCTGTTCGGTGTGGAGAGTGAGGAGATCGATACGCTCTATCCTTCCGACCGCAATGCCATGTTATTTGAGGACGGAACGTCGTGGGAGGTAAAGGATTACGCGGAGGTGCTGAATTTAAAGGGCGCGGATGTACTTGCGGTATATGAGAGCGATTATTATCAGGGAAAGCCGGCGCTGACCTGTCACAGATATGGCGAGGGCAAGGCGTATTACATTGCGGCCAGAGTGAGTACGGAGCAGATGAAACCGCTCTTTTCAAGGATGGCGCAGGATGCCGGTATTTCTGTAAAGGAATTGCCCGCCGGAGTGGAATATCACTTGAGAAGCGGCGAGGAAGGCAGCTATGCGTTTTATTTAAATGACAGCACGAAGGAAGTATTGGTGCCGGAGGTGTATGGCACGGATCTGTTGACGGATGCTGTGATTGACGGGAAGCTGATGCTGTCGGCCTACGGAGTGGCTGTTGTGAAGCTGTGAGGAAGGTTCCGGCATCAGGCTGCCGGAGTACGATAAAATGACGAAGGAGAGCGAAGATGAAGATCGTAGTACTGGAGCGCAACAGCGCGGGAACTGACATTGATGTCAGTTTTGATGATCTGGGGGAAACCACCTATTACTGGAATACGGTAACGCCAGATGAAGTGCGGGAGAGAATTGCGGACGCAGAGGTGGTCGTGGCCAACAAGGCGCCGTTGAACGAGGCGACGTTAAAGGATGCTCCGCAGGTGAAGCTGATCTGTGAGCTGGCGACCGGCTATGACAATGTGGATATCGAATACTGCAGGCAGCGCGGCATCCGCGTCGCCAACGTGGTCAATTATTCCACGGCGGCGGTGGCGCAGCATACCTTCGCGCTGGCACTCTACCTGTATGAGAAGCTGCCTTATTATGACAACTATGTCAAGAGCGGCGCTTACGGTGCGCAGCAGCGCTTTTCCAATTTTGACATCCCCTTCGGTGAGCTGGACGGCAAGACCTGGGGCATTGTGGGCATGGGCAACATTGGCCGCAAGGTAGCCCAGATCGCGACAGCGTTTGGGTGTAAGGTCATCTTTTACTCCGTGACCGGCAAGAGCACTGTGACGGAGTATGAGAGGGTGGATTTTGATACCTTATTAAAGGAAAGCGATTTCCTTTCCCTGCACTGTCCGTTGAGCGACCTCACACGCAATTTAATTGATCTGAATGCGCTGCGCAAAATGAAGCAGACGGCGGTTCTGATTAATGTGGCACGTGGCCCGGTGGTGAATAATCAGGATCTGTATCAGGCGCTGATGGAGGGAACGATTGCTGCTGCCGGCCTGGATGTGCTGGAGAAGGAGCCGATTGCCGCGGACAACCCGTTGGGTACCATTCAGGATTCACAGAAGCTGTTTATCACGCCGCATCTGGCCTGGGCGAGCGTGGAAGCCCGCATCCGCTGCGTGAGCGAGGTGCATGAGAATATACGTGCTTATCAGAACGGTCAGATCAGAAATGTGGTAAATCTGTAGCGACAGAGGTAATCCACTGGTAAAAGGAGTCTTTTTTCAATGATACAAAAATGCAGGGACCTTTATAAACAGCATGAGGAAATCATCGTCTACCTGATCGTTGGCGTTATGACCACCATCGTTTCCTGGGGTACTAAGTTTTTATTTAACCTGTTTGTCTTCGGCGGTACAGCGTATCCCACGAATCTGCAGAATTTCGTCTTAAGCCTGGTCAACTGGACCGCGGGCGTGATTTTCGCCTACCCGATGAACCGGCACTTTGTTTTTAAGAGCAAAAATCCGCAGATTTTAAAGGAAGCATCGGGCTTTGTGGCCTCGCGCCTCTCGACCATGGTAATGGACATCGTAATGATGCAGATTTTTACCTTTGCGGGTGTGAATGTGTATGTCGGCACCTTTATCACGGCGGTCTTTGTGACCATCGCGAATTATATTTTCAGCAAGATGCTGGTGTTTAAAAAGAAAAAGGAAGAATAAAAATAAAGCGGCCGGAAAGTGTCTGATGCTTTCCGGCCGCTTTTTGACGGATATCCTTTTTGGCCTGCGACCTTCGAACCAGATCCTTCGTCGGCCGGCCTTTTTAATCCGCAAATTTTTTAATCAGGTCTGCCACCAGCAGGGCACTGTGGTGAGCGGCGGCTTTTTCGAAGGTGGGATAATCCATCTTAGCGCTGTCATCAGCCTTGTCGGAGATGGCGCGGATAATAACAAAGGGGATGGAGTTGGCAGTAGCCGCCTGGGCGATAGCGCAGCCCTCCATTTCAGCGCAATAACCGGCAAAGCCGCTGATAATGCGCTCTTTTGTGGTCTTGTCGGAAATAAACTGGTCACCGCTCGCAACGCGTCCGACCAGGCAGTGGATATCGGGATTCACTCGCTTACAGCTCTCCACAGCTGCGTCAATGAGTGCCGGATCTGCCGCAAAGGCGACCTCGCTGCGGCCGGGCACCTGACCGGGCGCGTAGCCCAGCTTTGTCACATCAAAATCATGGTAGACGGCGTCCCTGGATACTACAATATCGCCGATATCCAGATCTGCGTTCAGGGAACCGGCTACGCCGGTATTGATGACATGGGTCACCTCAAATTTGTCGGCCAGAATCTGCACACAGATGCCGGCCAGAACCTTGCCGATGCCGCTCTGCACGATGACAACAGCCGTGCCGTTTAAGGTACCTTCCCAGAAATCCATTCCCGCGCGGGTCATCCTGCGCGTGCAGTTCATCTGCTCTTTTAAAGCGGCAACCTCCAGGTCCATGGCGCCGATAATTCCGAGTTTGTTCATTTTAGAAATCTCCTCTGTTTTGCTTACTGCAGGGTGTAAATGGCCGGGTTTCAAAATCGCCGGGTCTGAAAACAGCGGGGCGTCAAAACGACTGTGTCTCGCAGATATGGTTCTCAAACAACCGGACATTGAATGCATGCGTTATTTTTTCAGAGCGGCTGTCCTGTCATATGCGGCCTTCACCGCGTCCATAGCCGCGTTGCGCAGGCCGTCGCGCTCCAGCGCATGTACGCCCGCGATGGTCGTGCCGCCGGGGGAGCAGACTGCGTCTTTTAGTTCACCGGGATGTCTGCCTGTCTCAAGGACCATGGAGGCTGCGCCGATCAGAGTCTGGCTGGCGTATTCATAAGCTTTCTGCCGGGGCAGACCGCATTCCACGGCGCCGTCCGCGAGGGCCTCGAGAAACAGATATACGTAGGCGGGGCCGCAGCCGGAGAGGGCGCTCGCCGCGTCGATCAGATGCTCGGGCAGAAAATCCAGCCGTCCGCATTCTTTCATGAACATCTGAAATTCCGCAAGTGTGCATTCTGTCACTTCAGGGGAGGCGCAGGCCTGAATCATGCCCTGCCCGATGGCCACAGGGGTGTTGGGCATAATGCGGATGACCGGATATGAACCGTCGGCCATGGCCTGGATGTCCGCGATGGTAAGGCCCGCGGCCATGGTGACCAGGACGAACGCATCCGTCCGTTCACGTAAAACCGGCTGTAAGGGAGTGAGCATGTCCGCCATCATCTGCGGCTTCACGCCCAGGAAAATATAGGTGCAGTTTTCTGCCGCTTTCGCGTTGCTGCCTGCCTGACAGCCCAGAGAGGCGGCGAGGGCCTCCGCTTTGGAGGCTGTTTTATTGGCCAACAGAATCTGCGAAGGTTCGATGGCCTTTGCGACGGCTGTGGCAATGGCGGAACCCATATTGCCGCAGCCGATGAAACCAACTGTATTCATAAAATGCTCCTTTACATGACCGGCCATGCCGGTTATTCAGAAAACGTCAATGCCCCGCATGGAAAGCCGGTCATACCATTACCGAACGTGGCCGTTCCCACGAATCATATATTTATACGTATTCAGTTCCTCCAGTCCCATTGGTCCCCTGGCGTGCAGCTTCTGCGTGGAAATTCCCATCTCACAGCCTAAGCCGAACTCGCCGCCGTCCGTAAAACGGGTGGAGGCGTTCACATATACCGCCGCCGCGTCAATGGAGAGGGTAAATAAATCCGCCGTGGCGGGATCAGAGGTGACAATCGCCTCGGAGTGATGGGTGGAGTGCGCGGAAATATGCGCGATGGCTTCCTCAATGGAATCCACAACCTTCACCGCCAGAATATAGTCCAGAAACTCAGTGTCGAAATCATTCGGACCGGCCGGGGTTCCCGGAATGATCTGCGCCGCGCGTTCATCCAGGCGAAGCTCCACAGGTGTCAGGCCCGCAGCCGCGCGCTTATCCACAAGTCTTTCTCTCAGCAGGGGCAAAAATTCATCCGCGACAGCGGAATGCACCACGCAGACTTCCTCCGCGTTGCAGACGCTGGGGCGGCTGGTTTTGGCGTTTTCGATGATGTCCAGTGCCATGGAAAGATCGGCGGCCTTGTCCACATAGACATGGCAGATGCCGGTGCCGGTCTCGATACAGTTGACGGTGGCGTTTTCCACACAGGCTTTGATCAGGCCCGCGCCGCCTCTGGGGATGAGCAGGTCAACATAGCCGGTGGCGGTCATCAGCTCCATGGAGCTTTGCCGTGTGGTGTCCTGTATAAGCTGCACCAGATTCTCGTTGAAACCGGTCGTTTTCAGACCTTCACGCAGGGCGGCCGTGATGGCGTTCGCAGAGAGGAAGGCTTCCTTGCCGCTCCGCAGCACACAGGCGTTGCCGCTCTTAAAGCACAGAGCCGCGGCGTCGCTTGTCACATTCGGCCTGCTCTCGTAAATGATGGCGATGACGCCCATTGGAACAGAACGCTTCTGAATCACGAGGCCGTCAGGACGTATGGTTTCTTTTAAAACGCGTCCCACCGGGTCCGGCAGCGCGGCGACTGCGCGGATGCCGTCCGCCATTCCCTGAATGCGGGCTTTCGTCAAAAGCAGACGGTCCAGCATCACGTCTGAAATATGGCCCTTTGCGTGCTCCATATCCTTTGCGTTTTCTGCTAAAATATTGTCCGTATGTGTAAGCAGGGCATCCGCCATGGTATTTAACGCCCGGTTTTTTTCTCTGTATCAGTGGTCAGAAGTGTCGGCGCAGAGGCTTTCGCACGTGTCAGAATTTCGGCGGTGGTTATCATGCGTACTCCTTTCCGGCAAGAAAACGGGTGTCAACCTTTTGCCCTTCGATAATATCATATAAAACTTCCGGATGCGAGCCGTTGGCGATAATCATGTCAATTCCGGCGTCCATGGCAATCTGCGCGGCATTCAGTTTAGCGGACATACCGCCGCTGCCGAGGCCGCTTAAGCTGCCGCCTGCCTGTTGGCGCATTTCGGGGGTTATCTCGGTGACTTCCTCAATCAGCTTTGCTTCTGGATTTTTGTGCGGATCCGCAGTGAACAGGCCGTCGATGTCGGAGAGCAGCACCACCAGATCCGCGTCCACAATCGTTGAAACTAAAGCCGCCAGGGAGTCATTTTCCCCGATGAAAAATTCCTCCGTGGCGACAGAGTCATTTTCATTGATGACGGGCAGAACGTGGAAGTCTAAGAGGCGCGAAAAGGTATTGCGCAGGTGTTCCCTGCGGGCGGGATCCTCAATATCCGAACGGGTTAAGAGCACCTGTGCCACACAATGATTATACTGCTGAAATAATCTGTCATAGGTGTACATCAGCTCGCACTGGCCGACGGCGGCGGCCGCCTGCTTGGTGGCGATGTCCTCGGGCTTTTTCAATAAGCCCAGCTTGCCGGAGCCCATACCGGTAGCACCGGAGGAGACTAAAAGCACCTCGTGCCCCGCATTTTTGATGTCGCTTAGCACTCTGCACAGGGTTTCCACGCGGCGGATATTGGTATTGCCGGTGGCATGCGCCAGGGTGGAGGTGCCGACTTTGACTACGATTCTCATGTTGTTTCCCTCATAATTCCGTATTTGAGCAGTTTGCTTATCGGACTGTTTGCCAGATGTGATTCTGCGTGCGGAAAATCAGTCTTATTTTTCTTCATGATATTCCTGCTCGGTGTTCACATTCCAGACATTCTGCTTGTCTGTACGGCCGCTTAAGATATTTTTGACCGCTTCAAAGGCTGTTGCCATGGAGTGATCCATATTATTATAGCGGTGCTGACCGTTGCGGCCGATGCAGTACAGATTGCCCATGCCGTCCAGCCACTCCTGTACGGTGCAGATCTCATCGTAGGTGTCAAAATACGCCGGATAGGCCTTTTTCACCCGCTCCCGGTGGAATCCGATGACATCCTTCGCGGAGCGCAACACACCCATGGACACCAGCTCCTTTATGGCAAAGTCTGCACAGTCTTTGGACGACATATTCCAGAAATCGTCGCCCTCCTGGCAGAAGTATTCCAGACCGATAAAGACCGAGTGCTCCGGATCCTCCACCATGTAAGGGGACCAGTTGTTGAAAATCTGGATGCGCCCCAGCTTTACGCCGGTGTCCTGGACGTAAATCCAGCAGTCCGGCACCAGGTTATTTAGGGTCTTAATCTTCGTTTCATTGACAAGCTGAAGAGATGGTACCAAAAGTCCCACCGTCACAAAGTCCCGGTACGGAAGCCCGTCCGCAATCCGCCTGACACAAGCCGGCGCATCCGGCATACCGGCTACCAGGTCTTTTATGGGCATGCTGGAGAGGACGATATCCGCATCCATGCGCATGGAACCTTCTTTTGTCTCATAAAGCACGGCCGTAATGGCTCCGTCTTTATTTTTCTCAAAACCGGTGACAGCGCTGTGAAATAAAATCTGCCCGCCGGCCTTTTGCACTTCTTTCGCCACGGTTTCCCATAACTGTCCCGGACCGAACTTCGGATACCAGAATTCCTCGATCAGGGAGGTCTCGACCTTGCGGTTTTTGCCGCCGAAAAGTTTGCCGAATACATCCTTCACAATGGCCGTGACAGAGAGACCCTTCACGCGCTGGGCACCCCAGTCCGCGGAGATCTCGCTCGGGTGCCTGCCCCAGAGTTTTTCCGTGTAACCTTCAAAGAACATGGAATAGAGTACTTTCCCGAAACGGTTGCGGTAGAAATTTTCCAGAGAGGTTTCGGGGAGTTTTTTCAGGCAGCTTGCCAGATAGGAAAAGCCAGCCCGCATCGTTGTGAAAAAACCCATATTATAAAGGGTCTGCCATTTCAGCGTGATAGGATAATCGAAAAATTTATGCTTGTAATAAATGCGGCTGACGCGCTGGCGCAGCAGCATGACACGGTCCTCTGTCTCCGGATCCGGTCCGCCGGGAGTTAGCTTCTTTTCCCTGCCCAGTTTTTTGTCATCAAAGGCGTCCGCCCCCTGGAGGGGCATCATCTTTGCCCACCAGTCCATGACTTCCTGATCCTTGGAAAAGAAGCGGTGTCCGCCGATATCCATCCGGTTGCCGCGTCCGTTACTGCCGTTTAAACCGGCAACTCGTACTGTCCTGGAAATGCCGCCGATGACGCCGGATTCCTCCAGAATGACAATGTTGAAATCATCCTTTTTTTCGCTGTGTAAAAGCTCATATGCCGCGGTCAGGCCAGCCGGCCCGGCACCGATGATGATAATGTTTTTCATTGCATTTCTCTGCTTTCTGTTTCAGGCGGCCGGTTACTGTGGATAAACAAGCCTTTCCTCCGAAATATTGTGGATGACTTCATTTAAAAATCTCCGGGACAGGTATTTCGCCATGTTCAGGTTCATGTCCAGATAATTGCCGCAGTCTTTGGGGGACGCGCCGGGGACCTCCCCCTCAAAATCGGCCATGAAGGTAAACATTTCCTTCACCAGCGGTACAATGTCTGCACTTTCAAGGTCTCCGGCAAGCAGCAGGTAAAAGCCTGTCCTGCAGCCCATGGGACCGAAATAAATGACGCGGTCCTTCCACTGCGGATGATTGCGTAAGAAGGTGGCGCCCAGATGCTCGATCGTATGAACCTCCGCGGTGTTCATGACAGGCTCCCTGTTGGGGGCGGTCATGCGGATGTCGAAGGTGGTGACGGTTTCGGCGCCGATTCTGTCCTTGCGGGAGACGTAGATGCCTGGTACTAAGCGGATGTGGTCTATGGTGAAGCTGGCGATTTTTTCCATATTATAATGAGCTCCTGTTTTGTATGATACGATGGACTGCGTCACAAAAGACGTTCCGCAGTCTCCTGTATCATACATAATACTTTCTTTTTTCCTGCATGTCAAAGAATATCCGAAAAAACATGTGCAATCACGGAAATCTGAAAATTCTGTGAACGGCTGAAGGAAAAATCAAGGTACCTTGACAAATCGGGCGCGTAAAGCTAAAATTATTGCGATATGGTTATTTATAAGGAGGTTGCAATGGAAGAAGAAAAGCAGGGGGAGAATACGGGACTTTGACAGTTAAATAAAAGCAAAAACGCTGCAGGCCTTATATAGCCTGT
>JAJQHY010000017.1 GCA_021199495.1 Lachnospiraceae bacterium | reverse complement strand
CTCCCGAATTGGAAACAGGTGCTGTTCTTGTGTGGAAGAAAAGCCAGATGCTGGCCGCCGCAACATCTCAGTTTATCCATCAGGTTAAAAATACAATCTGAGCATTTCTGACGATGTAATATAGGCATTAGACATTAAGCCTTGTTCCGAGTAAAATGTAGGTATCCCAAAAGGATGCCTGCATTTTTTTTGCACAGGGACGCGTAAGGAATATGACAGCTACGCTGTCCGCACCCCGCGTGGCGAGTAGGGAGAAAATCTCCCTACTCGATTCTATCAGGATTTTATTTAGGCAGTGACGGAAAGAAGGTAGTAACCAAATGACGATTGATGAAGCAAGTGAACGCTACGGCATTCCGCTTGAAATTCTCCATGAATATGAAAGCTGGGGGCTTTGCGATACCGTGAAGAAGGTCATGGGTGTGTGGCAGTATGATGATGAAGATATTGAGCGCCTGAGCATGATCATGACATTGCATGATGTTGGTTTTGAGAACAATGAGGTGGAAACCTATATGCAGCTGCTCTTAGAGGGAGAATCCTCGAAGGAGCAGCGGATGGCCATGCTGAACCGGCGGCGCAAAAGCGCACTGGATGAAATCCACTTCCGGGAAGCACAGCTGGATCGTCTGGATTATCTGCGCCACAGCATCCGTTCCGCCAATCGATGAAAGAATACGGATTTAATATAAGGAGGACTTTTTTTATGAAGAAAAATTTAGGCTCTGTTTTGGCATTGTACCCGATGCCGTTGACTGTAATCGGTGCAATGGACGGCGACAAGCCCACCTGGACGCTGGTTGCCCATGTGGGTGTAATCGGCCATGACCGGCTTCTTGTCAGTCTGTCCCGCGCCCACTACATTAACGAAAAAATCAAAACCACTGGCAAATTGTCCATCAACATGGTCAGTGAGGAAATGTTGCCCCAGGCGGATTATGTCGGTTCCGTGACCGGCGCAAAGGTGAACAAGTCAGATGTGTTTGACTATGAGTTAGGGGAAAACGGCACCCCCATTATCAAGGCTGCCCCGCTCTCCATTGAATGTGAAGTCGTGGATAACTACGCGGCCGGAAACAATTTTGACAACTTCATCGTGAAGTTTACCGGCACCTACGTGGAAGAAGAAAACCTGGATGAAAAGGGCAAAATCAGCTACCGCGCCATGAAGCCGGTGCTGTTTGAGTTCCCCACCTATGAGTATCTGAAAACAGGCGATGTGCTTGGCAAATGCCTGAGTTTCCAGAAAGATTGCTGAGTTCGGCGAAGGAGATGATTTTATGAATGTAGTCATGATAAACGGAAGCCCGCGGGCGAAGGGAAATTCCGATCTGCTCTGTGATGAATTTGCCCGCGGTGCAAGAGAAGCTGGCCATACGGTGGAAAAGATTTCTTTGCGGGAACACACGGTCAATCCTTGCAAGGCGTGCTATGCGTGCTTCCAGACCGGCAGATGTGTTCAGAAGGATGACATGGCGTTCATCCTTGATAAGGTGAAGCAGGCCGAGGTGCTGGTTCTGGCCTCTCCTACTTATTTCATGACCATGAGCGGACAGATGAAGATTTTCATCGACCGTCTGCTCCCGGAATGGCAGGGACTCGGCGGTAAGGAGGTCTATGTGATCGTCACCGGGCATGACGGAAAGGCAGGACTGAAACGCACTGCCACAGACCTGGTGGACATTTTTGACTATCTTGGGAACCACGTCAATCCTGTGATCTGGGGCGAAGGGGTCTGGAAAAAGGGCGAGGTACTTGGAACAAAGGCAATGGACGAGGCTTACCGGGCAGGAAAGCAGCTCGGACGATAATAGAAAGGCAGGTATTCAACAATGAACAAGACATTAGTTGCTTATTTCAGCGCCAGCGGCGTTACGGAATCTGTAGCCAAAAGGCTGGCCGAGGCTGCAAATGCAGACCTTTATGAAATCAAACCGGCGGTTCCGTATACGGATGCTGACTTAAACTGGAACGACCGAAGCAGCCGCAGCAGCGTAGAGATGAATGATCTCTCCAGCCGCCCCGCGCTGGCAGATAAGAACGCGGATGTTTCTGCTTATGATACCATTTTGCTGGGGTTTCCTATCTGGTGGGGTCTTGCGCCAACCATTATCAATACGTTCCTGGAGAGTTATGATTTTTCCGGTAAGAAAATCGTCCTCTTTGCGACCTCCGGGGGAAGCGGTCTGGGGAGAACGGCTGACGGACTCAGAAAGTCAGTCGCCCAAAGCTGCACGATTGTTGATGGGAAAATCCTGATCAGCGGGGATTCTGTATCGACCCTGAAAAAGTGGGTGGAGCGTGTACTGTAAGTGAAAGGCGGGTGTCAGAAATGAACATCGTGGTATTAGAAGGATGCCCGAACCGGAATGGTTCCTCCAATTTTCTGGCAGAGCGGTTCGCCGACGGTGCCAGAGAAAGCGGACACACTGTGCGCATCATTGACGCTGCACACGGACGTATCTCTCCCTGCACCGGCTGTGTGAGCTGCGGCTATGAAGGACCCTGTGTGCAGAAAGATGAGATGGAGCAGATCCGGGCGGATATTCTGCGGGCGGATATGATGGTGTTTGTCACACCGCTCTATTATTACGGGATGACGGCACAGTTAAAAACGCTGATCGACCGCTTCTGTGCTTTTAACAGCAGCATTCAGCAAAAACATATGAAATCCGCTCTGCTGGCTGTCGCGTGGAACAGTGATAACTGGACATTTGACGCTCTGGAGTCGCATTATAAGACCCTTGTCCGCTATCTGAACCTGGAGGACTGCGGCGAGGTTTTAGGCCGGGGATGCGGAACACCGGGGATGACAAAGCGAAGCCAATACCCAGAGCAGGCTTACCGCCTGGGCAAATCATTGAATTGTGACAGGAAAACTTTTTAATGGCAGGGTATCTGCCGTAGACCTGAAAAAGTGGGTTGAAACACTGTAAGGAGAGACAAGCGATGGTATTAAACGAAACTTATACTTTATCAGACGGCATTCAGATTCCAAAGCTGGGGCTGGGAACATGGCTGATTGATGATGACAAGGTCGCACAGGCGGTTCGTGATGCTGTGAAAATCGGTTACCGGCATATTGATACCGCGGAGGCTTATGAAAATGAACGGGGTGTCGGGGAAGGTGTCCGTACCTGCGGTCTGCCGCGGGAAGAAATTTTTGTGACGACGAAACTGGCCGCAGAAATGAAGACTTATCAGGATGCTGTGGCTGCAATCGATGGGTCACTTCAGAAAATGGACATTGGCTATATTGACCTGATGCTAATCCACAGCCCGCAGCCGTGGGCAAAATTTCGGGAGGATAAGCGCTCCTACGATGAAGGAAATTTGGAAGCATGGAGAGCGCTGGAGGATGCGGTAAAAGCAGGGAAGCTCCGCAGCATTGGAATCGCCAATTTTGAGCAGCCAGACATTGATAACCTTTTAAGCGGCTGTACGATCCGGCCGGCTGTCAACCAGCTGCTGGCGCATATAAGCAACACGTCGCATGAACTGATTGCATACAGCGAAAGCAAGGGAATGAGGGTAGAAGCCTACTCTCCGATTGCCCACGGAAAGATTCTGAAGAACCCGGAGATTGAAAGCATGGCGGAAAAATATGGTGCAACCGTACCGCAGATCTGTATCCGGTATACTCTCCAACTGGGGCTGATTTCTCTCCCTAAAACCGGAAATCCGGATCACATGAGAAGCAATGCAGGGGTGGATTTCACAATATCCGATGAAGATATGAAGTCACTGATGGCAATGAAGAAAATAAAAGACTATGGCGAGTATAGCTATTTCCCGGTGTTTAGCGGAAAGTGAGGATTTTTATGAAATATCGTAAAATTGGAAATATAGAAGTATCCCCGGTTGGCATGGGCTGCATGGGATTTTCCCATGGGTACGGCGATGTACCGGAGGAAAGTTATGCCATTGGCGCAATTCGGGCGGCCCATGATTTCGGATGTACATTTTTTGACACAGCGGAAAGCTACGGGAAAGAAATGTTTTATCCAGGGCATAATGAACAGCTTGTCGGAAAAGCCATAGAACCATTCCGAAAAAAAATTACACTGGCAACAAAATTTCACATTAAGCCGCAGGATGCTCTTTCCGGTGGAGACTTGTATGAGGATGTTCGGCGACATCTGGAAGCATCCATGAAAAATCTTCGTACAGACTATATTGACCTGTATTATCTTCATCGAATCAACGAACGGATTCCGGTGGAAGCTATAGCAGAAGTCATGCAGCGTTTTATCTCTAAAGGTCTTATCCGAGGGTGGGGGTTGTCACAGGTTTCTGCGGCGACTCTTGACAAGGCAAACCAGATCTGCCCTGTTACCGCGGTTCAAAACATTTATAATATTTTGGAGCGGGATTGCGAAGAAGATATTTTTCCTTATTGCTTAGAGCATCATATAGGTGTCGTTCCGTTTTCGCCTGTCGCAAGTGGATTCCTTTCCGGAAAGGTGACCATTCAGACAAAGTTTGAGGGGGATGACGTCAGGAAATTTATACCGCAGCTTACGCAGGAAAATATTGTCGCAAACCAGCCAATCCTTGATGTACTGAAGAAATTTTCCGAACGAAAGCAGTCCACTATGGCGCAGATTTCCCTTGCCTGGATGCTGTGCAAATATCCGAATGTTGTGCCGATTCCCGGCTCAAAAAATCAGGAGCGGATTTTGGAAAACCTCGGCAGCTGGAACGTGGAATTGAGCGAGGATGAGTTTTCCGAACTGGAGACAGCTCTTAATTCCTGCACCGTTCACGGACACAGGGGGCATGTGGAAACCGAGCAGACGAATTTTGGAAAGAATTGGGAAAATAAATTTTAAGACGAAAATCTAACAGCAGCGTGGATTCACAGGAAAGCCGCTATTGATGGCGAAATAGAAAATATACAGGATTACGATATTGTATTTGTGGCGTTCCCGATTTGGTGGGGAGAAGAGCCGCGTATCATTGATACTTTTATGGAAAGTTATGATTTCTCAGGAATCACAATGATACCATTTTGCACCTCTGGCAGCAGCGGCCTTTCCGGAACGGTTGATACGATAGAAGGCCTGGAGCCGGATACCCTGGTGACGGTCGGACTGTCTGTCAAAGGTGCTGACGCCTTTGGCGCAGCAGATGATATTCCACAGTGGCTCGACGAAATCGGGCTTGCACAGTAAGGAGGACGAAATGCAGTATATTCAGTTAGGAAATTCGGATTTGCAGGTATCCCGCATCTGCATGGGATGCATGGGATTTGGGGATGCGTCGAATGGTCAGCACAGCTGGACGATTGACGAGGAACATTCTCGTGAGATTATTAAAAGAGGGCTGGAACTTGGCGTCAACTTCTTTGACACGGCCATCGCCTACCAGAGCGGCACCAGCGAGCAGTATGTAGGCCGCGCACTGCGGGATTTCGCAAAGCGGGATGATGTGGTTGTTGCGACAAAATTTCTGCCGCGCACACAGGACGAAATCAAGGCGGGAATCACCGGCCAGCAGCACATCCAGCGAATGATCGACAAGAGCCTGGAAAACCTCGGCATGGATCATGTGGATTTGTATATTTATCATATGTGGGATTACGAAACACCACTGTATGACATCATGGACGGCCTGAACCAGGCAGTCAAGGCGGGGAAAACACGGTATATCGGCATCTCCAACTGCTTTGCCTGGCAGCTTGCGAAAGCGAACGCGCTGGCGGAAGCCAACGGATTTGCAAAATTCGTCTCCGTCCAGGGACACCATAACCTGATCTTCCGTGAGGAGGAGCGGGAAATGGCGGGTCTTTGCCGTGCAGATAACATCGCAATGACACCGTACAGTGCATTAGCCAGCGGACGTTTATCCAGACATCCGGGAGAAACCTCCAAACGCCTTCAGGAGGACAGCTACGCAAAGTTCAAATATGACGCTACCGAAGCACAGGATGCCGTAATCATCGAACGTGTGGCGGAACTGGCAGAACGCCACGGGGTTTCCATGACAGAGGTTTCCCTTGCATGGCTGCTGACAAAGGTGACATCCCCTGTGGTGGGCGCTACCAAACTGCACCATATTGAAGGTGCAGCAAAGGCAGTCGATTTACAGCTTTCTGACGAAGAACTTGCCTGGCTGGAGGAGCCTTATGTTCCCCATGCACTGGTGGGCGTGATGGCGCAGAACACTGCTGCCGCCGCGAAAGAAAGCCATGTATGGTCAACCGGGAATCAGAAAATTTGAAGATTGGAGGAAATCGATGATGGAAAAAATTGTACAGACAGCAGGGCGCAACTCTCTTGGCGAGTTCGCACCGGATTTCGCTCACTTTAATGATGACATTCTTTTCGGTGAGAACTGGAATAATCAGGACATCGACCACAAGACACGCTGTATCATTACCGTGGTAGCACTGATGTCCTCCGGCATTACGGATTCTTCTCTGAAGTATCATCTGGAGAACGCGAAGAAAGCCGGTGTGACAAGAAAAGAAATCGCGGCAATTATCACCCACGCTGCATTTTATGTTGGCTGGTCAAAGGGCTTGGCTGTGTTCAACATGGCAAAGGAGATCTGGGCAGACGATGCAGCAGCTCCCGTTGACGCAAGGGCGGCTCATGCTGCTGAAATGATATTCCCGATAGGCGAGCCGAATGATGCCTACGCACAGTATTTCGTTGGACAGAGTTACCTTGCTCCCGTGTGCTCCAGTCAGGTTGGCATTTCCAATGTGACATTTGAGCCGGGCTGCCGCAACAATTGGCACATTCACCACGCAGACAAAGGCGGCGGTCAGATTCTGATCTGTGTGGCCAGATGCGGCTATTATCAGGAATGGGGCAAAGATGCTGTAGAGATGAAACCTGGCGACTGCATCAACATTCCTGCCGGTGTGAAGCATTGGCACGGTGCGGCACCTGACAGCTGGTTCTCTCACCTGGCTGTAGAAGTACCGGGAGAAAACGGGTCGAACGAGTGGCTTGAACCGGTGGATGACAGTCAATATTGTATTTTGAAATAAAGGGGAAAGCCGAAACAATTCGAATCAGCAAGGCAGTGACAACAGTAAAGGCGTAAATGGGCATTGGTATGCAGCGTCGCTGTGTTTGTCAAATAAAAATGTGAGCAAAAGGGCTCCAAAAAGGTGAACAGCTTCAGCACCTTATAGATATTTGGATTGTGTGAGCGGGGCCAAACGTGAAAATTCCATACCTGTCTCCCGACAGCAGACACCG
>JAJQHY010000104.1 GCA_021199495.1 Lachnospiraceae bacterium | reverse complement strand
GCTCTGTTTTGCCCGATGATTTGGGGTTTACACAGAATTTGGGATAGACCCGGAAAGAGTGGCAGAGAGCATGTCGTCCGATGTGTAGTACATATCTACGCTGTATCCATCGGCATAACCGTCAAAGTTATAGAAGGAAATTGAATCGTCAGTCGTCTTAGACTGATTCTCGAAGGAGAACTGGAGGTAAATGTACTGATACCCATCCTCCGGCTGAAGATATTCACTGTCCTCTACATACACGCCACTGGACATATAGACGATTTTCATGTCGCCATCCATCAGGATGTCGCCCACATGATATACCGTCTGTACCTCCTCGGCGGTTTCCTCACTGGAGGTATCCTCGCCTTCAGCTTCCGTGTCAGCGCTATCCTCACCGTCTGAGACGGTATCGGCATCTGTGGCCTCCGCACTTTCAGCCTCAGACGTATCCGTGTCCTCATTGCTGTCATCAGTGGTGGATGCAGCGGTATCACTGACGGTGCCGACCTTGGTCGCCGTGTCCTCATCATCACCACCAGAAGACGCAACTGCCAGAACCAGGATAATGACAATTGCGATCACAATCCACTTCATTGCGCCGCCCTTCACCCGTTTCCGGCAGTTAGGGCAGATTTTCGCATCATATGGGATGTCTGTCTTGCAATACTTACACTGTTTGGTCTCCGGCTTTTCCTTTGCCATCGCTTTTCTCCTCCTCTGCTCCCCGCTGGCAGCAAAGGAAGCAATATTTGTGGAGAAAATTATAGCATTGGCTTATTTGGCACTCAACCCCCCAAAAAGGTGGAATCTCGGGGCAAAACGATACTAATTGTTTCAAATTGAAGAAGTTATCTCTTTCAGTGGTGCCATTCCGTGCTCTGTCAGTAGAGCGTTGACCCTGGCGATGTCATAAATCTCTTTATTCAATGCGATCATGAGAACGGCATCTCTGGGGAATTTGGAATACAACTCAGACATTCCATAGAGCTTCAATGCCCGTTGCGTCTCTTTTAAGGACAACTGTGAAGCAATACACAACCGCAGGATGTAGTCTCGCTGTTTCGTGTTTTTCTCCTGTGTCAATAGGCGATAGCCATATCGGTCTGGAATCTCCGCCCGTTCAAACACAGTTCGCTGAGTCAGGCCATTGCGCTTGATGAGCTTTCTCATATAGGAGGAAAAAGGATGCTCCTCCAAGACAAGGTCATCTGCATAGGTGTCCAGGTAGTCGTCAATATCTTCTGTATCCAGTCGCTTCAACACCTGATCCAGCGCATCCGTTGATTTTTGTGCCATAATATTTCCTCTTTCCTGCCCTGACTCCAAGTGCTATAATTACAAAATCAGGAAGTTACTTTATTGTAACATAGAACCTGCCGGAAAGGAAGTGGTATCATGCGGCTCTCTGACGAACTGGCCCTGTCCTACTATAAGCCCGTCGCTTACATTGATGAGACCCACTCCGTTCAGCTGGTTCAGCACATTGAGACGAAGAAATTCTTTGTCATGAAGCATCTCACTGTGTATCACTTGGATGTTTATCAGTCCCTGCTTTCCGAGCCTGTTCACAACACGCCTCGTATCTATTTACTGGCAGAGGATGACAAAGGCCTGACAGTTGTGGAAGAATACATCCAGGGCGACACACTTCAGGAGATCATTGACCGCAACGGGCCACTGCCAGAGGCGCAGGTGCTGGATTATGCTGTTCAACTACTGAAAATCGTTGCCGAACTGCATCACAGGTCGCCTGCGATCATTCACCGGGACATCAAACCGGCCAATGTGATCATCTCTCCGGATGGGGTGCTGAAGCTGCTGGATATGAATGCGGCAAAATATGCGACGCCGGAGCAGTCCCGTGACACGATGCTGCTGGGAACCGCCGGGTATGCAGCTCCGGAGCAGTATGGATTTGGCCCGTCCAGTGTCCAAAGCGATCTGTATGAGATTGGGGTGTGGATGAATGTACTTCTGACTGGTGGGCTACCCTCAGAACAGACTCCAAAGGGCAAGCTGGCTCCGGTGATTCGTCGCTGCACGGAACTTGACCCGGCGAATCGCTATGGCAATGTGGATGAGCTGATGACAGAGGTCGTGCGAATCAGGGACGGGAATACGGCTTCAGATCAGACGT
The DNA here is from genome assembly GCA_021199495.1 of Lachnospiraceae bacterium. Classification (GTDB taxonomy): domain Bacteria; phylum Bacillota; class Clostridia; order Lachnospirales; family Lachnospiraceae; genus RGIG6307. Next base: position 5,217 of record JAJQHY010000104.1, on the reverse strand, counting down.
CAGAAACACAGACGTGGCGACGTTTTCTTCCGCCCGGGTTCCGCAGCGGGTCGGTGACCAACGCAGTAATTGCACTGCTGGGCTATGCGTTCCTGATCTTTATTGGGACCGGAATAGAAATAGAAAATGCCACCCCTTCCATTTTGTTGTTGAACCGTATTACCGTGATCCTGATGGGGGTTTGTGTCATTCTGTTCTCTGCGAATTACTGCAACGTACAGGAACATCTTCCGTTAACACGGAGCAGCCACCCGACCTTGCGGATCATTGGTATCGTTCTATACGATATTGCCATTGCGTTTTTCTTCATCATCCTACTGTCAGTGGTGGAGCCGTTGTTTGCTTGAGCTATGTCTCATGTAATACCTAAACAGAAAAATCCCGGCACGGCAGTCACTTTTGTGACCACCGTGCCGGGCTGTTGTTACCTGTTCGGATTATGCTGATTCCACCGCTTTCTCTGTTGCTTCTAAATTAGCACAAGTGCCTGTCTGGACAATTCTCACTGAACGTACCATCTATTTGCGGCATTCCTTAGAATACAAGGCTGGTTTTCAGCAGGTTATGCTCATCATAGCCCAGCCATGCCTGATACTTCGGGTCTTGGATAAACTTATCTTGCTTTTCATCATACCAGCCCAGCTCCTCCTTCTGAACCCGGAAGCAAACGGTTTTCTTCTCTCCAGGATTCAGGAACACCTTTTGGAAGCCCATAAGAATCCGATCCGGACGGTCTACAGGGCTTTCCGGGAAGGACACATAGAGCTGGGGCACTGTGGCACCGGCGCAGCGGCCGGTATTCTGCACGGTAGCTGTAAACTCCGCATAATCCTCCTGGTTTTCGGCCAAAACGAAGTCTGTAAAGATGAAGTCCGTATAGGACAGGCCGAATCCGTAGGGGAAATCCACCTCGGCCTTTTTCTTATCCAGGAGTCGATAGCCATGATAGTAGTCATAGTGCTGATGCTTTGTATTCCATTGGATACTGGGATAATCGGTCTCCCTGGCTGCGATGGCAAACGGCAAATGCCCAGAGGGGTTTACCGCTCCAAAAAGAATATTTGCCAGGGCGGTGCCGCCCTCCATACCGGGATAGTAGGCAAAGAGAATCGCCTTGACCTTGTCCTTCCAGCTGTGTGTCATCACCACATTGCCGCCCATGAGAATCACAACACTGTTGGGGTTCAGTCCGCTGACCTGATCGATCATATCCCGCTCGTCCTTGTGGAGTTCCAGCGTCTTCCGGTCGCCGCCCATGACGAAACCGTACTCTCCCTCATCTCCGTGGCGCATACCGGCTACCATAATGACGGCATCTGCACGGGCGATTGCAGCCGTGGATTTTTTCACGTCCTTGGTGGGAATAAAGGTATAGTCTGCACCGCAGTCCTTCATACCGTCCACCAAAGTCTTTACATATGGAGGCCGAACCTTGCTGGAGCCGTGATCCCCGATATTTTCAACATTACAGAGGTCGCCAACCAACGCCAGTCGGCAGGTTTTCTTCAGAGGCAGAATATGCTCTCGGTTCTGGAGCAGAGTGATGGATTCCTCTGCCACCTTCCGAGCCAGAGCGATGTGTTCCGGGCAGGCAAGCACAGAGACCGGAGGCTTCTTCTGCCGCTGACTCTGGAATGCGAGCGTCACCCGTGCAATGCGAATACAGGCATCGTCAATCTGAGCCTGAGTGATTTTACCTTCATCGAGACCCTTTTTCACTTTTTTCAGGGTGTAGTAATGCGTAAAATGCATTTCCACATCATAACCGCCGTGAATGCCCTTCTCTGCGTTGGTGACGCCGAACATGAAGTCGGACATAACAAAACCGTCGAAGCCCCACCCGTCTTTCAGAATCTCCCGGAGCAGATAGTCGTTGTGTCCGCACTTTTCCCCGTTGTACAGGTTGTAAGCGTTCATGACAGAGCCTACACCGCTATCAACGATCTTCTTAAAATGGGGCAGGTAGACCTCCCGCTCAGTCCGTTTGTCCATGGACATATCTACCTTAAACCTGGAGCGCTCCATAGAGTTGAATGCAAAATGCTTGGAGCAGGCAACTACACCCTGATCCTGGACACCCTGGGTCAGGGCTACACCCATTTCACCCAGGTGATAGGGGTCTTCCCCGAAAGATTCCTGGCTTCTGCCCGCTCCAGGGTGATAAGCCACATTCGTGCAGACACCGCCAAAGAAATTGCCGCCGTTTGCAAGCACTTCTTTTCCGATGGCCTGGCCCACCTGATACTCCAGCTCCCGGTCGAAGGTGGCGCCTCTTGCCATAGCTACAGGGAAGCAGGTGGAATTCCCCGATACCACACCTCTGGGGCCGTCACAGAACGCAAGATCCTCCAGGCCCAGGCGGGCACAGCCGCCGAAGGGATAGGGCACCGTATTATAGTTGCCTCCCACAAAGCTCTTGGTAACGCCGCAATGACCTGACATCATATAGACCTTTTCTTCTAAGGTCATCTTGCTTACCAAGTCCCGTGCCTGCTTGTCAAACTGCATCCGATAGTTCCTGTCGTTTTTCATGGTTTACCTCCTCCAAATTTTGGCTTTCCTGGTGTTGCGGGATTCTGCATTTAGAATATTAGATAAAGAGGCAAACGTATATCATTTTTATTTGATTTTTAGTATTTTTATTGTATAATATGAAATAGTGACCAAAGGATATAAGGAAGGCTGGCTATTTTCTATGAAAAACGATGGGTCAGAAAGACTGCGGGAGATTACGGACGACAAGGTTCTGGAATATGAACTGCAAAAGTCTGAGGAATCCATAATACATATGCCCAGGAGCATGGTGCTTTCCTTTTTCCAATGCATTTCCGAAGGGGATGTGGAGGGCACAAAAGCGATTCTCCAGTCAGTTGGCAACCCAAGCACGTTTGCAAACGCCACCTTTGCCACCTCTCCCCTGAAACAACTGGAATACACTGCTATTCTTTCCATCAGTATGACAGCCAGAGCCGCCATGGATGGTGGATTGGACCCCTATAAGGCTTATGAACTCAATGACCTATATTTGTGTCAAATTTCTTCTACGACGAAACCAGAGGACTATCTTTCCATTTTACAAACCGCCCTTCTGCGATTTGCCACCGAGGTTCGCAGAGTGCAGAAAGAGGCGCCGGATTCCTACCATGTTCGGCGATGCAAGAATTATGTGGCACAACACATCAACCAGCACATCACAGTGGAAACTCTGGCCCAGGAACTGAAACTGACTCCCAATTATCTTTCTCATCTCTTTGTGAATCAGACTGGAGTGCGTTTGAAAACCTATATCCTTCAGGCCCGTATTCAGGCTGCCGAATCTATGCTCAGATTTTCAGCGTATCCCATTGACTACATCGCCAGTTTTCTCTGCTTCAATTCGCAAAGCTATTTTGGGAAGCGCTTCAAAGAGTTTACCGGCTTGACGCCACTGGAGTACAGGAATAAATACCAAAGTACATAACGCAGGTTTGATAATCCAAACGGATAGGACAGGAAACTTGGTCGATTGCTGTGCTCATTAAGATTACAAAAGTGATAGATCTTTCCGGCAAGAACTTCTCTCTAAAATAAATACTCCGGCAGGTCGCCACGATTTTCTGTGACGACCTGCCGTTTTCTTGTTACCTGTCAGTATTATGCTGCTGTTCCTGTTGCCTGCGTTGTTCCTCCTGTTTCTGATCCACACCCAAAATCGCCTCAACATTTTTTCGGGCGATGAGAAGTTCCTGCATCTGTTTTCTGGCCTCACGGTATTCCGCATAGGCCGCTTTCTTGCCACTCAGCACCTGGGCGTACTCCTGGTTGAGCTGCCTGATGGTAGGGATTTTAGATTTGCCCTTTCCATGACCGCCAGTGCTGTCGATCTGATTGAATGCCGCCTTTGCCGCTTTGTGGAGGGTGATTTCCTCCCGGTGTTCCTCCAGAAATGTTTTGCTGTACCCGGATTTTTTGTAGGCGGCATAGGTTTCTTTCGTCCGGGAGTAGTTGATGATGTGCTTTTTCAGAGCGGCGATCTCCGCCAGACGTTGCTCTGCTGACTTGATGGAATCGGAAAGCTCGTTGAATCGGGCGATAGCGGCGTCCGTCTTCTCTACCAGCTCATCATAGGTTCCGATGTCATGCTCCTTAATAAAGCATACAGCTTCAGCCATCTGCTGCAAATTGAAATTCTTTGCCCAGCGGACGTAGCCGCCGCCCTTGCCCTGTGCCCGCTTTGCCTCGATGTCGATCAAAAGCTGGAGCTTCGGCGGTGCTGCGGAGAACTGCTTCTCTTTCCTGCATCTCTTAGGCTGATGCTCTCTGGCACCAGCGAGGACAGCCCGGATTTCTTCTTCCGAGTAGCCCTCACCCAAAGACCGCAGACGGATAAACCTCTGTTGGCCTTTGCCTTTCAGGGCGATGTTCTTGCCTTGTTTGACCTCATAGCCGTACTCCTCCAGCATCCGCAGAAACGCTTCAAAATCCTCCGGCTTCTGCTGGAGGATGGCGTCGATAGCCTCGCAGATACCGTCCCGGAAGGATGGATTCTTCGGGTAGTCCGTCCGCTTCTCCCGTTCCCGGTAGGGCTTCGGTTCAATGATGGAGAGACCATGCTGCACACAGAGCCTATCGCTGATTTTCTGAATGGCCAGATACGACAGAAAAAAGTTCTTGAATTTGCGGTTTCCATCCAGCGTAGTAGAATTGAAAATAATGTGATTGTGAATGTGGGGTCTGTCCGTGTGAGTAGCCACGATAAAGGCGTGTTTGCCCTTGGTGAACCGCATCGCCAGCTCGTAGCCGATTGCATTGGCCTCCTCTGCTGTGACCTCTCCCGGCTTAAAAGACTGGCGTATCTGGTAGGCGATGACATCGTGCTTTTGCCGCCGCCCGGTGCTGTGTTCATACTGCCGCTTTGACAGCATAAACTCCTCATCCACCGTGAACGGATCACATTCGTAGGCTGTGACCAAATCCCCCTTCTCTGTCTTTTCCGGGTTTTTGGCGTAATCCGTCCGGTCATTCAGCGTCTGTGCAATGGTTTTCCCCTTGTTGATGTGCAGGGGGATCAGTCTGGTTGCTGCGATAGGTCTCACCTCCCAAAAATCAGTATTATTTATGGTAAATATAGAAATAGCGAAGCAGCCGACGGGTATTTTACGCATCGGCTGCTTCACGAATATAAAAAACATCTCTATGCTATTCCTGGGGAAGTACATCTTGGATATAGGCTTTCAC
>JAJQHY010000034.1 GCA_021199495.1 Lachnospiraceae bacterium | reverse complement strand
TGCAAAATAAGGGAAAAATTTTTATCATTCAATCAGTGAAGTGGCAAACTCGGGTGGTCTGAATAAGGCAGCTCTGAAAAAATATTTGAAAGCCTACTAAACCTATGGTATAATCCTGATGATACAGGGTCGCTTCCCTGATACGTCATGGAAGTGACCAGGCCAATACCGGGCCGGACTGCTTCATCCATGAGCACAAACCGGTCAGGCAGCACGATGGGAGGAAACAGTTTTTGAGGATTTCAACACGCGGGCGTTACTCGCTCAGGATGATGATTGACCTGGCGCAGCACTACAATGAGGGTTTTATTGCCTTAAAGGACATTTCAGAGAGGCAGGAAATTTCCAAAAAATACCTGGAGCAGATCATTCCCTTTCTCAACCGGAACAACCTGCTTTTGACCAACCGCGGCCACATGGGCGGCTACCAGCTGGCCCGGCACCCCATGGAAATCACGGTGCGGGAAATTTTAGAAAGTGCGGAAGGCAGCCTGAAGCCTGTCAGCTGCATGGATACCTCGCCCAATCTGTGCAAGCGCTGCGACGACTGTATGACTCTGCCGATTTACGAGGGACTATCCAAAGTCATCAATGATTATCTTGATGGGATTACGCTGCAGAATATTATCGACAATCCACGCTGTGCGCCGGAATCCTGCGTCTGAACGACGGAATGCTTCATGCGGCCAGGGGCAAATGATACCATACATGGAGCCGCAGAAAATTCTTCAAATCATTTGACGCGTCAAGCAGGACTGTAGTAAGATAAATATATCAAACCATTTTACAGGGGCAGGCCCCAAAAGGAGGTATACATGGAAAATTGCAGTTATTGTCAGAAGGGGGAGCTGTTAGCCGCCTTCGGCATCGAGATCTGTGAGCTGTCGGTCAGCACGCTGATCCTCTTCAAGGAGCAGTCCCACCCGGGCAGATGTATCGTGGCTTACAAAGACCACGTCAGCGAGATCGTGGACATCTCTGACGAGGAGCGCAACGCGTTCTTTGCGGATGTAAACCGCGCAGTGAAGGCCATTCATGCAGCCTTTCATCCGGACAAGATCAACTACGGCGCCTACGGCGACACAGGCTGTCATCTGCACATGCATCTGGTGCCGAAATATAAGGACGGTTATGAATGGGGCGGCGTGTTCGCCATGAATCCAGGCGAGAAGTTCCTGACAGACGCAGAGTATGCGGAAATGATTGAAAAGATAAAGGCTAACCTGTAACTTCCAAACTGCTGTTCGCAAATCTTTGCGGGCAGCATTTTTTTAAGAATTTCTTAATTTTTTTTAAGAATCCGGTAGCAAAAGAGAGCGATTGGTTGTATACTGGAATACGGTACTGAAAACAGTTTTCATATCAAAAAAGGGAGGTTTTTTGTATGAGCAGCATCAAAAAGTACATCGCCGAGGCAATCGGTACCTGTGTCCTGGTAACCTTCGGCTGCGGCACCGCAGTTGCAGTCGGCTGCGACAGCGCTTCCGGCAGCGGATATCTGCTGACCGCGCTTGCATTTGGCTTAGTCATCGTCGCGATGGCCTACAGCATCGGCAACATTTCCGGCTGCCACATCAACCCGGCCGTTTCCATCGCCATGCTGATCCGCAAGCAGCTGACACCTGCCGACTTTGTGGGCTATGTAATTTCCCAGCTGATCGGTTCCGCGCTGGGCTGCGTGATTCTCGGCATCGTCTTCGGCTTTGACTGTGGCTTCGGAGCCAACCAGATTCAAGCCGGCTGGACAAACGGCACTGTGGGCGGCGCTCTGGTCGTCGAGATCGTTCTGACCTTCGTCTTCGTGCTCGCCATCATCGGCGTCACCAGCAAGGTAGAGAATACCGCAGTATCCGGTCTGGTGATCGGCCTGACCCTGACGCTGGTGCATATTCTCGGCATTGCCCTGACCGGCACATCCGTCAACCCCGCCAGAAGCCTGATGCCCGCGATTTTCGCAGGCGGCGACGCACTGTCTCAGGTCTGGATCTTCATCGTAGGTCCGCTCGTCGGCGGCGCTCTGGCAGCGGTTGTTTACAGCTTCTTAGAGAAGGAATAAGCCGTATACCTGCTTCAAAACACAGGATATAGCAGGAAAATCCGAAATGTATGCAGGCAAAGAAAAAGCAGGCTCTCTGTAAATGGACATTATTCCGTTTACAGGGACCTGCTTTTTTAAGTTCTTTATCAATCAGAATCGCCCTCTCCTCTCACCGTTCATCACAGCTGCAGGGAAATTCTTTCTGGTGGCCGGCCGCATTCCTTCTATGCGAATATCTTCATGAGCACCTTCACCTGGTCCGTACCGCCGCTGATTTTCAGGCGGCCGGCCGCATAAGCGGTGATTGGTGTCAATGAGCCTTCACACAATGCTTCATATGTTGCCGCACTTGCGGTGAAAACGCCCTGATTATCGTGATAATCATAGGGCTGCACATCAATTCTCCCGTCACTGATTTCCACATAGAAAATGCCATCCGGATCACTTATGTGGAACTCATACGCCGCATGGCCGGACAACACGGTGCTGTCGGTCAGCTCCAGCTTTTCCTTTATCTGTGCAAACAGCTTCGGGAAGGTCTTTTTTACCACAGCCTGTTTGATTTTTTCTGCGTCCTTTTCTGCTTCAGATGTCAGTTCCAGAATGTTATCTGTTTCCATTTCTCCCTCTCTTTGCTGTCCTGCTGATTTGCTGGCAGCGCCTTTCTTTTCATGCTCTGATTCTCAGAAGCCATCATCATTATATTGATTTCGCAGACAAAACACAAGTCCTTTATCCAGAATAAATACGCTCCCGCGCCTGTTTCTAAGGCATCACAGGCTGCGGCCCGGGGATTCAGGTTCTGCGGCCTTTCATACACCGGCCAGATCGCGAATCACCTCACCCGCCAGGATCAGCCCGGCTGCCGACGGCACAAAGGAAATGCTCCCCGGAATGTCCCGCCGCTCCGTACACTTGCGCGCTGTCCCAGGCGGACAGACACAGTGAGTCCGGCAACTGACGTCCGCGTCCTCTGAAGGCCGAATCGCTTTCTCTGTGGAAAAAACCACCTTTAAATGTTCAATGCCCCGCCTTCTGCACTCGCGGCGCATGACTCTCGCCAATGGACAGATCGTTGTCTCGTAGATATCCGCCACCCGAAACTGCGTGGGATCCAGCTTATTCCCCGCTCCCATACAGCTGATGACAGGCACGTCTTCCTGCTGCGCCCGTGTAATGATCTCCAGCTTCGCGGTAACCGTGTCCACCGCGTCGATCACATAGGAATACTGTGAAAAATCAAAGTCCTGCGCGTTTTCCGGCAGAAAAAAGCACTGATGGGTTTCCACATGTGCCTGCGGATTGATATCCAGAATCCGCTCCTTCATCACATCCACCTTATATTTGCCGATGGTTTTGCGCGTGGCGATGATCTGGCGGTTTAAATTGGTCAGACATATTCTGTCGTCATCGACCAACACAAAAGAGCCCACGCCGCTTCTGACGAGTGCTTCCACTGCGTATCCTCCCACGCCGCCAACGCCGAAAACAGCGACCTTCGCATCCTGAAGACGCTCAATGCCCTCTTTTCCAATTAACAACTCAGTCCTGGAAAACTGATCTGTCATAATAGATATTTCTTTCCTTTCTCTGTTCAGGCCTCACTTACTGGCGCAGACACATTCTCAATCGTTCCGTCTCCACGCACTTCATCATATGTATCCAGGAAGGAATGCCGCTCTCCCTTATACTTATACCCCACCATCGTATCCAGGCTGACAGCATGAATGCTGTTGAAAATGCTTTTCTCAATATTAGGGTTATCCCGCTTCAGCCGCCGGATCAGTGTTTTGACCTCCTGGCGCTTGGAACCGCCGCCACCGTTATCACACATGGTGCAGTTCTCCGTAAAGCGGCAGGCACACTGAATAAAATCAAGCTCATTGTACTGCTTCCAGGCGATGATGTCATCCTCATGTACACAATAAAGAGGCCTGATGAGCTCCATTCCTTCGAAATTGGTGCTGTGGAGCTTGGGCAGCATGGCCTGCAGCTGCGAACCGTAAAACATGCCCATGACTGTTGTCTCAATCACATCGCTGAAATGATGACCGAGGGCGATTTTATTACAGCCCATCTCCTTCGCCTTGCTGTAAAGGTATCCGCGGCGCATGCGGGCGCACAGGTAACAGGGATTTTTATCCGTGCTGTTGGCCACCTCGAAAATATTGGTTTCAAAAATAGTGATGGGAATCTGCAAAAGCGCGGCGTTTGCCTCAATCTTGTGCCGGTTTATCTCATTATAACCGGGGTCCATCACCAGATAGACCAGGTCAAAGGGAACGTCGCTGTGCCGTTTAAGCATCTGCATGAGCTTGGCCATCAGCATGGAATCCTTGCCGCCGGAAATGCAGACAGCGATCTTATCTCCCTCTTTAATCAGCTCGTAGGTCTTGACCGCGCGGGTGAAGGGTGCCCAGATTTCTTTATGATATTTTTTCGTCAGGCTGCGCTCCACGCGCTGCGCATAGTCGAGTTCACGGGCCATGGTATCATTCCTTTAAAAAGCCAATTTTCAACTTAACAACAAACAATACGCGTGAAATATATCAACTCCACCGCACATAAATCGCTCAGCAGTTTATATATTTCCCGCTGTGTTCCACAAAGTCTCATACGCATGTATGCTCATGTTCTATAATTTTACTACATCGAGGTGACAAATGCAAGCCGCGCAGAATAAGCTGCCGCGCAACGTCATTTTCTTTCTGTCAGCTCATAATAGCAGGCATCAAATATCTGCAGAAACTCCCGCACCTCCTCCTCCGTTGTCCGATGGCTGAAACTGATCCTCCAGGAGGAAAGCGCGTTTCTGCGGTCACGGCTGACGGCAAAAACCGCCCGGGAAGGCGTCCCGTCAGAGGAGCAGGCGCTTTTCACCGAAACACAAACACCATGATCGGCCAGCGCGTGTTGAAAGCGGGTGCCCTTCACGCCCTCCACACTCAGATTGAGGATATGAGGAACCGCGTCCGCGGGACTGTTGACGCGCACCTTCGGATAGGCCGACAGGGCAGATCTGAGTTTCCCGGACAGAGCAGTCACCTCCCGCACATGCTCCTCCCGGTTCTCAATCGCCAGACGCAGAGCAGTCTCAACACAAGCCGCCAGAGATACAGTCGGAGTCCCGCCCCGATAAAGGCTGGTACTGACGCCGCCATGCAGCAGGGGTTCCAGCACCAGACCCCTCTTTTTTAACAAAAGGCCGCTTCCGTTCAACCCTCCGAATTTATGCGGCGCCAGACTCATGGTATCCAGACCCGAAAAAGCCACCGGCAGCCTGCCGATGGCCTGCGTCGCGTCCACATGCAGGGCGCAGTTCGGAAAGAATTTCAGGATCTCTTTGATATCCTCTAACGGCTGGATTGTGCCCAGTTCACTGTCCACCGCCGTCACTGCCAGCAAAACAGTGTCTTCCCTGAGCAGGTCTTTCAGCTGCTCTAAGTCCACCTTGCCGTCCCGCCCGATGTCCAGCAGGTCAATTTCATATCCCAGCTCCTGCAGATATGTCAGGCTGGCGCTGACGGAGGCATGCTCCAACGGTGTGGAAATGATGTGCCTGCCCAGATGCCTCCTCGCACGGGCGATGCCTTTGATGGCAGTATTATTGGACTCGGTTGCGCCGGAGGTATAAATGACCTCCGCGCTTTTAGCACCCAAAAGGGATGCGATGGATAAGGTAATCCGCTCCATCTCCTCCCTGGCGGCCTCTCCCGCCGGATGGGAGGAATTGGCGTTGCCGATGAAGGCCCGCTCCGTCTCACAGAAGCGCTGCAGCACCGCCTCCTCACAGGGATGGTTGGCCGCATAATCCAGGTAGATCATGGTGATTTCCTCATAATGTATTCACAGCCGCTGCACCCTCATGCGCAGTCTCGCCCGCTTCGCGTGCTTTCCCGCCCCTTACGGGGCTAAGATTGCCTATGTGGGTGCAGTGACTGATTCTCAGTCAACCCGAAAGATATCATCAGCTCTTTACAAGCAACCTGCGCTTGACAGAGCTGATGATATCTCCCAGGTCTGCTGTGAATAGTCACTTTTAGTTTGCAAACAGAGGCGTCGACAGATATCTGTCCCCGGAATCGGGCAGAAGCACCACAATGGTCTTGCCCTGATTCTCCGGTCTGGCCGCCAGAATGGCCGCCGCCTTCAACGCCGCACCGGACGAAATCCCGACCAGAATGCCCTCGCTGACCGCGAAGCGTTTGCCCTCTGCAAAAGCGTCCTCATTTTCGATGTCCAGGATCTCATCGTAAACCTTTGTATTCAGAACCCGGGGCACAAAACCCGCGCCAATGCCCTGAATTTTGTGTGCGCCGCCTACACCTTTGGTGAGAACCGGGCTGGAAGCCGGCTCCACACCGACCACTTTGATATCCGGGTTCTGCTCCTTTAAATATTCTCCGACACCGGTAATCGTGCCGCCGGTGCCGATTCCTGCCACAAAAATATCCACATGACCGTCGGTCTGTTTCCAGATTTCCGGACCCGTGGTTGCTTTATGAACAGCCGGGTTGGCCGGATTGTCAAACTGCCCGAGAATAACGGCGCCGTCGATCTCTTTTACCAGCTCATCCGCCTTCTCAATCGCACCCTTCATGCCCCTGGAGCCTTCCGTCAGCACCAGCTCGGTGCCATAGGCCTTCAACAGATTCCTCCGCTCCACGCTCATCGTCTCCGGCAGCGTGAAGATCGCCCGGTAGCCTCTGGCTGCCGCTACAGCCGCCAGACCGATACCAGTATTGCCGCTGGTCGGTTCAATGATGGTCGCGCCGGGCTTCAGAATCCCCTTCTGCTCCGCATCCTCAATCATAGCCAGGGCAATCCTGTCCTTTACAGAGCCGGCGGGATTCAAATACTCCAGCTTTGCAATAACTGTAACGCCCTCAATGCCCGCCGCCTGACTGTAGCGGTTCAGCTTCAGTGCCGGGGTGTTGCCGATGAGTTCCAGTGCGCTTTCTTTTACTTCAGACATGATTTTCTCCTCCTCAAAACAACAATTGTCTTCCTGCAAGTCTGTTCTTAATTGAACTCCCGCATATCAGGCTTTATAAATGATATGGTCATTATACGGCCCGACATCCCATTCTGCAATATAAAATTCCTTCGTATTATATGCTGTCCTTTCCTTCAAAAGAATCCATCGCCTGCCTCAGATCCTCAATTAGGTCTTCTTTCGTCTCGATTCCCACAGACAGCCGCAGCACCCGGTCTGTAATACCATTTTTTAACTGCACTTCCAGGGGGACGTCGGCGTGGGTCTGTGTGGTGGGATAGGTCAGCAGCGTCTCTACCCCGCCCAGACTCTCCGCAAAAGGAATCAGCCTGGTGCTTTTCAGGATATGAAGGGCCAGCTCCCTGCTCTCCACCTCGAAGGTAATCATGCTGCCGAAGCCACTGGCCTGTCGTTTACAGATTTCATAGGCCTGCGTACCGGGTATCCCGGGATAATAAACCTTCCGCACCCGGCGCTCCCCCTGCAGAAAAGCCACAATGGCCTGCGCATTCTCCTGCGCCCGCTCCATGCGGATTGGAAGCGTCTTGATCCCCCGTAAAATCAGCCAGCTGTCAAAAGGAGCCAGCCCGGAACCGACCGTCTTGCTGATATACCGAAGCTGCTCGGACAGCTCAGGCGAGCTTGTCACCAGAAAGCCTGCCAGCGTGTCGTTATGTCCGCCCAGGAATTTTGTCCCGCTGTGAATCACAATGTCCGCTCCAAGAGTCAGCGGCTTCTGAAAATAAGGGGACAGGAACGTATTGTCCACGATCAGCCAGATTCCGTGTCGTTTTGTGACTTCCGCCATCCTGCGGATGTCAATCACGTTCATCATAGGATTGGTGGGCGTTTCGATCAGAATGGCGCGTGTGTTTTCCTGAATGTAGGATTCTACATCTTCTCTGGTACAGTCTATATGGCTGAACGCAATGCCGTTTTTGGCGTTGATAGAGCGAAACAGGCGAAGGCTCCCGCCGTACAGATCGGCATCGGTGATAATATGGTCTCCCGGTTGAAACAATTCCATCAACGCGGTAATCGCCGCCATGCCGCTGGAAAAGGCCAGTGCGTCCACGCCCTCCTCTAAAGAAGCAACAACCTGCTCTAACTGCTCTCGCGTAGGGTTTTGCATGCGGCTGTATGCATAGCCGGTGCTCTGCCCCACCTCCGGGTGAGCGAAGGTAGCAGTCTGGTAGATGGGGAAGCTGATGGAGCCAGTTTTATCTCCCTCAAATTTCGCGCCGTCCCCGTAAATACATTTTGTCTCAATCCCCCGTTCCATTTATGCCGCTCCTTCCCTGTTTTTTAATTCTTTATCTCCTATGTATTTGATAGGTTTTATAAGTAATGTGCTTATTATACATTCTGAACCACATTCTGTCAATATAAAAATATCATAAGTGCAAGTGAGAAGGACATGTATACATGTCCGGCGAGCGACGAATGGGATAATAATCGCGTCCTCTGCGATTATTCTTTCATTTCTGAGACCTTGACAGAAAGGGGGCTTTTCGGATGAGTACATATGAAGAATTTATGGTTATCATTGCAATAACTGGGTTAATTATAAAAATTCTTAATTACACAAAGAAATAGCACCTCAGCTCTGAAGTGAGGTGCTATCGTAACTGAAAAACATTTCGCCGGAAACGGATAGGTGACGCTATCGTGTCGGCTCTCTGTCAATGGATTCACTCTCCCAGCCTGCGCAGCTCCGTGTACGCCAGCAAAAACGGCCCCACGCCCTTGGCATCGTCGGAAACAATCGGCTCGGACATATAATACTCGTAGGAGCCATCGCGGCGGCGATTGTTCTCCGGCCCCAGACCGGCGACCAGGCAGATACCGCCCAGATGCAGCTCTCCGGCTTCGTTGATGGTCAGATATTTATCGCAGATCGCGTTGAAGTCTTTGATGGCAGGCTCTCTGTAGCTCTCAGGCAAAAAGCCCAGACGAACAGCCTTTAACAGGCTGTAGGCCATAATGGCGCTGCCGGAGGTCTCCAGATAGTTACCGGGCTCGCCGCCTCCGGCGGGCAGCTGATACCACATACCGCTCTCGTCCTGATAATGCAGCATGGCGTCCATATAATCCACAAACACAGCCTTCAGCTCGTCATATTTCTCCGGAGCGGCCTCTCTGTCGCACTTGCTTAAGGTATCGAGCAGCGCCATGGAGAACCACCCTAAAGCACGCAGCCAGTAATTCTGGCTTAAGCCGGTTTCCTTATCACACCAGAACGCGGTTTTTGAGGCGTCATAGGCATGGTAATACAGGCCGGTCTTCGGGTCTCTGACATGCTTCACCACATTGGCAAACTGGTGGAAAATATCATCGTAGTTCTTTTTGTCGTTGAAGCGAGTCTCGTATTCCATGTAGAAAGGCTGCCCCATGTACATGCCGTCCAGCCAGACCTGGTTGGGATAAATCTTTTTGTGCCAGAAATTGCCCTCCTCCGTGCGGGGCTGGTTCTGAATCTGGCTGTAAATCAGGTCGATGGCCCTGCGGTATTTCTCCTTGCCGTTGATATCGTACAGCGCGAAAAGCGTCTTGCCGGCGTTCACGTTGTCGATATTGTACTCCTCGGGATTGTAGCCGTCGATGGTGCCGTCCTCGTGTACTCTGTGGTCAATAAAGGCGTCCGCGAAGTCCAGGTATTTCTGCTCGCCGGTGGTGGCATAGGTCTCCAGCATGGCCAGGATCATACAGCCATCGATGTAGTTCCACCCGCTCTTGGTGGCGCCGGCCTTTGCCTTCTCAATATTCCAGGCCGGAATGTCTAAGGTGGACCGCTCGATGAGCTCGTCCAGATACTTCTCAATCATCGGATTTCTCATTGTGTAACCCTCCAATACATTTTAATATCATATTTTATTCGTAACATTTGAAAATCACATCTCCTCCGGAGCTTCAAACCCCAGCACGTCAATCGAGGCCTCCAATACCCCCTTCACCAGCAGCAACAGGGCGATGTACCCCCTCTGCTTTTCCTGATCTTCCTCAGCCAGAATCTTCGTTTCATGGTAGAAATGATTGAACGCGTTGCACAGATCGTAAATATATGCGCAGATTCTGTGCGGCGCTTTTTCCTCGCAGGCGCTCTCCATGGCAGCATTGAATTTCGCGGTTTCCAGCATCAGTGCCTTCTCGGCCTCATTCTCCGCGGGCAGAACTGACAGGCCTGTCAGAATGCCGCCTTTTTCCTGATATTTGTGCAGAATCGACTTGATACGGACAATCGTATATAAAATATACGGGCCAGTGTCTCCCTCAAAGGAGGTAAAGCGGTCAATGTCGAAAATATAATCCTTGCCCGCCTGGTTGGACAGATCACCGTATTTGATGGCTGCCAGACTGACAGTCTTTGCGATCTTGAGCGCCTTCTCCTCGCTGATCTCGCGGCCGGTGATGATTTTCTGATACATCTCCTCGTTGACTTCCTTAATCAGAGCTTCCAGACGCAGGACGCCGCCGTCGCGGGTCTTGAATGGCTTGCCGTCCTTGCCGTTCATGGTGCCGAAGCCGATGAACTGAAGCTTCGTTTCCTCAGGCGCGATCCCGGTCTTTTTCACACAGCGGAACACCTGCTCAAAATGCAGGTCCTGGCGCTTGTCCGCGAAATAAATGATCTCATCCGGGTGATACTGCTCCACACGCTCCACAATCGTCGCGATATCTGTCGTGGTATACAGAGCCGCACCGTCGCTCTTTAAAATCATGCAGGGCGGCATCTCCCTGGTATCGTCCTCCCGGGCGATATCCACCACCAGCGCGCCGTCACTCTCGTAAGCATAGCCGTCATTCTTTAATTTCTGCGCCATGCCGGGGATGATATCCTGCACGTCGGACTCTCCCTTCCAGAGATCGAAGGAGACATTCAGGCTGTCATAATTTTTCTTTAAATCCGCTACAGAGACAGCCATGATGTGGTGCCACAGCGCACGGTAGCCGCGTCTGCCATTCTGCAGATCCGCCGTTGCCGCCAGCGCCTTCGCCTTATACGCCGCCGCGGCCTGCTGCCGAAGCTGATACTCCGCGTCCGTTTCCCCCTCATGCTGGCCGTCGTCCTTGGACTTTTTGCTGGCGGTGGGGTAAATCTCCTCCAGTTCAGAGATGGTAAAGGGCGCTTCGACCGGGTATTCGCCTGTATAACTGTCATCAAAATATGGCAGTTCCGGTTTGCGTTCCTGTAATTCCGTGATAATCAGACCCATCTGCAGGCCCCAGTCTCCCAGGTGGACATCTCCGATCACCGTATGACCCGCGTAGCGGCAGATTCGCTTCACGCTCTCGCCGATGATGGCGCTGCGCAGGTGACCGACATGCAGCGGCTTCGCCGCGTTCGCCCCGCCGTAATCCAGGATAATCATATGCGGCTTTGCCGGCATGTCCAGGCCGAACTTCTCATCCGCAGCCATCCGGTTCATATATTCCGCCGCAAAAGCAGGGCTTAACTTCAGATTTAAAAAGCCCGGCTTCACGGCATTCACTTCGCCAAAAACGGAATTACCCTGCAATTTCTCCGCCACAGCCTCCGCAATCATAATAGGCGCGCAGTGGTACTGCTTCGCTCCCGCCATCGCGCCGTTGCACTGGTATTCGCACAGGTCGGGGCGGTTGGAGACCGTCACCTTGCCAAGTGATGCGTCATACCCCGCGGCGGCAAATGCCTGCGATACCTCGTCTGAAATCATGTCCAGTAATTTTTTCATAAAATAAGTTATTCCTCCCTCGGTAAACTCTCAGAATTCTCTCGTTCTCTTAACGAAAACACACACCCACAGTAATTCTGCCGATACAAATCGCACTCCGCCGACAGCTCTATGCTGCGCTTATAGCCGTCCTTTTTCTTAAAATCAGAAGGCAGCCACTGCACCTTCGTATCCTGACAAAAACCGCTGCCGATTTCATTTAACAAAGCCGCATTCTTCAACGGGCTGATGGTCAGCGTGGTCGTCACATAATCATAGCCCAACGCCTCGGCCCTTAAAACGCTCTCGCCCAGCCGCAGCTTAAAACACTCCCGGCATCGTGCGCCGCCCTCCGGCTCCCGCTCCAGTCCGCGCGCCGCCTGATAAAACCGCTGCGGCTCGTAATCTCCCGCGATGTAATCGATCTCATAACCGCCGTCGTTTCTGGCATTAAACCAGGCAATCAGCCGGATTTCTTCACGCAGTCGCTTCTGATACTCCTCTGCTGCGGAAATATTCGGATTATAATAAAAAACCGTAATCTGAAAATGCGTCCGCAGCCGCTCTAATACCGCGGAGGAGCAGGGCGCGCAGCATGCATGCAAAAAAAGGCGTGGCAGGTCCGCGCCTTTTAAAGTCTGACTGTCAAGATCTTTCAGGATCTTTTCCATTTCCTTCTGATAATTGGTTTGATTCATCGCGCAACCTCTTGCGTGCAGATTTCATAAACTGATTTGATTTTACCATATTATTTTCCGTCTTGCAATGCCGAAGAACTTGAATTATTCTTTTTAAAACTGCTTATCAAACGCCAGCCTCGGCTCGTCTCGCATCTGCACCTCTCCGCAAAGCACAAAGCCATTTTTCGCAAGCACATGCTGCATCCGTTTATTCTGGTGGTGGGTGTCAATCCGTACAGAGCGGACGCCATACGAAAGGATGAAGTCCTCCGCCAGAGAAAACGCAGCTTCAGACAAACCCATTCCCCGGTATTGCTCCGCGAGGGCGACTCTATGTATGACTGCATAGGGTTCCTGCGTCCGCCAGGCACCCTTGATATGATTGTAAGCCGGATCGCCGTCAAAGCTGATATACAGATATCCCGCAATCTGCCCATCCACCTTCAGAATGTGCGCATTGCCTGCCTCTATATCCGCCAGCACAGAATCCAGGTTCGGATAATCATCCGCCCACTGGGCAAAGCCCTGTTCTCTCTGAAACGCGCGGCCGCTGTTCAGGATTGCCGCGCAGGCCGGTGCGTCCTGTATGGTTGCCTTCTCAAGTGTGATCTTCATTTATTGCCCTTTCTTTCCTGTTTTTCGCCAGGCTCGTCTCTGTCATACTCATAGCTTTGATTCACCCTCATCAATCAGGTCATACTTATATTGCTTTCAAAAAATCTGTGGCACTCTCTCAGAGCCTGATTCTTCATAACAACAGACATCTGAAT
Source organism: Lachnospiraceae bacterium (assembly GCA_021199495.1). GTDB lineage: Bacteria > Bacillota > Clostridia > Lachnospirales > Lachnospiraceae > RGIG6307. Next base: position 30,851 of record JAJQHY010000034.1, on the reverse strand, counting down.
TGGTAAAGAATTTTCTTTACAGCATTTTCCTGTTTCGATATCTGTTCATCTCTTTCGTACTCACACACCTGTGATCTATATGTTCAGAAATGATCCCAGAATGTTTTCAGACTGTCATGAACTGAACCCAGATCCACCACCTGATACCTCTCCCACTCCCGCGGAAAAATCACGCGGTACTGTCCCTCTAAAAACCGCTCGTCCAGCAGCAGAATCACTCCTGTATCCTCCTTTGTACGGATTACGCGTCCCGCGGCCTGCATGACTTTATTCATGCCGGGGTAACGGTAGGCAAAGTCAAAGCCATTGCGGCCATTTGCGTCAAAATAGCGCCGCAGAAGCTCCTGCTCCCGGCCGATCTGCGGCAGACCGGTGCCAACGATGATCGCGCCGATCAGGCTCTCGCCCTTAAGATCGATACCCTCGGAGAAAATGCCGCCCAGAACGCAGAAGCCAATCAGAGACTGTCGGGAGGACGCATTTTCCCGAAACCTTGCGAGAAATTCCTCCCGCTCCGCCTCGCTCATCCGTTCTTTCTGCATAATCAGCTGCGTATTTTCATTTTCTCCAAAATTTTCCCCGTAAATCTGAAAAATTTCCTGCATATATGCGTAGGATGGGCAGAAAATCATATAGTTCCCGCTGCGCTCGCTCACAGTCGTATGGATATAACCCGCAATTTTCTCATATTCCTCCCGATTGCGGCGGGTGAATTTGCTGGTCACGTCCCGTGCAATCATAAGTGCCCGCTGATCCGTCAAAAAACAGGTCTCGGCATAAACCTCGTAATCCTCCTTTGTTCCACCCAGAAGCTCTTTATAATACTGAATCGGCAGAAATGTGGCGGAAAACAGAATACTGCTGCGGCACTTTTCCATACACTCCCGTAAATTCGCGGACGGATCCACATTGAACAGCTTCAGTATAAATTCTCCATTGTCCCGGTTCTCCCCATAAATCACATATTTGTCATTCAAAAGCTGATAAATCAACTCAAAATGACTCAGTTCAAAATAAAAATCCAGCAGTTCCTGCGGCATAGGCCTGACATCCCGGTTGGCCAGCCAGCTGTCCAGGTCTTCCATCACATCCTCAAGCGCCGCATAGACCTCCTCCGCCTCCTCAAACACAGTCAGGCCGTCACACTTGCGTTTCAGTGAAAGCAGGGATCGATTCAACTTTTCCAAATGTCTCGAAAGCTGCAGATTCTCCTCATTCACCAGCCTTTTCGCCGCCAGCACATCCTCCTTCACCAGCACCGCGCTGTACATTTCCCGCGCGCGGTCCGGCAGATTGTGCGCCTCATCCGTGAGCAGAATATACTCTCCCTTTCGTCCGGACGCGCTAAAAAAGCGCTGCAGTGCAACATGCGGATCAAATACATAATTATAATCCCCGATCACACAGTCCGCAAAATCGGTCAGGTCCAGACTCAGCTCATGCGGGCAGACCTGATACTGCAGGGCATATCTAAGTATGACCTCCCGTGAAAAGCTCTCCTCATGCGTGATCAGGTCATACAGACAGGCGTTGACCCGGTCAAAGTGACCCTTCGCGTAGGAGCAGGCAGATGGATTGCAGTCGCAGGCCTCACTTAAGCAGATTTTCTCGCGGGCGGTCAGAACCACATCCTTGAATCGCAGACCGTTTTGACGGAGAAGCTTTAAGGTATCCGCGGCCGCGGTCGCCGTGACTGTCTTGGCGGTCACATAGAAAATCATATTCGCCAGGCCCTGCCCCACTGCCTTGATAGACGGATAGAGTGTCGCCAGAGTCTTACCCGTCCCTGTGGGTGCCTGGAGAAAAAGCTTTTTGCGGTGATAAATGGTCCTGTAAACGGAAGAAGCCAGGTCCTTTTGTCCCTCCCTGTACGCATACGGAAAAGGAACGGCGCGCACGGACGGGAGCTTGAGATTTTCCCAGTCATACATATAATCTGTGAAGCGCTGGTACTTCGCCATCGTCTCCTGAAACCAGGTCGTGATCTCACTGCGGGAAAACGACTGATGAAAGCGCTTCATGCCTCTGGATCGGCGATTAATATAGGTCATACGTACGCCAACCTGCTCCAGGTCCTCCTGCTCGGAAATCATATACGCATAGCACATGGCCTGCGCCAGGTGCACCTGCACAGGCTCCTTCATATGCTCCACATTCCGATAGGTACTCTTAATCTCATCCACATAGGTCATCGGCTCCGGCTCTTCCATGATCCCGTACTCCGGGGACAGCAGGGGAAACTGCTCAAAATCCTGCTGCCACTCCTCTGGCACATAATCCGAAATAATCCCGTCCGCACGTCCTTCCAGATATATGTCATACCGTCCGGCATCATACCGGTACTGAAAAGCAACCTCCGCCTGATATGCAATTCCTTCCTTCGCCTGCAGCATACGGTGAAGACGTCCGCCCTCCTGCATCGCCTGCTCGGCGCTGCCCTTGCCCCGATTGTCCAGATCACCGGAGCGGAATACAAATTCCACCATATTGCGCACAGATGTGCGTATTTCCTTCATAAATCCTCTCGCGCTTTCTGCTCATTACAGTATCGTAATCCAGGATACCATTAAGATCTCTCTGCCAGTATTCATTTCGAACTCCTGTTCTATCTTACCACACTATCTGCCATTCTGACAGCCTTTTCTGCGAAAAAAAACGTACATCTTTACAAGAGCCAGTCCAGCGTACACAAACAAAAGGGAGCAGGATTTCTCCCGCTCCCCGATAACCACATGAAAGCATATATAAAAGGCCGTCTAATATTCAGTCGTCCAAGAAAGTAAACTTTCCTGGACGACTGTCTATTGACGGTACTTTTATATATTATTTTACATTGAAAGCTGCCTTGCCCGGATATACGGCTGCCGCGCCCAGCTGCTCCTCGATGCGGAGTAACTGATTGTACTTGGCAACACGCTCACTTCTGCTGGGAGCACCGGTCTTGATCTGGCAGGTATTCAGAGCCACAGCCAGATCTGCGATGGTGGTGTCTTCGGTCTCACCGGATCTATGAGAGGTCACAGCGGTGTAGCCGGCCTTGTGCGCCATCTTGATGGCCTCCAGGGTCTCGGACACGGAACCGATCTGATTTAACTTGATCAGGATGGAGTTGCCGCAGCCTAAGCTGATGCCCTTGCTCAGTCTCTCGGTGTTGGTCACGAACAGGTCGTCGCCTACCAGCTGAACCTTGTCGCCCAGCTCTTTGGTAAGCTTCTGCCAGCCTTCCCAGTCCTCTTCATCCAGAGCATCTTCAATGGAAATGATCGGATATTTCTCAACCAGGCTCTTCCAGTGCTCGATCAACTCATCGGAGGTGTAGTGCGTACCGGCCTTCGGCAGGATATACTCGCCCTTCTTCTCACCCTTCCACTCACTGGAAGCGGCATCCATGGCGATCATGAAGTCCTTGCCGGGCTCATAGCCGGCCTTCTTCACTGCCTCAAGGATGGTCTCAATGGTCTCCTCATCGCTGGAAAGGTTCGGAGCAAAACCGCCCTCATCACCAACGGAGGTAGCCAGTCCTCTGGATTTCAGGATAGAAGACAGGGCATGGAATACTTCTGCACACCAGCGAAGCGCTTCCTTGAAAGAAGGTGCGCCAACAGGCATAATCATGAATTCCTGGGTATCTACGGTATTGGTCGCGTGTGCGCCGCCGTTTAAGATGTTCATCATCGGAACCGGCAGACGGTTGCCGTTTGCGCCGCCTAAGAAACGATACAGCGGAATGCCCAGAGAAAGGGAAGCCGCTCTCGCTGCCGCGATGGAAACCGCCAGGATGGCGTTCGCGCCGAGGTTGGACTTGTCCTTCGTGCCGTCAGCATCGATCATTGCCTTGTCCACAGCGTAGGTGTCGGAAGCGTCCAGTCCAAGAACCGCCTCTCTGATGGTGGTGTTGATATTCTCAACCGCCTTGGTCACGCCCTTGCCCAGATATCTGCTCTTGTCACCGTCACGAAGCTCAAGCGCCTCGAACTCACCGGTGGAAGCGCCGCTGGGCGCTGTGCCTCTGCCTACAGTGCCGTCAGCTAACGTCACCTCAGCCTCTACAGTCGGATTTCCTCTGGAATCCAGAATTTCTCTGCCGATTACTTCTACAATTTCCATGTAGTCCACAATAAATTTCCTTCCTTTCTTTTTACGAAAACACGCCTTGCGGCCGGATGAAAATAATCCCGCAGCCGTCTGTCAGTGCGGCGGATTTCGCATAGTTTCTGTGAGGAAAACAGATTCCTCACACTTGCCCCCATGTTAGCATAGACCCGGTTTGATGTCAAGAAAGTGGTTTCAATTTATCAGCACAAAAGTTATTATTCACTTTCTCTTTACCTTCAGTCCCTTCAGATACGCCTTCTGCTCCTCCGTCAGCCTGTAGCTTTCACACGCCTTCTGAATGGTCTTATTATGTACCCATGGCGACAGCCTGTACTCCTTAAGATACGGCAGAACGGCGTCATACTGTTTTGCCAGAGCGGTGGCAAAATACCACGCGATCATCATATTGACATAGTATTCCTCCGACTGCACGGCCGCGGCCATTTCCGGATATTCAGGAGAAAAATCCTCGTCCAGAAAAAACCGCATTAACATACCCAGACCATAGCGCGCCGTATAGGTCTGCTCACTCTCAACCCACTCCCTGATTGAGGGAAGCAGTTCCTGTTTATGCCGCTTAAAAACCTTCGGACACGCCTGATCGCAGGTCGCCCAGTTATCCACATAAGGCAGAAAAGCCTGCACCTGCTCTAGACAGGTTTCAAAATCCGCCGTCTGTTCTATAATGAAAAAATGCAGATTATTTTCCTCGAAATATAAATGCGGCAGATCCTGCAGAAATGTTTCGATTTCTTCCAATTTTGCAAGTTCCTTTGCATATCTGCGCAGCGCCGGGGTTCTCACGCCGATCACGGTTTCCTTATTTACCGTGGGAATCAGAGCGCTCTGAAATTCCCTGTATGGCTCGTCGCGCATTTCAAACAGGTGCTCCCGAATCTCATTTTTCAGTTCATTCATACCTCATTCGGTTCTTTCTTCGGCGGAAGAAAAACGGTAACAAAATCAATCACTGCTTCCACGATCAGGGCAAGGGCCACGAAAATCCACAGCAGAGCTGTTGTGCTCAGCGGATTGGCAATGATAATCAGGGCGCAGGCCACCGTCACAACAGCACTTATGGCGCATATCCACCAGTTGCGCATTTTCAGACGCAGCATGTTTACCGCGCTTTCCACCTTCATGACGCCGGTCGCCAGGGTTCCAATGCCGTAAATGACTGCCAGCGCCGGAAATGCCGCCGAAAACCACTGCGGATTGACCACACAGAAAATGCCGCCTGCCAGCAGCAGAATGCCGATGGACAGCTTTCTCTGCAGGATGCTGGTCTGCGGGCTGCTTCTGAAATAGTTGACAACATTGATGACGCCCACGATAATCAAAATCACGCCCAGCGCCCTGATGATCCACTCTGTAAAGGTGAGGGGATCGATCAGCAGCAGAATGCCCACCGCCAGCTCACAGAGCGCCCCTGTGACGCCCGGAGCCATTTCTTTCAGTTTCTTCATGATTTTCTCCTGTCCGGCGATACCGTCTGTGGCCCGCCTGAAATTTATTTTTTATTATCTGCCGTTTCACACAGCAGTAACTTCGCTTTCATCGCAGGCAACGGTGCCTGTCTCTTTACCTCCCGCACTTTCCGGACAACCGTCTGCTCCTGCAGCTTTGCCCTTCATACTTTCCAGGCAGCCGTCCGCTTTGTCATCCGCCCGGCCGATTGTCTCCGCCTCCTGCCTCTCCCGGTACTCAAGCCCTTTATTTACCAGCTTTCGCGCGACATCATAAATCACCGCGAACACCGGCACGCCGATCAGCATTCCGATGAAGCCGAACATTCCGCCGAAGAAGAGAATGGAAAAAAGCACCCAGAAGCTGGAGAGCCCGGTCACATTTCCCAGAATCCGCGGTCCTAAAATATTGCCGTCAAACTGCTGCAAAATCACCACGAACACCAGGAAAATCAGCGCCTTGACCGGCTTCACGATCAGAATCAGCAGAAAAGAAGGCACCGCGCCAATAAACGGTCCGAAAAACGGGATAATGTTGGTCACTCCTACAATCACACTCACCAGGCCCGGGTAGGGAATCCCCAGTATCAGCATGCCGGCAAAGCAGATCAGACCGATAATCAGGGAGTCATAAATTCTGCCGCCGATGAAACCGCTGAACATTTTATCCGCGAAGGAAACTTCCTCTAAAATCGCATCGGCCCATTTTTTCTTAAAAATACTGTGCACCAGCTTTTTACCCTGTTCCGCGAACTTTTTGCGGCCCATCAGCAGATAAATTGCCACGATAATGCCGATGATGAAGTTTTTGCATAAAGTAATGAGACTGCCGACGCCGGTAGCCACACTGCCGATCAACGCCTGCAGGCCGGGCAGAACATTTCCGGACAACCAGCCCGTGAGGGTGGCGGACAATTCGCCGGTCAGCTCGCTGATATAATTGCTCAGCACCTCATTATCCCCGAAATAAGTCAGCAGCCAGTCGGAAGCGTTCTGCAGACTGTCCGGTATCATCTGGGCAATCGCATAAATGCTTTGAAACAGCGACGGAATCACCATCAGAAGAAGGGCACCCACCGCCAGTACAGCCAGTACCAGAGATACCACCACGCTCAGTGCGTGCGCCTGCCGGGGCAGCTTTTCTTTCATGTGCCGTTCAAAGAAATTACACATCGGCTTTAAAAGATAGGCAATGACCCCGCCGATGATAAAGGGCATGAGCACACCGATTGCCTTATCCGCGCCGGCTCTGATGACATCCAGGCGAGATATTAAAAAGAACAGAACTATACTCAGGGCGGCTGCTTTAAACAGCGCCCAGGTAAGCTGATTGCTGAAATGTTTATCATCTTTCATAAATTCCATCCCTCTTCCGTTTACCTATGTGCGAAACGAATATCCGGAGTTCAAATGCAGGAGGCTTATTCACGCTTTTCATTCAGTCCTGCACACCTCATTGTTCAGATTGACTTTTTCTGGAAAAATTATACCTGTCATACGTCACTTTTGCAATGGACAAATCCATGTATTTGTTACCTGACAGGGAAATTCTCCATATTAAAAGGAGCCCGGAGAAATTTTCTCCGGGCTTCCTTTACACTATCACAAACTTTATTCATGACCGGCATTGACCGCTCACTGGATCATCAGATTGGAATACCCCATCAGGCTCTCGTCCACCGCGCAGGCGGCCTCCCTGCCCTCGCGGATGCCCCAGACGACCAGGCTCTGGCCGCGGTGCATATCGCCGGTGACAAAGACATTCTCCACGCTGGTCTGGTACTTGCCGGGCTCGGTCTTCACATTGGTACGGGGATTTAACTCCACACCGAAGGCGTCCGCCACGTAGGACTGGCAGCCCAGGAAACCGGCCGCGATTAAAACTACCTCCGCGTCCAGGCGCTGCTCGGTGCCCTCTAAGGTCTTCATGACCATACGGCCTGTAGCCTCATCCTTCACCATGGCGGTACGAATGGTAATCACGCCGGTGAGCTTCCCGTTCTCATCCTTCTCGAATTCTTTCACCGTCGTCTCAAAGATGCGGGGATCATGGCCAAACTTCGCGATGGCTTCCTCCTGCCCGTAGTCGGTCTTTAAGATTTTGGGCCATTCCGGCCAGGGGTTATTCGCCGCCCGGCTTACCGGCGGCTTCGGCGTCATCTCCAGCTGTGTCACGCTCTTGCAGCCATGGCGCATGGCCGTGCCCACGCAGTCGTTGCCGGTGTCGCCGCCGCCGATGATCACCACGTTTTTATCCTTCGTATTGATGAAATTACCATCCTGCAGGTTGGAATCCAGGAGGCTCTTCGTGTTGCGGCTCAAAAAATCCACCGCAAAATAAATCCCCTCGGCGTCTCTGCCGGGCGCGTTGATATCCCTGGGGTTGGAAGCTCCGCAGGCTAAGATCACGCGGTCATACTGACGCATCAGCTCTTCAGCACTGATATCCACGCCCACGTTGACGCTTGTTTTAAATATCACGCCCTCCGCCTCCATGACGGCTACCTTGCGGTCGATCACGCTCTTCTCCAGCTTCATGTTGGGGATGCCATAGCGCAGCAGGCCGCCGACGCGGTCGCTCCGCTCGTACACGGTGACGCTGTGACCTCTGCGGTTTAACTGATCCGCTGCCGCCAGGCCGCTGGGACCGCTGCCCACGATGGCGATAGTCTTACCTGTCCGCACCTTCGGCGGTTTGGGATCCGCGTAGCCCTTCGCGTAAGCATTTTCAATGATGGCGTACTCATTTTCCTTCGAGGATACCGGGTCACCGTTCAAACCGCACGTGCAGGCGTTCTCGCAAAGCGCCGGGCAGACCCGGGAGGTAAACTCCGGAAAATTGTTCGTCTTATGCAGGCGATTATAGGCCTGCTTCCAGTTGTTCGTATAGACTAAGTCATTCCACTCCGGCACCAGGTTGTGCAGCGGACAGCCGCTGGCCATGCCGGCGATCATCATGCCCGCCTGGCAGAAGGGCACGCCGCAGTCCATGCAGCGGGCGCCCTGAAGGCGCTGGCTCTCCATCGGAAGATGCGCATGGAACTCATTGAAATGACTGATCCGGGTTTCGGGAGATTCCGCCGTGGAGACGACTCTCTCATATTCCATAAATCCTGTTGGCTTTCCCATGTTTGTCTTCCTCCTCTACTTTCCGCTCACCATGTAAAAGGCCTCGATCTGTGCCTGCTCGGCGTTCAAGTCCTTCTCCTCCATCTGGACGATGGCCGAGAGCATCTTCTCGTAATCGTTGGGAATGATCTTTTTAAACTTCGGCAGATATTCCGCGAAGTGATCGAGAATGTATTTGCCCTTCTCCGAGTTGGTGTAGGCCACATGCTCGCTGATCAGGTCCTTGATGGCGCTGACGTCATACTTGGAGGTGATCTCCCTGGAGGAAACCATGCCCTTGTTCAGGCGCTTGTACAGGTCGTTATTTTCATCCAGGACATAGGCGATGCCGCCGCTCATGCCGGCCGCAAAGTTTTTGCCGGTGGGACCTAAAACCAGGACGGTGCCGCCGGTCATGTACTCACAGCCGTGATCACCCACGCCCTCCACCACCGCGGTGGCGCCGGAATTTCTCACACAGAAACGCTCGCCGGCCACACCGTTGATAAAGGCCTTACCGCTCGTCGCGCCATAGAGCGCCACGTTTCCGATGATGATATTTTCCTCATGTTTGAATTTGCTGCCTCTGGGCGGATAAATAATCAGCTTGCCGCCGGAGAGACCCTTGCCGAAGTAGTCATTGGCGTCGCCTATGAGCTCCAGGGTCAGACCCTTTGGAATAAACGCGCCGTAGGACTGGCCGCCGCTGCCGTTGCACAGCACCCGGTAGGTATCCTCCGCCACATCATCGCCCAGTCGCTTTGTGATCTCGCTGCCCAGGATGGTACCGAAGGCGCGGTCCATATTCTTCACATCCACCTCGATGGAGCGCTTCTGACCTTTGGAGATCGCCTTGTCCATCTGCTTTAAAAGGACTCTCTCATCCAGCGTATTTTCCAGCTTGAAATCATAGACCTGTTCCGGAATGAAGGTGACCTTCATCTCTCTGGCGTCGTATGGGTTATTTAAAATCTTATCCAGTGTCACGCGGGACTGTAAATCAGTCAGACCGCTCTTCACCTTCAGTAAATCGGTGCGTCCCACCAGCTCATCTACGGTGCGCACACCGAGCCTTGCCATGTGCTCACGCAGATCCTGTGCGATGAAGCGCATGAAATTCTCCACGTACTCCGGCTTGCCCTTGAAGTTTTTGCGCAGTTCCGGGTTCTGGGTCGCCACGCCCACCGGGCAGGTATCCAGGTTGCAGACACGCATCATGACGCAGCCCATGGTAACTAACGGCGCGGTGGCAAAACCGAACTCCTCGGCGCCCAGCATGGCCGCGATTGCCACGTCCCGGCCGGTCATCAGCTTGCCATCGGTCTCGATGCGGACCTTATTGCGCAGGCCGTTCATAATCAGGGTCTGGTGCGTCTCCGCCAGACCAAGCTCCCAGGGAAGACCCGCGTTATGGATGGAGTTTCTGGGAGCCGCGCCGGTGCCGCCGTCATAGCCGGAAATCAGGATGACCTGCGCGCCGGCCTTGGCCACGCCGGCCGCTACCGTACCCACACCTGCCTCGGAGACTAATTTCACGGAGATACGGGCGTCCTTATTCGCGTTTTTCAAATCATAAATCAGCTGTGCCAGATCCTCGATGGAGTAAATATCATGGTGCGGCGGCGGAGAAATCAGGCTCACACCAGGGGTCGAATGACGTGTTTTGGCAATCCACGGATAGACCTTGCCGCCGGGCAGATGACCGCCCTCGCCGGGCTTCGCGCCCTGCGCCATCTTGATCTGGATTTCCTTCGCGCTGACTAAATACCGGCTGGTCACGCCGAAACGGCCGCTCGCCACCTGCTTGATCGCGGAGCAGCGATTCAAACCGTCCCTGCCGACTGTCAGGCGCTCTAAATCCTCGCCGCCCTCGCCGGAATTGCTCTTGCCGTGGAGACGGTTCATGGCGATGGCCATGGTCTCGTGCGCCTCCTTGGAAATGGAGCCGTAGGACATGGCGCCGGTCTTAAAACGGGTCACGATACTGTCCACGCTCTCGACCTCGTCAAGCGGCACGCCCTCTTCCGGATAGTTGAAGTCCATCAGACCGCGGAGATTGCGCACGCCGCCCTCCTCGTTGATCATGTGCGTATACTGTTTGAACATCTCATAATCACCGCGCTGGGTGGACTGCTGCAGCATATGGATGGTCGCCGGATTATACAGATGCAGATCCGCGCCGCTGCGGCTCTTGTGCTGGCCCGTGCTGTTTAAGGTCAGATCGTTGTCCAGCTCCAGCGGATCGAAGGCCATATCGTGGAGCTCGTTGATCTGATTCTCAATGTCCTTCAGGGTAATACCGCCCACACGGCAGACCGTGTTGGTAAAATATTTGTCAATAACGGCCTTATCGATGCCGATGGCCTCAAAGATTTTGCTGCTCTGGTAGGACTGGATAGTGGAAATACCCATCTTGGAGGCGATCTTGACAATGCCGCTTAAAATGGCCTCGCGGTAGTCGCTCTCCGCCGCGTAGTAGTCCTTGTCCAGCATGTGGTTGTCAATCAGCTCCTGGATGGTATCCAGCGCCAGATATGGGTTGATGGCGCTCGCGCCGTAGCCTAAGAGGGTTGCGAAATCATGCACATCTCTGGGCTCGCCGGTCTCCAGGATCAGAGAAAGGGAGGTACGCTTTTTCGTCTCCACAAAGTGCTGGTTTAAGGCCGCTACCGCCAGCAGGGAGGGGATCGCCACATGGTTCTCATCCAGGCCTCTGTCAGAGAGAATCAGGATGTTGGCGCCGTCCTTGAAGGCCTTGTCCGCCTCGTTGAACATACGGTTGATGCTCTTCTCCAGGCTGGTCGTTTTATAATAGGTAAGCGGCACAGTCGCTACCTTGAAGCCAGGCAGATTCAGGTTCTGAATCTTCAACAGATCCGTGTTGGAAAGAATCGGGTTTTTCACCTTCAGCATGTGGCAGTTCTCGGGCTTTTCCTCTAAGAGGTTGCCGCTGGTGCCCATGTGGATGGCCGTGGCCGTCACAATCTCCTCGCGGATGGAGTCGATCGGCGGGTTGGTCACCTGCGCGAACATCTGCTTGAAATAATGGAACAGCGGTCTGTGGCTCTTGCTTAAGACCGGCAGCGCCACGTCCACGCCCATGGCCGCGGTGGCTTCCGCGCCGTTTTTCGCCATGGGAAGGATGGCCTGTTTTAACTCCTCATAGGTATAGCCGAAGGCCTTCTGAATTCTCTGGCGCTCCTCGTAGGTATATTTCGGAACGCTTTTGTTGGGAATCTTAATGGAACTTAAATCCGTCAGATTATTGTCCAGCCACTCGCCGTAAGGCTGAGCGGAGGCGTATTTCTCCTTGATCTCATCGTCGTCAATCACACGGCCCTGTACAGTATCAATGAGTAGCATTCTGCCCGGGCGCAAGCGCTCCTTGACCACCACTTTGGTCGGATCAATCGGAAGCGCGCCCACCTCGGAGGACAGAATCATCTGACCGTCATCGGTGATCATGTAGCGGGAGGGACGCAGGCCGTTTCTGTCCAAGACCGCACCCATCACATCGCCATCGGAGAACAGGATGGAAGCTGGGCCATCCCAGGGCTCCATCATGGTCGCATAATATTGGTAGAAATCCTTTTTGGTCTGGCTCATGGCCTTGTCGTTGGTCCAGGGCTCCGGGATGGTAATCATCACCGCCAGAGGCAGATCCATGCCGGACATGACGAAAAATTCCAGCGTGTTGTCCAACTGCGCGGAGTCGGAGCCGGAGGCCTCGATGCAGGGCAAGACTTTATTAAAGGAATCCTTTAAATAGACGCTGTCCATGGTCTCCTCACGGGAGAGCATCTTGTCGGCATTGCCGCGGATGGTGTTAATCTCGCCGTTATGTACGATATAACGGTTGGGATGCGCCCTCTCCCAGCTGGGGGTCGTGTTGGTGGAAAAACGCGAGTGAATCATGGCGATGGCCGCCACATACTCCGGATCCTGTAAGTCTGAAAAGAACGTGCGCAGCTGCCCCACCAGGAACATGCCCTTGTAGACAATGGTCCTGCTGGAAAAACTCACCACGTAGGTGTTGCTGGTTGACTGCTCGAAAACGCGCCGCGCCACATAGAGTTTGCGATCAAAGTCAATGCCCTTCGCCACATTGGCCGGCTTCTGCACAAAGCCCTGGATGATGTAGGGCATGCACTCCAACGCCTTATGTCCCAAAACCTCCGGGTGAGTGGGAACCACACGCCAGCCTAAAAACTTCAGGCCCTCCTTCTCGACGATGATCTCAAACATCTTCTTGGCCTGGTTTCTGGGCATCTCCTCCTGCGGCATGAAAAACATGGCAACGCCATACTCTCTCTCGCCGCCGATGTCAAAGCCCAGCTTCGCCGTCTCTCTCTTAAAAAAGGCGTGGGGAATCTGGGTCAGAATGCCGACGCCGTCGCCGGTCTTTCCTTCCGCGTCCTTGCCGGCCCTGTGTTCCAGAGTCTCCACGATCTGCAGGGCGTTCTCCACGGTCTCGCGGGTCTTGATGCCTTTGATATTCACACAGGCGCCGATGCCGCAGTTGTCGTGCTCGAAGGCCGGGTCGTATAAAGGCGCCACAGGGACTTCTCTTTTTACATCAAACATGGGAATCCTCCTCCAAGTTTCTTTCCTGATTTTAGGCAAAAGAAAAGCTGATGCTCCCGTCTCTTCTCCCTTGAAGAGTACTGGAACTCAACTCTTTGCTCTCATATTGTGTGCCTTACAAGCATCTTCTGAATTTATGCGCTGACGCGCAGAATGTGCTTCGCGCAATATGTTATACCTTTCAGGCATCTTCTGAATTTATGCGCTGACGCGCAGAGTGCGCTTCGCGCAATATGTTGCTTTTCGTATTATACTTCGCTTTTGGAAATTTGTAAACACCCAATTTCTGCTAAATTGTCAGATAATTTGTCATCTCTCATTTTAAAGTTATATTTGTCGGACTTTAATGCATTATTTTTTACGAATTGAAAAAGTCACAGGAACAATTCAGGTCATGTTGCCCGTAACTTTTTTGAAAATCTTTTTCATTTTTTGACTTGTAAGAAAGGATTTCTCAAAATTGTTTGTTTTTTATGTACAATTTAAACTGATCCCTTCCATCATCAGATATCCAGCGCTTCTAAATCGATTTCTCCTGTCACCCACGATCCGGTACTATTGTCGTAAACAGAATAAACAGCACTACCGCCCGACACCTCCAGACACGGCGACAGGTCCTGACTACTGATTGCCAGATCCCCGATTTCAGAATAGTATCCGATCTGGCCGTCCTCGTCGATATAATACATTTTGTACAAATTATAATTGCTCCCCGCGTACTGACCGATCAGCACCTCCGCACAGCCGTCTGCGTTTAAATCCGTCAGCTGCAGATCAAAGCTTTCCTGAAAACAAAGCGTCTCGTTCCATTCTGTAAGCGGATACTGACAGATCACCGTGTCGCTTCCGGCCTCCATCACCACCAGCTCGTATTCGCCAGACCAGTTCGCCCCGAAATCAGGGCCTGCCTCATAAACGCTCTTATACTCCCCTTCATAGAGGCGCAGCAGCACACAATAGTGATCAAAATAGCCTACAGCCATAATCACGGGCTCTGACACTTCAATTCCCGTTTCAGACCTCCCGCAGCTCACGCAGCCAAGCGCAAGCGTAAGCAGCAGTATCCATATTGCTTTTCTCATAAGAACCCCCTTTATTGTTTACTGAATTTAATTTAGCATCCTCATATAAGCTGTGTCAACGTTCGGATTCTTAAGATTTTCTTGTGCCCTGCCCAACTTTTTCGCTTATATGTTTTCCTTCCCCGTGCGGCTTTTCCAGTGTACGGTTTTCTTACTCTGGTTTATATCCTGCCTTCCGCGTCTCTTGCGTACAATCATAATCACATTCACCACAGCATCCGCCGCCACAATCACCGCGACCGGCCACAGATGATAGGTACTCATGAACGGGAAAAAGCCCTTTGTGTCTGTGTAATAGATATATGTATCCTCTTCTGCGTCTGTCAGAACAGAAACAGTATTCACCGGCACCGGTGCCGAACCCGTTCGCGTCACTTCCTTCCTTGACGGCACCACCCATGACAGAATATACAGCCCCAGGAAAAATACAATCTCCACAAAAAGCAGGATTTCCATCCAGTGATCGAAAAATCCGCCCGACCGCGGTGACTGTTTTGGCTGTTTTTCAACGTCGCTTTCATCTGCATCGCCGTGCACAACGGCATCTCTCTGTGGCTGACCCAGAAAATATGCCACATCACATTGGAAATACTGACACAGTGCTTTCAGATTTTCAATGTCCGGATCACAGATGTCCGACTCCCACTTGGAGACAGTGTTGCGGGAGACGCCCAGCTCCTCCGCCAGCTTTTCCTGTGACAGATGATTCTGCTGCCGTAATGTTTTCAGTTTCGATCCGACCATGTCTGTGCCCTCCCACAAGTATTATCGCGTAATGATGAACGGCTGCAAATACACAGCAATCATCTCATTCATTATCTGTACTTATGATAACATTTCAGGAGGGCAGACGCCACCACCATTTTGCCAATTCTGTGCACGTTTCAATTTACATCATACCTTTACAGGCTCAAACCACTCTCTTATCTTATTGGCACTGACTTCCACCACACGCGCGATATCATTATCGCCCATTCCCATATCCCTCAATTTAAAAGCAACTTGTTTTGCTTTTTCATTTTCTCCGGCACGATATCTTTTGTCCCATTCTGTCTCAATCATTTTTCCTCCAAACATTTCTCTGACTCCTTTCCTCACATTTTCATATCTGGCCGCTATGCCTTCCAGCACCTTCTTAGACATATCTATGATCATACTATACTCAGTTCATTAGGTGAAAAATCCACATATTCCTCTCCAGTATAATGCTCACCAAACACTTCGTTGAGAACCGGAAGCAACAGTCTGCTGCAGCTGACCGTCAACGTGCGATACACGTCATCATAAATCGTACCGACCTGGGTTTTCTCTGGCGTATCGTCTTTCCCATTATTCACCCGCGTTCCTTTCTTCTCTCCAGGTGCAGGCGATAAATAAACCATAATTCTTGTATTATTAAACACCAATTCTGGTTTCAAGAACAGAATACAACATTTTTTTCTCGAATAATCAACAAAAATATCCTGAATCTTCACAGACATTTTATCTGCAGAAACTCAGGATATTTGCACAGCACATCTACGGCGTATACAGTAAACGTCACGCGGACGAAAGAAACATCCCCCTGCAAAATAACAGAACCGCCGTCCGAAAACAATCCATCTTTTTCCAAACAGCGGTTCTTATCAATTACTTCATTTTTATTAAGGTTCCTAGTGTCACTGAAACGCACGTACCGGCAGATACCAGTATAAATACGAAGACTGACCGTATTGTCAGATTCTCTATGTACCAACAGGCAATCACAATTCCTGATATCTCAGAAATCAGAGCCAAAGCCAGAGCAATCATGCATTTTACCTTTGCAGCAGTCACCAGCGTCTTCGCAATCTCCAGCGTGTTCAGCACAGTCTTATCACATACATCTTCCTGTTGCATATCTGCACCCGACAATTCACGTTGACAATTCATCAATTCCGAAATATTCACCTGCAGCGCCTGCGCAAGTGCCGGTAAAACAGATATTTCAGGGAACCCGATTCCTCTTTCCCAGCGGCTGACGGTTTTATCGCTTACATGGATCATCTGCCCTAACTGTAATTGGGTCAGCCCAAGTTCCTTTCTGCATTGCACTATGAATTCTCCAAAAATTTCCGGATTCATAATCACCTCATTTTTTGATGCATTCATATTGCCGTTAAATATGTATACACGGCCGCAATTTTTCTCTTCTTTATGGTATGCATATTTCCCTCCCCATTCTGCGGATTTTGTATTTTAATTGTATACCAGAAAAGAACAGCCTGCACTCTACGATTCGTTTACCTCTGAAATATTTCTGTTTCTGTCGCGCCTATTCCGCCCCTGACGCCCGCTCCTTTTTCATCACCATATCCAGACAGATCACACCCATGGCAATCATCACCGCACCGGCGGTAATGCCCGCCGTTCCTGTCGGGAAAAGGCCAAAGCTGCTCATCAGGAACACGATCACATTAACCACGCCGTGAATCGCCGCAATCAGGATAAAGTTCCCGCTGTCGCGGTAAGCCATACAGAGCACCGCGCCGATGGTGAAGGCATAAATTCCCTGGATCAGATTACCATGGTAAACGCCGAACAGCAGCGAAGCTAACAGGATCGCCGAATTCGACTTCATATAACGTTCCATCTGTACCAGAACAATGCCGCGGAAGAGGAATTCCTCCACCGTGGAGCTGAAAAAGCCGTAAAGGATAATACCCAGCGGAATGCCCACGGAATACAGATTGGCCGCCGTCTCCTGGTAGCTTGAGCTGACCTCCAGAAAGCCGGTCCCAATGAAAAACATATTGATGCCCAGCGCCAGCAAAAGCGCGGTCACCACCCAGACAAAAGGCTTCTGCTGCGGATTCTGGCCGTATTCCTGTTTTGCCGCAGTAAGGCATTTCCTGCCGTCCGCCATATAATAAAGGATGATAAATACCACCGTCAGCGAGAGAATCTGCACAATTGCGCTGCCGTTGCCGGTAAATGAGAGCGTCTCCTCCTCAATATTCTCTTCAAAAATAAAAGCAAACAGGGCATCATTTGCCCGGCTGAAATACAGTACAACGTAGCCTAAAACCTGCTGTGCCAGTGCCTGCATCACATAGAATAAAAGGAAGGGATAGAGGAACGCCCAGATCGCCTGAAAGCTCCTCGACCGCTGTTTTTTTGCGTCTGCTTTCCAGTCGCCGGTGGACTGTGCTCCTGCCTGGCCGCCCTCTCCCGTCTTTGCGGAATTCTGCGCGGTGCTGCCGCCGGAGGCATTCCCGCTGATTCTGTCGTCTGTGCTGAAATATTTCGGATCCATGCGGCGAGTGGACTGGCTGTCCTGCCCGGCCTCATCGCTCACGCCGCGAGACGCGCTGTCTGATTTCTCACTGTCTGCCGCGTTCCCGGTTTCACCCGCTTTTCCCATGCCGGCGTCTTCCGCGCCGCTTTCCATCCCGGCTGTTTGAGAGACTTCCTCCGGCTTTACTTCCTTCACCACAAAGTCCTCCCCCTGCAGCTCCTTCGATAAAAGCAGGCTTTCAAGCTCCTCAACAGTGGATACAATATAGTCCGGACCGGACTCCTCTAATTCTCCCTCGGGTGCATAGCCGTAGCGCACCGCCACAGCAGTCAGTCCCATATTATTCGCCGCGTCCACATCAAAGCAGCGATCCCCCACCATCACAACTGCGCCCTTTCTGATCATTCCGTAATGAAAGAGACGGTTCAAGGCGTCCTGGATCACATCCTCCTTCGCGGAATCCGGCTCATTCGGAACAGAGCCGACAGTCGCCTCAAAATACCGGTCAATGCCGAAGTGCTTCAGAATTTCCTTCACCGTATCCTCTGTCTTGGAGCTTGCCACCGCCAGGTGAAAGCCCTGCGCCTTCAGCTTCTGAAGCATCTCGGGAATGCCGGGATATACTTTATTTTCAAATTTTGCGCCCGCGTTCATTTTCTCTCTGAATTTGTCAATGGCACGCGAAATCTGCGCCTCATCCATCCCGTAAAACTTCTGAAAGCTGTACTGCAGCGGCGGGCCGATAAAAGCCGTCAGATCGTCGATATTCTCCACCGCGATTCCCTGGTCCGCCAGGGCATACTGCGCACTGGTACAGATTCCCACCTTCGGATCTGTCAGCGTCCCGTCCAGGTCAAATAAAATATAATCTTTTCTCATCTGTCTTACATCCCTCCGCCATTGACAGGCCGGTATCTTTTTGGGCCCGATTTCTGAAATGCATAAATCTGAAAATTCTATTTTTTATTCTTGTCTCTGTATTCCTCAATCTCTTTTTTTTCTTCCTCATCATACTGTCTGAAAGCCCTGAAGCGCGCCGCCAGCAATATGATCGAGTCCTCCATTCCCTGAAACATGCCTTCCTTATACAGCGCCACCGCCAGAATGCCCAGCGGTACTGCCAAAATCATACCAAGTACACCTCCCAGGCGATATCCCGCAAACAGTAAAATAACGGTAGGAATCGGCGGCATCCCCAGAGATTCCCCCACATATTTCGGCTGAATCATCTGGCGCACCAGCTGCGCCGCTCCCGTCAGCAAAAGCAGGCAGATTCCCTTCACAATCTGGCCATTCAGAAAGCAGATCAGCGCCCATGGAGCCAGAATAATGGTCGTGCCAAACACCGGCAGCATATCCAGAACCGCAATCCCCAGCGCGGCCAGCGGAAAATACCGGACGCGCAGCAGCCCCAGACAAACCACCAAAAGCAGATAAATCCAGACTTCAATCTGAAGCTGTGCTTTAAAATAACCTCCAATGGAGTGAAAAATACTGTTGCGTATGACATCCACACTGTGTCTGATATTCTTCGGGAGTCTGTCCAGCAGCTTTCCCAGGGCATCCCGGTCCAGCACAAAAAAGAAGACCGCAACCAGGCATAAAATCACACTGACAAATACATTGCCGATCTGTCCGGCAACAGCGGTCGCAATACCGGCCGTCCTGTCCAGGAGGAAGCTGCTCAGACTGTTGATCGCATCTCCCACCGTATCCGAACTGTTGGATACAAAATTCAGAATAGCGGCAAGCTGCTCATCTGAAAGGAAAAACAGAACCCGCTCCAGCAGTTCATCCAACTGGCTGGAATCCTGAAGCAGGTTTGCCCACAGCTCCGGCAGATCAATCAAAAAGCTTCCCAGCATATTGAAAAGCATACTGCAGATGCCATACAGAATCAACACCACAAGCGCAATCACCAGTATAATCACCACAATCATGCTGGCATTTCGTTTCAGCCGAAGATGCTTTTCCATAAAATTCACCAACGGCGTCACAATCCAGGCAATAATCGCTGCCACCACCATTGGCATAAAAAACACCAGAATGCGCGGCACCAGCCAGACTGCCAGCAAAAGAATCACCAGCGGGCAGATCAGATTCAGGGCAATTTTCAGATTCGTATGTTTTTTCTGATTCACAAGAACTCCTTCCTGTTAAAAAACAACAGATTCATACCCGGCTTTCTTCATCCTCTCATGCAACCGGGACATCAGCCGTTTTGCAGTGCAAGCTGATCGATGTATGCGTATATTTCGTCTCTTCCCTCTTTTGTCAGCGCGGAGTACGAAAAAATCTCCGTCCCTTTCTCCAGCTGAAGCCCGACACGCAGAAGTTTTTTCTGTTTCTCTAACTGGCTGCGTTTAATCTTGTCCGCCTTGGTCGCGATAATCACCGGATGAAAGCCCTGCGAGCAGATCCAGGAATACATCAGCCGATCGTTCGCGGATGGCTCATGACGGATGTCCACCAGCAGAAAGACCGCGGCGAGCATTTCAGAGGAATGCAGATATTTCTCAATCATGGTTCCCCACTGTGCCTTGATCTCCTCATTGGCGCTGGCGTAGCCGTAGCCCGGCAGGTCCACGAAATACAATTCACCAGGAACTTTCTCCTGCGCCTGTCCGGCGGCTTTATTTGCCGCCGACTCTGCTGCCGTAGGGGCGGACGTACCCGGCAAAGTCGATGCATTTCCCTGCGGGCGCTCATGACAGCAGCTCACCCGATAAAAATTCACCGTCCGGGTCTTACCGGGCTGTGCGCTGGTACGTGCCAGATTTTTGCGGTTTAAGAGTCCGTTGATCAGGCTGGACTTGCCGACATTACTCTTGCCTGCGAAGGCAATTTCCATACAGGAATGATCCGGGAAAGTACTTGTAATCCCACATACCGTTTCCAGCTCAGCGTTTTTTATGATCATGTCTTGTTTCCTCCCGTTTCTTTCCCGTTGCGGTCAGCTCGTCAGGTTCTTTTGCAGATTCGCTGTCTGCCGGTCAGAGATCTTCGTGCAAAACGGCGCAGCTTTCTGCCGTAATGTACCTTTACCGCACAAGCACTGCCTGCAGGACTTCCTCCATCTGTGACACCATGACAATCTGCATGCCGCCGATAATCTCCTCGCTCAGCTCCTCTAGATCCTTCCCGTTTTCCTTCGGAATCAGCACCTGTTTCATCCCGGCCACGTTCGCGGCCAGCAGCTTTTCCTTCAGACCGCCAATCGGCAGCACTCTGCCGCGCAGGTTGATTTCTCCTGTCATGGCAGTCAGGTTGTCGGCGGGAATTTCCGCGACCGCGCTGAGCAAAGCCGCTGCCATCGTGATGCCGGCGCTCGGTCCGTCCTTGGGCACCGCGCCCTCCGGAATGTGGAGATGAAAATCATGTTTTTCAAAATAATCCTCAGGGACTGCATATTTTCCTGCAATACTGCGGACATAGCTGTAGGCAATCCGGGCAGATTCCTGCATAACATCGCCCATCTGACCGGTCAGTTTCAGCTCTCCCTTGCCGGGCATAGTATTGACCTGAATCTCTAAAGTCACGCCGCCCACGCTCGTCCAGGCAAGTCCCCTGACAATCCCGATTTCCGGTTTCTGATTTGCCTGTTCGGAATCATATTTTTCCTTGCCAAGGTATTCCTTTAAATCCGGAGCATCAATGCAAAGACTTCCCGGGCTGGCCGTGCCGCTGACAAATTTTCTGGCGGCCTTGCGGTACAGATCGGCCAGGCAGCGTTCCAGACTTCTGACGCCGGCCTCCCTGGTATAATTCGCGATCAGCTTTGCGATCGCGGCGTCTGTGATCTTAACACCGCCATCCTCCATACCATGGTCAAGCGCCTGCTTTTCTACCAGGTGTTCCCGCGCGATGTGGAATTTCTCATTGGCGGTGTAGCCGCTGATCTGAATGACATCCATCCGGTCAAGCAAAGGACTCGGCACAGATGAGATATCATTGGCCGTGGCAATAAACAGAACCTCGCTTAAATCAAGGGGCAGCTCCACATAATGATCCCGAAACTGGCGGTTCTGCTCGCTGTCGAGGACCTCCAGCAGCGCAGAATAAGCATCCCCCACGGTGGTCCGTACCGACCTTATCAATCTCATCCAGCAAAAGAACCGGATTTTTCACCCCCGCCTGACGGATCGCGGCCGCAATACGACCGGGCATGGCTCCTACATAGGTTTTTCTGTGCCCTCTGATTTCCGCTTCGTCGTGGATGCCGCCGAGACTGATGCGCACATATTCCTTCTTCAGCGCCTCTGCCACAGATTTCGCGATGGAGGTTTTTCCCGTTCCGGGAGGCCCCACCAGACAGAGAATAGAGCTGTGGCTCTCCGGATGATAAGCCCGCACCGCCAGGAATTCCAGAATGCGCTCCTTGACCTTTTCAAGCCCGTAATGATCGCGCTCTAAAATTGCCTCCGCTCTGTGAATATCCAGGCAATCCTCGCTTTTTTTCTCCCAGGGCATGTCCAGAAGCATTTCAATATAATTGCGTTCCACACTGGCTTCGGCGCTGTTTAAGGCCACACTGCGCAGGCGCTTGATTTCCTTATAAATCTTTTCTTTTATTTCATCGGAAGCCTGAAGCTCCTCCACCTTTGCCTCAAACTGATCCGCGTCGGACCCCGCAGGATCCTCGCCCAGCTCTTCGCGGATGGCGCGCAGCTGTTCACGCAGCATGTACTCCCGCTGCTGTTTGTCCACGCGCTCTCTGACCTTTGCGTTCAACTCCGCCTGGGCTTTGCCGATGTAGGTTTCATCGGCCAGAATCTGACAGACTGTGTCATAGCGTTCTTTTAAGGACAGGCAGTCAAGTACCTGCTGTTTTTTCTGAACAGGAAAAGGCAGGGTGGCTGCCGCATAATCCAGGCAGTTTGCCAGGTTATCATTTTTTTCCAGATATTCCACCAGCCCGCCGCCGGCTTTGGGATAGGCCTGGAAATATTCCGCCAGCAGAATTTCCAGTTCCCTGCGCATGGCTTCCTGCGCCAGACTCTCTTCTGAAATATCCTCCTGCGTCGGTGTCAGATCCACGACAGCCGCCAGGAAAC
Source organism: Lachnospiraceae bacterium (assembly GCA_021199495.1). GTDB lineage: Bacteria > Bacillota > Clostridia > Lachnospirales > Lachnospiraceae > RGIG6307. Next base: position 8,206 of record JAJQHY010000034.1, on the reverse strand, counting down.
CGTCCGTTTCCTCCATATGGAGCAGCCGTGCCCTGTCAATTCCTGTCACCGCAATCCGCTGGGTTCTGCCCGGCAGTTTGGAAATCTGGCGAATCCGCACCAGTGTCCCGATTGCTTCCACGTCGTCCTCTCCGGGGTCATCGGTACTGACATACTTCTGGCAGGTCACAAAGAGAAGCTGCTCCGCCTCCATGGCGCGCTCCGCCGCCTTTTTGGACTTCTCCCGCACAATATCCACGTTGATATTCACATCCGGGAAAATCACAATGCCGCGCAGCGCGATCATCGGCACCTGCTTAAAGTCCGTATGATCTTCCGTATTGATCGTTTCTTCTATTATGATATCTTCTTCTGTAAGATCCTCTTTTGTAAGATCTTCTTCTGTAATTGTTTTCTCTTCAGTCATTTTTCTTCTGTAATAAGTTTCTCTTCGTTTTCCATGTTTCTTATGCAGTTACGATTCACGGCCGCTTCCCTCTTCGAGACGCCATACGGGTGCCTCACATGCGCAAAAGCAAACAGCGAGGCGCCTTGAAAAAAAGCGCCTCGCCATATTCATCTGCTGCGGTGTATAATCCGCGGAGCTTCTTTTTTCTCCACTGCCGCTTTTGTGATAATGCATTTTTCAATTGTCGGATCGCTGGGAACCTGATACATGGTATCCATCAGGATATTCTCCACAATGGTTCTTAAACCCCTGGCGCCTGTCTTTTTCTCCACCGCCTGATCCGCGATGGCCTCAATCGCGTCAGGCTCAAACTCCAGCGTGACGTTATCATATTTCATCAGCTTCTGGTACTGCTTGACCAGCGCGTTTTTGGGCTCCTGCAGAATGCGGACCAGCGCGTCTTTATCCAGCCCCTCCAGATTCACCATTACCGGCACACGGCCGATGAACTCCGGAATCAGGCCGAACTTAATCAGATCCTGCGTTGTCACCTCCGCAAACAGTTCTCCGGCCTCGCGGGTAATTTTGTGCGTCACATCCTGGTTAAAGCCGATGGCTGAACGATCCAGGCGGGAAGCAATGATCTGCTCCAAGCCCGAGAAAGCGCCGCCGCAGATAAAGAGGATGTTGGTCGTGTTGATGGGGATCAGCTCCTGCTGGGGATGCTTGCGTCCGCCCTGGGGAGGAACGCTCGCCTCCGTGCCCTCGATCAGCTTTAAGAGCGCCTGCTGCACGCCCTCGCCGGAAACGTCCCTGGTAATGGAAACGTTCTCGCCCTTTTTGGTGATCTTATCAATCTCGTCAATATAGACGATACCGTGTTCCGCCTTGGAGACGTCATAATCCGCGGCCTGAATGAGTTTCAGAAGGATGTTCTCGACATCCTCACCCACATATCCGGCCTCGGTTAACGTCGTGGCGTCCGCGATGGCAAACGGAACATTGATAATTTTGGCCAGAGTCTGCGCAATATAAGTCTTGCCGCAGCCGGTGGGACCTAACAGAAGGATATTGCTCTTCTGTATCTCCACATCGTCCACATTGCGCTCGGCCAGCACCCGTTTATAGTGGTTGTAAACCGCCACGGAGAGTACCTTTTTGGCCTGCTCCTGCCCGATCACATACTCGTCCAGAAAACGCTTGATCTCCTGGGGCTTTAACAGATTGATATCCAGATCATTGCCGCCCGACTCCTCATCGTCGTAGAGTTCATCCTCCAGGATCTCGGAGCACAGGCCGACACATTCGTCACAAATATAAATTCCGTCAGGACCCGCGATGATCTTGCGCACAGCATCCTGAGATTTTCCGCAAAAAGAACACCGGATCCGGTTAGAATTCTTTCCTGCCATGTTTCCCTCTCAATAATTAATTGTCTTTTCTGGTCACCACACTGTCGATCAGACCGTAAGCCATGGCGTCCTCGGCAGTCAGCCAGTTGTCACGTTCTGTATCCCTGGCAACCTCTTCGTAGGTCTTACCGCAGTTTTCGGCCAGAATGCGGTTCATTCTCTCCTTAATGAAAAGAATGTGCTTCGCAGTGATCTCAATCTCGGTGGCCTGTCCCTGTGCACCGCCGGAGGGCTGATGAATCATCACCTCCGAGTTGGGAAGTGCCATACGCTTGCCCTTCGTGCCGCCCGCCAGCAAAAACGCGCCCATGCTGGCTGCCATGCCCACACAGATCGTGGAAACATCGCACTTGATGTACTGCATGGTATCATAAATCGCCATACCGGCACTGATGCTGCCGCCGGGGCTGTTGATATATAAATGAATATCCTTATCCGGATCCTCCGCTTCCAGGAAAAGGAGCTGCGCCACCACTAAGGAAGCGCTGGTGTCATTGACTTCCTCTCCCAGGAAAATAATCCTGTCCTTTAACAGTCTGGAATAAATATCGTAGGATCTCTCTCCTCTGCTCGTCTGCTCTATGACATAAGGTACTAAACTCATCTTAATCTCCTTTCCGGATCCCATCCGAATCCGTTCTGAACAGCTGCCTGTGTAGCTTTCGCAAAGACTTCGCAGCTGTCTGTTGCATTCCTTCTTAATTACACTTTGTCCGTAAAAGCCCTGATGAAATAAACCGGGGCTTTACGCCTCTGCTCTTACTTACGCCTCAGCTTCGGCATCCGCTTCGTCTGCCTCGTCTGCGGTCTTCGGTTCCACCTCTACCGCATTCTCTACCAGGAACTGCACGGCTTTGTTGATTGCCAGGTCTTCCTTCACCTGCTTCTCACCGCCCTCACCCAGGGCAGTCTCGATGGCCTCAACCTCCATGTTATATTCCTTGCTCATGCGCTCGAGCTCTTCCTTGTACTCATCCTCAGTAATCTCGATCTGCTCCGCAGCCGCTACCGCTTCCAGCACCAGGCTTGCCTTGATGCGCTGCTCCGCCTGCGGCTTCACCTGATCCATCATGTTGGACATGGTGCTGTTGGTGAACTGCAGATACTGCTCGAAGGACAGGCCCTGGGACTGAATTCTCTGGGCAAACTCCTCGATCATCTGTCTCTGCTGATACTCCAGCATCGGTGCAGGAATTTCCATCTCAGCGTTCGCCACGACAGCATCCACTACCGCGTTCTCCTTCGCACGCTTTACATCAGCTTCCTTTTTCTCGAGAAGCTGCTTTTTCACATCTTCTCTGTACTCCTCCATGGTGTCAAACTCAGATACCTCGGAAGCGAACTCATCGTCCAGATCCGGCAGCTCCTTCACCTTGATCTGCTTCACGGTGCACTTGAATACCGCTGCCGCGCCGGCCAGATCCTCAGCCTGATAATCCTCAGGGAAGGTCACATTCACTTCCATTTCCTGACCGATCTCGGCGCCGATCAGCTGCTCCTCAAAACCCGGGATAAAGGAACCGGAACCGATGGTCAGCGGATAATCCTCGCCCTTGCCGCCCTCGAAAGCGACGCCATCCTTAAAGCCCTCAAAATCCAGAATCACCTCATCGCCGTCCTGAACCGGTCTGTCGTCCACGTCGATCTCACGGGAATTGGTCTCACGCTCTTTCTCAATCTCAGCGTCCACCTCGGCGTCAGTCACCTCGGCCTCCACCTTCTCAACCTCCACGCCCTTATACTGGCCCAGAGTCACATCCGGCTTCACAGCCGCTTCCGCGGTGAATATAAAATTCTCACCCTCTCCGATCTGGATCACATCCACCTCGGGGCGGGAAACGATCTCCTTGCCCTCATACTCCTCAAGTGCCTTGTCATATGCGCCGGGAATGATCTCGTTGGCGGCGTCCTCATAGAACACGCCCTTGCCGTACATGCTCTCAATCATCTTGCGGGGCGCCTTGCCCTTGCGGAATCCGGGGATGCTGTATTTCGCCTTGTTCTGCTGATAAGCCTTATTCAGGGCTTTATCAAACTCGGCCGCCTCCACCTCTATGGTCATTTTGATCATGTTTTTCTCTAAGTTCTCTACCTTTAAACTCATAACTTCCTCCCAGGTTTACTTATGTTCGCTTTTGTGCGGCTGTCAGTTTTCTCCCATGCGCCATTTTACAGTGCCAGGGTGCTTTTTCGCCCTCCTGACCGCACTCATTTCATGATTGTATCATAGTTTTCCAGCGAATACCAGCATTTTTCTCAAATAATTAAAGCAAAGATTCTTAAAACTTTGTGAATCCTAATGCTGTGCACGCTCCAGTTTTCCCAGTTTCTTATATGCGGTCAGCATAAAGACTGTAAAGCAGGTCACGGCTGAAATGGTATCCGCCACCGGCTCCGCCGCGAAAACGCCCGCCACGCCGAAACCGATCCTCGGCAGGATCAGCGTCAGCGGGATTAACAGAATGACCTTCCGGTACAGGGCAAAAAAGGTCGCCTTTCTGCTCTCCTCCATGGCCACGAACGTGTTCTGCGCCGCCATCTGCAGGCTCATGATGAAATTCATGCAGAAGAAAATCCGGAACATCGGCACCGCTGTCGCAATCAGCTGCGCGTCATTATTAAAGATGGAAATAATCTGCGCAGGGAACAGCATTAAAAGCGCCCAGGCCACTACCGCGTAGGTGACGCAGAATTTCGTCAGGAAGCGGAAGGATTCCTTCACTCTTCCGTACTGGCCCGCGCCGTAATTATAACCTGTCACCGGCTGTGCGCCCTGCGCAAAGCCGTTCATCGGCATATGCACCACCTGCGAAACCGAAGTCGCTACGGTCATCACCGTCACGTAAATATCGCCGCCGAACTGACTTAAAGAGGCGTTGAACACCGCGGACACCGCGGCCTCCGTGATACTCATGACAAAGCTGGAAAAGCCAAGGCTCGTGATGCGCCTGATTGTTTTGACTTCAGGCTTTAAGTTTTTAACCCGCACGCGGATCAGGTTCTTTTTACCCAGCAGAAAAAGGATGACCCAGACGGCAGACACGGTCTGAGAAATGACGGTCGCGATGGCCGCGCCGGACACGCCCATATCGAAGACGAAAATAAAAACCGGGTCAAGGACGATATTACAGACCGCGCCGATCAGCACCGTCATCATGCCGATCCTGGTAAAGCCCTGCGCGTTTAAAAACGGATTTAAGCCCAGCGTCAGCATCACGGAAATGGACCCGAGCAGGTAAATCGTGATGTACGCGTTTGCGTAAGGGTAAGTGGCATCGCTGGCACCGAAAAGATACAGGATCGGCTCTTTGATCAGCAGACAGACGGCCGGAACGATGATACCGAGAGCGACCAGAAGCGTAATACTGTTGCCGAGAATTTTCTCCGCGCCCTCGTCATCGCCCGCGCCCCGCAGAATGGAGGTCAGTGGTCCGCCGCCGTTCCCCACCAGATAAGAGAAAGCTGTCACCGACATGGTGATGGGATAGCACAGGCCAATGCCGGTCAGCGCCAGCTGCCCGACGTCCTCTAAGTGTCCGATGTAAATCCGGTCCACCACCGAATAGAGAGCGTTTACCAGCATGGCCGCGATCATGGGGATTGCCAGACGCGTGACAGTGCGGGGAATATTACCTTTTGAAAAATCATTCTGCTGCGGCATGAGATACCTCTTGTTGTATATATAGTGTTGCCTGCGTATACGGACATGTTTGTTTTGACGAAAAGTATTGTAGCACCTTGGAATCTGATTGACAAGTGGCATTAAAAGTTACTAATCACGGTCTCCACCCACATGCGCAAAAGCGTCCAGCAAGCTGTCCGGCGCAGCAAAAAACCGCTGCTCATCTTTTTGCTTATGTGGGCGGAGTTCCTGCTTCACAGGCCTCATCGGAAAATATAAGCAATCTCTTACGTGCAAGCACGACGATCTTACTTATATTTTCCGATGGCCGTGAATAGTAACTTTTAAGGCATAACTTTCCAGCATAATTCTTTTTTGCCTTCACATACTATTGCCAGGATAAGAAACACAGAACCGACTTGCATCGTTCCAACGCCAGAGGCCAGACATGTGAGGGATGGGACTGCGCGCCTTATCCTTCACGATAGATATCCTAAGACACGGAGGTGAAAACTATGGCAAGTTCAAGCAAGACCAACCAGATGGAAGTGCCCGAAGCGAAAGCCGCGATGGACAAGTTCAAGACTGAGGTTGCAGGCGAGCTGGGCGTCAACCTGAAAGAGGGTTACAACGGCGACTTAACTTCCAAGGAGGCCGGTTCCATCGGCGGTGAGATGGTTCGCCGCATGATCAAGGCACAGGAAGAGACCATGAGCAACCAGTAAGAAGCTGCCGGGGAGTCACCCGCGCGGCAGGCGCTGGTGATAAACGGTAACTTCGAGCCATTTGGCTGAAAGAACGAAGACGTAGATAAAAACACGAAGCGGGAGGGCGACAGATCGCCCTCCCGCGATTTCTGCGGAGACTTTCCCCTCTTCTGCAATTAGATACGTTCATGAGGTCTGACCCCAATTTTCTACCTTTCGTGTATTTACTCTTATTTTGTGTGAATTGTTATTGTCAAATTCAGTATTTTGTGTTATTATAGTGCTGGCACTCTATATAGAAGTGGTATGTAACTCATTAATTGACTAATTATTTTCAGGAAACGAAGGGTGACAGATTTGTACAGAAAAATCGATATGAACTACAATTTCATCTCTCTGTTCGATCCAGACACAGGACAGTATCTGCGCAGCAGTGTCATAAAGGACGGAAAAGACACCATGAAAGAACCGTTCATGGCTTCTTACCCGGAGCTCATCGACATCGGCGTCATGGGACACTGCATCCATGGTGAATCAGGCCGCTGTCTTAAGTCGGGGGTGCAGTGCTACCAGAATGGGCTTCATGAAAACAGGCCAAATATGTCGCTGTCAGACTTCCGCAGGATTATCTTCGAAAGCCGCGAAAAAGTCTTCCAGTGTGCTCTGGGCGGGAGGGGAGACGTGGACCAGCACGAAGATTTTGAACAACTGCTGGCCTGCTGCGCAGCATGCAGGATTGTTCCCAATTTCACAACATCCGGCTTCGGTCTGACTCCCGAAAAGGCTGCTATCTGCGGGAAGTACTGCGGCGCAGTGGCAGTTTCCTGGTATCGGCAGGACTATACACTCAAAGCCATCAGGATGCTTTTAAACGCCGGGGTGAAGACAAACATCCACTATGTCCTGGGAAAAAATTCCATTGAAGAAGCAACAGAGAGACTGTTATGCAACAGTTTCCCAGAAGGTATCAATGCTGTGATTTTCCTGCTTCACAAACCGGTAGGACTGGGAACAGGAGCAAACGTCCTGCAGGCCGGGGATCCGGAAGTCCTGAAATTCTTTGAGCTGATCGACAGAGGCGGTTTCCCCTATAAGGTGGGATTTGATTCCTGCTCTGCAGCGGGAGTTGTCAACTACACAAACCAGATGGATCTGCATACGCTGGATTTCTGCGAGGGAGCCAGATTCTCCATGTACATTGATTCTCAGATGCGCGCCATGCCCTGTTCCTTTGCAAACCAGGATCCGTCATGGTTTATCGACCTGCATAAGCACACGATCAGGGAAGCCTGGAACAGCGACGTGTTTGAGCGATTTCGATATTCCCTGCGGTATTCCTGCCCTGAATGCCCCCAAAAACAGCACTGCGCCGGCGGATGCCCGCTGGTAAACGAAGTAACCCTGTGTAACCGCCCTGAGCGGGATTTCAAAAAAGAGAGGAAATTCGAGAATGAAAATCAGAAGTGATTTCGTAACTAACAGCAGTTCCAGCAGCTTTGTTCTGGCAAGGAACGAGGACCTGACGAAGAAGCAAAAGGAGGCAATCGTTGAATTTGTCAGGAAATACATGCTTGGCAGAAAAATTCTTGACCCCACCACGAGCACGGAAGAAAATCTCAAAAACGCAGCAGACGATGACTTCAGAATTGAATATAATGAGAATGCCGTCCGGAAAGCCATGAAAGAAGGAAAAGCTATCTACAGTGGGGAGGTCATATTTGAAGATACAGAATATCAATACGCGGAGCTGTTTCAGGATCTCTGGGATGCATTAGAGGAAGCTGACCCGGAGCACTTCGACATCATTGATGGGAGATTGGACTATTGAAAATTTACCCCGCAGGATTCCGTGCAGTTTTCGGACTTCGGCTTGTTTAGCAGTCTTATCCTCCTGTATCAGCGTGAAATGGTTTCTGTGCGTTGGAGCAGAGGTTTGCCTACACCTTCCTTCAGTCCTCTTAAACCTCGCGGCGAGAACCTTAGTGTTCAGCTGTATCCTTCCCACTGCCGGGCGGATTCGGGACTTTCACCCGTTAGAACGTGCGCTCGCCAGGCGCACTAAAAAACTCCGGCCGGA
>JAJQHY010000099.1 GCA_021199495.1 Lachnospiraceae bacterium | reverse complement strand
AAGATTGAAGCCGGCAACATAAAATGAGGAATGGGATAACTTCTCCTGAAACTGATCGGCAGCATTGATCTTCTGGTGGAAATAGCTGTTTATTTTCATGTCAGTACAGATTATCTCCTGATGGGAAAGGCGTCTGACCTGGCGGCTGACAGGAAGAGGATACTGGATGTAATCAGTGAGCTTTCGGGAGTGGCAAAGCTGAATTGCCAGGACTGATTTCCCGGGCAAAATGGAATACCTTTCAGGCATATCCTGAATTCATGCGCTGACGCGCGGAGGGCGCTTCGCGCAAGATGTTACGCTTGACAGAATGCCGTGCATTCAATATAATAGCGTTAGAAGTGGGAATTCCCACCGTGAATTATGCATATATTACAGAAGATTGAGCATTGTATCAGCAGGAGGTGCTTTATGCAGGCAATGAAAGATTATGTAGTTCATATTGACAATAAAAAGAGGGTTACCCTTCGAGGTGCCGCATACCAGTATTATAACGTCCGGGAATATGACAATGGCTGTATTATGCTTGAGCCGCGGGAACTTGTTACACCGGCATCCATATCGGCGAAAACACTTGCGGACATGGACAGAGCGATTGCAAACTTCAAGGCAGGTACGGTTTCAGAAGAGATTGATTTGTCTGATTTCTGATACAGTGGGGATCTTTGAATAATCTGACTTTTCTGATTGTGATTTTTTATGGGGTGGCGGTGTGACTTATAAGATACGAATGGGGATTCCGGAAATGGAGCAGCTCTGGAACAGGCTTCAGCAGGAATATCGTGCCGGAACGATCAATAAAACGGATGAACAGTTGTATAAAAAATGGGGCAATGCCTTGAAAAAGCTTTCACAGGATCCGGCCTATCCAGGACTGCATACGCATGAAATTGAACCTTTAACGCGACGATATGGTGTCAGGGTGTGGCAGTCGTATCTGGAAAATCGAACAAGTGGTGCGATGCGTATGTATTGGGCATACGGCCCCGGAAAACAGGAAATTACCGTGATTGGCCTCGAACCGCATCCGGAAGATAAGAAAAACGGTGCATATGACCGCATTGTCTTATCAGATATGGGCGAGTGAAATGAAAAGTGCAGAAGATATTCTTCTTAAGTGCAAAATTCCGTCAGGTGCTTTAACTCACAGCATCTGGCGGGGTTTTTCGTTATGTACTTTTTTTGAGGTAAACATTTTAAATCAGACGTAAGACATCTGATAAACCAGACGTGACACGTCCTTTTGCTTTGGATTTTTTCGTTTTATAATACTTTTGTACCAGCGTAGACTCTGGTGCAGGTACATTGACAACTGCATAGACATTCATCAGGTACGAACCAGTAATAAAGTGAGCCACATCAGCGGCCAACGCTGCGATCCTATGTGGAGGATAAGCGGCAGCCATAGGCTTATGGATTAACAGCCGTATTACATAGGTAAAGAGAAAATTCCAGCACAGTTCCATAAAAAGGAGTTGCACTTTAAAGGGTGAAAGTGGTCCTGTTCAAGATGAGCAGGACCAAAATACAGAATGGAACTGGAGACCGGCCCGCTTTAATGGATAAAAGTGGTGATGATCAAAATGATCAGCACCAAAATCCTCTTTACCGCAAATGGACAAAGTGTCCATAACGGTCAGAAGCTTTTTTGAGGGAATTGATCTTCTGGTGGAAATAGCTGTTTATTTTCATGTCAGTACAGATTATCTCCTGATGGGAAAGGCGTCTGACCTGGCGGCTGACAGGAAGAGGATCACCAAAATGCAGAATGGAACAGTGGAAACCAAGCTACTGCAAAACTGAATTGCATAATATGTCGAATGATGATATTATGAGCGCAAGCGAGAAGGGCATGTTTTCACAAGGGACGCCTTTCGGTGTAGCACCGACCTGCACAGCATGCGGGCTTTGACCGTAGAAGCGGAGCAGAGACCTGGGGAACATCTGCTTAGCGCGGACCGTAGTGAAACAGAGAACGGCGAATTGGATCATGAGCGTTTTTGACTCATGATGTGATAAGCAGATCAGCAAATGTAAAGAGGATTCGGTTGTGCATATTGTATGTAAAATAGATAAAGAGGTTTATAAGTGCGTGACCGAAGATATTCGCACCGATGAGGTTATTATCACAAACGAGCGAATAGAACATATCATTGAAAGACGGGGAAAAGATTTCTACGATACTTATAGCAGCCAGTTTGCGAATATTTTAAAGGATCCGGATTATATCTTTATGGATAAACAAAATACAGCGTTAGTAAGCAAATATTTTAGCAAAGATGGTAAGAGCGTAAATATTGTTTTGAGAATCGCTGTTTCAACAGATAATCCGGATTTCAAAAATTCTATTTTAACGGCAATCATGGAAAACCCTAAAAGATTTCAGCAAAGGCTGCGAAATAACAGCCCGCTTTACAAAAAAGAATAAATGATGTATAATCAACATACACTAAAAAGGCTTCACCCATTTGATTGTTTGAGGTGGTAAATTTCGTAGCGACCACACGCCGATGGTATGACAGGAGAAATCCGAGAGATGCAGGAGAATGCTACGCCTGCCAAACAATCATATGGTTAAGCATATATGGAAAATAATACCACCGGTCAGTTGGCTGGTGGTATTTTTATACATGGGAAACAACAGATATGATTTTGGCTATAGTCGATATCACACCGAACGTAATTACCATGTATATGCAGAAATGATACCGTGGAAGAAGCCCGCCAGCTGGAACTGCCTGCTGAGTGGCTGAACCCGTAAAAATGGGCGGCGCGTTGTCAGCCGGTTGTCAGCCCGTTGTCGGGCGCGTTGTCAGGCTGAATCGTTTGAAATGCCTTATTTTACGGCATTCTTTTTCTTCTGACAACTCTAATTCCATTGCGCGGAAGGAGTTTTCTCTCGATCAATTTACCATTATGTTATGGGATTTCATCTGCTTATCAAAATTCGTTAGAACCGGTTATAAATTTTTTATATTGCAGACGACTTTCAAATGGATTGACAGATATCTTCACCGTTTTTATAATGATGCTATCCCTACTGTTTTAGTATGTTTTAGGAGAATCTGATGGTAAGTAAGTTTGACTACTATTTTCCGGCGGCGGCACAGATGCGCAGGATACATCTGTATCTTCCTGACGACTATGGTGAAGGTACCGAACGTTATCCGGTACTTTATATGTTTGACGGTCATAATCTGTATTTCAATGAGGATGCTACCTATGGAAAGGCGTTGGGACTGAAGGACTTTCTGGATCACTGGCAAAAAAAGCTGCTCGTGGTCGGGATCGAGAGTTCTTCTGACGATGTGCAGCGTCTGCATGAGTACTGCCCGTTTCATATATACAGTCGGATATATGGAGAGGTATGGGGGAGAGGCGATACAACGCTGCGGTGGGTCACAGAGGACCTGAAGCCTTTTATCGACCGGACTTACCGGACCTGGCCGCAGCGTGAGGCAACTGCGATCGCCAGTTACAGCAACGGCGGTATGCTGGCGCTTTATTCTGTACTCCGATATAATGCGGTTTTCTCCAAGGCGGCTGTCATCTCGCCATCGCTCCTTCCTGCCATGGAATGCTTTAAGGAAGAAATTCAAAATGGCAGTTTTTCTCCGGATACAAGGATCTTTTTCAGCTGGGGCACCGCGGAGGATTCTCCTGAGTATGTTCATCACCTCTCAGAAAGCATCTGTTATCTGGAGGCGCGGCTTTTGGAAAAACAAATTCAGACTTACCTGTATTGTCAGCAGGATGGGCAGCACAATGAAGGAAGCTGGGAGCTGCAGGTTCCCACATGGATGCAATTCTTATGGTTTTAGGAGGTTCCACGCTATGAACGTTGTCTTTCTTTCCCCGAATTTTCCTTATCATTTTTATCATTTCTGTGATCGACTGCAACGTTTGGGCGTGCAGGTACTCGGAATTGGAGACTGTCCTTATTCCGAACTGAGCGACGAATGCAGAAGCTCTATGACGGAGTATTATTATCTGCCCAGTCTGGAGCGGTACGAGGATGTGTACCGCGCAGTGGCATTTTATATTTTCAAATATGGACGTATTGACTACATCGAGAGCCAGAATGAGTACTGGTTGGAGCTGGAGGCGCGGTTACGCACGGACTTTCATATTCTTAGCGGCTTTGACAGCGCCAAGCTGGAGAATGTGAAGTTCAAATCACGCATGAAGGCCGGTTATGCCAGAGCGGGCGTAAAAACGGCGCGTTATATAATGGCAGAGGATCCAATTGTCTGCAGAGAGTTTGCGGCACAGGTCGGCTATCCCGTGATCGTCAAACCAGACAATGGCGTGGGTGCGGCAAACACCTGGAAGCTGCACTCCGATGAGGAGCTGAACGCGTTCTTTTCCGAGAGGCCCGCGCAGGCTTATATTATGGAAGAATTTGTTCCCGGGCATGTCGAGACCTTCGACGGGATCACCGACAGTCAGAGTAATATTCTGTTCTGCGCCGGACAGGTGATGGCAGTGACGCCGTTGGATATGCTGCAGGGGAACGGGGAGAATGTCAGCTATACCCAGAATATTCAGGAAAGAGATTTATACGGGATCGGAACACGGGTTGTGCAGGCCTTCGGCCTGCGGAACCGCTTTTTCCATTTTGAGTTCTTTCGTCTGGACACCGATAAAGACAGCCTGGGGAAGAAAGGGGATATCGTGGGGCTGGAAGTAAACATCCGCGCTCCCGGCGGCTATATTCCGGACAAGATGAATTTTGCCTACAACGTGGACGTGTATCAGATCTGGGCGGAGAGCCTGGTTTTTGATGAGAACCGTTCATTCGCGGATTATCGTTTTCAATCCTATGTAACGCATTTTGCCAGAAGCGGACAGAACAATTATCTTCACTCTGCTGAAGAGATTCGCGGGCGTTATTCCGGTAAAATTCTTCTGGAAAACACCCCGCCGCCTTCTCTTTCCGGCGGTATGGGCAGTCATGTGTTTATCCTGCGCGCGGATTCAGTCGAGGAGCTTTGGGAGCAGGCGGGCTATATCCTTTGCCACAGGGATGAGTGAGGGCGATCAGAGCTTGATATATCGGTATAAAATATGTTCCGAATATCTGCCGGTCTGAGACGGAAAAAGGGGGAGCAGTCAGGATGACGTTAATTCAACTGTCGTATGTTATTATGATCGCGGAAACAGGCTCAATGAATAAGGCGGCGGAGCAGCTTTATGTTTCTCAGCCGTCCCTGACCAAGGCGGTCAAAGAACTTGAAAAAGAGCTTGGGGTCACACTGCTTTATCGTAGTGGGAAAGGGGTCACGCTGACCAATGACGGTGTGGAGTTTCTGCACTATGCGAAAGAGATTTATCGTCAGTACGAAAGTCTGATGAAGAAGTATGGGAAGGGCGGCTCCTATAAGAAGAAATTCAGCGTCTCTACGCAGCACTATTCCTTTGCAGTGAAAGCGTTCGTAGACATGGCACAGGAATATGATGTGTCCAAATATGAATTCGCTATCAAGGAAACAAAGACGCGGGAAGTCATAAACGACGTCAGCACCATGAAAAGCGAGATCGGTGTGCTGTATCTGAGTGATTTTAACCGTAAGGCAATGGAGAAGCTGTTTCACAACGCCCATCTGGAATTTCATCATCTGGTGGATTGCCGCGCTTATGTGTACATGTGGCGGGGTCATCCTCTGGCAGGTGAGACGTCCATATGCTTCGAGCAGCTGGCGCATTATCCCTGTCTGGCCTTTGATCAGGGGGATAACAGTTCCTTCTATGATGCTGAGGAAATTCTTTCCACCAGTGAGTATGCTCAGGTCATTGTTGCAAATGACAGGGCTACCATGCTGAACCTGATGGTAGGCCTGAACGGGTACACGCTTTGCTCCGGTATCATCTGTGAAGAGCTGAACGGGCCGGACTATGTGGCGGTTCCCTTTCAGGATGATGGAACGAATTCGGAAAGCACTATGGAAATCGGTTATATTACCCGGAAAAATCTGGCATTAAGCCAGACAGGAGAAAAATACATTGAGGCGATGAAACGCTATCTTGCCTCTGCATAAGCCGCAAAACAGGGGAGGAGTGGAAACGCTGCTGACCTATCCCACGACACAGACGCATGCCGATGTGCCGGTGGAGGTACAGCGAAAAAACGGTATTACAGACTGTGTGCTGCGTATGTCCGTGGGCATCGAAACAAAAGAGGATCTGATTGATGATCTGAAGCAGGCGATGGATTCTTTTGGATAGAGCGGTTTGCCCCCGGGAGCGACAGGACAGGAATCGGAGCAGTTAAAACGAGTCGTGAGTTGTTATGAGGAGGTAATGAGATGTTACAGATTGATTCGCCGGAACTGGCGAAACTGCTGCTTTCCGGCAGCTTTGGCCTGGAAAAAGAGAGCCTGCGGACGGACGAGGCGGGTTTTCTGTCCCACACGCCGCATCCATTTATGGATAATCCAAACATTGTCAGGGATTTCTGTGAAAACCAGACGGAGATCAATACATCCGTCCAGCCCAGCGCCCACGCTGTGGTAGCGGAGCTGGAGCGGCATACCCGGACGATTCAGAAAACCCTGGCAAAGATGACTCCCAGAGAATATCTGTGGCCGTTCTCCAATCCGCCCTATATCCGCAACGAGCAGGATATTCCGGTGGCTCAGTTTGAGGGTGCGCAGTCAGGTAAGACAATATACCGGAATTACCTTTCCAAGCGGTATGGCCGGTATAAGATGACTCTGTCGGGTATCCATGTCAACTATTCCTTTCGTGAGGAGCTGCTGCGTCAGGATTTTCAGCGCAGCGGACAGTCCAGCTATATCGACTATCAGAATACCCTCTATCTGACACTGGCAAAGAGGGTCGCGGCCTATGGATGGATTTTGACGGCCATTACCGCAGCCAGTCCCTTGCTGGACAGCTCTTATGTGGAAAAAGAACGGTTTGACGGGGATGTGTTCCAGGGCCTGGCGTCTGTGCGGTGCAGTGAGCTGGGGTATTGGAACGCCTTTGCTCCGATATTTGACTACAGCAGTCTGCCTGCCTATGTGGAGAGCATCCGGGACTATGTGCGCAGGGGCTGGCTTAAGGCTCCTTCAGAGCTGTATTATCCTGTCCGGCTCAAGCCTGCCGGACCCAACCGGCTGGGTGCACTGGAATCCGGGGGCGTCAACCACATTGAGCTGCGGATGTTTGACTTGAATCCGCTGACATCTGCCGGTATTGATGAACGGGATGTATCCTTTGCTCAGCTGCTGTTATGCTGGCTGGCCGCCACGCCCGACCAGCCCTTCAATGACCGGGACCAGGTGCAGGCGGTTCAGAATTTTAAAAATGCTGCCCACTATGACCTGAAAACAGTGAATCTGATGCTGCCGGATGGCCGTGCTTATTCGGTTGCCCATGCTGCCCGTAATGTCATCACCCTGATGCGGGAGTTTTATTGCTATTATCCTGCCGAAGTGCAGCAGGTGCTGGACTTTGAGGAAGCTAAATTCATCGACGGGGAAAACCGTTACGCCTGGCAGATTCGCAAAGCCTTTTCCGGCGGTTTTGTCCGTAAAGGGCTGGCGCTGGCCAGACAACAGCAGGAGGCAGGGGGCGCAGTTTAGACTCGCATCCGCCACACCAGTGATATTTTTCAGATAATGGCATTGGGAGTGCTACACAGGAGGAGACGGAGGAATTCATCCGTTTCGTGACGGACAGAGCATAACGTTATTTTTCCGAATCAGGAGGTCTCCAAAGTGTCAAAGAAAGAGAATAAATTCAGGGAGTACGACTTTTCCACACAGGCCATACATACCGGAACCGATTACGACGAAGGAACAGGCGCTGTCCGCAGGCCATTGCATATGGCGAACAGCTA
>JAJQHY010000029.1 GCA_021199495.1 Lachnospiraceae bacterium | reverse complement strand
GGGACAAAAAAGCCCGGCAGCCAGGACAAATTACCTCGGCTGTCGGACAGTTTAGACCGGCGTTTTTCGGTCAAATTGGGGCGGCTATAACACTTTGTACTCGACGAATAATCGATGAAAGGAGAAATTAAAATGAAAAAAGTAATGGCACTGTTTCTTTCGTCCTTATTACTGATGAGCCTTGCTGCTTGTGGAGATGGTAATACTACCACTTCCAATACTGAGGGGGAATCCAGCAGCACAGTGGTAGAGGAAAGCAATAGTGACGAAGATGAAACCGTTGTTGAAAACACCGATGACAATGATGATGAAGCTCTGATCGAAGATGTCACAGATGATGAGACCGAGACCCTAGATACAGAGACCGAAGGAATTGAGACCGAAGAGGACGAATCCATTGAGAGTGATACCCAAGAGACTGAGACCAGTTTTGAAGAACTAGTGGTGGTTGATAATGAAGAATGTGCCATCACAATCACCGGGATAGATGCTGACAACATATGGGGATACACACTCACTGCCCTCTTGGAAAATAAATCTTCTGATAAGACCTATATGTTCTCTGTTGATGATGCTTCTATCAATGGAGTCAAGTGTGACCCCTACTTTGCATCTGAAGTAACAGCGGGGAAAAAATCCAATGAAGAGATTAGTTTTTATAATTCGGATACGCTCGAAGAAAACGGAATTACAGTGTTTACGGATATTGAACTGACATTCAGCGTATATGATAACGATGATTGGACAGCGGATGACGTAGCAAATGTGACGGTTCACGTTTATCCATATGGTGAGGAAAATGCCACTACCTTCGAGCGAGAGAATCTGGATACAGACATCGTTCTTGTTGACAATGAGTATGTGACCGTGATTGTGACTGGATGTGAATACAATGATGTTTGGGGATATGCTGTCAATCTGTACTTGGTGAATAAAACAGATTCTAAAGTCATGTACAGCGTGGATAATGCTTCTGTAAACGGCTACATGGTTGATCCCTACTATGCAGATACTGTCGCAGCCGGGACGTGTGCATTTAGCTCTATGTACTGGTATAGTGAAGACTTAGAAGACAACGGAATTACAGAGGTTGATGAAATCGAATTCGAACTCAATATATATGACAACGATGACTGGGCAGTCGACAACTATGTCAGTGAAACAATTACTCTAAATCCATAATTAGATTCAGCATATGCCGTTCTTAAAGGGAGCAACTAGAGCGCCGCTCTCTAAGTGCGCTACTTAAAGGAACGGGGTGAAAGGGGATAAATGGGGGGATTACCGGGGTGCGGAGCGTGCGACACCGGGGATACCCCATGTGATGCGCTATTACAATGGCCAATATGAATAGCGAAATTGTATTTACCACGACGTCTGTGGGGTGTCCTCTTTCTGGACGAGCTGCCGGAGTTCAGCCGGGACGCCCTGGAGGTGCTCCGCCAGCCCCTGGAGGACGGAAAGGTGCAAATCTCCCGGGTGGCGGGGACGGTGGTCTACCCCAGCCAGTTTATGCTGGTCTGCGCCATGAACGTCCAAACGTGCATGGTCATTCGTTTATGTAGTATCTGTTTAATAACCAACGTCCGGAAGCAACGTCCAAACGTGCTCGGTCAATCATTAAATTGTCTGTGTAAAGACCACCATTTAACGATAACGTCCAAACGTGCTCGGTCAATCATTAAATTGTTCTAGCCCCATGAATTCAATGGCCCATTGGCGAGAATGCGGACAAAACGGGCTGTAAAACGCCTTTTTAATAGGAAAGAACCCGATAATTGAACGCCTTACAGCAGTTTTTCCATTGTGTGTAATTTGCAACGTGACACCACATTTTAATGATACATTGAGCTTTTTGGGGCGTGCACCCATTGCAGATTCGTTTAGGATTCACAATATTTCGAAGTCATATTTGTCCATCCTGGTCGTTGATATTTCTCTGTTTCAGAGCGAATATGTGGAACATGGAGGTGACTTTTATGACCATAGAAGAACGTGAAGAAGTAACGACGATGCGCAGAAATGGAAGCAGCTATAGGAAGATAGCTGAGAGTTTAGGCGTGTCCATGGAGACTGTAAAGTCCTACTGCCGGAGGAATAAAATTACCATAAGCCCTCTCTGCAAAGAGTGTGGCGTTGCGATTGTGCAGACCCCGGGAAAAAGAAAGAGATTGTTCTGTAGCGACCAGTGCCGCACGAAATGGTGGAACGCTCACCCGGAGCTAGTAAAAAAGAAACCGTACTCGTTCTATGATTTCACATGCGCATATTGCCACAAGACCTTTACTGCCTATGGAAATGACCATCGGAAGTATTGCTCACATGAGTGCTATATTAATGACCGATTTGGGAAATCAGATGTGGTCGGTTCAAAGAAAGAAGGAGATACATGAAGGAAAACAGAACATTGACTGTATATTATGGTAATGGTGGATATAATAGGCCCAGCGTCCCCGTGATTCACATGCAAGGGAAATGGCTGGAGGCGCTGGACTTTGATATTGGCGAGCAGATAAATGTTGAGTGCCAGGAGGGCCGTCTTATCATCACCAAGGCGAATGAGGTTGTAGTTGATTGACAGGCAAAGCCCTCCGGAGGATATTACTCCCCCAGAGGGCCTTTTTATTATTCGAAGAGAATCTTCTTCACCAAATCCTCGGCTTGTCCGATTGCCTCATATCCTCTGCTCTTTTTGATGCCGAGCTTTTTGAAGATTTCAGCTTTCTTCTCCCCGCTGTAAAGCAGGGTGACAATCTGCTCGGCCACCGGATTGATTTTGTGCAGCTCCTGGAGAAGGTCCTGCAACAGCATACCTTCCAGAGCCACGTCCTCGGCAGACGGCACAGTCGGAGCCACCTCCTGACCGAACTCATCAACGAGCGACTCATAGGACGTAGGTGCTTTGTCCTCACGCTCAAGCTTTCCCCGGTCAGGACAATCTTTGCAGGCGCAACGGTTATCCCCACGCTTCTTGGGGCAAACTTGGTAGGTGCCGTCCTCCTGCGGGATAAGGCAGCGTGAGCTGCGGTTTGGCCCCAGTTTCTCATCCAGCAGCTCGTTCAACTGGTGGTAGTACTCTTGCATCGCAATCTTCAGTTTGTTTTCTTTGACAGGATAGAACACAACCTTAAAGCAGATTCCGGCCATATTCCAGACCCGGACATCAGCGCTGGATACATTATTCAGCGAGATGAACTCATCATCTACAATCATCGGTGCAGGATACTCCTCTGCTTTAAAGGGAATGCCAGTGTATGCGCGTACTTCTTTGACTTTCTTTGCCATGTGATTTACCTCCGTTTGGCATCGGAGGCAATCCGGCAAAGTAGTCGATATTTAATTCAGATTTGACCATCACCATCTGGAGTACCTCCGTATTGGTTCTGGTCAGCTCACTTGTCAAAACTGACTGGGTATATGTGTCTCCGTCACAAGAGCTACAAGTGTGCCTCGGCCAAAGGCGCTCCCGCTCTGGAGGGGCAGTTTAATGTCTTACCCCGGACAAGCAGCACCAATGGTGATCAGGCATCAGTGCCACATGAGTGCTTAGTTTTCAGCAAGCCCCAGCTGGATGTCCAGGGCATGGCCGATTGCCAGCAATGTATCTTCGTCCACGCAGCCCTTGTAGTCGCCAAGGTCGGACTTGTTGATTGAAGTGACCTGCTCCGCGAGTGCAAGACTGTTTCTGCTCAGCCCGTTGTCTCTGTTTCGGTAGATGGGCACATGGGTGGGCAGGTTTCGCTTCTTCCAGAACTTTGCTGTCAGTGGCACCACCGTGATAATCGGTGAAAAGGCATTGGCCTTATCATTGCTCATGATAACCACGGGACGAGCCCCGCTCTGGATATTGCCATCATCGATGGCTCCGTTGTCGTAGTAATAAATTTCTCCGCGTTTGACCATAATTTTCTTCTCCTTTTGACATTGGCCTTACTTACAAAAAAATGACGGCCACGGAGAACTCGTCGCTACCTTTTTAGTGGTGGCTTGAAGTTCCGCACGGCCGTCAAAGCGTTCAGGCGGTTTATGTTGAATTGTGAGTGATTTACGCTGCCGTTAGCTCTGTCTTTACCTCGAACACTCCGGCAGCTGTTGCTGTGATGGTGGTCCTACATTCTTTTCTGACGATGACAAAGACCTTGTTGTCATCACTCAGGTCACCCACTCGGTGATCCTTCGCATCCTTAATCGGTCTAAACTCCATTTGGTTCCTTTCTGCCCTTTTCAGCTGGGCGCAACATTTTTCTTGCCAGGGGTTCCCCTGACATGGTATATTAAAGCACAAAGCAAAGATTTTGTAAATGTGACACACAACTTGAAACGTAAAGCAAGTGGTTGGTAATTTAGAGCTAAAATAAAATCATTGTAAAAACGTAAAGCAGGTAGTTGGTTTTTAGGAGAACCTGTGGTATTATAAATTCCGTATGGAAGGTGGTGAATGTTGTGTCGGCTCCCCGCAGATTGAAGCACATAGACGAAGAACTTGACAGACAGCTTGATCAGGATGAATTGCACGCTGTAGGTGGAACTGAGTACAACATTATTGCTCAAAGACCGGACAGAACTGTTCCAGTATGTCCTGAATGCGGACAACCGATGAAAAATCATGGGCTATTTTCCAAACAATATCTGGACTATACCTCCGGTGAGGACGAGCCTACGCGATACATCACTTTGACATATAAGTTCTATAAATACATATGCGTGAATCCTGAATGCTCTTGTGTATATCAGGAGCCGAAGGATTTTGCAGACAAGAATCGCCATATAACAAAAAGGCTGGAGGAACGCATTGTACAGAGAGCCATGTTCTACTCGTATGACAAAACCTCTGGAAAAGTTGGTGCCACTGTCTCTAAACAAGCAGTCGGCCAAATATTGAATGCGTGGATTACTGCAAAAGATGCTTTGCGTGAGCAGTTTGTAACTCCGACATGCCTCGGCTTGATTTCTTTTGAGTGGGAACGCAAGAATTACATACTGGTTGTTGATGCTGCAAATACGTCTATCCCAATAATAGACGTAATCCCGGAAATTTCATCATCAGCAATTCAAATGGTTCTAAACAACCTCGATAAAACCGCGATTCAAACAGTAGTCGTGTGTTTTAACCAGATTGTTATTGATACTGTTACCGGAGAATTGCCAGATGCTGAGATTATGATAACTACAGATGACTTATTGGAGATGGTTAAGCATCTGTTTGAATCTTTTTTTCGTTCCGATGCAAAACAGGTCGGTACGCATTTAAAGAGGAGCATTCTTGGTGATCCTAATAAGGTGTCGGATTATCTCCAGCAGGATGTCAGGAGCTTATTTGCTCAGCACCCTACCCTCGATGAGGCTTATCAGCTACGCAACAGGCTGATGTATATTCTTTCTCCAGATTTTGGACCTGAAGAATTATGGGAATGGCACGACATGATTACAGGTAGGCAGATGGACATTTATGGTATCCCCTACCAATACATAGAGTCCTATTGGAGAAATATTCTTGTTTACTATCGACGGCGGCACGAAATAACGCCAGAGTTATATAACAAATTAGAAAAGCTCGATAAGAAATTGAAAGAACGGAGACCTCTATCGAAGAACGCTCTTCGCGCCAGAATCCTCTACTCTGGTAGAACTGAAGGACCAGGGGCGTGGGAGGGAATTCCACTGGATAGTGTTATGGAGAATATCGACAATTTATTGAACCAAATTGAGGAGGAAGACAATGTTTGACAAAGATGATATAGGAAGAAGAGCTCAAGAGAATGCGAATCTAATATGGAATGCTGCAAACTCACTGTTTGGTGCATTTAAGCCGCATGAATATGGTTTGGTTATTCTGCCTATGTGTGTTATCAAGCGTTTTAATGACTGCCTGCTTTCTACCCATCAAGCTGTGATTGAAACAAATGAAAAGTATAAGACCATGGGACAGCTCAAAGCGAGTTTTCTAAAAAGAGCCTCTGGTTATCAATTTTATAATGTTAGCAAATTTACTTTTGATACATTAAAAGCTGACCCCGAAAACATCGATGATAACTTTGATGATTATCTTCACGGTTTTTCTGACAATGTTCTCGATATTCTGAACCGTATGAACTTTTTTGCTCAGATTGACCGCATGAAAGAAGCAAAGGTTTTATATCAGGTTATTGTTGATTTCAGTGGTGAAGACCTTGATATGAGCCCAAGCCGCATTTCAACTGTTGACATGGGCTATATATTTGAAAATTTGGTGCGGCGTTTTTCAGAATCTTATGATGAGGAGGCCGGTTCACACTTCACCAGTAGAGACATTATTTATCTTATGTGTGACCTGCTTCTCGTTAACGCGGAACTTGCTGAAGACGAAGATGGTGTTCACTGCACTGTATATGATATGGCAATGGGGACTAGCCAGATGCTCACCTGTATGGAGGAACGCATTACAGATAAATTCCGCGGAGCAGATGTTCAGAAATTTGGTCAGGAAATTAATCCTTTTACTATGGGAATAGCTGAAGCAGATATGCTGATTCGTGGCGGAGACCCAGATAACATGAAATTTGGCGATACCCTGTCTGATGATCAGTTTACCGGATATAAATTTGACTTTGTTATCAGCAACCCGCCTTTTGGAATAGACTGGAAACGTGAGGCCGCTTCTGTAGAGAAGGAAAATAAACTGGGGGAGGCAGGTCGCTTTGCCCCAGGCCTTCCGCAAAAAAGCGATGGGCAGATGCTCTTCCTTTTGAATGGCATTTCCAAGCTCAAAGCTGACACCGGGAAAATGGCTATTATTCAAAATGGCTCTTCTCTATTTAATGGCGATGCTGGCTCTGGCCCTAGCGAAATTAGGAGATACATATTGGAGCATGATTGGCTGGATGCGATTGTTCAACTCCCCACTGACAGTTTCTACAATACTGGAATTCCCACCTATGTTTGGATTATCGATAAAACCAAACCACAACGGAATCCAGGAAAGGTGCTCCTTATCAATGCCTCTGCTTGCTATGTCACACGAAGGAAGGCTATTGGCAATAAGCGTGTAGATATTTCAGATGAGTGCCGAGCAACGATAGTTGAAGCATATAGGGCATACAAGAACGGAACATTTGGAACAGAGGACAGAATTTGTAGATGCATTGTGAAAGAGTCCACGGATTTTGGATATAAAAAGATAACAATCGAACGGCCGCTCAGAGATGCTGAGCATAATCCTATTTTGAAAAAAGGATGCGTTCAAGCGGATAGTAAATTAAGAGATACCGAAAATGTACCACTAACTGTAAACACGGATGATTATTTCAGACATGAGGTTCTGCCTTATGTCCCGGATGCCTGGATTGATCGGCAAAAAACGAAAATAGGATATGAAATACCTATGGCAAGTTATTTTTATAGCTATCAAGCTCCTGAGTCATCCGAGGAGATTGTAAAACGAATAAACGTGTTAGAAGAAGAAATCACAGGTGCTGTAAACGCCTTATTTCATAAGGAAGGATGAGTCAAAATAGCAGATGAAAAAGAGTGAAGTGAATTGGATTGACACGATACCAGATAGTTGGAATGTAGCAAGGTTAAAGGCACTGTTTTCCTGCGGTAAGGGGCTCCCCATAACAAAAGAAAACCTTACAACATCTGGTGTTTCAGTTATTTCATATGGACAGATTCATGCTAAGTTTAATACAGGAGTGAGTATTACACCAGATCTTCTTAGATATGTAAGTCCTGATTATTTGCAAACAAACCAAACATCTCTTGTCCATTTTGGAGATTTTATTTTTGCAGATACTTCTGAGGATTTGACAGGTTGTGGGAATTGTGCTTATGTTGATACTGATGGCCTGTTATTTGCTGGCTATCATACAATTATTTTACAAGCAAGGACAGAAAAAAATAATAAATATCTTGCTTATCTGTTTTTAACTGATTCGTGGAGAAGCCAAATACGTTCAAGAGTTTCTGGAGTTAAACTATACAGTATTTCAAGAAAAATTCTTATGGATACGACAGTTATTATTCCTCCTAAAAATGTTCAGGAATCGATTGTATCGGTTCTCGACGTGAAATGCGCTGAAATTGATTATATTCTTCGGAAGATGAGATTATCCATTGAAGAATATAAGCAGTTAAAACAGTCAATTATTATGCAAGCAATCACCAAAGGAGTAGATGATAATAGAATAACTAAAGACAGTGGCAGTATTTGGTTTGGTAATATTCCATCAGAATGGAAAATGAGACGACTCAAATATGTTTTTCACATAAAAAAGGAGATTGCCGGAAAAGAGGGATATACCGTTCTTTCAATTACACAACGAGGAATTATTCCGAAGGATTTAAGTAAAAATGAGGGGCAATTGGCTCAGAATTATAGTAATTATCAGTTAGTCGAACCAGGTGATTTCGCAATGAACCACATGGATTTGCTGACTGGCTGGGTTGATATTTCTAAATATAGCGGTGTTACAAGTCCAGATTATAGAGTTTTTGTCCTGAATGATAAGGATGCATATTGTGACCGTTATTATCTCTATATGATGCAGATGTGTTACACTAACCGTATTTTTTACGGATTAGGACAAGGTGTAAGCACCATGGGCCGCTGGAGACTGCAGGCGGATAAATTTTTGAATTTCATGATTGCTGTTCCTCCTATCGAGGAACAAAGAGAAATTGCAGACTATCTCGATGAAAAATGCATACAGATTGATGATATTATCACCAAGAAGGAAAAGCTCATCACTGAGCTGGAAGCCTATAAGAAGTCATTGATTTACGAATATGTTACAGGAAAAAAGGAGGTATGCTAAGTGGCCGATACTGAAAAGCAGTTTGAATCTGACATTGAGGAATTCTTAATTTCAGAAGAAGGAGGCTGGCAAAAAGCAACGGATGCTGGTTACCGCAGCCATGATAGTTTTGGAAAGGCGCTGGACCTCGACACGCTGATTTCCTTCATTCAAACAACGCAGCGGCTCACCTGGATGCAGTTTGAGAAAAAATGCAACAGCAATCCAAAGGAGAAGTTTTATCGAGCATTTGAAGATGCTGTACAAACATATGGCCTCGTTAATGTCTTACGACATGGCTTTAAATACCGTGGGCAGGAATTTCATGTTTGCTACTTCATGCCGGAATCGTCTTTGAACCAACTGTCACAGACCAGATATGAGCAGAATATTTGTCAGTGTATCCGGCAGTGGCACTATAGCACTGAGAATAACAATAGCGTTGATATGATGCTCGCTGTTAATGGCATTCCGCTTGTTGCAATCGAGCTTAAGAATCAGTTTCGTGGTCAGACGATTGAAGATGCAAAAAAGCAATGGATGTATGACCGGAGTGCCAAGGAGCCAGCATTCCGTTTCAATCATCGTATTTTGACATTTTTCGCTGTTGACCTTTATCAAGCTGCCATGACAACAAAGCTCGACGGTATGAAGACCTACTTCTTTCCCTTCAATCAAGGAAGTAATGGACCAGGGCGGGATGGCGGATATGGAAACCCCACGAGAACTGATGGCGGGTATGTAACAGAGTATCTATGGAGAGATGTCCTGCAAAAAGACAGCTTAATGGATATTCTTCAAAAGTTCGTTAGTTATCAAGAGGAAAAAGTGGAACAGGACGACGGTACCAAGAAGCTCGTTAAAAAAATCATCTTTCCAAGATACCATCAGCTCCATGTGGTTCGTAAATTAATAGGTGAAGTTAGAGAGAGCGGTACTGGGCGTAGCTTTTTGGTTCAGCACAGCGCTGGCTCCGGCAAGTCTAATAGTATCGCATGGGTAGCTTATAGATTAGCAAGCTTACATGACAGCCAAAACAACCCGGTTTATAATTCTGTGGTCATCGTTACAGACCGACGTATATTGGATTCACAGCTACAGAATACGATTGACAGCTTTGACCATACACTAGGAACTGTTGAACTTATAAATGATAAGAAAAATTCCAGAGATTTGCTTCAGGCGATTAACGATGGAAAACGGATTATCGTTACCACGCAGCAGAAATTTCCGGTTATCTATGATTTGGTCGGCGATACCACAGGAAAGCACTTTGCCATTATAGTGGATGAAGCTCACAGCAGTCAGACTGGCCAGAGCGCTATGAAACTAAAGATGGCCCTGGCTGACACAACAGATGCTCTAAAGGAATACGCAGAGCGTGAAGGCAAGGAGGAGGCAGATATTGACCTGAAGCACGATAAATTCCTTCAGGAATTGGTCAGCGCTGGAAAGCACAGCAATTTGAGCTTCTTCGCTTTTACTGCTACCCCCACGGAAAAAACATTAGAAATTTTCGGTGATGAACAGCCCGACGGCGACTTTGTACCCTTCCATATTTATAGCATGCGGCAGGCAATCGAAGAAGGGTTTATTATGGACGTTCTTCTCAATTATACTACCTACAAGACCTGCTTTAAACTGGTAAAAACGCAAGAGGCTGAGGAAGAAGAAGTCCCCGCCTCCAGAGCCACTAAAGCGATGCGCAGGTTTGCTGTAGAGCACCCCTACAATATCCAGCAAAAAGCCCAAATCGCTGTAGAGACCTTTAAAGATGTGACTTCTAAGTCTATAAAAGGCCAAGGGAAAATGATGGTTGTAACCGAGTCACGTTTGGCGGCGGTACGATATTTTAATGAGATTAAGAAATATATCGTAATGAATCACTATGAAAATATCCATGTTATGATTGCCTTCTCTGGTTCTTTAAAGGACCCTGATGATCCTACCGGAACCGAATATACAGAAAGTAGCATGAATACTGACCGCGCGGGAAATCGTGTTACTGAGAGCCAGACAAAAGTCGTGTTTCATAAGGAAGGCAGCATTTTGGTTGTAGCTGAAAAGTACCAAACCGGATTTGATGAACCACTACTCCATACAATGATAATAGACAAAAAATTGCGGGATGTAAAAACAGTCCAAACCATCAGTCGTCTTAACCGGACGCATCCAGATAAGACAGATACTTTTGTTATCGATTTCGTGAATAAGGCCGAAGATGTCCAGGCGGACTTCCAGAAGTTTTATACAGATACGAAATTAGATCAGGAAATCAATATTGACCTGATCTATAAAACCCAAAAAGAACTTCGAGAGTTCCGCATTTATGGTGAAGAAGATATCGAAAAGGTTTCTAAAATTTATATTGACCCGGAGAACAATAAAAAGGCAGGCGCGATTCAGGCAAAGATATCTAATGCACTTAAACATGTACAGGATGATTATAATGATAAGGACCCCGATACGCGTTATAATTTTCGCAGAAAGGTACGTTCTTTTGTTAACTGGTATAATTATATCACGCAAATTATCCGTCTGTTTGATGAGGACCTACACAAGGAATACATTTTCTGCAGTTATTTGATTCATTTGCTTCCGTATGATAAATCGGAGACCTGGCATCTCGGAAACAAGGTACAACTGGAGTATTATAAGCTTCAGCATACATACTCCGGAAGTATATCCTTGGATAAAAATGTTGGTGGTGTCTATGAACCAGTAAAGCCCAAGAGTGCCGCTGCCTCGCCTGATTCGAAAAAACCTTTCGATGAAGTGTTGGAATTGATTAATGAAGCACTCAAGGGAGACTTTACTGAAGCTGACCGTGTTATTATGCGTAATCTGTGGGAGAAGCTAATAGCAAATCCGAAGCTAAAAAAATCTGCACGGCAGGATGGTGAGCAGATGTTCGTCAATAGTGCATTTCCAAAAACCTATGATGATACTTTGATGGCATCTTTCATGGAAAGTCAGGAAACCTATGAGGCTTTGCTGAGCATTGATAACAAGGAAAAATATGACGCCATGAAGCGCTATATGGCTATCATGATTTACAGAGCTCTCATACAGGACACGTAAAAAACGGGGAAGGAGTCGGCCAATTGGGGTCGGCTCCTTTTTTTAATCCTTCTTATAGAATTCACACTCATACCCATCGGCACGGAGGTTGATACCCGGCAGCCAGGATGGGGTTCTGCCCATCTGCTCACAGATTACATTCAGGTCCACACCGGGACTGCACTCGATGATAAGCTCATCGTGTACGTGGCCTACGATGAAGCAGTACCGGAGCGTTTTCATGGCGTTCATCAGAATGTCCCGGCTGATTGCCTGGGTGATGTTCTCGACAAACTTGGGACCATAGCTCTCGATGCGTTCCCACTTCTTTGTGTTGCCGATGCCCTCATAGGTGACGGACTCCCCACCGAAACGGTTCTCTCCGATACGAGGTTTGACATAGGTCAGTTTGCGGCCGGACGGCAGCGTGATAAACAGCATCCCGCTCTGCCAGCTGATCGGAATCCCGTGTGTCTCTACCGTCGTTTTCTGCTTGATTGCTGTTTTCACTGCCCGGTCCACATCCCACCAGAAACGCACAATCTTTGGATTCGACGCCCGCCACATGGAAACCAGCTCCGGCAGCTCATCTTCAGACAGACCCATATCAAGAGCGCCCATAGATATCAAAGCGCCTGTGCTCCCGCCATAGCCGAGCGCCAGTTCAGCAATCTTACCCTTCTGCCGCAGGTGGCCATTGATGCCATGCTTCTCGACCGGGACGTGGAACATGGCAGATGCGCTGGCGCAGTAAATGTCCTTCCCCTCTTTAAAGACATCCAGCCGCCATTGCTCCCCGGCCAGAAACGCAAGGACACGGGCTTCGATGGCACTGAAATCGGAGACGATGAACTTGTACCCGGGTCTGGGCACGAAAGCGGTGCGAATCAGCTGGGATAAGGTATCCGGGATATCTTCGTAAAGCATATCCATGACTGCGTAGTCGCCGGACTTCACGAGCGCACGGGCTTCTGCAAGGTCAGACATATGGTTCTGGGGTAAATTCTGCAACTGAATGTGCCGTCCTGCCCAGCGGCCGCTGCGGTTGGCTCCGTAGAACTGGAACATGCCCCGAGCTCGACCATCTGCGCACACGGTGCTCTGCATCGCCTGATACTTCCTCACGGAAGATTTTGCAGCCTGCTGCCGGAGCCGCAGTACCTCTGCGATATCGTCCGGTACCGATTTTAACAGTTCTATGATGGCCTTCTTATCAAGGCTCTCTGTTTCCACATCTTTTTCTGAAAGCCAGCCCTTCATCTGCGCCACCGAGTTGGGATTGGCCAGCCCGGTCAAATACTGCATGGCGGCCGTCAGTGCGGCTTTGCTCTTCTCATCAAACTGGATGGCGTTCTCCACAAGCTGCATATCCAGCGCAATGCCTCTGTCGTTGATTTCCTGGTCGATGACATATTCATCCCACAGGAAGTCCGGCACCGGAAACTTCGCCAGTTTCTGCTGGATAGCCATCTCCACCTCGACATCCCGTTTATTATAGGATTTGAATAATTCCCACTTCTCCAAATCATGCTGCGGCAGGTTCCGTGTACGATTGCCGTTGGCCCCGGTCGGCTTGCACGGCTTGGAAAAATAGCGGATCAGGTTCTTACCTTCCTGCAGTTTCTGCTCCTGGAGCTTCAGCACAGCGCCTACGCCTTCCAGTGAGAGAGGAAGACCCATATACGCAGACCAGACCATAGAGCAATGCCAGGAAACGGGAGACAGGTAATCACCGACAGTATCTTCGCAGATGCTATAGGATGAGAAATACTGCGGATAATTTCTCTGCAGCCAGATAGACAGGAACACCCGCTCGAAAGAGGCATTGAAGGCCCACTTTATCACGGACTCATCCGACAGGGCTGCAAGTACCTCCTCCGGGATTTTCTCTCCACGGGCCACATCCACCACCTGTACTTCTCCACCATTCACTGAGTATCCGAATAACAGAATCTCCGCATCAGGTGATTCCGCATATTTATATACACCACATTTCGCAAGGTCTACGGACGAGTATGTCTCCAGATCCAGCGAAATGTATTTTATTTTCTCCATAGAATTCTCCTTACTGCAAAGAGCGGCAGAGAGATAATTCCCTGCCGCCCAGATTGCCTGTTACGATTTACGCTTCTTCCATTTGTCGTGGAGATACCCTACCAGCGTCAGCACGAGCCACGTCAGTTCACCAGTGAAGATTCCGACGGAACAGCAAAAGCATACGAGAAGCATGAGATGTTCTGTTTCTGTCATAGCCGCACCTCCATCAGTTCAGGAAGTCGTCATCATCTTCCGTAGCGAAATCATCCTCTGCGCTGGTCTTGCCGCCGAGATGCTCACCATCACGAATCTTCATCAGATTGTCCAGACTGCAGGCGATGCCCCGGTTGCCGTTCACATTGAAGGCATAGAAATGGATGGCCGCCTTGCCGTAAACTCCGCTGTACACCTCGCTCCGATTCAGGATGGGGTTCTTGTCCGCATCGATGATGCCGGGAGCTGTGGGAGAGTTGGCGTTCACGAAGTAGGCATCTTCGTAAGCAGCATCATCCGGTCTGTCTACATCTCCATCCCGCAGCGGGTTCTTGATGGCAGCCAGAGGCGGCACAGACTTACCGCTCCCCTTGAGCTTGGATGCGCCCTCCTCGTAAGCCGCCTGGATAGCAGCCTTAATCTTTCCGATGGTGACCGTGTCGCTCTTCGGGATGATAAGGGAAACGGAATACTTCGGGGTGCCTCCGTTCATGCTCTTCGGCTCCCAAACGTTAGCGAAACTCCAGCAGGTGTCTTTTCCAGTGATAACTTTTGTCGGGTTTTTCATGTTAATTGTCCTCCATAAAATCATTTTGTGCAGTGTTGTAGGCCGGACGCTTATCGGACGTCGGCGCTAAGGTCGGTTTTCCAGGCGGCTTGTAAACGAGGCTGCCCAGAATCTCATTGAACTTCTTCTTCCCAAGCAGGGAAGTCATGGCTGTGACGCCCAGGAGCTTCTGCTCATACGGGTCATAACCAGCTGCGGTAACTGCAGCAGCGACAGCAGCATCGTCGCGGTACTTTCGGACGGACCTGCCTTCGACGACCTTCCATCCTTCGTACTCGGTACCAGACTGCGCCTGGCGGAGTGCATACTCTTTGACATCTCCAGCCCAGGATACCAGGTTGTCAACCTTGTCTAAGATAGACGCAATCTCCAGCGGTTCCAGTGTCTCAGGCGGTGCGAAGTCGTAAGCGGCGAGCTTTAAGTTGTACGCGGCCCGTTCTCTGCAGGTGGCTTTCACCTTACAGAACTGGCAGTGGTCCCCGGCTTTAAACTCACCTTCTCCGGCTGCGGCCAGTTTGGCGGTCGGTGCCAGGACGGTATCAGCCCAGGAAAGAAGGTCTTCCTTACTCATAGAGTCGGTGCTGATATTGTTCCTGCGCGGTTGGAAGATGGTCATCTGCACGGTTCGGATATCATAAATGCCGTCGAACGCATCCAGGGCACCCAGGGCATAACAGCGCATCTGGGAGTTATCTTTTGCATCGACCAGGATACCGAGGCCGTACTTGAAGTCGATCACCTGCAGCGTGTCGTCCGCTACGATGACGCAGTCACCTGTACCGAAACCATCCGGCACCCAGTGGGAGAAGTCCAGCTTCTGCTCGACCAGCACCAGCGGGTCTTTGCAGTTCTTCTTCGCTTCCTCGACCTGTTCTAGGACGAAATTGCGGTACTCATCGGTACAGGAGTCCATCTCGCCATCGAAGTAATCGAGGTTCTCTGTCGGGTCAGGGGAGTCGCGGCCCAGGGCGATGAGCACCTTATGCTCCGCCAATGCATGGGCATCTGTACCCTGCTTGGCAAACGGCCCCGCCTCCGTCATTCCTTCTACAGCGGCACACAGCCGTGCGGAAGGCGGGCAGGCAAGCCAGCGGTGACTCGATGATGGTGATAGGGATGAGTGTGTGTTAGGCATCGCCGATCACCTCCAGTTCTTTTACCAGAGCACCATACTTCTCCGGGTCGATATCGGTAAGAGAACCGCCGTTTGCGTAGCTGCGCACCAGCGTGACCACCTGGCGTCTGTACTTCCCATCCTCTGCCGTAGATTTGGCTGCCAGCATCTGGCGTACCTGTTCTTTGGTATAGGTTGGCTTCTCCGGTTCTTTCGCCTTGGGCTTTTCTTCCGGAGCTGTATCTTCTGTAGAATAGAAGCGCTTCAGCGCATTGGCTGCATCGACCATTCGGTTCCCCGCCTCTATCATCTCATCGAGTATCTGCGACAGCTCGTTCATTTTTCCCATCGGTTGCATCCTCCTTCCTGTCGATTTTCCTGGCGAGGTTCTTCGCCACCACACTGATAGCGATCAGCACGTCATGCAGCTCCTCGTCATATCCATCTGCACGCATCTCTTCCTGCATCTGCAGCACCTCCATTTCCGATCGGGTCTCGCCCTTTCTACTAGGAAAGTAGCCAGTGACGGATTTTTCCGGTCTCAGCAAAACTTTTTTCATTTCCTTCACAAGGAAAGTATCCATATCAGCATTTTTCCGGTCTTGGCCGGAAATTTTTTTATTTTCAGACCGGAAAAATGGTCTGACGGCTACTTCCCTTTTAGAGGAAGAGATTCCTCAACAAATAAACGAAAGGGGCAAATGCCTATGGATTACAAAAACGCAGAGGGCTACTCGGACCCGACACCGTATCTGGCGTTAAAAAGTAGATTCAGACCGCTGGTGTACATCTGTTCTGCCTACTCCGGTGATGTGGGCGGCAATACGGAAAAGGCGAGACGGTACAGCAGGTTTGCTGTTGATGAGGGAGCCATCCCCATCGCGCCTCATCTGCTCTTTCCTCAGTTTTTAGATGAGCAGCGGGAGCGGGAGCTGGCGATGCAGATGGATTTGGTGCTGCTAAAGCATTGTCTGGAGATTTGGGTGTTCGGCCGGGTGACCGATGGGATGTCCAGAGAGATTGGCCTGGCAGAAAGACGGAACATGAAAATTCGATATTTTAATGAAGATTTGGAGGAATTGGAATGACCCGAGAGTATCACATCGCCTACGGCAACAGCCGCATGGCAAAGACCTGGTCTAATAAGGTAACAACCTTTGATGACCTGTGTGAGAGACTGGCCCAGACAGTCCGCACAACAGAAACGGCGGAAGAATATCCGAAACTGCCCAAAGGACGCCGGGACGAGATTAAAGATAAGGGAGGTTTCGTTGCTGGTGTGCTGAAAGGCGGACGGCGCAAAAAGGAGACGGTCGCATCCCGTTCCATGCTGACACACGATGCCGACCATCCTGACGTTGATTTTATAAAGAAGTATGAGCAGGAGTATCCCTATCAGTCCTGCCTCTACACCACCCACGGGCACACACCGGAGTCACCCAGGGTGCGTATCATCACGCCGCTTTCCCGGGATGTGACACCGGATGAGTATGCAGCGCTGTCGCGGTTCATTGCAGCCGACCTGGGAATTGACTTTTTTGACCCCTGCTCCTATGCGCCGCACCAGCTGATGTACTGGCCCACCACCCCGGCAAATGGCGAGTATGTCTTCAAGCGTAAAGATGGGGATGTGTTGGACCCGGATGAATATTTGGCGCAGCACCCAGACTGGCGCGATTGCTCCACCCTTCCTACTTCATCGAAAGAGAGCGCGGTCAAGCCCACAGCAGCAAAGAAGCTCAAAGACCCGCTCACAAAAGACGGTGTGGTCGGTGCTTTCTGTAACGCTTTTTCTGTGGAGGATGCCATTCATCGGTTCCTGCCGGATGTGTATCGTCCTTCCGCAGTCGCAGGAAGATATGACTATATCCCTGCAGACAGCACTGCCGGAGTGGTGATTTATGATGACGGCCGCTTTTCCTATTCCAATCATGCATCAGACCCGGCATATCAGATGGAACTGAATGCATTTGACCTGGTGCGCATTCGCTACTGTGAAAAGGCAGCGGCGATCACCAGCACCAATTACCGCGTATCTTTCCGGGATGAGCTGTATGACATCAAGGCGGTCGACCATATGAGTTTCAAGCGGAAATGTATCAAGCTGTCCTGCCAGAAAGTGAGGCGGTGAGTATGGCTAAGAGTATTTCAATTGATGCCCTGGCGGATACCATTACGGAAAGTCTGACCGAATACGCTGACCTTGCCACGGATGATATGAAATCCGCTGTACAGAAAGCGGCGAAAACGGTCAAGGACCAGATTCGGGAAACTGCGCCCAAGGACACCGGGAAGTATGCCAAGAGCTGGACAACGAAGAAAACCTCAGAATCCAGTGTGGCTGTGGAATACACTGTATACTCCCCGACCAAGTATCAGCTGGCGCACCTGCTGGAAAAGGGCCATGCCAAACGCGGAGGCGGCCGTGTTGCTGCAAAACCGCATATCGCGGATGCGGAACAGGCAGGTATCGATGAGCTGAATAAACTCATTGAGGCTGCCCTTGGCGGATAGGAGGCATTATGACCCATGAAGAAGTGATGGCGATGATGGCGGAGTTGAAGATTCCTTTCGCCTATCATCATTTTGCGGAGGGTGAGGCTGTGGAGCCGCCCTTCGCCTGTTTTTTGTATCCCTATGAAGACAGCTTTGGGGCGGACAATATCGTCTATTACCAGTCCCCGATCATGGACCTGGAGATTTACACCGATGCCAAGAATCCGGATCTGGAGACGGCTGTAGAAGCGGTACTGACAGCCCATGAGCTCTATTATGAGAAAACCGAAGTCTGGATTGAGAGCGAAATGCTCTACGAAATCCTGTACGAAGTGACACTTTAAGGAGGAACAATCTATGTCTGATAAGAATAAGGTCAAGTTCGGCCTGAAGAACTGCCATTATGCAAAGGCAACCTTTGATGAGGATGGCGGCGTAACCTATGACACCCCGGTGCGCATCCCGGGTGCTGTCAGTCTGTCGATGGACCCCAGCGGTGACCCGGAGCCCTTCTATGCCGACAACATCGTCTATTATGTCGTGGCCAACAACAACGGATACGAGGGTGACCTGGAGATTGCCCTGGTGCCGGAGTCTTTCCTGACCGACATCATGCATGAGGAGCTGGATGCCAACGGTGTGCTGGCGGAGCGCAATGATGTGGAGCTGGAGCATTTTGCCCTGCTCTTTGAGTTTGATGGTGATGTGAAGAAGACCCGCCATGTGCTGTATAACTGCACGGCGACCCGTCCAGCGATTGAGGGCAGCACCATCGAGGACAGCAAGGAGCCTCAGACCGAGACACTCACTTTGTCTGCTGCGGCGCTGGCGAACGGCTATGTGAAGGCCAAGACTGCCAGCGGCACTCTCGACGATGTGTACGCAAACTGGTACAGCCAGGTGTATGAGCCGCAGGCTGTTACGGAGACCGCTTCTACGGAAGAGGAAACTGCGGAAGATGATGGCGGCGAGGGCTGATGAAAACACTGATTGGAGGAATGGATTATGGCAGTAACAAAGATGATTTCCATTGATGGGCAGGAGGTGCCCTTCCGTGCCAGCGCAGCGGTGCCGAGGATGTACCGTCTGAAGTTCGGCCGGGATATCTATAAAGACCTGAATGCCCTGAACAAGAGCGTCAGCGAAGGCGATGAGGAGGATTCCGGTCTGGATATGCTCTCACTGGAGATGTTTGAAAATATCGCCTATATCATGGCAAAGCACGCTGACCCGCAGGGTGTGCCGCAGGACCCGGATGAATGGCTGGAACGGTTCAATACCTTCTCCATCTATCAGGTGCTCCCGCAGCTCATTGACCTGTGGGGGCTGAATACCCAGACCACGGTAGAGTCTAAAAAAACCTCGCCCAAGTGAGCGGGAGATGACGACTCCGCTGTTTATGCTCCGATGTGTGCAGCTCGGCATCTCCATCCGGGACCTCGAACTGCTCACCATCGGGCTGGTCAATGACATGTACACAGAAAGCAGCAACGATTCCTATACGTATCCAACCCGGGCATCGCAGTCCGATTTTGATGCCTTTTAAGCGAAAGGAGGTGGCGTCCGATGGCAAGCCGAATCCAGGGTATTACCGTTGAGATTGGCGGTGATACTACAAAACTGTCAACAGCATTAAAACAGGTCAACTCGGAAATCAAAAATACCCAGTCGGCCTTAAAGGATGTCGAAAAGCTCTTAAAGCTGGACCCGTCCAACACGGAGCTGCTGACCCAGAAGCAGAAGCTTTTAAAGGACGCCATCTCCGAAACAAAAGAAAAGCTGGATGCACTAAAGACCGCCCAGGAACAGGCAAAGCAGCAGCTGGAGAACGGTGACCTCGGTGAGGAACAGTATGCAGCTCTTGAGCGGGAGATCATCGCCACCGAGCAGGAACTGGAAAAGCTGGAAACACAGGCGGTCGAGTCCAATGCGGCGCTCTGCAAAATTGAAGAGGCCGGGAAAAAGCTGGAGTCGGTCGGAGATACCATCTCTGGTGTCGGTGAAAAGCTCCTTCCGGTCACAGCCGGGATAGCGGCGCTCGGCACAGCGGCAGTCACGACAGCGTCCGGTTTTGAATCCTCTATGTCTCAGGTACAGGCGACCCTGGGCATTACTTCAGATGCGACTTCTGACTTGAATGGCGAAGTGGTCAATACGATGGACTCCCTGTCTGACCTGGCAAAAGAGATGGGCAGCACGACAGCCTTCTCTGCCAGTGAATGCGCAGACGCTATCAACTACCTCGCTCTGGCCGGATATGACACCCAGGAGATTTACGATACTCTGCCGACCGTGCTGAATCTGGCTGCGGCGGGCAGTATCGACCTGGCGGACGCGTCGGATATGGTAACAGACGCCATGTCGGCGTTAGGGATGGAGACCAGCGAAGCGGACGATATGGTCGACCAGATGGCAAAGACGGCCTCATCCACCAACACCTCTGTGGCCCAGCTGGGGGAAGGCATCCTGTCCATCGGTGCTACAGCAAAATCCATCAAAGGCGGCACGGCAGAGCTGAACACAGCCTTGGGTATCCTGGCGAACAACGGTATCAAGGGTGCAGAAGGCGGCACTCATCTGCGGAACGTGATCCTGTCTCTGCAGAGCCCTACCGATGCAGCGGCATCCTGCATGAAGGACTTAGGCGTGGAGGTGTACGACTCCGAGGGAAACATGCGCTCCTTAAACGACATTCTGGGAGACCTGAATGCCAGCATGGACGGCATGACTTCCGAAGAGAAATCCAACATCATCTCCACCATTTTCAATAAAACTGACCTGGCATCCGTCAACGCCCTTCTTGCGAACACAGGAGATACCTGGGATGACCTGCAATCATCCATCGAGGCAAGCGGCGGTGCTGCCCAGCAGATGGCGGATACACAGCTGGATAACCTGTCCGGTCAGCTCACCATTTTAAAGTCAGCTCTTGAGGGGCTGGCTATTTCTTTTGGTGAGATTCTGCTCCCGGCCATCAAAAGCATCGTAGAAAAAATACAGGGGTTCGTAGATAAGCTGAATGCGATGGATGACAGCCAGAAACAGGCGATCGTCCGCATTGCAGCTGTCGTGGCTGCCATTGGTCCTCTGCTGGTCATCATCGGGAAACTTATCTCGACCGTCGGCAGCACCATGACCTCTATTTCGAGCCTGACGAAAGGAATCGCAAAGCTGGGTGTGAAACTGGCAGGGAGTACCGGGTCTGTGACAAGCCTTTCCTCTGCTCTCGCAGCAGTAGCCGGACCCGTGCTTGCAGTGGTAGCGGTGGTCGGTACACTGGTCGCGGCGTTTATGACCCTGTGGAATACCAACGAGGACTTCCGCAATGCGATGACCGAGATATGGAGCGGCATCGTCTCCAAGGTGCAGGAGTTTACATCCGGCATCACGGAGCGGCTGAATGCCCTGGGCTTTGATTTCCAGAGTATCACCGATGTACTGAAAGCCATCTGGAACGGTTTCTGTGACCTGCTGGCTCCGGTGTTCGAGGCGGCGTTCTCCCTTATTTCTACTATCCTTGGCACTGTACTGGATGTCATCATAGGGTTGCTGGATGTGTTCATCGGTTTGTTTACGGGAAACTGGGAACAGATGTGGACGGGTGTCAAAGAAATTTTCTCCGGTATCTGGGACGGCATCACAGGCATCCTGGATACGGCTCTGAACCTGTTAAAGGGGCTGGCAGATGCGGTCTTGGGCTGGTTTGGCACAGACTGGGAGACCGTCTGGGGGAACATCAAGACCTTTTTCGAGAACGTGTGGAACGGGATCAGCAGCTTCTTTTCCGGGATACTCACAGGAATACAGAACGTGGCGACGACCGTGTGGACGGCAATCAGCTCGTTCTTTACCACCATTTTCACCACCATCCAGACGACCTTCACGACCGTTTGGAATGCGATATCGACTGCGGTTTCGACCGTCATGGGCACCATCCAGTCTGTGATTACCACGGTATGGACAGCGATAAGCACGGCTGTGTCCACGGTCATTACGACCATTCACGATACCATCGTGAACACATGGAATGCGATATATTCCGTGATCGAGCCGCTGTTGACGGCTTTCCAGTACCTCTTTGAGACCATCTGGCAGGCGATACAGATTCTCATCAGCAACGCGCTGACAGCGATTCAAACGAAGATTTCTGAAATCTGGAACGCCATCGTCTCCTTCATTACTCCGATTCTGGAGGGGATAAAAACAACGTTCGAGAGCATCTGGAATGCCATCACGACTGCGGTTTCCACGGCACTGACCGCTATTCAGACCGCTGTGTCTACGGTATGGAATGCCATTGTCAGCTTCATCACCCCGATACTGACGGCGATCCAGTCGGCGGTGAGCATAGCGTGGAATGCGATAAGCACGGCGGTTTCGACTGCGATGAACGCCATCAGCAGTGTCGTCAGCTCCGTCTGGAACACGATAAAATCGGCGGTGTCTTCTGCGGTCAATTCGGTGAAGACAACCGTAAGCAACGTGTTTAACAGCATCAAAAGCACAGTGTCCAGCATTATGAACTCCATCAAGACTGCCATCACTTCCGTATTCACGTCCATCGTGTCGGCGGTGAGCAGTAAGATGACCTCTATCAAAACGACTATTTCGGATGGCTTTAACGCTGCCGTGTCTGTCATCACAGGGCTTATCAGTAAGGCGAAGAGCTGGGGCTCCGATATGATTCAGAACATCATCGACGGTATCAAGAGTAAAATCCAGGGTGTTGCCGATGCGGTCACAAGTATCGCAGATAAGATTCGCTCTTTCCTCCACTTTAGTGTCCCGGATGAAGGACCTCTTGCCGATGCGGACACCTGGGGCTCTGACATGGTCGACACCATCGCAAACGGCATCAACGGAAATTCCGCTTTGACGGATGCGGTGAACAATGTGGTCTCTGCTGTGAGCACTTCCCTCCAGGGGATGGTGGACAGCATTACGACGGGCTTTCAGTCTGCCTGGAGCGGCATCAGCTCGACGGTATCTTCGGCCATGAGTACGGTGTCCTCTACTCTAAATACAGCCTGGAGCGGCATCACGAGTTCTGCATCTTCTGCGGTGAGCGGTGTGGCTTCTGTGGTATCCACGGCCTGGAACGGTATCAAGAGCACGACGTCCAGCGTATGGTCCGGAATCAAATCGACCCTGTCAACAGCATGGAGCGGGATGAAAAGCACGGTGTCCACAGCTGTCAGCGGAGTAAAGAGCACGGTTTCTACTGCATGGAGTGGCATCCAGTCCACCACCAGCACAGCCTGGAATGGCATCAAATCCACGATGTCCTCCACCTGGAGCAGTATAAAGAGTACAGTGTCCTCGACTTCCAGCGCAGTAAAAAGCACCATCAGCACCTGCTGGTCTGCGATTAAGAGCACGAACCTGTCTGACTGGAACAGCATCAAGAGCACATTGTCTACGTGCTGGACGAGTATAAAATCTACCATCAGCACGGCGACCAGCGGTGTGAAGAGCACCATTTCTACTGCATGGAGCGGAATCAAATCCACAACAAGCAGCACCTGGAGCAGCATCAAATCGACGATGAGCAGCACGTGGTCAAGTATGAAATCCACGATTTCCTCGACCACCAGCTCTGTGAAAAGTACGATTTCCTCTGTATGGTCCTCCGTCAAATCAAACACGAGCAGTTCGTGGAGCAGTGTGAAATCCACGATTTCTTCCACGCTGTCCAGTATGAAGTCTTCCGTAACATCGGGACTAAGCTCTATCAAGAGCAGCATGAGTTCCACGTTCAGCTCACTGGTGTCCTCCGCATACACATGGGGCAAGGACATCTGCTCCCAGCTGGCAAACGGCATCTCCGCAATGGCAAGTTCTGTGGTCAACAAGGCGAAATCCCTGGCGAGTTCCATCTCGTCCTATCTGGGATTTTCAGTCCCGGAGAAAGGCCCGCTGTCTGATGCGGATACCTATATGCCGGACTTTATGGAGCTGATGGCAAAGGGCATCTCGAAGAACATGCCGGAAGTCATGGGCTCAGTCAAAGACCTGGTGACAAAGATGCAGGACAGCATGCAGGGAATCCAGATGCCGGAACTGGCCCTGGCTGGGGCTTCGGCCAGCGGTGCAGCCATCAGCACGACCAATAACCACACAACCAATCTGGGCGGCCTGTCTGTCATCGTGAACGGATATAACGTCCAGGATGATGACGCGCTGGCGGCGAAGATTGCGGATAAAATCAATGACATGATGGAGGAAGATAATGCCGTATTCAAGTAAAGGAGGGACAAAGCATGGCAAACGCGTTTGACGCCAGGGGCAGATTTGCCAGAAATTATCTTACCTTTGCGGACAGGAACAGCAAGGAATTTCTCCTGTATTTAAGCGGCCCCGGCATCTATAATTCCCCGGCT
This sequence comes from Lachnospiraceae bacterium, assembly GCA_021199495.1. Classification (GTDB taxonomy): domain Bacteria; phylum Bacillota; class Clostridia; order Lachnospirales; family Lachnospiraceae; genus RGIG6307. Next base: position 21,767 of record JAJQHY010000029.1, on the reverse strand, counting down.
GCGGATGTGGAGACAACCTCTGTTCCCGGCCGCAACGGGGATATCGTTTCAGAGAATGCCAGGAGCGGGCAGAGACGGTTTCAGAACGTGGAGATTACCTATGACGCTTTCTTCTTCAGTGGCCTTCCGGCAAAGACAGCAGCAGTAAAAAGCTGGCTGCTCTCCCCGGTGGGCTATCAGAAGCTGCAGGACACCTATGACCCGGACTTTTACCGGATGGCGGTATGTACCTCTGCCCTGGAGTTTTCCGTCACCCGCCAACAGGCGGCATCCATGACACTGAAATTTCAGTGTAAGCCGCAGCGGTTCAGCACGTCCGGGCAGAAAGCAGTCACGCTGACGGAATCCGGCTCTGTGATGAAGAACCCCTTCCAGTTTCCCGCGCAGCCGCTCATCCGGGTGTATGGGAGCGGCGAAGGAACCCTGACCGTGAATGATGTGACAGTGACCGTTTACAGCATCACGGACTATATTGATTTAAACTGCGAGACCCAGAATGCTTATAATGCATCGGGCTTTTGCAATACGGATATCTATGCAGAGGATTTCCCGGAACTGGTCTCCGGAGAGAACACCTTTTCATGGGAAGGAGGCATTACAGCTGTGGAGGTTACTCCGAGGTGGTGGACGCTATGATTCCATGTCTATATGATTCTTCAGAAACAGAATATGCTCACAACGGCATTGGAAAGCTGGCTGACTGCCAGTCCTGCCTTGTGACAGAAAAAAGAAACGGCAGCTATGAGCTGAAGATGACCTATCCCATGGACGGCATCCATGCGGAGTACCTGGTGGAGGGCAACATTATCCTCGCCAAGTCATCTGACAGCACACAGACGCAGCCGTTTCGCATTTACAAGGTGACGACCCCTCTGTCCGGGAAACTGACCGTGCAGGCGCGGCACATATCCTACCAGCTGAATTATATTACGGTTTCTCCCTGCAGCGGGGACGGGCCACAGGATGCGCTAAATGCGATTCTGTCCAATGCGACCACAGAGTGCCCGTTTACCCTGCAGGTGGATTTCTCGTCTGCGGCAGCGTTCAAAATCAGCGTCCCGGTATCCATGCGGAGCTGCCTCGGCGGTGTGGACGGCTCCATGATCGATACCTATGGCGGGGAGCTGGAGTGGGACAGGTATACAGTTACCCTCCACTCTTCTCGCGGTGCCGACCACGGGGTGCGGATTGTCTATGGAAAAAACCTGATCGATTTCTCTATGGAGAAGTCCATCGAAAATGTGATTACAGGCATCCATCCCTATTGGAAAAACCCGGAGACAGGTAGCGTCGTGGAGCTTTCGGAGAAGGTTGTGCAGCTGTCTGACGCGGATTCCCCTTTTGCCAAGATTGTGCCCTATGACTTTTCGGAGCAGTTTGAGTCGGAACCCACCGAAGATGAGCTGCGCTCTGCGGCGGAGAGCTATCTGAATTCTACTTCCCAGACCGAACCGGATATGGATATTACCGTGGATTTTATCAAGCTCTCCGATACCCCGGGATATGAGGATATCGCAGAGGCAGAATCCGTTTCCCTGTGTGATACCGTCCATGTGTATATTTCCCGCCTGGGGATTGAGGTGTCCAGCAAGGTGACGGAGACCGTCTATGATTCCCTGTTGGAGCGGTACAGCAGTATCACGCTTTCCAATTCCCTGGCGAGCAGCCGGAACAGCTCCCTTTCCAGCTCTCTTTCCAGCATCATGGCGGATGCCCAGGCAGCGACGCAGGCGGCAAGCCAGTCCACGGCCGCTGTATCTATGGCGAGTGAGCAGACCCTGCAGGCGGCAAGGGAACTGGTGGAGTCTTTGTTCTCTGATTACACCACGACCATCGCCAATACGTATGAGACAAAAACGGACAGCGCCCAGGGAGACACCGATGCCAAAGCCTATGCGGATACAGCAATCGGTAAACTGGCAGAAACACTCTCCTCGACCTATCAGTCTCAGGACGGGATGGGGAGCCTGTATGAGCAGTGGATGAAGGAGGTTGCGGACACCTATGCGACCCAGGCGGCGCTAAACTCCATTCAGCAGTCTCTGTCATCCTATCTGACGAGTGATGCGTTTAGCCAGTGGCAGCTTACCCTGCCGGACACCTACGCTTCCACAGAAGCGGTGAATGCCATAAAGGAATCCCTGACTGCATACCTGACAACGGAGTCCTTCAACCAATGGCAGGAAACGACGGCGGAGACGTATGCCACGCAGGAAGCCCTGAACGGTGCGCTGAACCGGATTACTGAACTGGAGAATACAATCAAAACTATGACAGGAGGCGAGTGATGCGATGGTTATTACACAGGAATTAGACCTTTCCCTGACGGAGAACCTTGTCCCTGTGGTCATCCATGTAAAACAGTTTGACCATCTGGGCAGGAAACTCCTGTGCAGCCTGTACCAGGACAGCACACAGATAACGCTGCCGGATGGCCTGATGGTGAATGTGACCGGGACACGGCCGGACGGGAATGTCTTTCAATATGATTCTGATACTGATCCGGATGTCGTTTCCGTATCAGGCAACACGGTCAGCATCCTGCTTACCGAGTATATGACAGCCTCCTTTGGCCGGGTTCCGGTCGATGTGATACTGGCTGACTCGTCTGGGGTAACGCTCGGCTGCTTCTCTTTCCTTTTGCGCGTGGAGAAGGCGGCGCTGGAGAATCAGGTGCTGACCAAAGGCTCCTATAGCAGTGTGGCGGCAGCGATTGCAGGCTGTATCGTGAACTGCTATGTAAATGATAACGGATACCTGGTCATTGAGACGGAGGACACATTAATGCTGACCCTGACGATTGACGATAACGGAATCCTGAATATGGAATACGGAGGCTGACGAATGAGCAAGTATGTTGGAAAAAGAGTGATACCGCTGCACTGCGGGAGATGGAAAAATACAGTCGGCTATGAAGCGCTCTCCATCGTCTATGACAGCGACAGCGGTGTGAGTTATATCGCGAGGAAGGCTGTACCCTCTGGCACCGAGCTGTCGAATACGGATTACTGGGCTGTGTGTGCAGACTACAGTGAGCAGATCGCGGAGGCGGAAGCCGCCATGAATGAGAGCCGGGAAGCGATGGACAATGCGGTGTCCGTCCTGACGGCAAGGCTTGATGCCAATGTGGCCGCCTCGACGGATTCGGATAATGACTATGCGGCCGAGGTGATTGATGCCAGGATTGATGAATTGGGGAATACCTATACATCCCTGGGGGCTGCTATCCGTGGCATAGCGACCCGGCTGGATGAGGATATTTCGGAGATTGCGGCCTCCGGCGGCATGAGTGCGACAGCAAAGAACCTGCTCATCTCTATCCTGGAGGAGGCTGTGTTTACAAGCGACCAGAGCAGTAATATCAAATTGCTGAAGACTGCACTGAACGCATCCACGTCCTCTAACACGACCTATCTGGTGGGGAATACGCTGTCGCACTGTGCGAACAGTAATACAGCAACACTGGCGAAGGAAGGTGCCATCTATGCAGCAACCCTGACGGCAGATACCGGATATACCATCAACTCCGTCACAGTCACGATGGCTGGGGACGATATTACCGAGCTGGTGTATGCGGAAGGATATATCAGCATCCCGTATGTCAGCGGCAATATTATTATTACTGCATCGGCGGTAGATACCAGCAACCTGTTTGACGGATACACCGTGAAAGGCTTCATATCCTCCAGCGGTCTGAATACCAACCACTCCTACCGGACAACAGATTATATCCCAGTTACGGCCGGGAACGATTTGTATGTCAAATATTACACCGGGTCTGCATTTGGCTATCATGCGAGAAGCTACTGTTTCTATGACAGCGATTATGAGTACCTGTCTGGCGTTTCCACAGCGACGAGCAGCTTCCCTGTTACGGTCCCAGATGATGCGGCGTATGTAAGAGTTTGCCTTGATAACACTGTGGTGATACAGGATTACCCGGTCTATATCGGCTATGAGGATTCTGTTGGCAGCAGCGAGTATGTGAAGTGGCACTACTCCGTGACGAGCACCTACTTAAACTGCGAAAGCAGCAACACCAGCAATATGGCGATTCATTCTTATGCGGCTGAAATTACACTGGAGGATACAACCGGAGCTCTATACGCAGCAAGCGTCACCATGGGCGGCACGGATATCACAGAGGATGCGCTGTCCGGGACATCGATTGCCATCAGCAGCGTGACAGGTGATCTGGTCATCAGCCTGGCATACACGAATCCGGCAGGTGTAACGAACCTGTTTGCTGGAACGTACACACCCGGATTGCTGACTTCCTCTGGCACCTTTAACTCAGCCAATACGGCTGCGAACACAACCGATTATGTTGCCATTGACGGAGCAGTATCGCTGTATTTCACGAATTACTATGCGGGCAGGTCTCCGGCTTTGGAGAACTATGTCGCCACATGGTGTTTCTATGACAGTGATAAGACATTTCTGTCTGGTGGAGGCAGCAATCCCGCTGTGGTGCCAGATGGTGCAGCCTATATCCGAGCAAGCTTTGCCATCAATTCCAACAGCAGAAGCAGCGCCATTTTCTATATCGGGCCAGAGAATACGGTTGATTACACGCAGTTTGTCGGTTTTACGGAGGTGATTGACGAATGACACTCTATGACGGAAAAGGAAATAAAGTCTCTGCGGATGTCGGCAGTACGAGCAGTATCTTCACACAGCATGTGATTCCGGAGGAAGATCGGAACCTGTTTGACCCTACAGGCGGGTATGATACCTTCCTCCTGTTCCAGGCAGGTACGGAAAACACGGCCTTTACCAATGCGGTCACGACACCCTACTACGAAGTTACACCCGGGCAGATTGTTTCGGCGGGGTATATTGCGAAGTACTACAAGAATCCGTGGTTCGAGGCGGTGACCTGGTATGAGCGGTATTTTGCCATCGTGTTCTACGACAGCAGCAAGACCTATATCGGTGCTGCGGAAAACTCCAATTTCACCGGAGAGGCTAATGTAATGACTGGCGTGGAGGTGCCGGAGGGTGCCGCCTATGTGCGGATATCCATCTGGTGTTACGGAAGCGGGTCTTATTATCCGGCAGCAGAAAATCCTGAATGGATGTTCGTCTATATCAAAGATGAGCCATACACCACTCCGACCTACTGGTTTGAGGACGGCATCGAGAAAAGCTATATCTCGCCTGACATCGTCGGCATTACAGCACTTCCCCCTACCCACGGGAAGACCTGGGTCATTTTTGGAGACAGTACTGCAGATGCCTATGGTGGCCGGGACTGGCAGGAAAGCACGTCCAATGTTGGTGGTGAGGGATGGACGGCAGACGATTACTACGTCTCCTGGACAGGATACTTCTGGGCATCCGGGATTGCGAGGGAGCTTGGGCTTACCATCGACAACCGCGCAGCAAGCGGCTCAAACATTAACATCAGCGATGTCTATACCGACGTGAGTGGTGTGTACAAGCTGCAGGAATTCATTGAGGAACTGGATGCCGGAACCATAGAGCCACCCGATTATATCACCATGCATTTCGGTGCCAACAGCCTGGCTCGGGAGATTGGAACTGCAGATGATACGTCAGAGAACACGGACACAGTCTATGGGGCCATGAAATACTTTATTGAGACGCTACGGGAAAAGTGTCCGTATGCCAGCATCGGCTTCGTGCTCCCTTACCAGTGTATGTGGAGCAGCCAGTCCAGCATCTATGATGAATCGCAAAGCAGGTCTCCCTATGGCGGCCGCAATGCGATGAAGGCTGTTCTGGATACCGATGAGTACCACGTTCCCTATATTGACCTGTGGACGGAGAGCGGAATCACTACGGATATGCTCTGCGATAATATTCATGAAAGCACCATCGAAGCTATGACTAAGTATTACCATGCGGTCAGGCGATTTATGCTGGGGCTGTAAGGAGGGGAGACAGATGGATATCACAAACCCATGGTACCTGCTGTTCATGTCTGGCTCAGTGGTAGCCATAGTGAACGGCGTATTTACGATTCTTCAGAAGGTGTTGGAAAAGCGCGGAACTACACGCAAGGCTCTGCGCTACCTTCTGCTCTCCAGCATCCAGCAGGAATGCCGGGAGCATATCCGCATCGGCCACATTGGCTCTGAGGACTTAAAATCCATCCATGAGTGGTACGACCTGTACCACAACGACCTGGGTGGTAATGGCTATATCGATAGCCTGATTAAAAAAGTTGATAACCTTCCCATCAAAGATGGTGAGGAGAATTAAAAGGAGGAATCTATCATGAGTGAGAAAGCAAAAGACGTTCTGATTCGTGCGGCGAAAACCTTTGTGCAGGCTGCGCTGTCCATTGCCGTTGCACAGCTGGCTGGATTGGACTTTACCGGAGTCGGTGTGAGTGATGCGCTTCTGAACATCGCAATTGCGGCAGGAGCAGCTGGAATCTCTGCTGTATGGAACGGTGTACTTAGCCCGTTGCTCGGAGACAACAACAATGAGGAGGTAGGATAATGAATCTTGTAGAATCGATCATGACGAAGAACCCGTGTTATACAGCGGGGAAGAAAATCACGGTAAAAGGACTGATGCTTCACTCGGTGGGATGCGCCCAGCCGAAAGCGTCGGTCTTTATTAATTCCTGGAACAGCGCAGACCACACGTCTTCCTGTGTCCACGGGTTTATCGATGGGAACGATGGCACGGTGTACCAGACCCTTCCGTGGAACTATCGTGGGTGGCACTGTGGCAGCGGCAGCAAGGGCTCCGGCAACGATACGCATATCGGTGTGGAGATGTGCGAACCCGCCTGCATCACATACACCAGTGGCTCGACCTTCACCTGCAGCGACAAGACAACGGCCAAGGCTGTGGCCAAGCGCACCTATGAGGCGGCTGTAGAACTCTTCGCCTACCTCTGTGAGAAATACAGTCTTGACCCCACAGCGGACGGCGTGATTGTGAGCCACAAGGAGGGCCACTCCAGAGGCATCGCTTCGAACCACGGTGACCCGGAGCATCTCTGGACGCAGCTCTCCACTGGGTATACAATGGATACCTTCCGCGCGGCTGTGAAAGCGAAAATGTCTGCGGGGAGCAGCAGCACATCTGAGGAACACCCGGCCAAGCTCACCAGCGGCTATTATCGTGTGCGGAAGACTTGGTCGGACAGTAAGACGCAGATTGGCTCCTACCGGGTGCTGGCAAATGCGAAGGCCAAGGCGGATGAGAACCCCGGGTATTATGTATTTGACCCGGATGGCAATGCGTTCTATCCGGAAGAGACAGCAGCGTCGTTTACTGCGTATAAGGTAAAAGTCACGATTTCCAATCTGAACATCCGCAAAGGCCCCGGAACCGGGTACGCCAAGACTGGCAAGTATACCGGGAAGGGCACATTTACGATTGTGGATGAGTCGGACGGTACGGGAGCTTCTAAGTGGGGCTTGCTGAAATCCTACGAGAAAAACCGTGACGGCTGGATCAGCCTTGATTTTGCCACAAAGGTATAAAATGACGGCCCACCGGAGAATTTTTCGTTCTCTGGTGGGCCATTTTTTATGATTACATCTTATTGTATATATCTAAAATCCTATCGCACCATTTTTCAATGCTGTATTCATCTACAATTTGTTCGCCATTAGACTCATCCCACCTCGTAACTACAGCTTCTTGGAGGGCCTCTGCACAGGCTTCAGCGTTCCCGTTTTCAAAGACAGAGCATTTTGTGTAATTCCAGGACCACTGAGTTCCCTCAATATTACTGACGACAATTGGAACGTTTTGTGAAATTGCTTCCAGCACTCCATAAGAAAATGCTTCAAATCTGCTTGCTGATAAATATACATCAGCTGCACGATGATACGCAAACATGTCCTCGGAACTTTTTAAAAAGCGAATATAGGGATGACTTGGATTTACACCTGTGAGGTTTTCGAGTTTATCAAGTTGTTGTTGAGATGGGTTTGGACCAAAACCAACTACACCGAGAACAAACTCTGCACCTGAATGCTGACAAAGTTCAACCGCTTTCATTGCCACGTCCAGTCCTTTTCTCATGGTATCCCAGCCCAAAAAGAAACAGAATTTTTCTGATGATTTAATTCCTAATTCTTCCCGGCATTCTTCCCGTGTCATAGAATGGGCAACATAACGGTCTCGAGATAGGCCATTTGGAACGTACCAGTGTTTTTTGCCACAGAGTCGGTATCCATTGCTTTTTTTCTCCATAACAGAAATCACACCGATTCCGTTGAATCGATATGCTACCGCATAAATCATCTGTTGGAATTTTTGTTTAAGCACGCTACTTCCCCATGAATAATCCATATGATCGTGGAAAATAACTTTGACATTCAATTTCCTTCTATTCTGGACCAATATCCTGTGTAGATATCCAAAGTGGGAATGAATCAAATCAATCTGGTGTTTTTCGATGATTTCCGACAGTTCAGTCACGACGGTTTTCTCATCCCGCTTTTCATCGAAATAAATTACTTCAACATTGGTATCCTTAAGCCAATCTACCCACGGATACCCCCCCGAGTATATGGAGCAATATATACCATTTTGCCACCATTCGCTTGGATTCGTTTCGCAAGTTCTACGATGGAAGCAACAAAATTGCCACTGTTCTGGGTGCGATAGTCTGCCATAATCAGCACGTTTTTGACTTGCTTCATGTTCGTTTTTTCATCCTTTCCAATTTTCTATGCATACCATTCACTGGAGAAAGTTAGTTCCTATTTGGTTTGCCGTCGCTGATTAAAACTGCTTAATAGCTCCGGGAAAGCGCCATATGCCATCCGCTCGAGAAATAGTTTTGCTCCTATAAATGGACGTGCTGCAAGCAGCAATCGAAAATATACCTTTTCTGACTTTCGTTGCAATTCACGAGATACTTTGTCTTTTCTCATTTTGTCCAAGAACCACGAAAGCCTGAACAGTTCGCTGGTGCCTATTTCATTGGCAGCTGAATCATAAGTTGGGCGGTTAGATTTATAGAATATTAGGCGCTCAATATATGCTTCATACTCATACAGCCGCTTTTCGTTAAAAGGCTGCCCCATAATGCTGTCGCATCTCTGGAAATAATAATATAATTGATTTTCTGTCTTTACTACTTTATGTGCATTCAAGCATAATTTCCAGACCGTAAATGTGTCCTCATGCTGCTTTCCGGGAGGAAATTTTACCCCCCCACGCCCCGGAGGTGAATACAGATTTCTTATAAAGCTTTGCCCATAAAATCGGTTTAATCCCCGTACTGAGCTTTTGTGCTTCCAAGCCACTCATAACAGTTTTTTCACCTGACATTATACTGCCATGAGCTGAAGTGTCATCTTCTGTGGAAATAAAATTGCATTGTGCAATGTCGATTTCCGTATCTCCTTTCATAGCTTCATGAAGAGACTCCAGATATTGCGGGTGTAGCCAATCATCGCTATCGACAAAAGCAATATGTTCAATTGCTTCATCCTTCAAGAAATAATCTATGCCTACGTTTCGTGCCTCAGCTATCCCCTGGTTTTTTTGATGTATTACGGTGATTCTTTCATCAGAAGCGGCATACTCATCGCAAATTTCTGGGCATTTATCCGGTGAGCCATCGTCAATAAGTAATATTTTAAAATCCTGTAAAGTCTGACGCAAAATGCTGTCAACACACCGACGCAGGTATGGTTCGACTTTATAAACAGATACAATAACGCCAATCATGAATAGTTTCTCCTCACTTGTATTTCTTCTTTTTCAGGCAATTACCTTCGCCTTTTAATTTTCTCCAAATCTCTCCACATGCACATCAACCAAAATCCTGATTGAGTATGCAAATGCACATATATCCAGTCATACATCCTGCCTATCCAATCAGTTCTTGACGTTGTATATGATTTTGTTAAAGTACACGCATCCATTCGTTTACAGGGGAACAGACGGTGTTCCCTCATGCTTCTAACATATGCTTTTCTTTCGGAATGAGGCATTTCGCATATGGCATTTACACCATGCCAGATCATCGTCATGTAAGCGTTTGCAATGTCTGTCCGATTGATTCCTTCATCGTAGAATCTTTTTAACTGCAATAGCTCTATTGCAGCATTTTGGCACGATGTAAAAATACGAATCCTTGCCTTTTGGCTTCTCTGGGCCATAACAGAATCTGGATTCCTCCTGTAAAAATAGAGAGCCCGATCCAGTTTTCCTTTTCGGGGTACATAACAGTTAAGCTCCGTCATGAAAAGAGTGTCTTCTCCATAGGCAACGTTAGGAGCGAATTTCAGATTGTTTTCCCTCAAAAACTCTGTGCGAAAAACGCTGTTCCATATGCTTGAATTATAAAACTGTGCATTCGGAGAAACTGATTTGTTGTCATACAGTACAGTCTCGTCTTTAGACAACGAACCATAAAATGCATACACTCCAATTTCCAATCGGTCGCAATTGGTTTCTTTCAGGATCGGTCTAATACCCCCCCCGAGGCAATTTTTTTGAATAAAATCATCTGCATCGACCATCCAGACATACTCTCCGCGAGCGGCGTCCAATCCGGCATTTCTTGCTGCAGAAACGCCCTCATTTTCTTTATCGACTACAATGACGTTGGAATTCTGAGTCTCATAGGTACGCAGGATTTTCAAGCTGTCATCTGTCGAACCGTCATTGATACAGATAATCTCATATTCATCTGAAGGTATATCCTGCTCCAATAAAGACTGGATGCATTCATCCAGATATTTCTCTGCATTGAAAACAGGAACAACGAAGCTAAGTAGCATTTGATTTTCCTCTTTTATATAAAGCTAAGCAAATAATTCAAGACATACTAAGTCATTATACCATAAGGATTCTACATCTTCAATTTCTTTCTGTCTGATTTTCTCAACGGGCAGATTTTTTTGCCTCCGACCGGAAAATCTCGTCAGTGGCTACTTCCCTGTTAGAAACGAATAAACGTTTCGGAACAGGAGGCTTACGAGATGACCGAAGAACAGAAAAAGAAAATCGATACCATGCGGGGAAACGGCATCGGCTATGGGAAGATTGCGGAGTATACAGGTTTGTCGAAAGATAGCGTGAAGTCATACTGCAGGAGGCGGAATCTGACCGGGAGCCATGCGCCGCAGGGGCCTGTCTGCGAGGAATGCGGAAAGGCAATCATCCAGCCCGAGGGACGGAAGAAAAAGCGTTTTTGCAGCGACCAGTGCCGTTCAAAATGGTGGAATGCTCATCTGGACAGGGTGAACAAGAAGGCATACTACGATTTCATCTGTGCATACTGCCACAAGCCCTTTACCGTATATGGAAATGACCATCGGAAGTATTGCTCCCATGAGTGCTATATCAATGACCGATTTGGGGGTGGTACGAATGTCTGATGAGGCTTTCAGAAATGAGAAGCTGTATAACGTGACCATGCTGTTGGCAAAGAAAATGCTTCAAGACGATACGATATCCAAAGAGGAGTACGACAGCTTTAATGCAATCTTCACCAAAAAGTACAACCCATCTTTGTCTACATTATTTGCCGAGATTGACTTGATATAAGTAGGTTTCAGAGCGAATATGTGTCACTGACAAGGAGGAACACGACATGGCAGCAATACAAAAAATCACACTTATGCCGCCAGTCAAGACGCTGAAAAAGCGTGTGGCGGCATACGCCAGAGTCTCGGTGGATACAGAGGAACTAATGCACTCGCTTTCTGCACAGGTCAGTTACTACAGTGCCCTGATTCAGAAGAACCCAGAATGGGAGTTCGCTGGCATCTACGCAGATGAGGGCATCACCGGAACCTCCACGGCGAGACGTAAGGAGTTCAACCGGATGGTTGCTGATTGTGATGCTGGGAAGATTGACATTGTTCTGGTGAAGTCCATCAGCCGTTTTGCCAGGAACACGGTGGATTTGCTGAATACAGTCAGGCACCTAAAGGACATCAATGTTGAAGTCCGATTCGAGCGGGAAAGCATCTCATCCTTGACAGCCGATGGTGAGCTGATGATGACACTTCTTGCAGCCTTTGCGCAGGAAGAAAGCATTAGTATCGCGGAAAACGTAACCTGGACCATCCGCAAAAAGATGGAGGCTGGAATTCCCAACGGTCACAAGGATGTCTTCGGATACGAATGGGATGGCGAAATCTACCGCATCGTGCCGGAGCAAGGCGCTCTGGTTCAGGAGATGTTCTCAAAGTACAATGCTGGAGCCTCAGCATACAGCATCGCAAAAGAGATGGCGGAACGAGGTGTTCGGGGTATTAACGGTGCTCTCATGAGCGACGGTGGCGTAAAAGACATTCTCAGGAACATTTCTTACACGGGGTCCATGCTGCTCCAGAAAAACTACACGAAAAACCATAAACGCAAAAAGAACAAAGGAGAGCTTCCGCAGTATCTGGTCGAGGAGATGTTCGAGCCGCTTATAGATTCGAGCACCTTCTCGAAGGCACAGGAAATATTACAGAAACGAGCTGACGAATCCCCCAATAAGGATGCGCAGCTGACCATGTTCTCTGGCATGATGCGCTGCGGTTTATGCGGGAAATCGATAAGCAGAAGGCATCGGAAAACAGAAATCATCTGGAGATGCAACACTGCCGAGCGAAAAGGCATAGCCGTGTGCAACATGCGGACATTGCCGGAGACAGAGCTTATCTCAGCAGCAAAGGCTGTGCTGGGTGTAGATACCCTGGATGCCCAAGAGTTTAAAAAGGCTGTCAGGCTGATTACCGTTTTTACCGATAGAATTGATTTCAATCTAAACAACGGTAAGGTCAAAAGTGTTGTAAGAAGCTACGGCTCCAAGCGTCGAGGTATATTTTCCGGGAAAATACGCTGCGGCAATTGCGGCGAAATTTTCCTGCGGGATGTGTGGCGATGGAACAAGGACGGCGAGCAGATTACAGCGCATCTGTGGCACTGCAAAAGCCGTCGGAGTGAATGCCCTTCCAAGCGGATTTATGAGTGTGAGCTAAGCGATGCCCTGGAAGAAATAATGGGAATAGACTATGAAAGGCGTTTCTCGACTGAGGTGGATTCAGTCATTGTCTATGATGATAGATTGGAGATAATTTTTTATGATAAGAAGGTGGAAACATGGCAAAGAGAGTAACAACGATACCCGCCACACTGAACCGATTCACGGCGGCTCCGCTTAATCGGCCGCATCGGAAGAAGGTCGCTGGCTATGCCAGAGTATCAACTGAGCTGGAGGAGCAACAATCCAGTTATGAAGCCCAGCTTGACTACTACTCGACCTACATCAAAGGACATGAGGAATGGGAGTTTGTCGGCATGTATTCTGATGAGGGAATCACCGGGACGAGCACGGCAAAACGGGAAGGATTCAATCAGATGGTCGAGGATGCCCTGGCCGGGAAAATCGACCTTATCATCACAAAGTCGGTCAGCCGCTTTGCCAGGAACACGGTCGACTCCCTGACAACCGTCCGTGAGTTGAAGGACAGAGGCGTTGAGATTTACTTCGAAAAAGAGAACATCTGGACGCTGGATGCCAAAGGCGAGCTCCTCATCACCATCATGTCCTCACTGGCGCAGGAGGAATCACGCAGCATCTCAGAGAATACCACCTGGGGCAAACGGAAAGCATTCTCAGACGGCAAATGCAGCGTCGGATTCGGAACCTTCCTCGGCTACGACAAGGGACCGAATGGGGAGTTTATTGTTAACGAGGAGCAGGCAAAAACCGTCCGGCTCATCTACAAGCTGTTCATCAGAGGCAACTCACCCAGACGCATAGCCAGGATTCTTGAGGAAAAGGGAATCCCGTCTCCTGCTGGGAAAAAAGTATGGTATCAGAGTGCGATTTATAGTATCCTCACTAACGAGAAGTACAAGGGCGATGCCTTGCTGCAGAAAACCTACACGAAGGACTTTCTGACAAAGAAAGCTGTCCGCAATCATGGCGAGATTCAGCAATACTATGTGCATGACCACCACGAGGCAATCATCGACAAAGTGACGTTCAATGAGGTGCAGCACATTATGAAGCAGCGCAAGGGTATCGTTTTGAATCAGCTATTTTGCGGGAAGGTCAAATGCGGAATCTGCGGCAGCTGGTACGGTTCCGCATCTTGGCACGGCCCAAGACCGGAAAAAGAAATTGTGTATCGATGCCAGAAAAAATACAAGGATGGACAGCGATGCAATGACAGCCCAACCATCCCAGAAGTGAGACTGAAAGAGGTGGTGGTAAACGCAGTCAACACCATCATCACCGAGCGCGACGAATTAATTGCAAATGTCCAACTTATGATGGAGAAATGTACGGATACATCAGCCCTTGCTGATAGACGCCAGGCCCTGATGGATGAGCTCAGCGGCATGGCCGAGCGGGCGCAAATGATGGTCTCAGAAAACGCCAGCAGCCCGCAGGACCAAGAGGAATACCAGAGAAAGTACGATGCCCTGATTGCCAACTATGACGCCAAAAATGCCGAATATAACCGCCTCGGGGAGGAAATATCGGAGAAGGAATCCAACGGCGAATATTTCCGGAGGCTCATCGAATTCATCGAGGATAAGGAGGAGCTGATCACCGAATTCGATGACGAGCTTCTATACACCCTGGTAGACTATATCACGGTCTACTCGAAAAAGGACATCCGGGTCACATTCAAATCCGGTATTGAGGTTTAACAGATATCGAGCCAGCATTCTTTACGGGGTGCTGGCTTTTTTGTGTTGAAAAACGGCTTTCTTCATATTATAATGGGTTTTGCAAATCCCATCTGCACCCCCGCTTCGATTAGGGGTGTTCATCGTTAATCAGTATCGAAAAGCTGCTGTATCTGTAAATACACTTTTCTACACTTTTCCCTTTTACACACCACAGCACGGGGTCAAAAATATCCCGATATAGCAAGGAAAATGGGGTGTTCATCGTTAAATAGTATCAAAGTGCTAGTAGGGATGAACCCCTGTAAATGCGGCTGGTACGGTTACGACGACGGGCGGTGCCGGTGCACTCAGCGGGACGTGGAGCGGTATCGCTCCCGGGTGTCCGGGCCGCTGCTGGACCGGATCGACCTCCAGGTGGATGTCCCCGCCCTGAGCTATGAGGAGCTGAGCCACCGGAAGCCCGGGGAGTCCTCCGCCCAGATCAAGGAGCGGGTGGAACGGGCCAGAGAGCGGCAGCGGCAGCGCTACCAGGGCACCGGCGTAGACTGCAATGCCCACATGGGCCAGCCGGAGCTGTCCAGGTACTGCGTGCTGGACGAGGCGGGGAACACTCTGCTCCGCCAGGCGTTCGAGCGGCTGGGCCTGACCGCCCGGAGCTATGACCGCATCCTCCGGGTGGCCCGGACGGTGGCCGACCTGGAGGGGGCGGAGCAGATCTCCGCCGTCCACCTGGCGGAGGCCATCGGCTACCGCACCAGCAAATATTTCAAGTGAGCAGGCCGCCCCGGTTTGCCTTGCAGAATCCGGTTGGACGTTCCACCGATTTCTCCCGGTATTTCATTGGATTATCTGTAAGAATATCCGATTTCAGCCGAATATTAAGGCAAATATCCGAATATACCTTGCATTATGGGGAAGAAAACTGTATAATAGGTCAGTCAAAAGGCCCCTCCCGGGTTGATTGAACCGGGAGCGCGTCCTGTAATGCCCCTCCGTTTGCCGCCTCATGCTATCGGGGATGGCCGGGCGGCGGGGAAATTCAAATCAGGAGTGAAATGAAATGAAGAAACTGCTTGCACTGCTGCTGGCTCTGGTCATGTGCCTGTCGCTGGCCGCCTGCGGCTCCAGTGACACCACCGAGAACGCCGCCACAGAGGATGAGACCTCCACTGCCGACACCACCACCGAGGAGGAGGCCGACGACACCGAGGAAGCCGCCGATACCGAAGAGGCTGCCGACACCGAGGAAGTCGAGGACGAGACCTGGGACGGAGCCGAGGAGACCGCCGCCCTCACCACCGTCACCGAGGGTGTGCTCACCATGAGCACCAACGCCGCCTTCCCGCCCTATGAGATGACCACCGACGACGGCGGCTTCGAGGGCATCGACGTGGAGATCGCCACCGCCATTGCCGAGAAGCTGGGTCTGGAGCTCCAGATCGACGACATGGACTTTGACTCCGCTCTGCTGGCGGTTCAGCAGGGCAAGAGCGACATCGTCATGGCGGGCGTGTCCGTCACCGAGGACCGGCTGCTGGTGATGGACTTCTCCGATTCCTACGCCACCGGCGTGCAGGTGGTCATCGTGCCTGAGGGCTCTGAGGTGACGGTGGACACCCTGGGCGACTACGTCATCGGCACCCAGCGGGCCACCACCGGCAACATCTACTGCACCGACGACTACGGCGAGGACCATGTGGTGGCCTATGACAATGGCATCACCGCCGTCCAGGCCCTGATGAACGGCCAGGTGGACTGCGTGGTCATCGACAGCGCCCCCGCCCAGGAGTTCGTGGCCGCCAACGCCGGTCTGACCATTCTGGACACCGAGTACGTCAGCGAGGAGTACGCCATCGGCATGGCCAAGGGCAACACCGCTCTGGTGGAGGCCGTCAACAACGCTCTGGCGGAGCTGACTGCCGACGGCACCATCCAGGCCATCGTGGATAAGTACATCGCCGCCGAATAACATCACATTTGTCTGACAGAGAGGGCGAGAACGTTCGCCCTCTCTGAGACTGTCAAAAAAACGCTTGAGACTTCCGCGACAGAGCAGCGGGGGTGCGGAGGAGGGGGCAAAAAGCCCCCTTCGCGTGCAATAAGAAACGATTTTTAGAACTTTTTCAAAGTTCAAAAATCGTACTCAGCGTGGCAAAAAGGATTTTTGACACGCTGAGAGAGGGCGAAAACCTTCGCCCTCTCTGTTCTGCTATTGAGAAAGGGGGCCGTTTCTTGGACTACTATACCCAGTGGAAGGCGATGATCTCCAGCGGCGAGGAGGTCACCTTCTGGCAGGATTTCTACGTCAAATTCTATCAGGCATTTATCGAGGCCGACCGTTGGAAGCAATATCTCTCCGGCGTAGGAACCACCCTGCTGGTCACTGCCATTGCGCTCATCATCGGCATTATCCTGGGCGTGACGGTGGCCATGCTCCGCACCGCCCACGACCAGCAGATGCCCGGCCGCCGGAATCCCCTGCTGGGGGTGCTCAACGCCGTCTGCTCCGTCTACACCACCGTTATCCGGGGCACCCCCATGATGGTGCAGCTGCTCATTATGGGCATGGTCATCTTCGCTAGCAGCCGGAACTTTACCGCCGTGGGCGCGCTGACTCTGGGCATCAACTCCGGGGCGTATGTGTCGGAGATCATCCGGGGCGGGCTCATGTCCCTGGACCCGGGCCAGGCGGAGGCGGGGCGCTCCCTGGGCCTGGGCTACTTCGACACCATGCGGTATATCGTCATTCCCCAGGCGTTTAAGGCGGTGCTGCCCGCCCTGAGCAACGAGTTTATCATCCTGCTCAAGGACACCTCCCTCATCACCTATATCGGCGGCAAGGAGCTGCTCTACGCCGCCCAGGGCATCTATAGCCGCACCTATGAGGCCATGTTCCCGCTGATCGGGACCGCCCTGATCTACCTGGCCCTGGTCATGGTGCTCACCTGGCTCCAGGGGAAGCTGGAAAGGAGGCTGCGGGAAAGTGATCGTCGTTAAGGATCTGCACAAGAGCTTCGGTGACAACGAGGTGCTGTGCGGCATTACGGAGCACATCCAGGTGGGGGAAAAGGTGGTCATCATCGGCCCCTCCGGCTCCGGCAAGTCCACCTTCTTGCGGTGCCTCAACCTGCTGGAGGTGCCCACCAGCGGGGAGATCATCTTCGACGGGGTGTCCATGACCGACCCCAGGACCAACATCAACGAGATGCGCCAGAAGATGGGCATGGTGTTCCAGCACTTCAACCTGTTCAACAACCTCAGCGTGCTGAAAAATATGACCCTGGCCCCGGTTCGGCTGAAGCGGATGAGCAGGGCGGAGGCGGAGGAAAACGCCATGGCCCTGCTCCGCCGGGTGGGCCTGGCGGACAAGGCCAACGCCTATCCCTCCCAGCTCTCCGGCGGACAGAAGCAGCGGATCGCCATTGTCCGGGCGCTGGCCATGAAGCCCAAGGTGATGCTCTTTGACGAGCCCACCTCCGCCCTGGACCCGGAGATGGTGGGCGAGGTGCTGGAGGTCATGAAGGAGCTGGCGGACGACGGCATGACCATGGTGGTCGTCACCCACGAGATGGGCTTTGCCCGGGAGGTCGCCACCCGCGTCCTGTTCATGGACGGAGGCGGCATCCTGGAGCAGGGCGCCCCGGATGAGATCTTCTCCCATCCCAAAGAGGAGCGGACCCAGCTCTTCCTCTCTAAGGTCCTGTAGTCCCTCCTGGCGTGGCAAGGAGAGACGGAAAGAAGACATCCCCCTTTCTTTCTGACGAAAAAGGTGCTGAAAGCGTCGCTTTCAGCACCTTTTTAATGTTTTATTTCACTCCTCCGGCGGCGGGGCCGCCTCCAGCTCCAGACGGCGGAGCTGGGCGAGGAACCAGTCCGGCAGGGGGCAGGTGAGATGCACCGTCTCCCCGGTGGCGGGGTGCCGGAAGGTCAGGGCCCGGGCGTGAAGACACTGTCCCGCCAGGCCGGGGACCGGCTTTTTCGCCCCGTAGACCGTGTCCCCCAGCAGGGGGTGGCCCACAGAGGCCAGATGGACCCGGATCTGGTGGGTGCGTCCCGTCTCCAGCCGACAGCGGAGATAGGTACACCCTTTGGACCGGCCCAGCACCTGCCAGTGGGTCACCGCCGGACGGCCTGCCGGGTCCACCGCCATCCGCTTCCGGTCGGTCCGGTGACGGGCGATGGGGGCGTTGACCGTTCCGGCGTCCTCCCGGAGACTGCCCACGGCAATGGCCTCATAGGTCCGGGCCAGGGAGTGGTCCTGGAGCTGCTGAGAGAGGGCCAGGTGGGCGGCGTCATTTTTGGCGGCGATGATGAGGCCGCTGGTGTCCCGGTCGATGCGGTGGACGATGCCGGGGCGGAGCTGACCGTTGATGCCGGACAGGGAGTCGCCGCAGTGGTACAGCAGAGCGTTGACCAGTGTTCCGTCGGGATGTCCCGGGGCGGGATGCACCACCATCCCCACCGGCTTGTTTACCACGATCACGTCTTCGTCCTCATAGACCACGTCCAGAGGAATGTCCTGGGGCAGCACGTCCAGGGGCTCCGGCTCGGGCAGCGCAACCTGAAGGACCGTACCGGCCTCCAGCCGGTCGTTTTTTTTCAGAACTTTACCGCCTGCGGTCACGGCCCCCTGTTCCAGCAGCCGCTGGGCGGCGGAGCGGGTGAGCCCCTCCACCGTCTCGGCCAGGAACTGGTCCGCCCGCTGACCGGTGCGCTCCGCCGTCAGCAGAAGGGGGGTCACTTTTCCGCCTCTTTCCCATGGGAGGGTGTCTCCTCGTCCCGCCAGAACAGGACGATATAGACGGCCAGCAGGATGGCCCCCACCACCACGCAACAGTCCGCCACGTTGAACACGGCGAACCGGACGAACAGCACCTCGATCATGTCAGTGACATAGCCAAAGAAGACCCGGTCGATGAGGTTGCCCACCGCCCCTGCCAGGATCAGGGTCAGCATCCACTGGCAGAAGGGCTGGGGCAGCCATTTTTTCCGGATAGCCACTGCCAGAAGGACGGACACCGCCAGACTCAGCACCGCCAGCACCGGGGTAAAGCCGCTGAATGCGGAGAAGGCCATGCCGGTGTTCTCCACATAGGTCAGGCCCAGCACTCCGGGGATGACCTCCAGGGTGCCCTGCCCGGCGAGAAACGCCCGGGTCAGGTACTTGGTAACCTGGTCAACTGCCACCAACAGGGCGGCGACCAGGTAGTAGACGGCGGTGCTCATCCCCGCTTTCCTCTGGTATCGGTGAGGTAGTAGGGACGGACCAGACTCTTGCTCTCAGTGGCGGGGGCCTTCTCCGCCGGGGCGTCCGTCCGGCGCTTGCCCTTGCCGCCGGGAGAGTTGGGGCGGCTGTTCCGGGGCCTGGACTGTTCCAGAACGGCGGCGGCCCGGGGCTGAGGGGCCTGGGCACTCTGGCCCTTGCCGCCGGAGCGCCGCTGGCGGCGGGAGGGCTGTGCCGCCTGCTGCCTGCCGTCCTTCCGGCTCTCCTGAGCCTGCTGGGGCTGCTGCTTCGACGGCTTTGCCTGTTTTGACTGCTTCTCCTGCCGGGCGGACGAGCTCTCTGCCTTTTTGGTGGAGGCGCTGTCCTGTCCCCGGCGATGGGAGCGGCGGGGCTCCTGCCGGACAGACGGCTCCTCCTCTGTTTTGCCCTTCAGGAACATCCGGGCGGTGGCGTCCATCACCCGGCCTCCGGCCAGGGGACCCTTCCGCTGGGTCTGCTCCAGCCGGTCATAGCCCAGCTCGTCGGCAAAGTCGGGCAGAGCCAGCAGCTCGTCCAGGGCGGCGGCGGAATAGGGCTTCCGGGCGGCAGGGTGGGAGGTGGCCCGATGGCGGATGAGGTCAGAGTAATCCCCCACGTCCTCCTCGGGGCGGAGCACCGGCTCCTCCGACAGAGCGGATTTTTTCTGATTTTGAGCCGTCTTTGCCGGGGCGGGAGCGGCCGCCTGATCCTGGAGCTTTCCGGCGGAGGGCTTGCCCTTTCCGCCTTTCTCCGCTTTGGGCTGGGCGGGTTGAGCAGGGGCGGCAACCGCCTTCTCCCGGCTCTCCCGGCGCTTTTTGCTCTGCTCCCGGGCGGCCTCTCTGGCCTCGGCGTCCTCCGGGTTGATTTTCCGGCCCTTTTGATCTGTCACAGCCACTTCCATCTCCTCCATTGGATAGGGGTGCTGACTGACCTCCGGGATGCGCCGCCCCAGCTGCTTTTCAATGGCGGCCAGCTCCTCCAGCTCACTGGCGTCGCAGAAGGAAATCGCCACGCCGTCCAGCCCCGCCCGGCCGGTCCGGCCGATGCGGTGGACATAGGTCTCCGGCACGTCGGGGAGGTTATAGTTCACCACACAGGACAGGGCCTCAATATCCAGGCCCCGGGCGGCGATATCGGTGGCCACCAGGACACGGAGCTTGCCCGCCTTGAAGTCCGCCAGGGCGGCCTGACGGGCGGTCTGGGACTTGTTGCCGTGGATGGCGGCGGCGGAGATGCCCGCCCGCTCCAAATCTCTGGCAACCCGGTTGGCCCCGTGCTTCGTCCGGGTAAAGACCAGGACGGAGGGATAATCCCGCTGCTCCAGCAGCCAGGTCAGCAGTTTGATCTTCTTGCTCTTGTCGGTGCGGTAGAGGGTCTGGTCGATGGCGTCCACTGTGGAGTTGACCGGGTCCACGGCGATGCGCACCGGGTCGTGGAGCAGCCCGTCCACCAGGCTGCGCACCTCCTTCGGCATGGTGGCGGAGAAAAACAGGGTCTGCTTCTTCTCCGGCAGCCACTTCAAAATCTTCTTCACGTCATGGATAAAGCCCATGTCCAGCATACGGTCCGCCTCGTCCAGGACGAAGATCTCCAGGGCGGAGAGGTCGATGTGCCCCTGCTGGTAAAGGTCGGCCAGACGGCCGGGGGTAGCCACCAGGATGTCGGTGCCCTTTTCCAGCGCCTCCACCTGAGGCCCCTGGCCCACGCCGCCGAAGATGACGGTGCTGCGAAGGGGAAGGTGCGCGCCGTAGGCCACGAAGCAGTCCTGATTCTGGATGGCCAGCTCCCGGGTGGGGGTGAGCACCAGGGCGCGGATGGGGTGGTTTTTCAGATGCTCCCGGTCTAACCGGATGAGGATGGGCACGGCAAAGGCGCAGGTCTTGCCCGTGCCCGTCTGGGCACAGCCCAGCACGTCCCGGCCCTGGAG
>JAJQHY010000094.1 GCA_021199495.1 Lachnospiraceae bacterium | reverse complement strand
AATACGCTGGTTTGCGGGATTTTCATTTTCTCCAACTGTCAAAAACAGGATTATATGCAGAAAGTTAGTCAATGTCAACTAACTTTTTCACAAATTTACCACAATTTCTGTCTGATCTTTGTTGCTTTTTGCAGATCCTGCCATCAGGCAGAAGATACCTCTTTGTAAAAGCCAGGCCGGTCAAAGCTGTGTCCGCCGATCATCCCTTTCTGAAAAAAGAAAATCCCTTTTTCTCATATGGCTCCACGCGCACATCCAGCACCCGGTATCCGTCCGCCTTCACGGCCGCTTTGATTCTGGCGATATCCGGCGTTTCCTCCATGACAATTTCCGCCTTTCCTTCCGTATGTGAAGAGGAAACCTTCACCTTTTCTCCACAGACTTTGCGAATTGCGTCATTGACATGCGCTTCGCACATGCCGCACTGCATACCATCGATTTTTAAAGTAATCTTATTCATGAAAACATATCCTTTCTGCGCTTCGCCGAAGAAGCACTTCTGCACTTGGAAAATCCATTCCGCATCCGGCAAATTCCTTCCATGTTTATGGTATTTGCTTTTACTGCGGTTAGTTTTTATAAACTAACTATATGAAAGTATACCACTTTTCTGATTTCTGTCAATCAGGCAGTTTGTTTGTAGACGTAATCATTGCGCATTCAAGGTATCATGCGATATAGGGTCTCATCCAGAATCGACATCGAAACCGGTATGCGCCGACACTTCTGCGGCTGATCTGACGTACACGCAGAAAACCGCAGGCTCTCGCACCTGCGGCTTTCTGTATTAATAAGGGAATAAAAATATGAAGTCTGTCCGTTTTACGCTTCCTTCTCCTGCGTCAGAAGCATCATAATCTCATTGCTGCGGGAGATAAACCGCGCCATCTCGTCACCCTCCAACGGCGCATGCTGGATCTTTGCCAGATCGTAGAGCTGCTCGCAGATGGTCTTCGCGTTCTTGCTGTCCTCGTTGGCCAGCACATATTTTACAAGCGGATTGGCGGAGTTTAAGATCAGCGTCTCTTCCTCCTTGCCTAAGTCGCCCATGCTCATGCCGTTCGCCGCATACATCTTCATCATATCCTGCATCCGGCGGCTCTCCTCCGGCACAGTAATCAGGGAAGCAACCTTGGAGTTGCGCAGCTTTTCCACCTTGACCGTCAGATTTTCCTTTTTGATGGTCTTTTTCATCAGCTTGCTGATGATCTCGGTCTTGGCAGCCAGATCCTCCTCCGTCTTTTTGCCGGTCTTCGCTTTCAGGCTTTCGGTCAGATCCGCATCAATTCTCTTGAAATGAATGCCCTCATTTTTGCTCTCCAGCTGAGAGATGAAGGGCTGATCAATATTCTGATCCAGGATCACCGCATCCATCTTCGCGCCCTGGAACATGCGGATGTACTGTGCCTGCTGGCGCTCATCGGTCACATAGTAGATGGTCTTGTCCTTGCTCTCTTCCTCATCCGCAGCTTCGTCTTCGCCTGCAGCCTCGTCCTCAGAGCTCACCTCATCTGCGGATTCCGTCTCCTGCCCGATTGCTTCTTCCTCAGTCTGAGCCTCGCCGTCCGGAACCTCCGTCACGACCTCGGCCTCAACCGCGTTGCCGTTCTCATCCACAGCGGTTTCTGTCTTTTTGTCGGTTTCGGCTTCCTCCTCATCCACATCGATCGGCTTGACCTCCAGGCACTCCGGCAGCGTCATATAATGCCCGTCCAGATTCTTGAACAGAATATAATCCGTCATCTTCTCGCAGAATTTGTCATCCTTTAAGCAGCCGTATTTGATGAAGGGACTGATGTCATCCCAGTATTTCTCATAGGATTCCTTATCGGTCTTGCACATACCGGCCAGCTTGTCCGCCACCTTTTTGCTGATGAAGTCGCTGATCTTTTTCACAAAGCCGTCGTTCTGCAGGGCTGACCTGGACACGTTCAGCGGCAGATCCGGACAGTCGATCACGCCCTTTAAGAGCATGAGGAATTCCGGAATGACTTCCTTAATATTATCCGCCACGAAGACCTGATTATTGTACAGTTTGATGGTGCCCTCAATGGAGTCATATTCGGTATTGATCTTCGGGAAATACAGAATACCCTTTAAATTAAACGGATAGTCCATGTTCAGGTGAATCCAGAAAAGCGGCTCCTTGTAATCATGGAAGACCGTGCGGTAAAACTCCAGATAGTCCTCTCTGGTGCAGTCGTTGGCGTTTCTCATCCACAGAGGATTTGTGTCATTGATCTGCTCCGGACGTCTCTTAATCTTTAATTTCTCCTCATCGCCTTCCTTCTCTGGTGCGATGGTCTCCACCACGACATCGGAATCCAGCTTCTCGGACGGCTTAATGGTCTGTGTGGACTCATCATCCTTCTTGGAGAGATAAATCTCGATGGGCATGAAAGAACAATATTTTTTCAGGACTTCTCTGGCCTTGTACTCGTTGCAGAACTCCAGGCAGTCCTCGTTTAAAAAGAGGGTGATGCTGGTACCGACATCTGTTTTGTCGCCGTCCTCCATGTCAAACTCCGTGCCGCCGTCGCACTCCCAGTGTACGGCCTTCGCGCCGGGCTGATAGGAAAGGGAATCGATGTGTACCTCATCCGCCACCATGAACGCGGAATAAAAGCCCAGACCGAAATGGCCGATAATCTGGTCATCGTTTGTTTTGTCCTTGTATTTCTCCACGAAATCCGCTGCGCCGGAAAAAGCGATCTGGTTGATGTATTCGTCCACTTCCTCAGCGGTCATGCCCAGGCCGTTGTCCTGAAATGTAATGGTCTTCGCTTTGGGATCCACAACCACATCGATCCTGCCCTTATAATCCAAAGGCAGCTCGTACTCACCCATCATATCCAGCTTTTTTAATTTGGTAATGGCATCGCAGCCGTTGCTGATCAGCTCACGGTAAAAGATATCCTGATCGCTGTAAAGCCATTTCTTGATAATCGGGAAAATATTGTCACTGTTAATAGAAAGATTGCCTCGCATATGTGCCTCCTGTTTGTTTTCTGTTTCCCATAAATTATGTTTATTTTAGACCCGGGACTTAAAAAAGTCAACAAAAATATTAGCACTCAACACGGTTGAGTGCTAATATTTTGATGAATCAAATCTAAAAAATTTGTGAAGTGGCTTTGTATGCTGCGCAGCTGCTCCGTCAGTCCGTAAACACAGGCTCGTAATCCGCAGTCATCTGCTCATAAATATCCAGGAAAAGGATTTCTCCCGTGACATCGTAATCAGGCAGTTCAAAGGCGTCCAGAACCTCTTCATTGACCTCCGGTTCCAGGTCGGCAGCAAAGGCATCATAGGTTTCTCCGAACGCCTCCGCTTTACGCTGCAAAAGAATGGTCTGTTTATTGGCATCCGTTGCTGCTCTGTCAAGGGTGGAGATACACTTGATGATATGATAGCCATGGCTTGTGACTGTAATATGACTGATCTCTCCGGTCTCCAGTTCAAAAGCGGTGTTCTCGAAGCTTTCCTCCATCTCACCCTTGCCGAATGAATAGGTGCTCTTCGTGTCTTCATTGTATTTGGAAACCAGACTGTCAAAGTCTTCTTCCGCCTCGGCAAGTGCACGGATTTCCTCCGCCTTGGCATAGAGACTGGACTTCTCTTCCTCGCTCATCTCCAGACGGTTGCCGTTCTCATCCACAGTATAGGTTTTTAATAAAATGTGCTGAACCGTCACAACTCTGGCTTCATCATCGCTGATCTCCGGATTGACATCCTTGATCAGATAGGCGTAGAGCTTGTCCGACAGCAGCCGTTCCTCATAAAGAGCCAGCACCTGTGCGCCGTCCTCATCCACCCCCAGAGCCTCCAGCGCTTCCTCAGAAACACTGTTCATGAACTGCTGTGTTGCTGCCTCGGCCAGCGCCTCTTCCTCCTCAGTCAGCGTCAGACCATAGTCCGCGGCCAGAAGCTGCATCACCTTGAGGCGGGCCAGCTGCGCCAGTGCCAGGTCTTTACAGTGTTCGAGCATGGTGGAACCGTCGCCGGTATCGAGCTCCCAGAATTCAGACCCGTAAACACTCTCATAATCCCACGCGATGGAATAAAGATAAAGAGCGAACTCCGCAGAGGAAGCCTTCTCATCGCCTATGCGGAAAACGTCGTTTTTGCCAAGTCCGGCTGTCAGTACCACTTTGCTCCCACAGCCCGCGCAGGAAAACACAAGCAGGACTGACAGGAGCAAAGGTAAAATCGTCTTTTTGATTTTATCACGCATACGCTTATTTGATGACGTGGATCCAGCCTTCGGGCGCCTCGATGCGGCCCATCTGGATACCGGTCAGGGTGTCATAGAGTTTCTTCGTGATCGGTCCCATTTCCGTCATGCCGCTGGGCAGGCAGATTTCTCTGCCATGGTCCACGATCTTGCCGACCGGGGAAATCACCGCCGCGGTACCGCACAGCCCGCACTCGGCCATGTCATCCACCTCAGAGAAGAGCACCTCTCTCTCCTCCACCTCAAGACCCAGATAATGCTGCGCTACATAGATGAGGGAACGTCTGGTAATGGAGGGCAGGATGGAGTCAGACTTCGGTGTCACGACCTTGCCGTCCTTTGTGACGAAGAGGAAGTTTGCACCGCCGGTCTCCTCCACCTTTGTGCGGGTGGCCGGATCCAGGTACATATTCTCGTCAAAGCCGTTGGCATGGGCGGTCACAATGGCGTGAAGACTCATGGCGTAGTTTAAGCCGGCCTTGATGTTGCCGGTGCCGTGCGGAGCCGCGCGGTCAAAGTCGCTGACGCAGATGGTCAGGGGCTTGGCGCCGCCCTTGAAATACGGGCCTACCGGAGTCACCAGAATACGGAACTGATACTCGTCCGCCGGCTTCACGCCGATGACGGGATTAGAACCAAAGATATAAGGACGGATGTACAGGGTCGCGCCGGAACCGTATGGCGGGACAAAAGCCTCATTGGCTGCCACCACCTGCTCCACCGCTTCTAAGAAACGCTCCTTCGGAAATACAGGAATCTCCAGTCTCTTCGCGCTGCTCTCCAGACGCTCCGCGTTTAAGTCCGGGCGGAAGGTCACAATATGTCCGTCCTCTGTGGTATAGGCCTTCAGGCCCTCGAAAACAGTCTGCGCATACTGCAGTACGCCCGCGCACTCATTTAATACGATATTCGCGTCCGTGGTGATCGTGCCTTCGTCCCAGGCACCGTTTTTATAATTAGATACATAGCGGTAATCAGTCTCGATGTATCCAAAACCAATGTTGGACCAGTCAATATTTTTCTTTTCCATTTTACAGGTCTCCTTACGTATGGGTTTTTGTGCTTCAGGTGCATTTTTTATAAAGGCCCGAAGCTTTTTTCATTATCTACCTTTTACAGGGAAAAGTCAATAACTTTGGGGTTCAATACTCACGTATGATACTCAGAAAGCCCGTAAGCAAAATGTCTCCTGCCATATTGATTTTCCGTTATAAATCCTCATGGAAGGTAATATAGCTTTGATCCGGGAAGGAATATTCGCCTCTGTAATTGGAAGCATTATAAAAAGGATACTTCACGGGATGATAAGTGCTCTCAAGCGGGCTGTCATCCTGCGTGTAAATATACAGGTTCTGATAATCCCATACCACCAGCTCATCGCGTTCATCCCCGCAAAGGTCGATCGCCTCACAGCACATCACGGGATGTCCGTCATCCGGGAACGCCACCGCACGCATGCCGTTTCCGTCAAGCAGGCCGCCCTTTTGCGGATCCGGATTGGTCAGGATAAAATCCTGGCCGTTTCCCAGCCAGTTGACCGGCGCGAGAATATTGCCGTTCATGTCATTTTCCGTTTCCCAGAGCTGATTGCCCTCGCTGTCATACAGATACAGAACGCCCTGGTGTCCCCAGAAATTGGTCACCGCAATCTCAAAGCCCTCTCTCTCGGGGCAGTAATTGGCGACGCTGACGCGCTGTGCGTGGCCGATCAGATCCCGTTTCACGATATTTCCATGAAAATCCCCGATGAAAAATCCTTGGGTTCCGGACACACAGGCAAAATACGGCTGATCACTTCCCGCCATAAACTTTCCGGCGACAATCTCATCGGTGTGATCCACCTGGATCGGATACGTCCAGAGCGGGTGCCCCAGGCTGTCTAAGAGCGTATATCCGCACAGAAGCTCGTCCTTACCGTCCCCGTTTACGTCTAACGCCATGGGGAAGTGTCCGGTGTTTTTGGGACTCTTATATTTCCACATTACATTGAGGTCTGAATCCAGCGCATATACGCGGCAGTAGCGATCCTTGATCAGAAGATCCGATGGTCGGTCCAGTCCCCTGAAATTCGCGATCCGAATGCCGTCCGGATTCAGGCGGTCAAACGCGTAGGTCTGATACGGCGCACCGATCAGGGTGCTGTCATCGTCATCTGACAGCGGGGTGGCAGCTTCCTTTTTAACTTCCCCCGTTCTGCCGTCCAGAATCTGAAGTCTGAAATTATGTGCGGTAATGACCTCGTCGATCCCGTCGCCGTCGATGTCATAGACCTGTATCGGAAAATCCGCGCTGATCTTGCCCAGATGCGCGGCATTTTCAGAAGGGACACCCCTCTGCCATAAAATATTTCCATCCAGATCCAGCGCCGTGATGCAGCTGATATGACAGTAGGAATCGCGATCCACGCGCTTCTGCGCCTGCGGGATCACCAGATACCAGTCCTTTGTCCCGGTCAGATGACCGAAACGGATCTGGCGGCTGGTGCCGAAATTCTGAAGGTCGATTTTTTTCCACAGCTTCATCTTCGGATACTGTCCCTGAAGCTGAAGCTCCTGTGCCATAGCAGCCTGCTTTCTCTCTATGGCTTCCTGCGCCTGCTTTTCCTCAGTCAGGACACGAACCTCAGTAAACTGGGTTGGGCAGTCCGCGGTAATGCCAATTTTTCCGCCCCTGGCCGCCAGTTCAGTATCTGCCTCCAGAAGAAGCCGCCCGTCAATCGAGCAGGTGACATGGCTGCCCGTCACGGAAACCTCCAGCGTATAAACCGGATCACAGAAGGATATAAAGTCCGCTTCCGCCAGCACAGTAATGTCCTCCTTATGCCGGTACGCCAGACGCGCCTTCTCCCGGTATTCCATGGAAAATACCAGTGTGTCGATGCTGTCATTTAAGCAGAACGCCAGCCCGGCCATGCCCTTCGTGGACAGCCTGCGCATGTTCACACTGACATCATACTCCCGCCATTCGTGCTCTCCTGTCTGCAGCGTGGGGAACGTCCGATGCGGTTTTCCCTTTTCAATCCGGCAGGATTCCATATAATAAGTGCCTTCGTCCTCGGTAATGATCCAGGAGGGACCGTGCCCGTTATAGGTGTAATTGCATACACGGTCAAGCCATCTGCCGTGATATCCCTCCTCCGTCACGTACTGATATTCACCGGCCGCGGAGTGGTCCCTGTCATAGGGGAACTCCCCAATGCCAAATGCCTTAAAATCCTCATGAAACAACAGATAATCTCTCATTCCGCCTCCATTTATCATCATCTGCCCATATCCTTTATGTGCAAATCCGGACAAACTGACTTTTACTTTTCAATTCTCTGGTATGTTCTGAAATAATAGGGAATGTCAAAATAAGTCATCTCGTCGCTCTCCTCTGTCATGATCCACGCTGAATCCTGATCCAGGTTTGGAAAATACGCGTCCGCCTCATAGACATGATCAATCATGGTCACATAGGCGGTGTCGCAGTACGGAAGCAGCTGACGGTATATACTGTCGCCGCCGGTCACATAAACAGATTCGGAAGGATACTTTTTAAGCTCCTCAAGCAGCTCCTCTAAAGAATGCAGCACAAGGGCGTCCTTCACCGTATACTCCGGATTGTGAGACAGGATAATATTGGTGCGGTTGGGCAGCGGACGGCGCTGTGGGAAGGTGTCCATGGTCTTGCGTCCTAAGACGATGACATTGCCCACGGTGCGGGCGCGGAAGTTATTTTTCTGGTCATTGGGGATGCTGACTAAGAGCTTTCCTTTGTTGCCGATGGCCCAGTTTGAATCGACTGCTACAATTAAATTCATGATGTAATCTCCTCACTATATATATGATGATACTTTGGTCCCTTGTATCATCAGATGGCGACCGGGATATCTTTGATCTGCGGATGGGTCTCATAGCCCTCCACCCTCACATCATTTCTCGTAAACTGATAGAAATCGTGAATGTCAGGATTGAGCTTAAAGGTCGGCGCCGGCAGCGGTTCCCTGGCAATCAGCTCTTTGATCAGCGGCACATGGCGGTCGTAAATGTGAGCGTCCGCAATAACATGCACCAGCTCGCCGACCTCCATATCGCAGACCTGCGCCAGCATATGCACCAGCACCGCGTACTGTACCACATTCCAGTTGTTGGCGGTCAGGACATCATTGGAGCGCTGATTTAAAATGGCATTCAGGGTCAGCTTCTCATGACCCGGCTTCTGCGTCACATTGAAGGTCATGGAATACGCACAGGGGTAAAGATTCATCTCATGCAGATCCTGATGCACATAAATATTGGTCATGATGCGGCGGCTGAAGGGATTGTGCTTTAAGTCATAAATCACCCGGTCCACCTGATCCATCATACCCTCTTTATACTGATGCTTCACGCCCAGCTGGTAGCCGTAGGCCTTGCCGATCGACCCGTCCTCATCGGCCCACTCGTCCCAGATATGGGAGTGCAGGTCATGGACGTTGTTGGATTTCTGCTGCCAGATCCACAAAAGCTCGTCCGTGCAGGACTTCAGTGCTGTTCTGCGCAGGGTCATGATCGGGAACTCCTCGCTCAAATCATAACGGTTTACCACGCCGAATTTTTTAATGGTATAGGCCGGCGTGCCGTCAGCCCAGTGGGGGCGCACCTTCTCGCCCTGTGTGTCAGTGCCATTCTCCAGGATATCCCGGCACATGTTAATAAAAATATGATCCGCACGACTCATTTTCAGTCCTCCGTTCTCTTGGTTTCCTTATGTTCTAATAACAGCAGTAAATAAGTATGATACCATGAATGACTCCGGAAAAACAGGTTTCCCTTTCTGAAGCATTCCTCAATAGTATCCCAGCAGTTTGCAGACTCCGTATAAAATCAGCAGGTGAACGGGATAAAACAGGTAAAAGAAATATTTCATCTGCTTTCCCCGGGTCCCATTGTAGCAATGAATTGCGATGATACTCGGGAAACCGAATATCTCAATAAACTGCATGACTGTCATGATGACCACGCCGGTCACAGCCGCCAGCGTCTTCTGGTCATGCAGCATGTAAAAGGCGTAAATCAGGGCGACACCCCAGCCCCCGTAATCCGTGTTCAGCGCCTCTGCCAGAAGAGCCGCCGGAATCACAGGCACCAGACCGATCAGAAACCGGAGTAAAAAAAACGCCGCGGGGGAACTTCCCCATGCCCCGGGAAATCTTTCACAAAACCAGTTCCACAAAAGCTCCGCCAGCCACAATGCCGTAAGTCCGATCGAAAGGGTCAGGAACACATTCTGATCATCCGTATTGAAAAGTGAATTGTGAAATGCCAGATCAAAGGGAATCTCGCTCACAAGCGCAAATACCGCCAGATTGCGCAGATATCTTCCACGGCTTCCGGTATGATAAAAGCCCTCCACCAGCAGAAAACAGTACACCGGAAAAGAGAAGCGACCGATACAGCGCAGAACATAATAAAAAAGATATGCCTGATTGATTGCTTCTGCGCTTCCGCCGGCCACCGCCTGATAATAGATCTGCAGTGCCACCGTCGCGCCGATATGATCAATCAGCATACAGATAATCGCCATCCATTTTAAGGCTGCGCCGCTGATACCCTGCTTCTTTTCCATAAAATCATCTTTCCTTCCCGGACACATCCCTGACTTCCAGCCGCCGTTTTCATGCCTTACCCGGCAATCGTATCACAGGCACCGTATTTTTGCAATCAAAAAAGGGGACATTTTCATGCCCCTCTTTTCTCCTGCGTCTGTTTTTCCTGCAGCTCGGAAAGCGTATAAATCACGGATTTCACAATTTCCTGATATTCCGGATTCAGAACATCATATTTCGTAAACTCCAGCTCGTACTTTTCCATATAATAGGACATCCTGTCACGGCTTGCCTGATTATACTTTTCATCGCTTAAGCCCAGCAGATAATCCACAGAAACATTATAATACTTTGAAAGTCTGACCAGCAGGTCAACGGGGATCAGATCCCCTTTCCCTTCGATCCGGCTGATCGTCTGCTGCGATGTCCCGATCTCAGCGGCCAGTCTTTCCTGTGTCAGGCCTCTGTTCGCTCTGAGTTCCTTTAACCGTCCCATCCTTTTTCCTCCCATGTATCCGGTATTTTTCAAAAAAGAGTTTCAACTTCTCCTACTCTGATTTTACAGTATACCAGAATACCTGACGATCGGTAATTGTGTTCACGGTAGTCATGTACTTGATTGTGTAGTTTATATATCGTCTTTCCGTGTGCGGAATCTGATCCGTAAAAACGTCTGTGCCGGTAAATAATGCTGCGTCTGACGCTTCCTGTTACGGCTGCACAATCTCCTCTCCGTTTAACACCGCCTGAATCAGTTCCTGCGCCGTTTCCACTGTCGTTTCGTCCGGTATCATGACATAAGCGCTGACGCTCATGGACCAGGGAACCGCGGTGGAACCCGTTCCGTCCACACTGTAGGTGATGATATCCCAGTCGCCGCCGTCTCTTAACTGATCACTCACCAGAGACGCGATCAGGCTATACGAAACACTGGTCTCGAAATTTCCGTCCGCAGCGGCAAGCACGGAACTGTACGTCATAAGGATTTCCGGAGAGAGCGCCTTATCGATGATCGCTTTGATGAGTTCCATCTGGTTTTTGCCCCGCTGCCGGTCACCGGAGCTGAACGCATACCGCTCTCTGGCGAACAGAAGTGCCTCCTCGCCGTTCACATCATTATATCCTTCCGTAAAATACAGGCTGCTGTCGTAGCTGGACTGAAAAGCATATTCTGAATAAACGGATACGCCGCCCAGTGCGTCCACAATCTCCTCAAAACCGTCAAAGCTGACGCGGAAATAATAATTCACATCCACGTCATAAAGCATGGAAAGGGTATCCATGGACACATCAACGCCGTAGATTCCGGCATGTGTCAGCTTATCCTTCTCCCCGCCGGAAATGGAAAGCTCCACATAATAGTCTCTGGGCGTGGAAACCAACAGCACCTGGTTCGTATCGGTATTAACCACGGCCAGAATATTGACATCGCTGCGGCTGTTCGCTACCAGGCCGTTGCGGCTGTCAATCCCACTGATATAAACGACAAACGCGGAATCTGACGCCGAACCAACTCTGGAACTGACCCGGACCGTTTCCACAATCCGCAGCGTGGCAACCTCCCGTATCCGGTCGGTGATATCCTCATACCCGTCGATTTCTTTTAAAACATCCAGGTAGGCGGAATTCAGTAAAATGACACGGTTCTCCTGTGTATACAGAGAATTCACCAGCGCAGTCAGTCCGCTGTATTCCACAGTGATAATCTCCGAATCAAACTCCTCATTCATCTGCGCAATTGCTTCATCCGTGGCGCTTCGATCCTGCGAGGCCAGAATGCCGAAGCTTTCCCCTTCAAGATCCTCAAGCGACTGTGCGTCATCCTCTGTCAGCACATAAACACAGACATTCGTCACCTGCGTCTGTACGCCCGTAATGGCACTGAGTGTGCCGGTCAGCTGTCCCAGCGCCACAATGCCGTAGCAAAGCACCGCTCCGGTCAACAGGCTCAAAAAGAACGCTGACCCGAAATGGTGTTTTTTCGCCAGTGAGCGGATCAGAAGCACCAGCAGAAGCGAAAGGAGCAGCACCACCGCCAGATACTTAAGCGGCACCATGCGGGAATAGATCAGCAGGCCGTCAAAGACCAGCACGATGAGAAGCATGATGTCCGTCAGGATCCGGCCGGGGGTGGAAATTTTTTCTTTTCTTTTTTTATTACTCATATCCTGTACTGCTTATTGGTCTGTTACTGTTTACGGCCTCCGCCCACAAGCGTGGGAACATCCTTAGGCCGTAAACAGCAGCATTGATTTTAATAATTCTCCGCATGTATCTCGAAAAAGCTCTGCGGATGATTACAGGTCGGGCAGACCTCGGGTGCTTTGGTGCCTACCACAATGTGGCCGCAGTTGCGGCACTCCCACACCTTGACCTCGCTCTTTTCAAAGACCTGCGCCGTCTCAACATTTTTAAGAAGCGCACGGTATCTCTCCTCGTGATGCTTCTCAACGGCAGCCACCAGGCGGAACTTCGCCGCAAGCACCGGAAAGCCTTCCTCCTCGGCGGTCTTCGCAAATCCGGCATACATATCAGTCCATTCGTAATTCTCACCCTCAGCCGCGGAAAGGAGATTGTCAGCGGTATCGCCAAGTCCGTTTAACTCCTTAAACCACATCTTCGCGTGCTCTTTCTCATTGTCAGCTGTCTTTAAAAAGAGATCCGCAATCTGCTCATAGCCCTCTTTCTTCGCTACTGACGCAAAAAAAGTATATTTGTTTCTCGCCTCAGACTCGCCGGAAAAGGCGGTCATCAGGTTTTTCTCTGTCTGTGTTCCCTCGTACTTGCTCATAAAACAATCCCTCCATATTTCAATGATGACATGAATGAGTGACAAAAGGATACGGCACATGGCTTTCTGCCATAACAGCTGCAAGCCCGTCCCGGAATCCTTTTGTCCCTTGTAACACATTCCCCTGTGTTCTGTCAAGGAAATATTCTATTAAAATTCTGTTGACGCGGCAGACACAAATGATTTACATTTAAAATAAGAAAACGATTGCGGGGGTAACGCTATGTTCGGCAGGAAACAGAAAAAAGTTCCGACAAAAACCTTTGACCGGGAAACGAAAAAACCCGTCATCAAATGCAGCATCTGCAACGGAGAACAGACCGCCGGCTTTTTAGAGATACGCACCGGTCAGTTCGAGGAGATCATGCTGATCCGCTCTCAGAGCGATCTGGAGCAGTTCATCGCGCTTTATCAGCTTAATCCCAAAGAAATCACGAAAATATACTGATTTTCTTCAGGCGGCCATGCCGCCTGCCATGCTGCCGCCGGTGCACAAAGCCAGTACCGGCAGCACGGCCCCGGTGTCAAGTGTTCCTCCCTGAAAGATCAGACTGACGAGCAAAATCAGCACAAACCAGGTGCTTCCGGCTAAAAGTCCCCAGAGGAATCTTTTTTCTTTTTGCTGTCTTCCCATAACAAAGCCGCAGACAAAGGCTGCCAGAAAATGGATGACATATATGACTCTTTTCATCGTCGTCTCATCCGGTGAAAAACGATCCAGCCAGACGGCTGCCAGCAAAAGCAGCACGGCCGCTGTCAGTACCGCTGGCAGAATAGACAGCGCCATGGTCACAGGCAAGCCTCTTTTTGCACGTCCTGAAATTCTTTTTTCCATACTCTCTTCGTAAAATCCTCATAAAATTCTTATGAATATTGTATGCAGACGCAGGTTCATTCTTGACAAAAACCCGTGAAAACGGTATAGTTTCAGATTAAGAATCGCGCTTTTGAAAGCCGAAATATCATTTTCAAGGAGAAAGTTTTGGACTCGTCAAGTGCCACACAGTTGGTCGCCATATTTGTTCTTTTGCTCTTATCGGGCTTCTTTTCCAGCGCTGAAACCGCTCTGTCCAGTATGAACAGTGTGCGGATCCATGCGCTGATCGAGGACGGCAATAAACGGGCCGTCGTTCTGGATCAGATCATCAGTCAATACAGTAAAATGCTCAGTACAATCCTGGTTGGCAACAACCTGGTCAATATTGCCATGTCCGCCATCACCACCACGCTCGTGGCAAGGGTGTTCGGCAGCATTTACATCGGTGTCGGCACCGGTGTATTAACCCTGCTGGTACTTCTTTTCGGAGAAGTCAC
Organism: Lachnospiraceae bacterium; assembly: GCA_021199495.1. Lineage (GTDB taxonomy): Bacteria > Bacillota > Clostridia > Lachnospirales > Lachnospiraceae > RGIG6307. Next base: position 32,983 of record JAJQHY010000094.1, on the reverse strand, counting down.
CCCGAAAACGCTGGCCAAGGTGTATTCAGAAAAACTGGCTCTTGCCTACGCTCCTATCATACATAAACTGATGATTATTCTGACGCCGGTCATTTTTGTGGTGGATCATCTGTCCTCTCTTTTTATGCGGCTGCTGCATCTGGATCCCAACGCGAAGCCCTATGCCATTACGGAGACGGAGTTAAAGACCTATGTGGCAGAGAGCCATAAGGAGGGCGTGATTGAGACGGAGGAGAAGGATATTATCTATAATCTTTTCCGCTTTTCCGACGCGGTGGCAAAGGATGTGATGGTGCCCCGGATTGATATGGTGACCGTCTCCAAAGACGCGACCTATGACGAGGTGATGACGCTTTTCAGGGATCATATGTATACGCGTCTTCCGGTATATGATGAGGAACCGGATAATATCATAGGCGTCATCAATATCAAGGATTTTGTCTGGAAGGATCCGGAGGAAGACTTCCATGTCTGCGATATTCTGCGGGATGCACATTATACATACGAATATAAAAAGACAGCGGATCTGATGCTGGAAATGCGTGAGAACGCCCAGCATGTGTGCTTCGTGCTCAGCGAGTACGGCTCCTGTGTGGGAATGGTGAGTATGGAGGATCTGCTGGAGGAAATCGTGGGCGATCTGCGGGATGAATACGATGAGGATGAGGAGGAACGGCTGACTGAAGTGGCAGAAGGAAAGTATCTGGCCGACGGTTCCATGAAGATATCGGACGTCAACCATATGCTGGGCACAGAGATGTCGAGCGAGGATTATGACAGTGTGGCCGGCCTGATTATCGGGCAGCTGGACCGTCTGCCTCAGACAGGGGAAACGGTTACCTTAGAGGACGGTATCGTGCTGGAGGTCAGAGAGGTCAGTGAAAACCGCGTGGTACAGGTGCTGATCAGTCTGCCCCAAAAGGCGAAGGAAAATGCGGAGGATGAGCTACTTCAACCCTAAGAACGCGGCGCTTGCGCCGCGTTTTCCGTTTGTGGCGCGGTGAGAAAAGATCAGCTGCGGGTTGCAGCAGGTACAGATATCCGCAATTGCGATCTGCTCACGGGGAATACCGGCAGCAAGGAAGGTCTGGAGGTTTGCCTGACGCAGATCCAGCTGATATTTGCCCTCCCGCCTTCCCGGGCGCATAATGGTTTCCCGGTATCTGATACCGGTCTGTTCCTCGATCTTCCCCGCAAAGCCTTTCTGAAATTCTGTATCCAGCTCCTCTCCCACTTCATAGCAGTCCCCGCAGATACAGGGGCCGATCGCGGCCAGAATATCCCCCGGTTCCGTCCCGTAAGCTGTCCTCATGGCAGTCAGCACGGAAAGCGCGATTTTATGACATGAACCCTTCCAGCCGGAGTGCGCCAGGCCGATGGCGCGGTGCTTTGGATCTACGAAATACAGGGGAACACAGTCCGCAAAGGTGGCCACGAGGGTCACACCGGAAATATTGGTGATCAGGGCATCAATGCCTGTCAGGGTGCTTTTATAAAGAGCCCCCACCCCAAAATCTTCTGCTGTCACTTCGTGAACCTGTGTACCGTGCACCAGGGAGGGGCGCACCATTTTCGTTACGTCCGCATCAAGAGCCTGTGCGATGATGCGGTAGTTGGCGCGGATGTTTTCGTTTAAGTCATCGCCGTCCTCTTTGAAGTTCATGCTCTCGTAGATGCCGGTGCTTGTGCCGCCCATGCGGGTGGTGAAGCAGTGGGTGATAAAAGGGATATCCTGAAAGCACGCAAATTGCAAAAGGGGGACGCCGTGCGGCGTGGTCAGGTGTAAAGTTTGGGGGTAATTGGGAAGTCGGGTAATGTTGATATTCGTTTTCATAATAAGGGAGTATAGCACAGAATTTGGTTTCAGTAAACGGGGCGAGCGAATATTGAATAGTTCATTATACAGGGTCGCGGAGAAAGGATTAACCTGCTTTACTCAGACGCACGGGGCATTCCGATGAGCCCATGGGCATACCAATCGTGTTCGGGTGTGGCCTCCACGATTGGTAATGGTCTCACCTCCATCGTGCGAATTCGCGCAGCAGGTTATTCCTTGCCCCGCTCGGTAGTATCTAGATATAAATACATAGGTAATCTGTCCACAAATTCCTGATTTTCAAAGAAATTACACACAATCTTTAGGAATATTTAAAATTCGTACCGTAGAAAATAAGCTATAATGCATTTTATGTGGGAAAAAGAAGCAGTCGCGCACCCCTCATTTCCCGGAAAAAACGGCAACAGAAACACACAGACATTTCTCAGGATATGCAGGAGATTTGAAATATGGCGGAATGGAACAGGTGGAGGAAGCATACGGAAGCCGAGGAAGCGGTAAGGGCCGAGGTCGCGGTTGTGGAGGCGGATAGTCAGTCCGGCTTATCCGCGGCACAGGCGGAGGAGCGCCTGAATGGCGGCTGGGCGAACACTGCTGTGGATACCGGCCGGGAAAGCACAGGCTCTATCATCCGCAAAAATCTTCTCACATATTTCAATCTGATTTTTATGATTCTGGCCATTCTGCTGTGCGTGGTCGGTTCTTTTCGCAATCTGACTTTTCTGCCGGTTCTGATTATCAATTCCCTGATCGGCATCATTCAGGAGCTTCGCGCCAGGAATACACTTGACAAAATGAATATGCTGGCTGCGCCGAAGACGGACGTGGTGCGGGACGGCCAGGTTCAATCCGTGCCGTCTGATCAGCTCGTAAGGGATGATATTGTGATTTTTCACGCGGGGAATCAGATCTGCGCGGACGCTGTCATCCTGGAAGGGGAAGCCCTGATCAATGAATCCCTGCTGACAGGCGAGTCCAACTCCATCATGAAAGGACAGGGGGATGAGCTGATCTCCGGCAGCTTCGTAGTGTCCGGTGAATGCCATGCCAGGTTGACCGCTGTGGGGCAGGATTCCTACATTTCACAGTTGACACTCGAAGCAAAGGCCATGAAAAAGGGAGAGCAGTCCGAAATGATGCGCTCCTTAAACCGCCTGCTGATGATTGTGGGAATCGCGCTGATCCCAATCGGGATTGCGCTTTTTGTCCAGAGCTACACTGTGACCGGAGAAACATTTGCCAAAAGCGTCACCTCCACCGTAGCCGCGCTGGTGGGTATGATCCCGGAGGGACTGTACCTGCTGACCAGCATCGCCCTGGCCGCCAGCTCCATGCGCCTGGCCCAAAAACGGGTGCTGCTCCATGACATGAAAAGTATTGAGACACTGGCGAGAGTTGACGTTCTCTGCGTGGATAAAACCGGCACCATCACGGAGAATAAAATGGAGGTAAAAGAGCTTCTCCCCATGGGACGGAATACCGCGGACGACCTGCCCACGCTCTCCGCTTTAATGGGCGATTTTGCGGCCACCATGAAAAACGATAACCAGACCATGGAAGCCGTCAAGGGGTATTTCACGCAAAGCTCCGGAAAACAGGCTGTCAGGGTGACCCCCTTCTCCTCCGCGGTCAAATACAGCGGCGTCACATTTGCGGACGGCGGTTACGTGCTGGGTGCGCCGGAAATGGTGCTGCGGGATGATTTTTCCCAGTATGAAAAGGAAATCAGCGACTATTCCTTAAGAGGGTACCGGGTACTGGTCTTCGCATCCTATGGCGGTGAAATCAACGGGGAGCCGCTGACAGAGACAGCCGTGCCGCTGGGACTTATTCTGCTCTCGAACCCTGTCCGTGAGGCGGCACCCGCAACCTTTTCCTACTTTGCGGAGCAGGGCGTAGCCATTAAAGTCATCTCCGGCGATAACCCGCTGACGGTTTCGGAGGCTGCAAAGGAAGCGCAGATCGCAAACGCAGAAAAATATGTCGATGCCACCACACTGGAAACGCAGGAAGACATCGACTACGCTGTGAAAAAATATACAGTCTTCGGCCGTGTTACACCGGAACAGAAAAGGCAGTTTGTCAAGTCTCTGCAGGCGCAGGGACACACCGTCGCCATGACCGGCGACGGCGTCAACGATGTCCTGGCCTTAAAGGACGCGGACTGCAGCGTGGCCATGGCCTCCGGCAGCGACGCCGCGGCCCAGGCCTCGCAGGTTGTGCTGCTGGATTCTGACTTCTCCTGCATGCCGGACGTGGTGCTGGAGGGCCGCCGCGTGGTCAACAACATTGAACGCTCCGCCTGCCTTTTCCTGGTGAAAAATATTTTTTCCTTCCTGCTGTCACTCTTCTCCGTAGCAACCGCCATCACCTATCCGCTGGAAGCGTCCCAGATTTCCCTGATTTCCATGTGGGCAATCGGAGTTCCAGGGTTCTTTCTGTCCATGCGGGCGAGCAGCGAGCGGATCAACGGGCGTTTTATCTCCAATGTGATGCTGAAAGCCCTGCCGGGCGGCCTGACAGACATGATTGCCGTCGCTGCACTGACCGTCTTCGGCATTGTTTTTGAGATTGACTCCGCGAGCATCTCCACCGCCGCTCTCATGCTGCTCGCCATCGTCGGCTTCATGCTGCTTTATCAGGTGACGGATCCCAGGAATGTGCGCGACTGGAGCATTGTCATTCTGTGTATCGCCGGATTCATTCTGTGCTGCCTCTTTCTGCCGGACGTCTATGCGGTCAGCAGTATTTCCAGGGAATGTCTGATGCTGCTTGTCGTCTTCGCCATCGCGGTGGAACCGGTCTATCGCTACCTGACGGCGCTTTTTAAGTGGATCGAAAGAAAAATTGCACGCACGGAGGAAAGGGTAAAAAAGCGCCGGGCTTAAGAGCCTTTTCCATGCGCATATCGGAATAGCTTAAGGCGGCCAGGAGGCCGCCTTAAAATCATACCTGCAGTTTTTCCCTCAGTGCATCTGCAAAATTCATATCTGTCTGAAACAGGACGATCAGCTCTTCCGCTCTGTCACGCTCTTTCTTCGCCAGCTCCGCTTCCCCCGACTCCTGATAATAGCGGCTTAGCGCTGCCATCATCAGGACCATTTCCTCAAGACTGATCCATTTTTGCTTCTCAGCGTTGACTTTTCTGTCCTCTCCCGGAAGAATCTGCGCCGCAACCGAAAGCTTTGTAAAATAAAGCTCCGGTATTCTGTCAAGCATGGCTTTCGCCATATCGTAATTTCCCTCCGCCGCATAATCCTCCGCCAGAAAACGCAGCGCATCGTAGCGGACTTCAGCATCGGCTGTCGTCTCGCAAAGAGAGGTTGCAATGCCCATTCGTTCCGTCCGGTCTTCCACAGCATACAGCAGGCAATTCAGCAGGATATCATCCCCCGGATACTGTAAAAGTCCCTGCCGCAGCAGATTTTCCGCGGCTTTCAGATCTCCCTCTTTACGGTATTTCCAGGCTTCCACTGACAGCTTTCTGATTTCCGCCTTCCTCGCCTTCCCGTTATATCCCAGCAATTCATCGATAGAAACCTGAAACACCTCTGCCAGAACCGGAAGCAGGCTCAGATCAGGCGCCATGAGGTCATTCTCCCATTTTGAGACGGTCTGGAAGCTGACATTCAGCCTGCAGGCAAGCTGTTCCTGCGTCATCCCCGCCGCTTTGCGAAGACGCCTGATGTTAAAACCGATCGTATGACTCATGATTTTGTTTTCCTCCGTCATGATTTTCTTCTCTTCAGAAAATTCAGGGCTGAAACAGAATATATGATATTCACGTACCCATCCGAAACTGACAGTCCACCGGAATTTCCGTCACAAGCTCCGGGTCATGGGAAACCAGCACTACAGTCCGCTCCGTCTCATTCAACCAGCGAATCAGCCAGGCGCGTGTAGCCTGGTCCAGTCCATTGTCCGGCTCATCCAGGAAGAAAATATCCGCGTTCTTCAGCAGCGCTCTGGCAATGGCCACGCGTTTTTGCTCACCGCCGGAAAGATTTTTATGATCCATCCCAACCAGGCGGTCAGCCAGATGTGAAATGCCCAGCTGTTTTAAGACTGCATCCACCTGCCCGTCGGAAGCATCCGGATCCCCGAGCCGTACATTCTCCCGCACACTTCCTTCAAATAAATAATCGTCCCGCTCCACCACTGCAGCCCTGCGGCGCAGCTGTACAGGCGACAGTTCGTCCCCACAGCGATGCAGGTATACGGGCGCCACTGTCTCTGTCTCCCCTGTACGCTGCGTTTCTGACGCCCTTTCTGTCTCTTCTGACCAGAACCATGCTAATTTCCCGCCATAATCATCCTCCAGACCGCAGAGGATCCGAAACAGCGTCGTCTTCCCGCTTCCGTTTTCTCCGGTCAGCAGCAGCTTTTTTCCTTTTTTCAGGGAAAGATTCAGACCATCAAAAACCTTTGTATCTCCATAGGAAAAGCTCAGATTTTCGCAGTCCAGCCGCTGAAATTCTCCGGTTATTTTTCTGTCTGCGGAAGATGAAAAATCCTCCTCCGGGTCCCGATAAAGGACCTCCACCTTGTCAAAAATATTATACAGAATCGGGACATATTTTACAAGATACTGCACATCTCCAATCAGTAAATCAAAAACGGTAAAATACCCGTACATGGCAGCAATGACACCCACGGTAATTCTTCCGTTTGCCGCCAGAATCACACCGCAGACTAAAATCAGCAGCACACAGAAGGTATCCAGTCCTTTGCTGATTTCGTCTGTCACCGCATCCAGCACGGCGCTTTTATTCAGTACCCTTCCATAATAGTCCTCATACAGAGCCGAAAGCTTTTTCAGGACGCCCTCCTGAATCCCGTAAATGCGAACCATCCAGGCCTGTCCGGTCATCGTAACTTCAAGGTTTCTGCGACTTTTTTTGTAGGTTCTGGTTTCCCTGTCATATCTGGCCCGCAGCTTTCTAACTGCGATCGGTAACAAAAGCTTTATCAGTGAAATCGCAAAAACCACGAAAGTATATATCACACTCACACGCAGGGCACAGTAAAACAGATAGATTGTCAGAAAAGGCAACGCAATCAGATACCTGACAATAAAAGTCCAGTAAATCCGCATCTGGTTTGACTCCTCGGAAACCAGATACGCCAGATCCCCCTCCTCCATCGAACGGAATGCAGAATACTTTTTATTCAGGAAACGGCGAAATACCATCCTTTCGTGCCGCAGGGAAGCGGAAAACATCATTAGCTCCGGGACCGCGGAAAGAACCGGTAGGACAACTGCCAGCAACAGGATACAGAGCAGCAGCCGAAACAGCATTTCCCAGCCTGCTGTCAGATCCAGTGTCAGAACAGTGTCCGCAAACTCTCCCAGCACTGCAGCTGTATAAGTAGTCAGAAGACCTGAAATCAGCTCTGTCAGGCCATAAGTGACGGCAGTCAGATTCATCGCCCGCCCGCAGTCGCTGATCATCTGTTTTCGCTCTGCTCTCATATCCGCGCCTCCTGTCTGCCAGTATCCCTTTTCTCAGGTACATTCACCCGGCCAGCCTCTTCGACTGGCGCGGGAACGAGCACAATCACCCGATCAGCGACATCATTCAGCACAGAATCATGCGTTACTACCACCGTAATCAGAGACTTTTCTCCAATCTTTGCTTTCTTTCTGTCAGTCAGAAGCGTAAGCAGCCTCTCTTCTCCCTGCGCATCCAGCCCATTATCCGGCTCATCCAGCAGCAATATGGGGGAACCAAGCGTGAAAGCCATTGCCAGGTAAACCTTTTTGCGCTGCCCGGAGGAAAGCTGATCAATCTTCTGATTCTCAAGCTGCTCCCTCGTCAGGCCAAAGGAAAGCGCACATTGAAACGCCTCCTTATGAGAAAGCCCTTCTATCATCCCATAAAGCTCCGCGGGAGAAACCGCAATCTTTAAATCCTCCTGCGGCAGAAACAGAATATCCCTCGGAAAGCACCCCTGCGACAGCCGATCCGGCTGCACGCCCTGCACGGTCAGCGTTCCTGACTGCACAGGCAAAACACCGGCTGCCAGCTTTAAAAGCGTGGATTTGCCGCTTCCGTTGGCGCCGCGTATCAGCGTGACACCGGTTTCGATGGTCTCACTGAAATCACGGATGATTACACTCTGTTCAGAGTACCGATACCCGACCGCGTCAAAAACCAGTAAATTTTCTGTAACACTCCTCTCCGTCGTTCCGGTATTTTCAATTGTATCCGAAAAGCCAGTATGGACACCGTCATCTGCGGCAGCTTCTCCTCCGTTTTTGCCCGTATCCGTCACCTGCTCTGCGTCCGGCGCAAGCCATGCGTGCAGGCGTTTCTCAGCCACCTTTACCGTTCCGAATTCCGGGATAGTCTGAAAAACGGAAAGCACAGCGGCAAAGAAAGAAGAGGAAAGCGCAATCGCTCCGACCGCGGCCTCCATCGTTGTCAATTTAAGCAGCACCAGATATCCAATCAGGCCGTAAGTCCCGTACTGAAGGATATTTTTCAGCAGGGTTTCCATCGAACTCTCTGCATGCCCTGTTAAAATGGAGCGGTTCCCAATCCTGGTATAATCCGTATGAAGCTCTTTCAGTTTATGGAGCATCCAGTCTGTCAGGCCATACAGCTTGATCGTGGAAAAGCTGCGGTAGGTTTCCAGAAAAAAGCCATCCAGTCTTGCCTCAATCTCACGACAGTCGTCATAATTTACCTGCATATATTTCCTGACAATCATCGGCGGAAAAATCTGCAGCAACGACAGCAGCACCAGAATTCCGGCGGTCAAAGGACTGTAATGCGCGATATAAACACCATATGACACCACCGTAATAACACTGACGAAGAGTTCCGGCTTCAGCACCATATCCCGCTTCGCGGCCTCATCCAGATCATCGGTCAGACCCTCCATGCTCCGCCCGCGGTCATTCAGATAAAGCCTGCCGGGCGACAGCTTAAAAAGCTGCCTGTAAAGACTCATGCGGTACTCCTGCAGAACTTTTGATTTTTCTTTTTTCAAAGTCGCCTTTGCGAACGCAGTCACCGTCCTTAAACCTGTCACCGCCGCTGTCAGTACCACCGCTGTCCTGCAGGTGTTTTTCACATCGCCTGCAATGGCCAGTATAACTGCTTTGGCTGCCGTTCTGGCTACGACAAGCCCCATCAGGACAGTGATCAGACTCACAAAAAACTGATGCCGTCCCACTCGTTTCATGGCTCCTGAAATATCAGATGTTTCCAATTTTCCCAGCTCCTCTCATCCTGCTTATCAAGGGCATCCAATAATTGCATTATGATTTCGGCAGTGCCATGCAGTGCACACATCATAGCATAGTCTCAAAAGATAATGCCAACGCTCATTTGGGGAAATTGATTCACCATACCCTGAACAAAGGACGCTCACGGTGTCACTGGAAACATCCATAACCACTTCTTAATTTCTCATTCCTCCTCCACCACCTGGAAAATATAAAATTGAATAGATAGATTTTATCATGTTTTATCAAGCCCCGTTTTTGCTTGGAAAATGGGGCTTGCCAGATTGAAGGCCAGTGAACTATTGACGAGGGCTTCCGGGATGTTCCTGGCACAAGAGGGAAAAGGCGATAGTAATGAAGATGACGTAATTATCTATCTTCCTGAGATTGACGGGGAATAAAACGGATTAACCGCACAGAATGTGCCAGAGAGCGGCAGAACGACAGTAGGCGGTAATTATGCAGTAAAAGCCTGGGAGAGATTCTTGCCGCTTTAGCGCAATCCTGGAGGCATTGACAGGCGTTGCACAGAAGGATTATAATGAACACGAAAAGATAAAACAGATATAATCTGTTTCCTTGTGAGAATTCCTTTTGGAAAATCCTGCGCCTGCCCTGCCTGCAAGCGTGGGATTTTTTATTCTGCTGCCTAAAATGAAAAATAGCCGCCACTATTGCGAATAGTGACGGCCGGTCAGCTACATTCCGAACAGATCGGCGTGAGTGCCGGTATCCTGAGAGTGTCAATGATATTCTGGAGCAGATCCAGATTATACCCACGCTTTTTACAGGCTTTAAAGTCTTTCTTGAACTTTGTGGAGTATCGCACATCAAGCATAATCAGTCCCCCTCTAATTCAGCGAACAGATCAGCAGTGCTTCCAGTAAACAGGGTGCCGCCGCCGTCTTCCAGCTCTTTCATGGCTGCTATGGTTTCAGTGTTCGGTGCCTCTTCCGGAACTGCTGCCCCCTGTAAATATGCGATGATATAAAACATCTTACTTTCCGGAATTTGGTCAATAAGTGTTTTGGCATAGTCTCTATTACTCATTTTTTACACTTCCTTTCATGGTTATTGTACCCGGTGGGCGGTTATGCGGATTCTGATTTATCGCGCTGCATGGTTTCGTCAATAGCGCGATTAATGAAAGCTGTTGCACTCTCATTCATATTTGCGGCGTGGTCTTGTACAGAGGATCTCTTTTCAGCAGTCATACGCACTTTAATTTCTACAAACTTTTCCATGTATCGTTTATGCGCGTCTGCCTGAGCCGGTGTAAACCCTCTGTATTTACTTTTTTTGTCTTCAGGCATTATTATATCCCCTTTCTGTGTTTGGCGTGTGTCATGTCATAATTAGATGCTCCTTTTCCGCTATGCCATAATTATAGCATGTATTTCAAGATACGACCATATACAAAATAAACAAAGATACGACTATATATTTGGCAACATTGCATATGGACAGATCAGCGGAAGATCGTGAAGCGATTAGAGGAGCAGGGCGTGGAGATCGGGACATGCGCATTTCATACACTGAGGCATTGCTTTGCAACAAGGTGCATTGAGAACGGCATGGACGTGAAGACGCTACAGGCGATTCTTGGACACTCCACCTTTTCCATGACAGTTGATCTGTATGTCGATGTGATGGAGGAGACGAAGCGCGAGGAGATGAAGAAAGTCGCGGCGGCGTTATAAGACAAGGGCAGCAGGCCAGTGTATGAGCCTGCTGTTTTTTTGCCTTTTTTGAAAAGTTGTGTCAAAAGTTGTGTCAAGCGGTGAAATCCTCATTCTGAGGAAGTGAAAAAACGTTGATTTTACAGCCTTTTTTCGCTCTATAACTCCTCCACCACCTGGAAAATATAAAATTTCAGATAATAGCTCTCATCCGCCGCCCAGAGAATCGGATGATCCGGCGCCTGGGTGCGGAATTCAACCTGGCGCAGACGCTTATGTGCGCTCCGCGCTGCCTGGCCGATCACCTGCGTAAAGGTCTCATAATCCATGAAATGAGAGCAGGAACAGGTTGCCAGATAGCCGCCGTTTTTCACCAGCTTCATGCCGCGCAGATTGATTTCCCGGTAGCCCTTCGCGGCGTTTTTGATCGAGCTGCGGGATTTTGCGAAAGCGGGCGGATCAAGGATCACCACATCGTAGAGCTCTCCCTTTCGTTCCAGTTCCGGCAGGAGCTCAAACACATCGTGACATTCGAATCGCACAGTATCCTGAAGTCCATTCAGGCAGGCATTCTCCTGCGCCTGCGCCACCGCCAGCTCAGACGCATCCACGCCCAGCACATCCATAGCCCCGGCGATTCCCGCATTCAGCGCAAAGGAACCCGTATGTGTAAAGCAGTCCAGCACCCTCGCGCCCCGGCACAGCTTCTGAATGGCCAGACGATTGTATTTCTGATCCAGGAAAAATCCGGTCTTCTGTCCGTCCTTCACATCCACAATATATTTCACACCATTCTCTGTAATCGGGACTTTCGTGTCAAATTCCGCTCCCAGAAAGCCCTTTGTGCGCTCCATGCCTTCCTTTTCACGCTCTTTGGCATCACTGCGCTCATAAACTCCCCGGATGGTAAGGCCGTCTGCTGCCAGAATTTCTTTCAGAATCGTTACAATCTGTTCTTTAAACCGATCGATTCCAAGCGCCAGCGACTGCACCACTAAAACATCCGCATACTTGTCAATGACCAGGCCCGGCAGGAAATCCGCGTCGCCGAATACCAGTCGGCAGCTGCAGCTGCGCACGCTCTTTTCATCCTTACAATCATCTCCGCATAAAAGCCCCATCGTCTTCTTTCTGTAATTCCACGCGTTCTGCAGGCGCATGCGCAGAAATGCCTCGTCAATCTCCTGCCCGGCATTCCGTGTCATAAGGCGAACGCGAATTCTGGAATTCTGGTTAATGAATCCCCGTCCCAGCGGATATCCGTCAAAATCATGCACGGTTACCATATCTCCGTTATGAAATGTTCCGGTAATGCTCCCGATTTCGTTGTCATAGATCCAGAGGCCGCCGGACTTGATCGTGCGTCCCTCGCCCTTTTTTAAAGTCACCAGCGTATGATTGGTCATACTATGTAGTCATCCTTTCTTCTGTACAATTCACTGCCCGGCAAGGAACGGATATGTTCCAGTATCCTGGCGGCATGCTCCTCCCGGTAATGCTTCAATCTGCGTTGTATCCAGGGTTGCTAATGTTCGCATCTGCCTTACTGCCAGTTCCCGCAGCGATACCAATCTTTCTGACTGCGGCTTATTCTGTCCAATCAGAACTGCATTATAGCTTTCCATGTTTGCCAGGACCAGGAGCTGGTTCAGGTTTGCCTCGTCGCGCATATTTCCTCTTTTGTCCGGATTTTTGTCTTTCCATTGCCTTGCTGTCTGACCAAATAACGCAACATTGAGCAAATCCGCTTCACTGGCATAAGTATAGGAAATCTGCTCCGACGTCAGATCCGGTGGTATCAGATTTTCTTTTATCGCATCCGTGTGAATTCGGTAATTCAGTTTTGTAATTTCCCGGTTCAGATTCCACCCTAATGATAATCGACTATTCTCATCAGCTTTCAATCTCTTATAGTCTTTGATAATATACAATTTAAATTCAGCAGATATCCACGAAGCAAACTCAAACGCAATATCTGAATGAGCAAATGTGCCGCCATAACGCCCTGATTTTGTTACTATACCAATCGCATTCACACCTTCAATCCATTTTGTCGGTGACATCGTGAAAGCGTTAAGTCCTGCCTGTCCCCTAAACAGGTCGAATTCGACCTGTTTAAAATTCGGATTATGAAGGCTCTCCCATATACCCAGAAACTCAATTGTCTCGCGATTGCGAAGCCAATTTTTGACTACGTCATGCGGCAAATCACTTTTATATCGTGCAATATCCGTCAGCGAAATGAACTCATTTTCAAAATCATTGTATAAATGCCTATATCAATCCCTTTTTCTTCACAATCAGATCATAGCTTTCCGCCACCATCCACTTTACCTCATCATCCGGGATGCTCCCGTCCAGGATGATCGTGTTCCAATGTTCCTTATTCTGGTGATAACCCGGAAGGACAGACGCATAGGCGCTGCGCCAGAAATCGCGCCACTCCGGATCCACCTTCACATTGACGCAGATATGCCCGTTCCGCTCGTACGTCCACGCAAAAGCCCGTTTATTCTTCTGATAACGAAGCAGGATCCAGTTGTCGTCATGAAATGGCGCATCCACATACACGTCTGGCAGCGTCATCCCGTAGTCTAAAATTTCTTTTCGTTCTGTCATGGCATCACCTTAAAAAAACTGAAAATTTGGTGTTAATCAATAAACGCTGTTAAAGAGTTTGGGGGACTATGAGGCATTGGCTGGCAGATAAAAATCCGTTTCTACATCCCACGGCAAATCAGGATCTGTTCATCGAACTGATCCGCATATTCTTCCAGATTGTGGGCGATGATAACGAAGGTTCTGTTTATTTGCGCCATGTGATTCATAAATTCATCAATCGTCTTCTGATTCATGGAAGCAAAAGGTTCGTCCAGAAAAATCATACCTTTTCCGCTGCACAATGCCCGAAGCAAAGCAACCACCTGTTTCTCTCCGCCGCTCATGTTCAAGGGATTCTGACTGCTCTTGATATGAGAAATAATGTCAGCTGGAAAATAGGATTCATATTCCCTGAGATTCTCCTCACCATAGGTGCCATAGACCGTCACGTTTTCCAGATAGGAAGCGTTAAAAATCACCGGAACCTGGGGCACATAACAAATACTCTCAGAAATAAAATCGCTCTCCTTGCGTCCGTTATATAAAACCGAACCGGAATCAGCTTCCTCAAAATGCATAAGCAGGCGGAAAAACACACTTTTTCCCGCACCGTTTTCTCCCAAAACCAGATATTTTTTTGGGAAAGACATCTCTGCCGCTGGAGTATGGATGTCCGCACCGTCATAGCGCTTTTCCAGAGGTGTTGCGGAAATGCTGTGGATTTCCGGCACATTTGCAGGGACGTCGGCCACACCTCCTGTAATGATTGCCATCAGTTTTTTCTGTATCTCACGGACGGAATTGACCATACCGATACAGATGTTCATCTCGTACATGGGGTCAATGAATTTGGTGCTGTAGGTAAAAGCATTGACCGCCATACCCAGGGTAATGGCGTGATTGCCGAGTAAAATGGCTACCACCGCAAAAACAATCACACCGATTGCCTCTACGGAGCCGCCGTTTAAGACCATAGCCAGGCTGTTCAGTTTCCGAAAGTGCATATTCAGGTTCAGGACATGATCCAGTTCCCCGTCATGAAGTTCAGTAAGTTTTTTTCGTCCCTTAAAATCCAGAATATCATGCGCTTCATACAGGAGCTTCGCAGAAGCCGTATATTGGCCAAGCCCGTCCATATAACCCTTATTCCGCTTCGCCAGTTCTTTCTCCGTGAATTTCGGCACAAAAACCACCGCTACAGAGAAAATCAGAATTACCATGGCAATGGAAATATCTACAAAAATCACCAGAAACACTCCATACACCGCGATCATCATAACGGAACGGATGATGGAAAGTAACGGGCTTAAGTAATTCTGACACATTTCCGTGATGTCATTTGCCTGCATGGAAATGTATTCCGCCACATCATACTGGTGAAATGTTCCAAAGTCTCGTTGAATTACGGAATCAAAAAAGTCTTTCTTTATGGCTTTTTCGAACCGGACACGGCGGTAATCCGCCAGACGATTGGAAAAATATGCCTCAACGAGATAAATCAGGAACACACCCGCATACGCAGCCAAAAGTTTCCCTGTATATGCAAAACCTTTTTGATAGTTATCAATAAGCCAGCCAGGAAACAGCAGCATAACTGCACTGATGACCGCTTCTATAAAGTTCGCCGCAATAGTACCGGCAATATACCAACGTATCGTGTTCAGATATTTTTTCATCTCTTCCCCCACATCTTCCTGAAATATTGACATTAGAAGCTATCGAGAAATAACTTGTGCAGATTATGCTTCACGTATCAGACAAGAGACACACAGTCTCTATGTTGGCGGAATTTGGAAATTGATCCACGCAGCATCCCCGCTCAACCGAATACCCCGAAGCCAGTATCACCTCCAGATCGCGGGCAAGGCTCGTCGGCTTGCAGGAGATATAAACAATGTGCTCCACGCCGTAGGAGAGGATTTTCTGTAAAGCCTTCGGATGGACACCGTCCCGCGGGGGATCGAGGATGATGAGATCCGGTTTTTCCTCGATGGTATCGAGAAGCTTCAGGACGTCTCCTGCGAGGAAGGTGCAGTTGGTCAGGCCGTTTAAGGCGGCGTTTTCTTTTGCGGCCTCCACGGCTTCCTCCACGATTTCGACGCCGATGACCTGGCTGGCGGCGGGAGCCATCAGCTGCGCGATGGTGCCGGTGCCGCTGTAAAGGTCGTAGACGGTGCCGCTGCCGGCGCCGGATTCCTCCACATAGCGGCGCACCGTGGAATAAAGGACCTCCGCTCCCATGGAGTTGGTCTGGAAAAAGGAAAAGGTCGAAATTTTGAAGGTCAGGCCAAGCAGCTTTTCATAGATGAAGTCTCTGCCAAAAAGGACGGTTGTTCCGTCACTTTGGACAGTATCCGCGACGGAATCGTTGCGAATATGCAGGATTCCCTGCAAAGTGCCATCTAATTCCAGAGAAAGCAGCATATCCCGGTATTCTGTCATCACAGGAGAATCTGCCGCAAGCTCGCTGCTGGTGACCAGCGCCACCAGAATCTCCCCGGTAAAATGCCCCTTGCGCACCAGGAGATGCCGCAAAGCTCCCTCGTGGCGCAGCCTGTGATAGTAGCTGATGCCCCGTTCCCGGAAAAAGGAAAGTGTCGCGGTGAGGATCCTGCGGTAGTCTTCGTCTACGATCTGGCAACCGGACACGGTAACCACATCATAAAAGCTGCCCCTCCTGTGCATGCCAAGGGCCAGCGGGCCATCCTTGTACTCGTCTCCAAAGGTGAATTCCATTTTATTACGGTAGGCATAAGGGCTCTCTCCGCACAGAATGCCCTCCCATGCCATCTCCTGCTCCTGCGCTTTCAGGGGCTCTGAAAGCAGGCGCTTCACCTGTTCCTCCTTGATCCGCAGCTGCTCCTCGTAGGGCAGGCTTAAGTAGGTACAGCCGCCGCAGCGACCAAAATGAGGGCACATATCCGGCCTTTCATTCACAGCCGGTTCGACTATCTCAAGCAGGCTTCCCTCCACTTTTCCTTTACGGATTTTGCCGACGCGAAACGAAATGGTCTGCCCCGGCAGGGCGTTTTTGACAATGCAGGTACGGTCGTCCACATGCAGAATGCCCTTGTTCGGGAAGTCCACACGCTCCACAACGCCCTGGCAGATATCTCCTTTTTTCAATCTCAGTTCCTTTCCCCAATCACATTCATTGGATTTCTGTTGCCAGCCTGCTGCTTTTGCTGCAATAAGCCAAAGTCCATAAACGGCAACGAAAAAGGACATATCGCTATGTCCTTTTTTTATAATCAGTTGTTCGCTTTGATTACTCTTCCGTCTTCTCAGGCTCTGCGTCAGCATTTTCTTCAGCTGTGGGAGCTTCCTCAGCGACAGGAATCTCTTCGGAAGTGATCTCTTCAGCAGGCGCCTCTTCCTTTACAGACTCTTCCTTCTGCTCCGCGGCAGCTTCCTCCTGCTTTGCTTCCTCGTCCTCATCCTCGCTGGCATACACAACGTCCAGCTCGATGTAGGAGCCTTCCTCGTCCTCATCGTCATCATCAAAGTCATCGAAATCATCGTCGAAATCGTCGTCATCCGCTTTCCTGCTGTCAAAGAATTTATAAACCGCAACAGCGATACCGGCAATCACCACAATGGCCCCGATCACGGTCAGAATCGTCATGAGACATTTATTTTTTTCTTCCTTCTCCGCCTTCTTGATGGTGGCGGCTAATTCCTCAATTTTCATTTTAAGAGACGTCCTTTCATCGGTTTTCTTTGACACAAGCACCCACTCGCTTGAATCATTTAAATTAGTATAGCATAAAACCACAATTCTTACTATAGGATTTTCAAAATTTTTTTAACACTTCTGAAGCTTCGCGAATGACGCGAACATCACCTTCTGTCCGTATTTGTCGAAATCCACCGTGACCTTATAATCCCTGGGCTCCCGGTCGATGACCAGCACCGTCCCTTCTCCGAATTTGATATGCCGCACTCTGTCGCCGACCACGTAATCCAGGCCGCCGTCCGTTCCCGCGGCGCCTTTCGTCACGGCACCGGTTTTCTTAAGCTCCTCCATGTTTTTCGCGATAAAGGGCTTCACATGCTCCGGCGTCACCTTCGGCTTCGGCGGCGTGGCCTTCGGCCGGTAATCGTACACAGGCCGTCCGGCGATGGCCTGATAGAGACGGTTCGCGATCACATCCTCGTTCGCTTTCTGCTTCGGCAGTGCCCGGTCCAAAAGCTCCTGAGGAATCTCCTTCACAAAGCGGCTCACGGCATTATACTGGGTTTCTCCGCGCACCATGCGCTGACCGGCGCATGTCAGTGTCAGCTCCTCCTTCGCCCTGGTGATTCCTACATAACAAAGGCGGCGCTCCTCCTCGATGTCATCCCGGTTGTCCGAGGTAATGCTCATGTAGCTGGGGAACAGACCATCCTCCATACCGGTCAGATACGCCTGCGGAAATTCCAGACCTTTGGCGCTGTGCAGCGTCATCAGCAGGACTCTGTTGGTGTCCTCGACATTATCAATATCCGACACCAGCGTCACTTCCTCCAGAAACTCCGAGAGAGAAGCCATGTCATGCTCCTCCACATAGGCGGTTACCTTATTGCCCAGTTCCTCGATATTGGCGATACGATCCTCGACCACCTCCCTGTCCTCGGTCTCCTCCAGATACTCCTCGTAATGCGTCATTTCCAGAATATCATGATAAAGCCCGTCCAGTCCATAATAATCCAGCTTGCTGCGAAAGCCCTGGATCAGCGTCACAAATGGCTCGATTTTCGCACCTGCCCTGCCAATGCCAGGGACACGGTCCGCCGCGCATAAGGCGTCATAAAAGCTGATATTGTTGTTGTCCGCGTAGGCCTGCACCTTTGCGATGGTGGTCGCGCCGATGCCGCGCTTCGGGATATTAATGATACGTTTACACGCCATGTCGTCGCGCGCATTGTCGACGGTCTTCATGTAAGCCAGAATATCCTTGATTTCCTTTCGGGAATAGAAATTCACCCCGCCGACAATCGTATAGGGAATCCCGGAAAAGACCATCCGCTCCTCCAGAAGCCGGGACTGCGCGTTGGTACGGTAAAGCACGGCACAGTCCTGATATTGGGCGACGCCATCCCGCGCCTTATTTTTGATATCCTCCGCCACGAAAACCGCTTCGTCCATCGCCGTATCGAAACGCTGGAAATGCACCGGCTTTCCATCCGGCTTCCTCGTCCAGAGCGCCTTGGCCTTGCGGCCCTTATTGTTGCTGATCACCGCATTGGCCGCCGCCAGAATATTGCCGCCGGAGCGGTAATTTTCCTCCAGCTTGATGACCGTGGCGTCCGGATAGACGGACTCGAAGTCCAGGATATTGCGGATATTTGCTCCGCGGAATTTATAGATGGACTGGTCGTCGTCACCCACCACACAGAGGTTGCGGTTTTTGGCCGCCAGCAGACGGATCAGCTCAAACTGCGCCGTGTTGGTGTCCTGATATTCGTCCACCATGATATAACGGAAACGGTTCTGATAATTTTCCAGCACATCCGGGCAGGTTTTAAACAGCTCCACACACTTGACAATGATATCGTCAAAATCCATGGCGTTATTTTTCTGCAGCACTTTCTGGTACTCCACATAGGCCTGCGCGATCTGGCGCTGCGTGTAATCGCCGCGGCTGTTTAAGAAAAACTCATTCGGCCCGATCAGCTCGTCCTTGGCGGATGAAATGGCAGACATGACCGTCCGCTCCTTTAACATTTTCGTATCAATATTCAGCCGCTTTAAGACGTCCTTCATGACGCTTTTCTGGTCATCGGTATCGTAAATGGTAATGTTATTATCATAGCCGATGCGGTCGGCATATCGTCTTAAAATACGGATGCAGGTCGCGTGAAAAGTCGCCACCCAGATCTGCTCGGAGCCAAAGCCCACCAGCTTATCTACCCGCTCACGCATTTCATTCGCGGCCTTGTTGGTAAATGTGATGGCCAGAATGTGCCAGGGACTGACGCCCTCCTCCTCGATCAGGTAGGCGATACGGTGGGTGATTACCCGCGTTTTGCCGCTGCCGGCACCCGCTAACAGCAGGACAGGACCTTCCGTTGTCGTCACGCCCTGGTACTGCATATCATTTAATTCATCATGAATACTCATGTTTCGTTTCCCCTCATGAAAATCTGTATTATAGATGCAGTGATGATACATGGATTGCTCCGCGGCGTCCCCGTATCATCATTCAATCGACTTCAGTGCCTCCGCCATGTTAATCTTTTTCAGCTTGCCGCGCATCACCTGGTTCACAAAAATTGTAAACCCGAACACGATCACCGCACCGTACAGAAAGCTGATCGGCTGTATCTTCATTTTAAATGAAATCATATCAATCGTAATCTGGTCAAGCACAAAGCCCGTCAGCCACACGCCCAGCGGCATACCGCAGACAATCCCCATGCCGGAGAGCACCAGATTCTCGCGGAACACATACTGCCGGACCTCTTTTGCGTTAAATCCGAGCACCTGAATGGTGGCAATCTCACGCACACGCTCCTGGATATTGATATTGCTTAAATCAAACAGAACCACAAAGGCCAGTGCCCCCGCACTGACAATGATCAGCAGCACAATCGCGTCCATGCAGCTCAACATATTCTCCACACGCGCGGTCGTGTCCGATATAATTTCAATCTGGGTGACCCCATCATAATCAGAGATCTCCGTGGACAGTTCATGGGCGTCCACGCTGTCGGCAATGGACAGATAAACCGTATTGGCAATCCACTCCGTTCCGAAATATGCCTCATAGGTTTCGGGCGTAATGTAAGCGTAGTGATAGACATAATTATCAAAAATACCGGAAACCACAAGCGTCGTTTCCTCGTTGTCGCCGAAAGAGAACGTAATCTCATCTCCCACATCGACGCCGCATTCTTCCGCAATCTTATCGCTGATCAGGACCTCACCAAGGCCGGGATACAAAAGCTCCCCGTCATTCTCATGCAGACTGACCAGGCCGGTCACACTCTCATCGGCAACAATCATGTACACACTCTTGGTGGTGCCGTCCAATGCTTCACTCTCCACACTCTGCATCCGCAGCACGGCATATTCCGTCACCTCATCAGACAGATCTCCTGATAACGCCTCTGTCAGCTCCGTTGATACCTCATTGCGGAATGTGACCGCCATATCCATCAGCTGAATTTCCCCATACTGATAGTCACAGATATCCACCACGGAATCGCGGATGCCGAAGCCGGTAATCACCAGCGCTGTACAGCCGGAAATGCCCAGAATCATCATGAACATTCTCTTTTTATAGCGGAAAATATTGCGCATGGATACCTTGCCCATAAAGCTGAAGCGTTTCCAGATAAAGGGTATGTACTCCAGGAAAATCCGCTTGCCCGCCGTCGGCGCTTTCGGCCGCATGCCCTGGGCGGGCGCCTGCTTTACCTCCTGACGAAGCGCCAGATACGCGCTGCCCATAGAACAGAGCATGGCCGCCGCAAAGGTAATCAGGAAAATCCTTAAGCTGAAGGATAAAATCAGGCTGCCGAAGCCATACATGGTACTGTAAGCGTTCCAGATCACCAGCGGGAAAAGCACACAGCCTCCGAAATAGCCAATCACCGCGCCCGTCCCGGCAGAAAGTCCCGCGTAAATCAGATACTTGGACATCACCTCGCCGGTACCATAGCCCAAGGCTCGCAGAGTGGCGATCTGTCCCCTCTCCTCATCCACCATGCGCGTCATGGTCGTTGAGCAGACCAATGCCGCAATCAGGAAAAAGAAGACCGGAAATACCTGCGCGATCGCTTCCACAATCCCGGCATCCGCCTCAAAGCAGACATAACCCGTCAGGATTTCCCTGCCGTAAATATAAATCTCCGGCTCCTCTAAATCCGCCAGCTCCGCCCAGCCGTCGTCCAGCTCCTGCCTCGCGTCCGCTAGCTCCGCCCAGCCGTCATCCAGCTGCGCCCTCGCGTCCGCAAGCTCTTCCTCCGCTTCCGCTAAAAGCCTGTAAAACTCCTCCACGCCTTCCTCGTATTCGGCCTCGCCGTCTATCAGCTCCTGAATCGCGTCCGCAAGAGAAGCCCAGCCGTCCGCGATTTCCTGCTCGCCGTCCGCGATCTGCTGCGCGGCATCCTCCAGCTGTGCCCGGGCGTCCTCTAACTGTACCCGGGCCTCCTCTAACTGATTCTGGCCATTATAATACTCTGCCCAGCCGGACTCAAGCTGGCTGACTCCGTTATAATATTCTTGAAGTCCCGCCTCGTAGGACGCTACTCCTTCGTAATAGGAAGCAAGTCCGCTCTCATAGGAAGCAAGTCCGCTCTCATACTGCTCAATGACAGAATCGATGGTGCCGATCAAACCGTCCGTTCCGATCTGCTCAAGAATTTCCAGAAGACTGTCAATCTCACTTTCCTCAAGTCCCAGAAGTGCAAGCAGCTCTGAAAAATCTGACTGCAGATCCAGGTCCGTATAATCCCCCAGATTTTCCTCCAGCCAGTTTAAAATATCCTCAACGTAGACGCTGATCTGCGTGTCCTCAGCAGTTTCTGTATTGCTGTCAGTGCCATCATCCACGTCAGTACCATCTCCGCTTTCCTCACCGGAACCTGTATCGCTGCCCGCATCATCACCAGAATCTGTTCCACTGTCACTGCTGTCGTTCTCATCTGCCTCACTGTCCGTACTGCCATCCGACTCCGCTTCTCCATCAGAATCCGTACTTTCCTCAATCTGCTCCTGAATCTGCCCGAACGCTTCCTCCAGCGCAGCGCGCAGCTCCTCATCCGATATCATGCCAAGCAGCGTGTCCAGATCCACTGTTCCATCCTCGCTGCCCTCCAGATATTCCAGAATATCCGCAAAATCCTGATTTTCATTCAGATAATCCCGGACGCTCACGCAGAGATTATAGATCTCTTCCGATTCGTCCAGCTGTGCCTTACCTTCCTCTAACTGCGTCCAGGCGTCATCAAGCTGTGTCTGTGCCGCCTGAAGTGAAGACCAGCCGGAAGCGAGCTCCGCTTCCCCCGCCACCAGCTCATTGTAGCCGGCCTCGGCCTGCGCGACGCCTGCCTCGTATTCCGCAAGGCCTTCCTCATATGCTGCAAGCCCATCCTCATACGCTGCCTTTGCCTCGGCCAGCGTTTCCTCCGCATCCAGCAGCTCCTGACGTGCCGACAGAATCTGCGCCCGGCCATCCTCAATCTCTGCCCAGGCGTCAGCCAGCTCCTGCTCACCCTCCGCCTTTTCATCCGCCAGCTCCTGTTCACCATCTGCGTAATCCTGTTCGCCGTCAATCAGCTCCTGTTCGCCGTCCGCATAATCCTGCTCACCTTCTAAAAGCTCCTCCTCCGCTTCCGATACAATGTCGGAATAACGGGCATAGACCGTCACAGTGGCAGTGTCCTCAAAAATCGCTTCCAGGCTGTCCACATAGTCATTATATTCATCGGAATAAATTTCCCAGTCCCCCTTCAGGGAGATATACATTTCCGTGTAATATTCAAAATCCAGGCTCTCCGCCAGCACATACATGTAGGAAGAAAGCTTGCCGTTGCCGATGCTGGTCGTCCCTCTTTCCGTATTCATGTACAACGGCGAAAACACCTTTCCCACCACTGTGTAGCTCTCCTGCAGAGCATCCAGCGTATCCTCCTCATTCTCATCCGAGAAGGTAATCACATCACCGATTTCGGTGTCCGTAAAATAATTGGAGTCAATCACGCACTCGTTCTCATTCTCCGGCATCCTGCCTTCCACCAGCATCAGGTCGTTGACCCCCTCTGTGATGCTGAGAACGCGGATCACCAGCTCACCGCCCGGCGTATTGGCGATCACGTCATAATAGACGGATCCCGCTGCAGCCTGCGTAGCCTCCAGCGCCGCCACCTCGGCAATATCGTCCTCATCGATTCCATAGGTCGACAAAATGCGGAAATCGTACAGATTATACTCGTCCGTGAAATTCTGGGCAGTCTTTAAAAAGGCCGGCTGCGTGGCCATCAGACCACCAAAAAAAGCCGACCCCAGCATCGTAATAATCATGATTGCCAGGAAACGCCCCAGACTGTTTTTGATCGAACGTCCCAGCAGTTTGCGCATCATGCTGTTCATCGTTCTACCACTCAATTTCTTCCACCGGCGTGGGATGCTCATTTAAGTACATATCGGACACGATTCCGCTCTTTACCCGGATCACCCTGTCCGCCATCGCTGCAAGCGCGCCGTTATGGGTAATGATGACAACCGTCATCTTTTTCTCCCGGCTATAATCCTGCAGAAGTTTCAAAATCGACTTGCCTGTGACATAGTCCAGTGCGCCGGTCGGCTCGTCGCAGAGCAAAAGCTTCGGATTTTTGGCAAGCGCCCGGGCAATCGCCACGCGCTGCTGCTCGCCGCCGGAAAGCTGCGCCGGGAAATTGGCCATCCTGTGTCCCAAACCGACGCTCTCCAAAACCTCGGCGCTGTCCATGGAATTTTTTACCAGCTGCGAAGCGATCTCCACATTTTCCAGCGCGGTCAGATTCGGAATCAGATTATAAAACTGAAAGACAAAGCCGATATCCTCCCGCCGGTAGAGTGCCAACTGCTTATCATTCAGAGAGGAAATCTCCCTGCCGTCCAGGCGGACTGAGCCGCTCGTGAGTGCGTCCATACCGCCGAGAATATTCAGAAGTGTCGTCTTGCCCGCGCCGGACGCCCCCACGATGATACAGATCTCACCCTGCTCAATGGTAAAGCTTACATCGTGCAGCGCTGTCACCTCCACATCGCCGGTCTTATATACCTTTCCTACATTTTCAAACGTCACATAACCGTCCATGCAGCACCTTCTTACATCTCATTTTCGCACAGCCTGGCTGTCTGCGCCCCTCTTCACGCGCCATTCCTGCCCACTTACTCATTCTGTCTCAGTATAATTTTTTTCCTGATCAAATTCAACGCTTTTATGGGAATTTAGTGTTTTTTAATCTTTCAGATTATGCTATACTGAGTTTAATCCAATTCGAAATATCTATTGTCCGGACATTGTGAAGCAGAGTGCAGAAAGCATAAACCGCTGAGCGATTTTCGTGCTGTAGAGGCTTCTCTGCACGACTTATTTACGAATGTTTGTAATTGCACTTTAACCAGGAGGTCATTCCATGAAAGAAAAACTATACACAATCCCTTTAAACGAAGCCGTCGACGCCCAGGACGAATGCCCCATCTGCTACATTGAGCGCAAGCTCGAGCAGGACACCATCGACTTTGTTTTAGGCAACAGCTCCTCCTACATGGAGAGTGATGTGCGCGCCGACACCGACCAGGCCGGCTTCTGCCGCAAGCATTTCCAGAAAATGTACGACTACGGCAACTCTCTCGGCAACGCCTGGATTCTGAAAACCCATTATCGTAAAAAGATCGATGAAATGACCAAAGCCTTCGACCAGGTGGCTCCCTCGAAAGGTTCGTTCAAGCTTTTCAGAAAACCCGCCGCCGAAGGAGAAAACGCCCTGGTGGACTGGATTCACAAAGAAAATGAATCCTGCTACATCTGCGACCGCTTCAAGGCCAACTACGACCGCTACATGGACACCTTTTTCTACCTCTATCAGGAGGATTCCAAATTCCATGACAAAATATTGAACGGCAAGGGCTTCTGCCTGACCCACTTCGGTGACCTGTGCGAGGCCGCGGACAAGTTTTTAAAGGGCGATGCGCGGGATCAGTTTTATAAGGAAATGCGCAAGCTGATGATCGACAATATGGAACGCACCTACGAGGACGTGGCCTGGCTCATCGAAAAATATGACTACCGCAATAAAGATGCCGACTGGAAAAACTCCCGCGACGCCATCCAGCGCGGCATGCAGAAAATGAAGGGCGGCTATCCGGCCGATCCGATCTACCGGCCGCAGAAATAATATACTTTTTTAAATCTTTTTTCACTTTCTGACACTTGTTTTTTTGTAAAAAGGGGGTACACTGTAATATGTCGCAAGTGGTTAAGCAATCATGTCTTATGCTTTGAAAGAGAGGACAACGCATATGAAAAAGAAAAGTCATTTTTTACTGAAGCTCACAGCAGCCACTGCCGCTGTATGCGGTGTGTATCTTTACTTAAAGGATAAAGGCTACATCACCGTCAAGGTCAATCACGACGCTGATACCGCGGGCATGTCTGCAGAGGAGCCGAACACAGAAGAAGAAAAATCCTACGTCACCATAGATTCCTCCAACCTGATGGAAAAAGCGAAGGAAGTGGTGAATGATGTCAAAAAGAAGACCACCGAGGTGGCGGGCGACGCCTGTGACAAGACAATGGAATGGGTAAAAACCGCGAAGGATACCGCCGCGGACGCTGCCGAGGAAGCCGCCCAGAAGGCTGCGGACTCCATCGAGAAGGCCTGGTATTCCACACAGGAAACCGTCGAGAAGGTGGAACCCTTTTTCGATGATGAGGAAGATGAGTAAAAAAAGACAAGCGCGGACAGCAACTGTTGTCCGCGCTTTTTTTACTACAGCAGAAATGCTTTTTTTAAGGCACTGACTCCCTGCTCAATCTGCTCCAGATTCAGTCCCCCATATCCAATCAGAACCGTCTCAGAACTGTTCCCCTGCACATCCATGGGATAAACTTTGATTTTCTGCGCGGCGGCCGCCGCGACCAGCTCCTCCTGACTGCGCCCGTCCCTGGCGGTCAGCGTGAGAAACGTCCCCGCGTTCTCGCCGCCGATAATAAACTGCCTGCGGAAAGGCTTTAACTGCTGCAGCAGGAAATCGTGCTTGGCGCGATAGCATTTGCGCATCCGGTTTAAATGCCGCTCGAAATGCCCTTCCACCAGAAACTGCTGCAGGGTACTCTGGTCCATGCGCGGCACCGTGGAGGAAAAGAAGCGGAAATGCTCGCGGTAAACCGTCAATAACGGCTCCGGCAGTGCCAGGTAGCTGACACGGATCGCCGGCGCAATCGCCTTGGAAAAGGTTCCGATATAAATGACCTTGCCGCCGCTGTCAATGGACTGCAGGCAGGGAATCGGTTTGCCCTTATAGCGGAACTCACTGTCATGATCATCCTCAATAATATAGCGGTCCTCTTCGTCGTTCGCCCACGATAACAGTTCCTGTCTGCGGCCGATGGGCATGACAATTCCGGTCGGATACTGGTGAGCGGGCATGACATAAGCGATCTGTGCGCCGCTTTTTTCCAGTTCATCCACCCGCATGCCCTGGCTGTCCATGGGAATGGCGCTGATTTCAAAACCAAAGCTTTGAAAGCTTAAAAATGCCTTGCGGTAAGTCGGACTTTCGAGCGCGATATGCCGCTTGTCTCCCAGAATTTTTTCCAGTAAAAGCAGGAGATATTCGTTGCCCGCGCCCACGATCAGCTGCTTGGGGGAAAGGTTTGCGCCCCGGGAGCTGTGCAGGTAGTCGGCGATGGTTTTGCGAAGCGACATATCGCCCTGCGGATCTCCGAGGGAAAAAAGGCTTGCGTTGTCCTGGGAAAGCAGGGAGCGGTTGATCTTGCGCCAGGTACTGAAAGGGAACTGCTCCATATCGACAGCCGCCGTGGAAAAATCGATATCGTAGTCTTCCCGCACAGGCTCTTCCTCCACAGGCTGCCTGCGAATGCCGTCCAGGCCGTACAGCTCTCTCACATTCCCCACATAATAGCCGCTGCCGGGTCTGGATTCAAGATAACCCTCACTGACCAGCTGTCCGTAGGCGAGGTCCACGGTAGCGCGGCTGACCTGGAGATTCTGGGCCAGAATACGGGTAGAGGGAAGCTTCTCACCGCGGGTCAGCTTCCCTCCTTTGATTTCACTTTTGATGTAGTCGTAGATCTGCTCGTACAGGTGGGCGGAATTGCCGCCTGTGGAGAGCTGTATCATGAGGTCCATACCGTATATCCTTACCAATTACAGAAAAATTACCGGATACAGGGCAGAGAACGGAACGGCTCCGCGCTCATCGCAAAGCTTCGCCTTATCTTTTTCTGCCCTGTATCCTGCTTTCGTACAAAACATCATTTCGGCAATTTAAAAGAGCTCTTCAGCGACACAATCCTGTTAAACACCAGCTTCTCCGCCGTCGTGTCCTTGTAGTCCACGCAGAAATATCCCTGTCTGACAAACTGGAAGCGGTCATAAGGCTTCGCGTCTTTTAAGGACGGTTCCACGTAGCAGGTGCGGACGGTCAGGGAGTTGGGGTTAAGGTTCAGGCTGCCGTCCTCGTTGTAGACACCCTTCTCCTCGTCCACAATATTCTCATACAGGCGCACCTCCGCCTGCAACGCAGTATCGGCGCAGACCCAGTGGATGGTGCCCTTGACCTTGCGGGCAGTGAAGCCGGAGCCGGATTTCGTCTCAGGGTCGTAGGTGCAGTGGACTTCGGTCACATTGCCCTCCGCGTCCTTCACATAATCCACGCATTTCACAAAGTAGGCGTTCATCAGGCGGACTTCATTGCCGGGAAAGAGGCGGAAATATTTTTTCGGCGGCTCCTCCATGAAGTCCTCGCGGTCAATATATAATACTTTCCCGAAGGGAACCTTCCGGGAGCCAAGCTCCTCATTTTCCAGATTATTGGAAGCGTCCAGCCACTCGATTTCTCCCTCGGGATAATTGTCAATGATCAGTCTGATCGGGTCGAGCACCGCCATGACGCGGGGGCTCTTCAATTTCAGGTCTTCGCGGATGCAGTATTCCAGAGCGGCATAATCCGCGGTGGAGTTGGCCTTGGAGACGCCGCACATATCCACGAACATTTTAATAGACTCGGGTGTAAAGCCCCTGCGGCGCAGCGCCGCGATGGACACCAGCCTCGGATCGTCCCAGCCGTCCACGATGCCGTCCAGCACCAGCTTTTTGATATAGCGCTTGCCGGTGATCACGTTTTTGAGATACAGCTTCGCAAACTCGATCTGACGCGGCGGGTGCGGATACTCCAGCTCTCTCACCACCCAGTCATACAACGGTCTGTGGTCCTCAAACTCCAGTGTACAGATGGAGTGCGTGATGTCCTCAATCGCGTCCTCGATCGGATGCGCAAAATCATACATCGGATAGATGCACCATTTGTCGCCCGTATTGTGGTGGGTCATGTGCGCCACGCGGTAAATCACCGGGTCGCGCATATTCATATTGGGGCTTGCCATGTCGATACGGGCGCGCAGCACCTTCTCGCCGTCAGCAAATTTCCCGTTTTTCATATCCTCAAATAAAGCCAGGTTCTCCTCCACACTGCGGTTTGCGGATGGATCCTCTTTGCCCGGCTCAGTCAGCGTCCCGCGATACTCGCGGATTTCCTCTGCGGATAAATCGGACACATAAGCCTTTCCCTTTTTAATCAGCTTCACCGCGCCCTCATACATCTGGTCAAAGTAATCCGACGCAAAAAACAGCCGGTCCTCCCAGTCGGCACCCAGCCAGGCGACGTCCGCCTTGATGGACTCCACAAACTCCGTATCCTCCTTGGTCGGGTTCGTATCATCAAAGCGCATATTGAACTTGCCGCCGTACTCCTGCGCCAGGCCGTAATTTAAGAGAATGCTCTTGGCATGCCCGATGTGCAGATAGCCGTTCGGCTCCGGCGGAAACCGCGTATGCACCGTGTCGTATACGCCCTCCTTCAGGTCCTTGTCGATCTCCATCTCGATGAAATTTCTGGATACGACTTTGCTGCTGTCAGTCTCTAATGTGGTCTTCTCCTCGCTCATAATTCCTCACCTGTCATTCAAATTCTCCCGGAGGCGCCTGCCCCGGCCGCCTGAAATCAGCCGCCTGAAACGATAAAAAGAATGCCTCCGCTTCCGCCGTATCAGCGGACATCTGGAGACATTCTAGCATATATTATTTTTAAATTCAATAAGGTCTTTTGCTGCTGGCGGTTCTACGAGCTTCTCAAACGTAATTACACAGCCGCTGTGGCAAAGACAATCCTGTTTCCCCGCAGCGGCTTTTGCATATTTCTCATCTGTACACGGGCTTTCTCACGATTTCCATTTGCAGAAAAGTTCCCTCAACTATACATTACTGTTGAGTCTCTCCGCACAGTTCCTCTAAAATTCTGTCGACATCATAGTCCGACGCGTATTTCTGCGCCGCCTCCACGATGGCGTTAATCTCGGAAATATCACACTCCAGGGCGTCCGCAATTTCTTCGTTCGACCGACCCTTCACAAGTTTGCGACAGCACTGGTCAATCAAATTTCGCAGTCGACCCTCCTCGCGCCCCGCTTTCCGTTCCTCCGCCATCATGATTTCAAACAACATATATCTGCTTCTCCATTCCCGATCCCGTTTGATGGTCGAAATCTGCGTGTCCAGAGAACGGACGAAGGCATCTTCGGTCTGCTGCCTTGTCGCGGGATCCCCGACATATTTCAGAAAGCTGACCAGCTCCGGCGGAACCGCATCTTTATTCTTTCCTTTTGTGCTTAAAAATATCGTCTGTGTCCCATCGTCCAGCACAGTCCCTGTCTCGTGGCAGGTCATCTCATAGCAGTAGCGATACAGGCCCGCGCCCACCGGATCAAAAAAAATCACATATGTATCCGGCAGTTCCCCATAGCCATGTCCAGCGAGCAATGCGTCACTATCCAGTTGGCTGTGATAATATCTGCTGCGTCTGGCAATCTCTTTCTCCGTCTGCGCCTGCATCTCTACGTTGAAGCGTCGGCGGGTTCCGTGCTCGATCGCTGTCACGTCCAGGCGGATGCCGCGATAATCAGGATGGTAAATAATAGTTTCCTCTCTTTGTACCGTTACGGTCTCAATCTCCATGTCCAACACCAATGTCAGCAGCCTGCGGCACTGCTCCGGGTCCGACATCACCGCGTAAAACATGAACGAGTCCTTTATCGTCAGTGACATGAAATCTTTCTTTGACATTTGTCACCTCTCTGTGAGAAACCCGTAAACTTATTGTAGCACAAGCTTTCTGGTGAGTAAAGTAGTTTTCCCTCAAGTCCCGAGAATTCATATAACCGCTTCCTATCATAAGTTTTCAAGGTTCAAAATCTATGGATTACAAATGGTAATCTTTCATCTGTTCTATCATTGTATCAACCCACAATTGATCTGAATTCCTCAACAGCCAATCTTTCCGGCAATATATTCCAGATTTGAGCCAGATAATTTTTTATATCTTCTACATCCTGCGACGGCAGGTGATATGCATTATGCCCGCCCACTGTCACATTTGTTAATCCATTCTCTGTCATCAAAACCGTTGTCACTTCCTTATCGGTCAATATATATACAGCATATTTTACGCATGAAGATATCACCTTTCCATTCACTTCAGTGCTCGAGACCATACAGTTTGGACTATATATTCCTTTGATGTATTTTCTTTTAAGAACAGGCACAGGAATATACTTTAAATGTTTTGCTCTTACACAAACAGGTCCATCATCTGTGTTCAAAACCAACATTCTTGCCTCAAGTAGTAAATCTGTCTGCTTTTCAATCCCAACTATACTGGTAAAACATCCCGTATTAATCTCTGAGGAACGCCTTCCCTCCAGCATCACGGGGGTTTTCAGTTTGAAATTCACCCGTTCACCGTCTCTGGTAATTAACAATATTTCATTGATTCTCATTGTCCTCATCGTTTTGGACTGAAACACAAATGTCAGCGCATCTCCTTCAAACATGCTCGTGGACATTCCTCCGGAGATATAATCAATACGCAACGAATAAAAGCTGAGGTAAAAAGTATACAGCGTAATTCCTATAACGCATAAGTCACCAATAGACTGAATATATGAAAGTATAGTTTGCAGCATCATTGCCTCCCCTGGCGTCCTTCCAGCGATGCGCCGACAAGATATGCCCAGAGCCGCTGCACGAAGACAATTTTTCATTCTCCCCGCAGCGGCTCCGTTTTCCTTCATCATCTGTACACGGGCTTTCTCACGATTTCCATTTGCAGAAGAGTTCCCTCAACTATACTTTACTGTTGAGTCTCTCCGCACAGTTCCTCTAAAATTCTGTCGACATCATAGTCCGGCGCGTATTTCTGCGCCGCCTCCACAATGGCGTTGATTTCGGAAATATCACACTCCAGAGCATCCGCAATTTCTTCAGCTGACTTGCCCTTCGAGAGCTTGCGACAGCACAGATCAATCAACTTTCGCAGCTCACCTTCCTTCCGTTCCTCCGCCATCATGATTTCAAACAACATATATCTGCTTCTCCATTCCCGATCCCGTTTGATGGTCGAAATCTGCGTGTCCAGAGAACGGACGAAGGCATCTTCGGTCTGCTGCCTTGTCGCGGGATCCCCGACATATTTCAGAAAGCTGACCAGCTCCGGCGGAACCGCATCTTTATTCTTTCCTTTTGTGCTTAAAAATATCGTTTGTGTCCCATCATCCAGCACAGCTCCTGTCTCGCGGCAGGTCATCTCATAGCAGTAGCGATACAGGCCCGCGCCCACCGGATCAAAATCGCAGATAAAAATCACATATGTATCCGGCAATTCCCCATAGCCATGCCCGGCATGCAGTGCATCACTGTCCAGCTGGCTGTGGTAATATCTGCTGCGCCTGGCGATCTCCTTCTCCGTCTGCGCCTGCATCTCCACATTGAAGCGCCGCCGCGTACCATGCTCGATCGCTGTCACATCCAGGCGGATGCCGCGATAATCAGGATGGTAAATAATGGTTTCCTCTCTTTGTACCGTTACAGTCTCAATCTCCATGTCCAGCACCAGTGTCAGCAGCCTGCGGCACTGCTCAGGGTCCGACATCACCGCGTAAAACATGAACGAGTCCTTTATCGTCAGTGACATGAAATCTTTCTTAGCCATTTGTCACCTCTCTGTGAGAAACCCGTAAACTTATTGTAGCACAAGCTTTTTGGTGAGTAAAGTGGTTTTCCCAGCGAAGCTCACGAATTGTTCGTGTCTCTCACACTCCGGAATGTTGAAGCGGGGCGTCAAATTTCCGTCGACAATACGCCTTCACCAACTGGTCGCATATTGCATCTGCAAATTTAATAACCGGAACATAATCGCCTGTAATGGAATATAAGAATTCCATAACCGGATTTTCGTACATCCTCTTCATGCAGTGCCTCATCTATAATGTGCATAAAACCTTATTCCCGAAATCTGCATCAGAAAGGACTTCATCAATATAAAAAAACTGTCCTATGCCCGCTCTCTTACTTGCAATCTCATCTCTCAGCGAATCTCCAATTGAAATAGAACACTCAGCACAAATACTCCATTCTTCAATTGCTTTAAGAAACAACCCGGGCTCGGGCTTTCTGCAATTACACTTGCCGGATATTTCTGGTAAATGGGGACAATAATAGAATGAATCAATATGTGCTCCTGTTTCAGTCTGGAGGCGCTCACATAACACATGATGAAGATAATTCATCTCAGAGACAGTGTAAATTCCTCGTGCTATTCCTGACTGATTTGTAATTACAATTACCAAATACCCTTTATCATTACATTGTTTAATAAGTTGGGGGATACCATCAATAATCTGTAGATCCTGCACTCTGTGTAAATAACCTACATCCTTATTAATTGTTCCATCCCTATCAAAAAAAACCGCTCTACGCATTCATTTCCACCAGTGTCCGTTCAACAATTTCACAGATTATATGATAGTGTTAGGGTCGGGCTGAATCAGCCACCCAGAGCCGCTTAGAATCAGCCATTTT
>JAJQHY010000082.1 GCA_021199495.1 Lachnospiraceae bacterium | reverse complement strand
TTCCTGATAACACTTTATGAGAAAGACAGCCCCGGGTATGCATACCCGGGGCTGTTTTCCCTTACTTTTTCCCGCACCTTCCTGTCGATCTGTCGACCAGGCTTTTCCGCGCGGGGTCATCCGATGTCATCTGTCTTACTTACATCCGCAGGACTTACTGAACAGACTCTTAACATGGTCGATATCATCCTTGTCCGCCGTCTGCGCCGGCACATAATAGGCCTTCTCGCGCGCGATCTGATACAGCTCCTCCTGACTCTGCTCGCAGGCGTTTCGAAACTGCTTCAGCGTCGTCTTCAATTCCTTGTGCTCTGTCTGGGGGATCATCTCCGCGTAACGGATAAGCTCTCCGTTGATTCCCGTCAGCGTATCCGCCACCAAAATTTTTTCATTCAGTTCCATCCGGCACCTCCTACTGTAAAAACTTCATCAGTGCGTCCCGATTCTGCTGCGCGGACTGCGCGCTTTTTTCAAAAAACTGTTTCACATCCTGAGAATCCGCCCACTTCGCGTACTCCTTCATCTTGCCGGAAGAAGTCTCAAAGCCACCGATCAGGTGCCGTAAATTCTGCAACTCCAATTCTGAAAGCTGAACCATAAAATTACCTCCTTAACTCTGTGAAAGTCCGTCCCCACCCTGCGCGCCGCGCCGTTTTTTTAAGGCACAGACAGGCGGATTGCAGACGTCTTTCTTTTTTCAGTATGCGTAATTTCATGGCTCTTATGCCATGTCATTTGTAAACAATTTTTTCATGCAAAAAAATGATTAAAAAATTATTCCTCCCGGTTTAAATACGCGTAAATCTCCCGTTTCCCCACGCCCCGGTCCTTCGCCACCTGCTTCATGGCGCTTTTATAATCCATGCCCTGTCCCTCGTAGAGCGCCATGTGCTCCTCCACGGAAAGGCTCTCCCAGCCCGCGATCTCCTCACTGCGCTTCTGCTGAAGGCTCTTGCCCTCTATGACCAGCACGAACTCGCCTCTGGGCTCCTCCTCCGTGTACAGCTCCTGCGCCCTACTGAGTGTCGTGGGAATCACCGTCTCAAACACCTTCGTCAGCTCCCGGCAGAGCGTAATCCGTCTGTCGCCGAGAGCGTCGTACAGATCCTTTAACGTCCGTTTCAGGCGGTGAGGCGCTTCATAGAGCACAATGGTGCGGCTTTCTTCCTTTAACTCTTCTAAAATGACGTTCCTGTCTTTTTTCTCCGTCGGCAGAAAGCCCTCAAAGCTGAAGCGTCGCGTACTAAGTCCCGACAGAGTCAGCGCCGTGATGCAGGCGGCCGCCCCCGGCAGGGATGTGACCGTAACGCCTGCCTCCTGGCAGAAACGCACCAGCACCTCACCCGGATCGGAGATGGCAGGCGTCCCGGCGTCCGTAATCAGCGCCACATTGGTGCCCTGCTGCATTTTTCCGACCAGCTCATGCGCCTTTTCCACTTTATTATATTCATGGTAACTGGTCATGGGAGTGTGAATATCAAAGTGTGTCAGCAGCTTCCTGCTGTTGCGGGTATCCTCCGCCGCAATCAGGTCCACGCTCTTTAAGGTCTCGATGACCCGCGCCGTCATATCCTGCAGATTGCCGATCGGTGTGGCGCACAAATATAAAATTCCTGCCATCGTTTCCTCCCTTTCAATATGGTTAAAGCGCCAAAAGGGTATGATACCATGGATTGCTTCGCAAAAAAGCTCCCTTGTATCATCAGTATCCGTAAATCTCATAAATCTCCGGTGTATACTTTCCATCTGCGCCGTACACAATCAGCGGCTTTTCCACTGTCATACGGCTCCTGCCGCCGCGCACGCCCTCGATCAGCACCATATTTGGCTCCTGATCGACTCTCGGATAAACCAGCCGCATGCGCTTCGGCTCCAGGCGATACTGCACCATCAGGGAAATAATCTCCGCCAGGCGAAACGGCCTGTGCACCATAAAAAAGTGCCCGCCGGGCTTTAACACCTTCGCCGTCTGTGCAATCACATCCTCCAGGCAGCACAAAATCTCATGGCGGGCGATTGCCAGAGCCGCATCCGGATTTTGCAGGCCGTGGCTGTCTATCATATAAGGCGGATTGGAGGTGACCACATCAAAGGAGGCGGCCCCGAACAGGCCGGCCGCCTCTCTTAAATCGCCTTCCACGATCCTGACCCGCTCCTTTAGGCCATTCAATCTGACACTTCTGTCAGCCTGTTCGGCGCTCTCGTGCTGGATTTCCAGTCCGACAAGCTCTTTCGCCTGGGTCTTTGCCGACAGAAGGATCGGGATAATACCGGTCCCTGTTCCCAGATCGAGGACCCGCTCCCCTGCCTTTGCCGACGCAAAGCCGGAAAGCAGCACCGCATCCATCCCGAAGCAGAACTTTCCCGGCGTCTGAATGACGAAAAGGCCGTTTCGCTGCAGATCATCCAGGCGCTCGCCCTCTCTCAGTTCAGGATTCATTGCTCTTTACTCCGCCTTCCGCATTGCGGTTCTTTCTGTAACGATAATTATTTTTCCTGCGGTTCGCGCTCCCGGACTGGTTGCCTCCCTGGCTATTACCCTGATTGCTCTGGCTGTTCTGGTTATTGTTCTGACTGCCCTGACTGTTATTCTGGCCATTTTGTGTGCTGTTCTGGCTGCCGGCTGTCTGTCCGCCGCGGCCGCCAACTGCCTGTCCGTTTGAACCGTTTTCCCGGCTGCCGGTCTGGCCATTCTGACCTCGTCCGGATGATCTGCTCAAACCGCTGTCACGGCTGCTGCCATATGACCTGCCCGTTTTGTCCGTGTGCGTACCCCTGGCCTCATTTTCACTGTTTGCCCCGCGGTCATAACGGGATTTGCGGGTCTTCGTGCGGTCTCTGCTTTCCGCTTCAGAGCCATCCGCTGCTTCCCGATTTTTATTGTCCCGGGCCGCGTAAGTCTCGCGGTTTTTACTGGTACGGGAATTGCTTGTCGCACGCACGCCCTTTTGCAGATTTTCTTCTGCCTCACGACCGCGGTTTTCCTGGTTTTCTCCCGATTCACGGCTGCGGTTTGCGCGATAGTCACGATTCCTCTCTTTGTAGGAGCGTTCCTTCCGCTCCGGCTTAAAAGCGGTCTCCTCCGGCTCCAGGCTCTCCACGTCTCCCTTTTCCTCCAGATCACGGACTGCCTGAAGCTCTTCCTCTGTGATCTCAACCTTACTGTTTTTATGATGATGGAAACGAATGTCGGAAGCCGCAAACTCCTTCATTTCCTTATTATCTCCATCCTCCACGAGCACCCTGACAGTCTGTCTTAAGACATTCACGCCGCTCACCTCGCCCTTCAACGCGCCCGGGCAGATCACCACATCGCCCACGGTTGGCAGCTTGCGATTGAGTTCCTCATAGGTCTCCTGCTCATTTTTCAGGCAGCACATCAGCCTTCCGCACATGCCGGAAATCTTGGTCGGATTGAGGCTTAAGTTCTGTTCCTTCGCCATCTTGATGGATACCGGGACAAAATCCGACAGATAAGAATGGCAGCACAGCGGCCTGCCGCACATGCCAATGCCGCCCCTGATCTTGGTCTCATCCCTGACGCCAATCTGACGCAGCTCAATCCTGGTGCGGAAAATGGACGCCAGATCCTTCACCAGGTCGCGAAAATCAATCCGCCCGTCCGCCGTAAAATAAAACAGGACTTTATTATTGTCAAATGTATACTCCGCGTCGATGAGCTTCATATCCAGCTCATGCTCTTTGATTTTCTCCAGACAGATTCTGAAAGCCTCTTTTTCCTTGCGCTTATTGTTCGCTTCCTGCTCCACGTCCCGCTCGGTTGCCACGCGCAGCACCGGCTTTAAAGTTGAGACAATCTGATCCTCTTCCACATCTTTGGGATCTCCCACCACGGTGCCGTATTCGATGCCCCTGGCGGTCTCCACAATCACATGATCTCCCCTCTTAACCTCAAAATTCAGCGGGTCGAAATAATAAATCTTACCCGCAGTACGGAATCTGACTCCGATTATCCTTACCATCTATCAACCTCCCTGCCGCGCCCTTTTGCGCGGCTTTTTCATGCGGCCGTCTGCCTGCGCACACGGTTTTACGCCCGCCCGGCTGCTCTGCTCCGGCCTGCCCTGTCGTTTTCACGTCCGGCTCATCTGCCTCGCTCCGGCCTGCTCTGTCGTTTTCATGTCCGGCTCATCTGCTCCGCTCCAGCCTGCTCGTCCCGGCACGTCAGCAGCAGCCATTCCATGGACAGCTCCGCATTCACATTGGCGGAAAGCCTGTCCGATGTCTGTGTAACGGCGTCCAGAATCCGGTTCAGACCTTCAAAAGAACACGCTGCCGCCGTCTTTTTAATATACTGTACTTCCCCGTTAAAAATCAAGTGTTTCGCACTGTTTGTAGCCTTATAAAGCAAAACATCCCTATACCACAGCTGCAAAAGCTCTAAAAACGTGGACGGATCAGCATCTTTCTCCACCTTTTTTTTCGCGACTGCGGCCAGATCATTTGCACTTTTTCGCTTAATCGACTTTAAAAGGGAAACCGTTTCCTCCCGGTTTTCCTCAAACTCCGGGCTTGACGAAAGCAACAGTGCCCTCCCGACATTTCCCCGCGCGAACGCCGCGCAAAGGCTCGCCTGATAATCCGGCAGTTTTGCCTTCTGCATCAGATAACGCTTCAGCGTATCCTCCTGCACCGGCCTGACGGCAAGCGTCACACAGCGGCTTTTAATCGTCTCCAGCATGCTGTCCGTATTGGCCGTCAGCAGCAGAATCACCGCGTAGTCCGGCGGCTCCTCCAGTGTCTTTAAGGCCGCGTTCTGAGCCTGGACATTCATCTTTTCCGCCTCGTCCACGATATAAATTTTCCATCTTGAACGGTATGGCTTAATCCCCACGTCCTGATTGAGCTGCCTGCGAATTTCATCCACGCTGATGACATTCGGCTTCTCATGCCGCACATAAATCACATCCGGATGGTTTCCCGTCATCATCTGCATACAGCTTAAGCACTTCCCGCAGGGCTTTTCTCCCGACCCGTCCTCACACTGCAGGGCACTGGCGAAGGCTTCCGCCAGCATCTTTTTGCCGCTTCCTTTTTCTCCGCTTAACAGGTAAGCATGGGAAGGATTCTCACGGCGCACCGCCGCCTGCATGTGATTTCTGATATGCTCCTGTCCGATGATGTTGTCAAAATATTCCATGAACTACCCCGCTAACGCATCATGAATATAATCGCAGATTTCCCGCACACACCCGGACAGCTCACGGTTTTCAAACCGTCTTAAAATACCGGCCTTTGCGATATTTTCCTCTGAAAAATCCTCGCTGTCCGCCAGAAACCGACGGCACATCTCTTCATACCTGGGATGCTCCTGCGCCCGCTCCCTGTCCAGCGCACGCTGAAGCCTCACCCCATCCTCCAGCGTAATCAGCAACGGCAGCACCTTCTCACTCCCAAAATACTGCACAAAGCTGTTATACGCCTCCAGCGTGGCAATCGTAAGACAGCTTCCCTGCTCCAGATCAAGCTGCTCATCCTGCGCTGTAAAATAAGTCCATGGGCCATGCACGGTCTGATACGTCCTGCATTCAATCACCTGCCCCTGACGGCGCATCTGCTCAAACCGCTCTCCGGTCACAAAAAAATATTCCCGGCCGTTTTCCTCCCCCTCCCGCATGGGGCGGGTCGTATAAGGAACAATCCGCTTCAGTTTCAGGCTGTCCTCCCGTTGCAGCATGTTGAAAATCGTATCCTTGCCGCAGGCACTTTTTCCCATTAAAACAATAATTTTCCCCATCATGATCTGCCTCAGACTTCCCTACACCTTACACACATATTCTGGCAGCTTTGTGCTTTCCGCATATGCATTCAAACATTTGCGCTCATTCCGCGCGTTATCATCAATCCGCTACTGCGACTTCTATTGTACCACATTTTTCAGCAATTCCAAGTATTTCGTAGCCGGCGGCATTTTTTTCCTGCACCTGACTGATCAGCGTCTGATCCCAGACCTCGCCCGGCACAATCAGCGGAATCCCGGGCGGGTACTGGTATACAAACGCGGCACTGATTTTTCCCACACACGCAGCGAGCGGCACGGAACGTCCCTCGCTCCAGCTTTCCGTCAGAGTCATCGCCTGCCGCGGCAGATGCGGACACAAACCATCCGTCATCCGTTTCAGGCCCTCTTTCCGATCAACGCCGGCCTTTTCATCAAATTCCCAGCTAAGATTACCCTTCTGAGCCCTCTCCGCAAGCCCCCGATCAGGGGCATCCTTCTGATACGGCACAGTCGACTCCCAACCGCAGGTTTCCATCTGATGCCTCTCAAGGAGCCTGCAGTCAATCTCTCTCAGCGCCGCCGCAAGCCGGTCAAACCCCTCCTGCCTGTCATAGGGCGTCATAATCGCCAGCACATGATTATTCTCACACAGCTCCATCTGCAGATGATACTTATGCAGCAGTTCATCATACAGATTTTTCCCCGAAAATTCCCTCACACGGGAGCAGATCAGGATTTTGCAGGGATCCATGTTTTTGCCTTTCCCGCCGTTTTCTTTCCCGTCTGTATCCATCGGCCGATAAACAAAAAGCACCTTCAGACTGGCTGTATTTTGCAGAAAATCCTCTCTTTTCCGCATGAAATCACAGTACAGCCGCTCTCCACGATCCCGAAGATCCCGGATTGCTTCCTCCATACTCGCCATGAGCAGATAAGACGGACTGCTGGTCATATAAATATCCAGAAATTTCTGCACGCGCGCGGCCGGCACACTGTCCCCATTTACATGAAGCAGCGCGGTCTGTGTCAGCGCCTTGGTTGTCTTATGCAGAGACTGCACCACCAGATCTGCCCAGGCGTTGCTGTTAGACGGCAGGCAGGACGCGAATCCAAAATGCGCGCCATGCGCCTCATCCACAATCAGCGGAATATTCCTCTCATGCACCGCCTCCGCGATTCCTTTCACATTCGCTGTAAGCCCCTCATAGGTTGGACTGGTGATCAGCACCGCCTCCACTTCCGGATACCGCTGCAAAGCCTCTCTCACCTGTGCCGGGGTCACCGGCTTTACGACCTGCGCGTCAAAGTCAAACTCCGGCAGAATATAACGCAGCCTCAGGCCGCGCAGATATGCCACATGATAGACCGATTTATGGCAGCTGCGCACCATCAGAAGCTCACTCCCCGGTTTGAGTGCCGCGGATACCGCTGTCAGGATCCCGACCGTGCTGCCGCCCACCAGGTAAAACGTCCTGTCCGCGCCAAACGCCTGTGCTGCCTCTTCCTGCGCTGCTTTTAAAATGCCTGTCGCATGGTGCAGATCATCAAACCCGTCAATTTCCGTGATGTCCATCCCATGCAGGTCATCAAAAGCGCTTCCTGTATCCGGGTT
Organism: Lachnospiraceae bacterium; assembly: GCA_021199495.1. GTDB lineage: Bacteria > Bacillota > Clostridia > Lachnospirales > Lachnospiraceae > RGIG6307. Next base: position 998 of record JAJQHY010000082.1, on the reverse strand, counting down.
TCCCTTATGGCCAGGCATATGATACGGATAAATATCCGAGTCTGCGTACTCTTTCAGTTTTTCAGTCAGGGAAATATCCCTCAGACCCGCATCCATCAAGCATCCGTCTCCATTCCTGTGCATTCCAGTCCCTGCCACGGCTTCAGGCTTTCCGACCATCTTCATTCATCTGTCCGTTTCCATTTCGGCCGATATCGCAAAAAACAATCATTCAGGGGCAAACATCTGACGCCGGTCATTCCTCAACTGCCCCTCCATGTATCAACTTGTCAAACGATACAAAAATAGCTATTGTCTCTCATCATTCAGACAATAGCTACCATTCTGATCTATATTCTGTCACCCGCGGCTCCGCAATGAAAGAAATCAGCGTGAGCCATGGGGGATTCGAACCCCCGACACCTTGATTAAAAGTCAAGTGCTCTACCGACTGAGCTAATGGCTCAAAAAATGCCCAGAGCCGGAATCGAACCAGCGACATAAGGATTTTCAGTCCTCCGCTCTACCAACTGAGCTATCTGGGCACTTAGTAGCGGGGGCAGGATTTGAACCTGCGGCCTCCGGGTTATGAGCCCGACGAGCTTCCAGACTGCTCTACCCCGCGATATGCATTTGAAGTGGCTGAAAAGCCAAGTGGGTGGAGGTGGATTCGAACCACCGAAGCTATCAGCAGCAGATTTACAGTCTGTCCCCTTTGGCCACTCGGGAATCCACCCATATATAATAAAAGATATGCCTTTAGTCAAAGGCAAAGCCGATGATCGGACTCGAACCGATAACCTGCTGATTACAAATCAGCTGCTCTGCCAATTGAGCCACATCGGCACAGATAAAATAAAAATGTGCATCCTTGGTTCTGATAAACGACCCGGGTGGGGCTCGAACCCATGACCTCCGCCGTGACAGGGCGGCGCTCTAACCAACTGAGCTACCGGGCCATCAGGTACATTGTACCCTCAAAACCGAACACTGAAAATCTTTTCCTCTTTTTCCTATCC
>JAJQHY010000095.1 GCA_021199495.1 Lachnospiraceae bacterium | reverse complement strand
GGGTTTCATAACCCCATTGGTGCCTTTCGCAGAAAGGCGGAATATACCTATGAAAAAAAGCAGACTGAAAATTGTAATCAATTCCCCGGTCATCCTGACCTTCGTGCTGATCAGCTTTATCGCGACATTCTTAAATGAGCTGACGGGCGGCACCAGCACGGCGATGTTTTTCATGACATATCACTCTCCGCTGACCAATCCACTGACCTGGCTGCGGTTTTTCACGCATGTGTTCGGTCACAGCGGCTGGGATCACCTGATCGGGAATATGACCTATCTGCTCCTGCTGGGGCCGATGCTCGAGGAAAAATACGGCTCCGCGGATATCCTGGAGGTCATTGCGGTCACGGCACTGGTGACAGGCCTGGTGAATTATATCTTTTTTCCGAATGTCGCGCTGTGCGGCGCGAGCGGCGTGGTGTTTGCTCTGATCCTGCTTTCCTCGATTGTGGGCGTGCGACAGAGAGAAATTCCGCTGACCTTTATTCTTGTGGCGGTGATTTTCCTGGGGCAGCAGGTTTATGAGGGGCTGACCGTCCAGGATAACATTTCCAACATGGCACACATCGTGGGCGGCATCACCGGATCGGTTTTCGGATACATTTTGAATAAAAAGAGCTGAGAATCAGAAAAAGACACTTTATTTTATTTGTTATAATTATTATAATGGTAATAACAACAATCAAAGAGAAGGAGAAGACTATGAAACGGCATCTTGCGATTGATATGGGGGCATCCAGCATGCGTGGAATCGTGGGCTGGATGGAAAATGGCACCATGCGGATTGAGGAAGTCTACCGTCTGCCGCATGAGGCGATCATGCGCGGCGGCCATATGTGCTGGGAAATTGAGCCTCTGTATGAGGGTATTTTAGAGTCTCTGCGCCAGTGCAAAGCAAAGGGACTGACGCCGGATACGCTGGGGATCGACACCTGGGGCGTGGACTATGTCCTTTTGGATGAGAATGACCAGATCCTGGGCGACAGCGTAGCTTACCGTGACAGCCGTACGGACGGCATGGACAAGGTTTTAGAGGAGACGCTTTCCTTCGAGGAGCTTTACGCAATCAGCGGTATTGCAAAGCAGCCCTTCAACACAGTTTATCAGCTGATGGCGCAGTTTAAAGAGCATCCGGAGCACAAAGAGCAGGCGAAGAGCTTTTTAATGATTCCTGATTACCTGGGGTATCTTCTGACAGGGGTAAAAAAGAACGAGTACACCAACTGCTCCACCACGGCCATGCTGGATGCGAAGACGAAGAACTGGTCGCCTGAGATTTTGAACGCGGCGGGTATTCCGCTGAGTTTGTTTTCCGAGAAGCCCGCGGAACCGGGCACGGTGCTGGGTACTTTAAAGCCGGAGCTGGTACAGGAGCTGGGGTATGATGTGACTGTGGTGCTGCCGGCAACTCATGACACGGGCAGCGCGTTTGTGGCGGTGCCGGCGAAGGATGAGAACGCGGTGTACTTATCCAGCGGCACCTGGAGCCTTTTGGGCGTGGAGCTGGACGAGCCGGAGAGAAGCGTGGAAGCACTGCAGACCGGCTTCACCAACGAGGGCGGCTATGACGGCAGAAACGGCAAGATCCGCTTCCTGAAAAATATTATGGGCCTGTGGATTTTGCAGAATATCCATAAGGAGTTAAAGGGCGCCTATTCCTTTGGCGAGATGGCTGACCTGGCGGCGAAGGCCGCAGATTATCCAGGCAAGGTGGATGTCAACGACAACCGCTTCCTGGCTCCGGCCAATATGTCCGAGGAAATCAAAGCGGCACTGGCAGAAAAAGGATACAAGGATCCGACCCTGGAGGAGCTTTTATCCTGCGTCAATCATGGCCTGGCCGACTGCTACGCGGACGCCATCGCGCAGCTGGAGCAGATGTTAAATAAGAAATTTACCTCAATTAACATCGTCGGCGGCGGCAGCCAGAACGTGGTCTTAAATCAATGGACCGCGACCGCCTGCGGCCTGCCCACCTACGCCGGCCCCAGCGAAGGCACGGCTTTAGGCAACCTGATGATCCAGATGATCTATGCCGGTACCTTTACTTCCTTACAGGAAGCACGGGATACCATCCGCAAGAGTTTTTCTATTAAGGAAATCAATCCGTGAACGGAATAAAATGTCCGATAGGATCGGAATAAGCAGAAACCGGTAATCAGCATTATAACCGGAGATGCATTTAATTTTTGCAGGAAAGCAGGGGCAGGCATGAAAAAAAGATAAGGCGAGAATTCACGCCAGTTTCGAGCCGTTCTTTTTTTCGTGACTGTCCCGGAAATTGCAGTGTCACTAAATGAAGGAGGACAATTTTATGTTAGTAGAAACCAAAGCAAGAGTCGGCACATTCGCCATCGCCCTGGGCGCATATCTGCCCCAGTTCCCCTCTCTGGTACCGGAGTTTGAGGCGCAGTACGCGGCCTTCAAAAAGACCCTGCCGGATACCGTGGAGGTAATCGACGGCGGCATCGTCACCACCAAGGAGCAGTCCCAGGCGGCGGGCGACAAGTTCCGTGCGGCGGATGTGGACCTGGTATTTTTACAGCTTCTGACTTATGCGACGTCTTATAACATGCTTCCGGCTGTGAAGGATCTGGATGTACCGGTCGTGCTTGTCAACGTGCAGAAGCTGAAGGCGCTGGATTATCAGCACACCGATATCGCGTCCTGGCTGGGCGAGGGCTATGCCTGCGGCGCCGTGGGCGAGATGGTAGCGGATCTGGAGCGCTTTGGCAAGAGACATGCTGTTATCACCGGCGTAGTCGAGGGAGGAGATCCCGGCGTACAGGCCGAGATCGAGGACTGGTGCCGTGCGGCGCAGACCAGACGCCGTTTCCGCGATACCAACATCGCGCAGATCGGCCGTCCCTATCCGGGCATGATGGACCTGTATATTGACGAGTCCAATCTTTACAGAAGGATGAACCTTTACACCAAGCAGTTTGACTGGGAGAAAATGTGGATCATCGCGGACGATATCACCGATGAGGACGCGATCCGTGCCAAGGCGCAGGACATTCTGGATACCTTTGACATCGAAGGCGGCGGTTCCATCGAGGAAGTCTGGGAGATGGCCAGATACGTGGTGGCCTTCGAAAAGTGGGTCGAGGACGAGAAGATCGGCCTGATCGCTTCCCACTATGATGGACTGGCGACCGGCAAGGCCGGTGTCCTTGACAGCATGCTGATCCCCGCGTTCTCCATGCTGATCAAGCAGGGCGTAGCCTGCGCGGTTGAGGGCGATATGAAGGTAGCCATGGCCATGAGCATCATGAAGACCATCTGCGGCAGCGGTCAGCTGGCGGAGATGTATTCCATTGACTTCAATGACGACATCGCTATCATCGGCCACAGTGGCTCCGGTGACGCGGACATTTCCTCCAGGAAGCCAACCATGAAGATCGTGAAGGTCTTCCACGGCAAGACCGGCGGCGGCTATCTGACCCAGTTCTATCCGCACTTGGGCCCGGTGACCTACCTGGCTATCACCCAGGACGGTGACGGCCACTTCAAGTTCGTGGTAGCCGAGGGCGTCAACGAGGAGGGCGAGATCCTGTCCTTCGGCGACACCAACATGAGAACCCGCTTCACCTGCGGCGCGCGCGAGTTCGTGACCCGCTGGAGCGAGTGTGGCCCGACTCACCACTTCGCGGCCGGTTCCGGCAGACATATCGACACCATTTTGAAGGTTGCGAAGATCTTCAATGTGCCGGTGGATATTGTGACGAGATAAAACAGGAAATTACATTACAGGCAGTAAAAAAGGTTGCCGCGTATGAATTGATTCATGCGTGGCACCATTTTTATTACCTGGGTTGTATATCAGCATCACATCCTGTTGAGATTTCGGTAATTTTTCTGGAGCTATCTGAATTCTGTAGCTTACCAGCTGTTTTCCAGATACTCTATTTTTGTCTGCCGTCAGATCAGATTACTGGGAATGAAGCAGTTGTCGGCATCGATGGGAATCGGCTCCTCACACATGCAGATAATGCCGCCGTTTCCTCTGGTCAGGGAGGTCTTATCGATCACACTGTATTTCTTTACCTCGCGCCGGTCCGGACTGGCACTTTTTTTGATTTCCAGAGGATGGATCACAGAATTTTCCTCAATAAACAGATCGATTTCCTTTGCATTGGAATCCCGGAAATAGGTGATATTTACCTTGGATTTTGCGTAAGCATAATTTTTCACCAGCTCCATCACCACATAATTTTCATAATAATAACCGCTGGCAGCACCGTTTCGCAGTGTGTCAGGCGTCAGCCACATGGAAAGCCAGGCACATAAGCCTGTATCGCAAAAATACAGCTTTGGGGTTTTACTTAACCGTTTCAATTCATTATTGGAATAAGGAGCCAGCAGATAGATGATATGCAGTCCCACCAGCACATTCAGCCACGTCTTTGCCGTGGAGGGAGCAATATCGGCAGACTCCGCGAGAGTCGCATAGTTGACCTGTTGGGCGACCAGAGAGGCGCAGCCTACAAGAAATTTGCGGAATCTTACAGCATCGGTAATCCCTCCGGCCTCTGCCACGTCACGCATCAGGTAGGTGTCTACATAAGAATTAAAATATTCCTGCCGCAGTTCGTCATCCACGTCCTGAATCTGCGGCATACCGCCCTCCCAGATATGATGAAAAGCCGCAATCACATCGTTTTTAGGCAGCTTTTTCTGTCTTTCCTGCAGGGCGGTCAGGGAAAAATCCAGATCTTTCTCAAAGACTAGTCCTGCTTTCTCCCGCGCAGACAGGCTGTACAACTCCAGAATGCCAATTCTGCCGGCCAACGTCTCACGGACTTTTTTCATCATTCGATACTGCTGAGAGCCGGTAAGCCAGATCAGTCCCTTTTCCTCGCTTTCGTCGCAGATCACTTTGATCTGTTCAAACAGCTCCGGTGCTTTCTGCACCTCGTCAATCAGAATCGGCGGCTTGTAGGTCTGAAAAAACAAAACTGGGTCTGTCTGTGCCAGCTCTCTGGCCATCGCGTTATCCATGGTGACATAAGTGCGTTCACTTCCCTCGGACAGATGCTTCAGCATCGTGGTTTTTCCGACCTGACGGGCACCGGTGACAAGAACTATTTTGAAAAAATCATTCAGTTTTAAGAATTTCCGCTCAAGCTCTCTTGTAATATATTTCATAGTGTCTCCTGCAAATTATGAAAATCGGTGATTGACTTATATTTTATCTTAAAATTGACATGAAGTCAACTATAAAAATTATAGACGCAAATTAGCGAACTCGTCACTACGAAACTTGTGATGGATTTCTATTGACACACACTTCTTAAAAGATTATAATTGCATTACTGATTAGCAATACTAAATAGCAACGCAGAAAGGGTGGAAATAAAATGGATAGTCGCTATGTGCAGCAATTCAAAAAAGGCTCCCTTGAAATGATACTGCTATGTCTGATCGCCAGGAAAGAAACCTACGGATATGAAATCATTACAGAGCTGAATAATAACGGAGCTGCGGTCCTGGGTTATGCGAAAGAGGGTACGGTTTATCCTATTCTGTACCGGCTGCAGGAGGCAGGCTTCATTCAATGCAGAATTGCTCCTGCTGCTGCAAACGGAGGATCAAAAAAATATTATTCCCTTACTCTGGAAGGAAACGAAACCTTAAAAGAACTGATTTCCTTCTGGGAGAAGTATGCCGATTGCGTGAATGGTTTTATCGGTGATTATCAGCAGGCAGTGGAGGTGTCAAAATGAAAGAACAGTATATGAAGCAGGCAGAAAAAGAACTGCATCTTCCGCACAAAATAAAGAAGGACATTATTCGCGATCTGAATGAAATCTTTGCTTCCGCACTGGAAAATGGTGAAACAGAACAGCAGGTGATAGATCGCCTGGGGACGCCAAAAGAATTCGCAGCGAGTACCGCTGAGCAGTTAGAAATTGACTTTGCCGCTTCAGAAAAGTGCACAAGGATTATTTCAAGCGTTCTTGCGCTTGCCGTTGCCAGTGTTGCTTTTGCAATCTATGCGATTGTACGGGCTGGAAGTGTACCGCAGGGAGCAATCGGACAGGCGGACGCTATGACAAACTTAAAAATTGGCGGTACATTTGGAATGGATATATCCGCAGTCCTTCTGGTAATCGGGATTGGCGCTGCTGTTGCAGCAGTAAACCAAATCATCCGTTCTATCGGTAAAAACCGGAGGTATTTATGAAAAAAACTGTTCTGGCTTTTATGCTTGTTCTGGTATTTGCATTAACCGCCTGTTCTGGTCAAAATGTTGCACAGAACACAGGCAATGTCTCGTCGGAAAGCCTTATTATGCTTGACGAGGGCGTATGGCCCGTAAATGAATACACGGATGGACTTCCTGTTGCGCCCGGCACAGTCAGTTGGGCGGCGCTTGATACAGTGAACGGTTTTTGCGGTATCAACCTTGTGGATATGACTGACGACGAATATAACGCCTATATGGAACTGCTGCAGGAAAACGGCTATTCTGTCATTGAGGATGTCTCAGAGGAAATCAAGGGGCAGAATTATGTTTCGATTGGAACGATCTTATCCGATGGAGAACGGGGATTGAGTATCAGCCATACCACGAATGGTTTAAGTATTTATATTTCGTTTACAAGCGAATGACAGACACTTTTGTGCTTCCCTGACGAACATTTTTTGCTTATATTCCCCGTCTAAATATACCATAGACGGGGAATAATATAGTTTCGGGAAATTATTTCCCTTCCGCCATCTTCAGCTGCGCCGTGACCAGGCCGTAGTAAATACCTTTTTTCTCAAGCAGCTCGTTGTGGGTGCCGATTTCGGCGATGCCATGCTTATCGATCACGATCAGGCGGTCGGCGCTGCGCAAGGTGGAGAGCCTGTGCGCGATGGCGAAAGTGGTCCGGCCCTGCACCAGGCGGTTGAGCGCCTGCTGAATTAAGAACTCGCTCTCTGTGTCCAGCGCGGAGGTGGCCTCGTCCAGGATCAGGAGACGCGGGTTATTTAAAATCGCGCGGGCGATGGAAATGCGCTGCCTTTCTCCGCCGGAGAGGTTGTAGCCATGCTCGCCCACATAGGTATTGTAGCCGTCGGGCGTCTTGCAGATGAAATCGTGCGCGTTGGCGGCCTTGGCGGCGGCAATCACCTCCGCAAGGGAAGCGTCCTGTCTGGCGAAACGGATGTTGGCCAGGATGCTGCCGGAAAAGAGGAAGGTTTCCTGCAAAACAACGCCGATCTGTGAATGCAGGCACTCGGTATTGATTTCCTTAATGTCCACGCCGTCTAAGAGGATGCGGCCCTGGTCCACGTCATAAAGCCGCATGATCAGATTGATCAGCGTGGATTTGCCTGTGCCGGAGGCACCGACCAGGCCGATCATTTCCCCGGGCTTTACCTCAAAATTGAGATCCTCGAGCACCGGCTCATAGCTGTCATAGCCGAAGGAGACGTGCTCGAAGCGAAAGCCTCCCTGAATCTGGAATTCCTTCGCGTTCTCGGCGTTGGTGAGGTCTTCCTCCTCGTCGAGAACGTCGTAAATCCGGTTTAAGCTGGTGATCAGCTGCATGATCTGCCGCGGCAGGTTCGTCATCCAGGTCAGCGGTCCGGTCAGGTAGCCGCAGCAGGTGATGTACTGAACGAGCTGTCCGAGCGTCATATCGCCCTCCAGCACGTCGAGGCCGCCGAAGAGCACCGCAATGTAGGTGCCGAAGCCGACGAGGAAGGTGATGATGGGGCGGAAGATGGCCCAGAAGGTCTCATTTTTCACGCTGATGGCCGCGAATTCCTTTGTTTTTCTGGTGAAGCGGTCGGCTTCGCACTGCTCCTGCCCGAAGGATTTCACCACGCGCATGCCGGAGAGAACATCCTGCAGATTGCTGTTGAGCTCGTCGGATTTTACCCACTGTTTGTGGTAAATGGTGTGAATACGGCGCCAGAACACTCTCGCCAGTATAAACGCAATTGCAACGAACACGAAGGTCAGCAGGGTCATTTTCCAGTTCAGGTACAGCATCATCGCCAGCGAAAAGACCATGGTCAGAAGTGCGGAGAACATGTCGCAGAAGACCTCCTCCATGAACTGCCGGATCTGCCTGGTGTCGCGGGAGATGCGGTTCATCAGTACGCCAGGCTGCCGTTTGTTCAGGAACGAGAGCGAGAGCGCCTGGATTTTGTAATAAAGCTTCTGGCGTAACGTCATGCTGATGCTCGCGCCGAGTCTGACGCAGTGCCAGTAGCGCAGGACATTGAAAATAATGCTGACAAGCAATAACGATAAGGTGGCTGCCGCGAACACGCCAAGGTCACGCCAGGTCCCATCACCGGTGGAGAGAGCGTTGTCGATGAAGCGCTGCTGGACGATGGGGGTGATCAGGCTCGCCAGTGAGGAAAAAAGCATCAGCACGCAGATGAGAAGAAAGGTCCCCTTAAATTCACTGCAGAGCGAAAAAAAATTTCAGAATCATGGTGGCCTTGCCGTCGCAGTAGGGGCAGGTGCGCGTCCCGGGGAGGGCGCGGCCGCATTTCTCACAGTAGTGCTCGTACTCGCGGCTGACGATGCGGGGCGGTACGGTGGTTCTGGCTTCTGACTGCTGAGTTTGTGTGTCGGTATGTACTGATGTCTGGTCCTGCACGCCTGCCTGTGCAGATGTCTGAGCCTGAGTGCATGTTTTTACATGGGACTGCGCAGTTGCCCGCGGCGGTATCATGGACTGGACTTCTGTTCGCGGCGGTGCGTACAGCGTGTCAATGATCGTCTGCGCGCCCCTTGCGACATAAGATACCCGCACGATATGCTTCATGGAAAAGCGTGCCGCGCAGGTCATCTGGCCGTCCTTACCGGTGATTGTCAGAATGCCGCTGTGCACCTGATGCTCGCACCTGATTTTGACGCAGTCCGCAAGCAAAAAGGCGGAAAGCACCATCTGCCCGTCAAGTACGACCAGTCGTTTCTCGGTGACGATGAGCCGGATCTGATCGGTAAATGCTTCCCGTGCTTGTTTTGTTTTATGATCGAAGACCAGATCCACAGGAACGCAGTACCAGACGGACTCGTCGTCCTGAAGGCAAAGCGCCTGAAGCTGTGAAACGGTCAGGTCGTAATTTAGTTTCATGATGTGCTCCTTTAGATGAATAAATCTAACTTCTTCCTCTCCGCCACGCTCAGCTGGTAGAAATCCGGAATTTCATAGCGGTTGCCGTCGATATCCGTCACCAGAAGCCGGGAGTCACTTAAGGAAATCACCGCGTCTCCGCTCATCTGCGTGGTAAAGCGCACGCTGCCGTAGGTGGTGACCACGTTCCAGTAGGCGTGGCCGTATTCCTCTTTGACGTCCAGCACTTTGGTGATGACAGGCATGAAGTAGCGCAGGCGGACCTGTTCGCGGATCATTTCCTGCTGGTCTTCGTCAAGGGTACAAAGCTGCTCGATGATTCCGATTTCCTTCGCCTTTTCGTCCGCCTCGCGGATGGAGATGAACTCCTCCGGGTTGGTCAGCGGGAAGGTCAGATAGACGTTGACCCGGTCGTACTCGCAGGAGTTGTCCACTTTGGTTTTGTCGTCCGGCTGCCCGGCTTTTTCCTTGCCGTCTCCATGATCTTTGCCTTCCGCCAGCTTTACTTTCAGCGCCAGAAATCCTCCCTTTGTCCGTGAAAATACCGCATTCTCCTTAGTCAGCGGCCGCATCTCAAGCAGCTCCTCCGACTCCTTTTTCAATGCTTCCTCATCGAATTCCTGTAAATCCAGTAAATCCGGCATGTTGTTTTCATATTCACTCATTTTATTCAACCCCCCTCATGGCCAGTGCTCTGGTCTGCAGTTCATACAGTTTGTAATAGGTACCTTTCTTTGCAAGCAGCTCCTTGTGCGTCCCGGACTCCGCGATCCTGCCGTCGTCGATGACGATCAGGTGCGTGGCGTTTCTTAAAGTGGAAAGCCTGTGCGCGATAGAAAGCACGGTTCTGCCCTTTTCCAGCTGCTCGATGGAGCGCTGGATCGCCAGCTCTGTCTCGGTGTCCACCGCGGATGTTGCCTCGTCGAGAATGAGGATTTTCGGGTCCGCGAGGATGGCCCTGGCGATGGAAATGCGCTGCTTCTCGCCGCCGGAAAGAGAGCGGCTCGAGGAGCCGAGCACGGTGTCGTAGCCCTCCGGCATTTTACAGATGAAGTCATGGGCGTTGGCCTGGATGGCAGCGCGGATGATTTCCGCCCGCGTGGCATCGGGTCTGGCATAGGCGATATTCTGCGCGACTGTTCCCATGAAAATGTAGGTTTCCTGGGACACCATGGCCACGTTTTTGCGAAGTTCTTTAAAGCCGTAGCGTTTTACATCGATACCGTCCACCAGCACGGTGCCCTCGTCCGCGTCGTAGAGGCGGGAAATCAGGTTGACCAGGGTGGATTTGCCAGCGCCCGAGCGGCCGACGATGCCGAACACCTCGCCGGCATCCACGTGGAAGCTGATGTTTTTCAGGATGGGCTTGTTTGCCTCATACCCGAAGGTGACATTCTGAAGCTCAATCTCTCCGCGCAGGGTGTCCGGACGGACGGGGTCGGGACTTTCCTTCACCTCCGGAACCGAGTCAATAATTTCAAACAGACGCTGGGCGGAGTTCATGCAGTTGGTGTACCAGCGGAAAATCCGCGACATGAATTCCAGCGGCCCCTGGAGCTGGGAAGCGTAGCTGGCAAAGGTGATCAGCAGGCCCAGCTGCATATTGGACTGGCTGATAATCAGCGCGCCGCCCACAGCCCAGACCAGGAAAATAATGGTATTTTCCACGCTGTTGTAGAGTGCGTAAAACTTATTGTCATAGCGGGCGACGTCCAGCTCGGAGTCCTGCACCCGCCGGTTATTTTTATCAAAGCGCTTTAACTCCTGCTCCTCCTGGCCGAAGGCCTTGACGACCCGCGCGCCGGTGAAGTTTTCGTTGATCTGACTGTTGAGCCTGCGGTTCGCGCGGTGGCGCTTACCGTAGTAGTGCCAGAGGTTGGGCATCATCCGCCAGCTGATGAAAAAGAGCAGCGGCATCAGCGCCACAGTAATCAGGGTCAGCAGCGGATTGAGTACAAACATGATGATGCAGGTTGCTGCCATGGTGCCCACGTTGATGAAAAAGTACGGAAAACCGTCCACGAAGAAGGACGAAATTTCCTCCGCGTCATCCGACACGCGCGTCATCAGAGCGCCGGTGGAGCGCTTACTGAAAAAGCTTGTGGAGAGTCGTCCCATGGCGTCGAAGGCCTGTGCCTTGATGGTTGCGACCACAGTAGGAGAAATTCTGGCGGTAATCACACCCTGTAAAATGCCGACTGCCTGAATGGTGATCTTGGTCAGAACCATGGTAATGACCAGCAGGATCAGGGCCGTGGTGAAGCGCCCAGCCGGCAGGTTGATCAGTGCCAGAAAATCCTCGTCTTTGGCGAGCACCTTATCATAAAGAACGGTGCCGCTTAAGTAGGGCCACACCAGGTTTAAGACGGAGGTGGCAAGATAACAGAGCATCATGACCGCGAGCTGTATCTTATAGGGTTTGAAATAGCTGATAATGCGAAACAGGATGGATTTTTTATCCATACATTTCGGGCAGACTTTGCGTTCCTGGTCGGGGTAAATCATGCCGCATTTGGGGCAGCATTGGTGACCCCTGGTGACGTCGAGGTCGTCTTCCGTGATTTCTTCGCCGCTTTTGAGCTTGTCAAAAATCTTACAAAGCTGGAGAAAAATGCCCATGCGTGTGTTGGAAAAATGGCAGAGCTTTTGGGAAAGCCCGTTGATTTCCCCGATGAGCAGGCCGGTGCTGACCAGCCGCTGCACTTCGAGCTTTTGCACCTGGGCCAGGTCATATAAAAGGATACCGGGCTCAGATGAGGATAACGGAGTCTGCCAGCCGCTGTAGCCGCCGAGCTTATATTCCGACGCGGGCCGGTGCGGCCAGGCTGCCAGAATCAGCTTTTCTTCTGTGAGGGCGGCGACGGTATCCGCAAAGCGGTAGTCCATGTCAAAATCTGCCGTCGCGGAGAAAATGATATCTTTTTCGGACACGCCGTATTTTTGAACAGCGTGATAAAAATTTGAAGGTAATTGCATGTGGTACCTCGTTTCTTATAAAAGTTTACAATAAAAAAGCCCTGGCTTCCGAAAGAAAGCCAGGGCACAGTATACCGCCGTCATATGTGAAGTAAAATTCTCACAATTCAATCAGGCAAAGCTGAACCAACCTTTATCCGGGAGACAATGAAACATCCACGACCCATCGCAGATGAAACTGTATTTACCAGAGCTTTATTTCTGATGGTCATGGTTTGTCTCCTTTCTTTTTTATTTATGCGGCAGCAGACCGGTCAGCCGCACAACTAACAACAGTATAGTTTCCCTTCTGGCGCTTGTCAATACTTTTTTTAAAATACTTGCCAATTTGTGGGCTTTACGAGACTTTTGTGTGGTTTTTCTCCGACTTTTGGACTGACAGGAGCGCAAAAACCAAAAAGAATCAACATAAAATACATGCAAAAACAAAATAAAAAATCAATTATTCTGTTGACTTTGAGGTGTTCCACAGATATAATGTGGAATCAGGAAGTACCAGTGAATCGTTGACAGACAGACGAAAGGAATCATCATGGAGCGTTACTACACTGCTGAAATTCCGAAAACAGACCGCATTCCGAAGCTGGTGGAGCATCTGTTCAAAAAGATGCCCGAGATCGAATCCGCCAGAGCGGTTCTTCTGACCGAGAGCTACCGCGCCACTGAGGGGCAGCCCATCGTGACTAGACGGGCGAAGGCTTTCGCACATATTCTTGACCATATTCCCATCATTATCAGAGAAAATGAACTTGTCGTGGGCAGCACTACCATCGCGCCCAGAGGCTGTCAGACCTACCCGGAGTTTTCCTGGGAGTGGCTGGAGGCGGAGTTCGATACCGTGGAGCACCGCAAAGCCGACCCGTTCTACATATCCGAGCAGACGAAAAAGGAATTAAAGGCCGTTCATCCCTACTGGAAGGGTAAGACGACCAGTGAGCTCGCGACCTCCTATATGGCACCCGAGACCCTGAAAGCCATGGAGCACAATTATTTCACGCCGGGCAATTATTTCTATAATGGCGTGGGCCATGTGACCGTGCAGTATGAGAAGGTACTGGCGATCGGCTACGAAGGCATCATTGCTGAGGCTCAGGGGTATCTGGATGTGTGCAAACCCGGCGACGCGGACTACGCGACCAGGTCCCGTTTCCTGCAGGCGGTGATCATCAGCTGCGAGGCAGTGATTCGCTACGCGGAGCGCTATGCGGCACTGGCCAAAGAGATGGCGGCCAAAGAGAACGATGCGACGCGCAAAAAAGAGCTTCTGCAGATCGCGGCCAACTGCACGAATGTGCCGAGAAAGGGAGCAACTTCCTTCTGGGAGGCCTGCCAGAGCTTCTGGTTTGTGCAGCAGCTTCTGCAGATCGAGTCCAGCGGACATTCCATTTCTCCGGGACGTTTCGACCAGTACATGTATCCTTATTATAAAAAGGATTTGGATGCAGGGACGATCACCAGAGAGGCGGCGCAGGAACTGATCGATTGTATCTGGGTGAAATTAAATGACTTAAATAAATGCCGCGACGCGGTGAGCGCCGAAGGCTTCGCGGGCTACAGTCTCTTCCAGAATCTGATTGTGGGCGGTCAGGATAAGGACGGCCAGGATGTGACCAATGACCTGTCCTTTATGTGCATCAGCGCCTCCGCACACGTATTTTTGCCGCAACCGTCGCTGTCCATCCGCGTGTGGAACGGCTCACCGCACGCGCTTTTGGTGAAAGCGGCCAGCCTGACCCGCACGGGTATCGGTTTCCCGGCTTATTATAATGATGAAGTGATTATTCCGTCCCTGATGAGCAGGGGCCTGACCTTAGAGGACGCCAGAGAATATAATATCATCGGCTGCGTGGAACCGCAGAAGGCAGGCAAGACCGAGGGCTGGCATGACGCCGCGTTCTTCAATATGTGCCGGCCGCTGGAAACCGTATTTGAGAGCGGATACGACAAGGGCGAGCTGGTGGGTGTGAAGACGAAGCCGGTGGAGGAGATGACCTCCTTCGATGAGTTTTACGACGCCTACAAGGAGCAGATGAATTATTTCATTTCCCTGCTGGTGAACGCGGACAACAGCATCGATGTGGCGCACGCCACGCTTTGCCCGCTTCCCTTTGAGTCCTGCATGGTGGACGACTGCATGAAGCGCGGCAAGTCCTTGCAGGAGGGCGGCGCGATTTACAATTTCACCGGCCCGCAGGGCTTCGGCATTGCCAACGTGGCGGATTCCTTATTTGCTGTGAAGAAGCTGGTTTTCGAGGAAAAGAAGGTCTCGATGGCGGAGTTAAAACGCGCGCTGATGTTAAACTTTGGCAAGGGTCTGGACGCGGACAGTATCACGGACATTTCCCTGCGTATCATTGGCAGTCTGAAGGAACAGGGTGTTGCGGTAGACGCTGCGGCTGCCGAGGGCATCGTGAAGCAGGTGCAGTCCGCGAAGATTTCCGAAGAGGATCAGAAACGTTTTGATGAAATATTGGAGCTGATTGCGGAAGTACCGAAGTTTGGCAACGACGATCCGGAAGTGGACGCCATGGCCAGAGATGCGGCTTATGTCTATACCAGGACGCTTCCCGAATACAAAAATCCCAGGGGAGGCATTTTCCAGGCGGGTCTGTATCCGGTATCGGCCAATGTGCCGTTAGGCGCGCAGACGGGAGCCACGCCGGACGGCAGGCTGGCGCACACCCCGGTGGCGGACGGTGTATCGCCCTCTGCGGGGAAGGACGTTCACGGCCCGACCGCGACGGCCAACTCGGTTTCCAGACTGGATCACGGCATTGCCTCCAACGGCACGCTTTTAAATCAGAAATTCCACCCCACCGCCTTAAGCGGCGAGAAGGGGCTGGACAATTTTGTGGCGCTGATCCGCACCTACTTTGATCAGAAGGGCAGCCACATGCAGTTCAATGTGGTGGATAAGGATACGCTCCTGGACGCACAGAAGCATCCGGAGAAATACGCGCACCTGGTGGTCCGTGTGGCCGGCTACAGCGCATTGTTCACGACGTTATCCAAGTCCTTGCAGGATGATATTATCCGCAGGACGGAGCAGGGGTTCTAAATGGATTATTTACAGACCAAAGGCCGGATTTTTGATATCCAGCGCTACTCCATCCATGACGGCAACGGGATCCGGACCATTGTATTTTTGAAAGGCTGTGTGCTTCGCTGCCGCTGGTGCTGCAATCCGGAATCTCAGGAATATACGATACAGACGATGACAGTGCAGGGCAAGCCGAAGGTGATCGGCCGCGATGTGACAGTGGAAGAGGTCATGCACGAGGTGGAAAAGGACCGGGGTTATTACCGCAGAAGCGGCGGCGGCCTGACCTTATCCGGCGGCGAGAGCCTCTGTCAGCCCGCATTTGCGAGAGATTTGCTGCACGCGGCGAAGGCGGTGGGCATTACCACTGCGATGGAGAGTATGGCCTGCGCGAAATATGAAGTGATCGAGAGTATTCTCCCGTATCTGGACCAGTATCTGATGGATATCAAGCATATGAATCCGCAGAAGCATAAGGCATTCACCGGCCGCAGCAACGAGCTGATGCTGGAGAACGCGAGAAAGGTGGCGGCAAGCGGCCTGACCGAGTTATCTATCCGGGTGCCGGTGATCCCGACTTTCAACGACACGCCGGAGGAGATCCGGGAGATCGCCCGTTTCGCGGACAAGCTGCCGGGCGTGGAACGCATCCATTTGCTGCCGTATCACAGGCTGGGGCAGGATAAGTACGAGGGCCTTGGTCGGGAGTACACGATGAAAGACATCCTGCCGCCGACGAATGAGCACATGGAGATGCTCAAAAAGACGGTAGAGAATAACTCGAGTCTGATCTGCCAGATCGGCGGATAAAGATTGTTGAAAGGATCGCGCTGCGAAAGATCATGGAGAAAAATATGGTTGTATTTGATAAAGACGCGGAAAGCGGAAAACAGCGCATTGTCCAGGAGCTGGTGCCGGGACGCCAGATTACACTGGCGCACATCATCGCCAACCCGGATCCGATCCTCTATGAGAAGCTGGGGCTGGATCCGAGAGTTGAATATGTGAAATCGGCGATCGGGGTCCTGACGGTTTCCCCGGCGGAGACGGCAATTATTATGGCGGATATCGCGGCGAAATCCTCAGGCGCGGAGTTAGGCTTTGTGGACCGTTTCAGCGGTTCGCTGATTATCACGGGTTCCGTTTCTGAGGTGGAAGCGGCGGTGAAGGCAATTTTGTCTTATGTGCAGGATGTGCTGGGCTACACCGTCTGCCCGATCACCAAGACGTGAGTGAAACGGCATGAAAAAGATTATTTTCATGGGGCGCAGCGAATGTGGTAAGACCACGCTGACGCAGGCCATGCGCGGCAACACCATTACGTATCATAAGACGCAGTACATTAACAATTTTGACGTCATCATCGACACGCCGGGAGAATATTTACAGACGCATACGCTTGGACACGCGCTGGCACTTTATACATATGAGGCGCAGATTGTGGGGCTTTTGCTGGCGGCCACCGAGCCGTATTCCCTTTATCCGCCCAACGTGACGTGCATGTGCAACCGTGAGGTGATTGGTATTGTGACGAAGATTGATGTAGAGGGTGCCAATCCTGAGCGGAGCGCAAAATGGCTAAGGCTCGCGGGCTGCAAAAAGATTTTCTTCGTCGACTCAAAGGCCGGGGAAGGCGTGGCGGAGCTTTTGGAATATCTGCGGGAGGACGGAGACGTGCTGCCGTGGGAGGAGGAGACATTGCAAATGGCTCGTGATTAAATATATAAACTGTTTCGCTCATGCTGTGCATAAGTGAGATAGGAAATCTGTGATTTCCGTGATCGAACTTATACCTTGGTAGGACACTCCGATGAGCCCCTTAAACCTAGAAAAGCGTTCAGCAGAGGCTTCCACTTTTCTATGGGTCTCATCTCCATTGCACAAAAATCGCTCAACAGTTTATATATTTAATCACTCTGATTGACAATGTTTTGTAAACACAACATATTAGCAACATTTAGTACTTTATTTTAAAACATCTTAAGGAGGAACCAGAAAAATGGTGAATGAGTACGAACTGAAACAGCAGATCTGTGACATCGGCAAGCGCATCTACAACAGAAACATGGTGGCTGCCAATGACGGCAATATTTCCGTCAAGTTAAACGACCATGAATTCCTGTGTACGCCGACCGGCGTTTCCAAGGGCTTCATGACCCCGGAATTTATCTGCAAGGTGGATGAGAAGGGCAATGTAATCCAGGCCAATCGCGGCTTCAAACCTTCTTCCGAGATCAAGATGCACATGAGAGTGTATGAGAAGAGACCGGATGTAGGCGCTGTGGTGCATGCGCATCCGACTTATGCGACGGCGTTTGCCATTGCCGGCATTCCGCTGACGCAGCCGATCATGCCGGAAGCGGTGATTTCCTTAGGCTGCGTGCCGATCGCGGAATACGGCACCCCCTCTACCAACGAGATTCCGGACAATCTGGAGAAATATCTTCCCTATTATGACGCGGTACTGTTAGAGAGCCATGGTACTCTGACCTGGTCCACGGATCTGACTGCGGCTTATTACAAGACCGAGTCCGTGGAGTTCTACGCGGAGCTTCTTTACAAGGCAAAGCAGCTGGGCGGCCCGAAGGAATTCGACAAGGCGACAGTGGAGAAGCTGTACGAGATCCGCAGAAAGTTCGGTATGCCGGGTAAGCATCCGGCCAACCTCTGCCTGAATAAGGACGGCGTCAACTGCCACAACTGCGGCGGCGCCTGCGGCCAGTCCTCCAATGTGGGCGCTGTCACCGGTTCTGTCAATAATCAGGCGAAGGACGTCAGCCCTGAGGTCGTGGCGGAGATCACCAAACAGGTACTGGCTCAGCTTGGCATGAAGTAATGAGCGCAGGCGAGAAGGGTGTGCCCGCACGCCCGGTCAGTGGCTCGTTTGCCGGAAATGAAAGCAGTGCAGGCCGCAATGAGCAGGTGATTTCCGAGGTTGTCCGCTCCGTTCTGGCACAGAACGGCATTGGCAGGGCGGCGGGGAACGGCCTGACCTACCGCACATCAAACATTACTCTGGAGAGCGCAGAGCTTCTGATGAAAAAGGTGGAAGCAAAGGCGAAGGATATGGGGATGAAGGTGGTTACCGCGGTGGCGGACGCCCATGGCAATCCGGTGGCGGTGCGCTGTATGGACGGCGCGTTTATGGGCAGCTACGATGTAGCCCTCAATAAGACCTACACCGCCATTGCTTTTCAGATGTCGACGGAGGCACTCGGCAAATTAAGCCAGCCGGGACAGCCGCTTTATGGAATCCAGTATACCAATGGTGGCAAAATCGTAATTTTCGGCGGCGGCGTGCCCCTGAAAGTGCAGGATGCCATTATCGGTGCCTTCGGAGTCAGCGGAGGAACGGCCGAGCAGGATACTTACCTGGCGCATTACGCGGAGGAGGTATTCGCACAGATGGCACTTGGAAGTTAAAAGCAGTTGCTTTTGCGCATGGGCTGGTGAGGCAACTGTGAAGGATGTTAGAATAGTATCAGAATAGCAGTAAAAATGGCATGGCAGTTCAGCCATGCAGACAGGAGTTCTGAATATGAACGAACAAATGGTAAATGACATCGTACAGGAAGTGCTGGCAAAGCTTCAGATTGCGGAAAGCCCCAGCGGCAAGCACGGTGTCTTTGTGGAGATGGAGGACGCGATTCAGGCCGCGAAGGCGGCGCAGAAAATCGTCCGCAACATGTCCATGGATCAGAGGGAAAAGATTATTTCCAACATTCGTAAGAAAACAAAGGAAAACGCCGAGACCATCGCCCGCATGGGTGTGGAGGAAACCGGCATGGGCAACGTGGGCGACAAGATTTTGAAACATCTTCTGGTAGCGGAGAAAACGCCGGGTACTGAGGATATCACGACCACAGCCTGGTCCGGAGACAGAGGCCTGACGCTTCTGGAGATGGGTCCGTTCGGCGTGATCGGCGCGATTACGCCGTCTACCAACCCCAGTGAGACAGTTATCTGTAATTCCATCGGCATGATCGCCGGCGGCAACACTGTGGTATTCAACCCGCATCCGCAGGCAGTCAAGACCACCATTTTTGCGATCAATATGATCAATGAGGCTTCCATCGAGGCCGGCGGTCCGGACAATGTGGCCTGCACCGTGGAGAAACCCACTGTGGCCACCAGCAATTATATGATGAAGCATAAGGACATTCAGCTGTTGGTCGCGACCGGCGGCACCGGCGTGGTGACGACCGTTTTATCCAGCGGCAAAAAGGGCATCGGCGCAGGCGCCGGCAACCCGCCCGCACTGGTGGACGAGACAGCCGACATCCGCAAGGCGGCGCAGGACATTGTCAATGGCTGTACCTTTGACAATAACCTTCCCTGCATCGCGGAGAAGGAGGTTGTGGCAGTTTCCTCCATCATGGACGAGCTGATGCATTACATGCTCACGGAGCAGGGTTGCTATCTTGCCTCCAAGGAGGAGCAGGATAAACTGGCAAAGACCGTGATCACGGAAAAGGGCGCTTTAAACCGTAAGTGTGTGGGCAGATCCGCGAAAGTCCTGCTTTCCATGATCGGCGTTGAGGTGCCGGACAACATCCGCTGCATTATTTTCGAGGGTGAAAAAGAGCATCCGCTGATCACCACCGAGCTGATGATGCCGATCCTTGGCATTGTCCGGGCGAAGGACTTCGATGATGCGGTGGAGAAAGCGGTCTGGCTGGAGCACGGCAACAGGCATTCCGCCCACATCCATTCCAAGAATGTGGACAACATCACCAAATACGCCAAGGCCATTGACACCGCCATCCTCGTGAAGAATGGTCCGTCCTACGCGGCGCTCGGCTTCGGAGGCGAGGGATACGCGACCTTCACCATCGCCAGCCGTACCGGCGAGGGCCTGACCAGCGCGAAGAGCTTTACGAAGTGCAGACGGTGCGTGATGACGGACAGCCTGTGTATCAGGTAGCTTCCTTGGATGCTTTTGCGCATGTGAGATGGAAGCGGCTATGAACAGGAAACTTGGATAGAAAATAGAAAGGACCAATCCTATGGATCTGAATAATGTAAATGTAGAAGATATTGTCAGACAGGTTCTTCTGAGCATGGAAGGAAAGAGCGGCAGCACGGTGAGCACCACTTCCACCGCGAGCGCGGCGGGCCAGCCCATTCCGAAGACCGCTCATGTGGCTGTTCTGACAGCTTTAGAGCATTTTGACGTGAAGGAATATCCCATCCCGCCCGTCGGCGATGACGATATCCTGGTGAAGGTCGAGGGCTGCGGTGTCTGCGGAACTGACGCCCATGAATTTAAAAAAGACCCCTTCTCCCTCATCCCTGTGGCACTCGGCCATGAGGGCACCGGCGAGATCGTCAAAATGGGCAAAAACGTGAAAAAGGACAGCGCCGGCAAAGACCTGCACATCGGCGATAAGGTTGTCACCTGCATGATTTTCAAGGACGACCCGGAAATTACCATGTACGACCTCAATAAGCAGAATGTGGGCGGCGCGGATGTATACGGCCTTCTGCCGGATGACGATTATCATTTAAACGGCTGGTTCTCCGATTATATTTTCATCAGAGGCGGCTCCACTGTATTTAATGTCAGCGACCTGGATCTGTATTCCAGAGTCTTAATCGAGCCTTGCGCGGTGCTGGTGCACGCGGTAGAGCGCGCGAAATCCACCAACATCCTGCGCTTCAACTCCAGAGTGGTGGTGCAGGGCTGCGGCCCCATCGGCCTGATCTGCATCGCGGTCTTAAAGACCATGGGTGTCCAGCAGATCGTAGCTGTGGACGGTGAGCAGAAGAGACTGGACTTCGCGAAAAAGATGGGTGCTACCGGCACGGTGAATTTCAAGGATCACAAGGGCATTGAGGCGCTGTCCGGCGCAGTTGCCAATGAGTTTGGCGGTCATCTGGCAGACTTTGCTTTCCAGTGCACCGGTTCTCCGGCGGGCCACTCCAATATTTACAAGTTTATCCGCAACGGCGGCGGCCTGTGTGAGCTTGGCTTCTTTGTCAACGGCGGCGACGCGACGATCAATCCTCACTTCGACATCTGCTCCAAGGAGATCACCACGGTGGGCAGCTGGGTTTACACGCTGAGAGATTACGCTACCACGTTTGAATTCCTGAAAGGCGCAAAAAAGATCGGCCTGCCCATGGACGAGCTGATCACGCATACCTTCCCGCTGGATCAGATCAACGAGGCTTTGAAGACCAATCTGTCAATGCAGGGCCTGAAGATCGCGATTATCAACAAGTAGTGGCTTAGAGCACGGATGCAGAAAACATAGGATCGTGACAGGAGGAAACATACGTGAATCAGGCAGTCGGAATTCTGGAAGTATACGGCCTCGTCTGTGCCTTTATGGCGGCGGACGCGGGGTGCAAGGCAGCCAGCGTGACTCTGGAAAACTTTGATAAAAATAAACCAGCCAACGCCGACGCTCTTCCGGTGCCGCTGTTGGTGACCATCAAGTTCCGCGGCAGCATTTCGGACGTGGAAGCGGCGATGGAAGCGGGAATCGAGATGGCGAAAAGCGTAACAGGCGTCGTGCAGCATTACATCATCCCGAACCCGACGGATGATACCTGTAAGATGCTGAAGCTCAGCGGTTTTGATAAAAAGTAGATATAAAACAAAAAAGTTAATCCCTGAAAAAAGAGGAGGACAAAGACAATGACAAAGGAAGCATTGGGAATGATCGAGACCAGAGGTCTGACAGCGGCGATTGAGGCTGCGGATGCCATGACCAAGGCGGCTGAGGTAACTTTAGTCGGCACGGAGAAGATCGGTTCCGGACTGGTGACCGTGATGGTTCGCGGTGATGTGGGCGCGGTGAAGGCCGCAGTGGAGGCAGGCGCTGTGAAGGCTGCTCAGCTGGGCGAGCTGTTCGCAACCCATGTCATTCCCAGACCACACGAGGATGTGGAGTCCATTTTACCCAAAATATGATGATGGTGTATCATCTCAAATGGAGGACAGCAAATGGGCAGTTCATATGGCCTGGTAGAGGTTTCCGGAGTGGCGGCTGCCATGGACGCGCTGGATATTATGTGTAAGACAGCGGATGTGGAGTTTATCACCTGGGAACGGAAAATGGGCGGAAGGCTTGTAACCCTGATTATTCAGGGCGATGTGTCGGCAGTCACACAGGCAGTGGAGGCCGCATGCGCGAAGTGCATCAAAAAACCGGTGTCTCACGGCGTGATTGCAAATCCCCACTCAGAGATTGTGCGCCTGGCGTATCTGAGCGCGAGTCGGTTCCGCAGTTTAGAGTCAGTAACCGCGCGGGCAGCTAATCCCGCCGGTGAAATAGAGCCCCCGATCTGGTAAACAGATGTTACTGTTCACGGCCATCGTAAAATGCAAGCAAGATCGTCGTGTGTACACGTAAGATATTGATTGCATTTTACGATGAAGCCTGTGAAGCAGGAACTCCACCCACATAAGCAAAAAGGTGAGCGGTGTATTTTGCCGCGTCAGACGCGAAGCGGATGCTTTTGCGCATGTGAGGTGGAGGACCGTGAACAGTAACATTCGACCAGAGGGCAATAAAACAGTAAAAAAATCATACAGCATAGCACAGGCGCTTGGCGTCTGTCACAAGAAAGGAGAAACAAACAATGGCACAGGAAGCATTAGGAATGGTGGAAACCAGAGGACTGGTAGCAGCGATCGAGGCAGCGGACGCAATGTGCAAATCCGCTAACGTAAAGCTGATCGGCACCGAGAAGATCGGTTCCGGACTGGTAACCGTGATGGTTCGCGGCGATGTAGGCGCGGTGAAGAGCTCCGTAGAGAGCGGCGCTGCTGCTGCAGGCAAGTTAGGCGAGCTGATCGCTACCCACGTCATCCCGAGACCGCACAACGATGTCGAGATGATTCTGCCGTCCGCAAAGGCATAATGGGTTTTCACGATACGGAACATGTGACAGGATGGAGCGCTTTTTGTAAAAAGAGCGCGGCGGCTTTAAGCATATCAGGGCATGAAATATGCCCTGATGTGTAGCGGTCGTGAAGTGGTTTGAGCGACAAAACGAGAATCAGTGAAAGTGAGTGTCTGTGGGCAGTCAGATCATGACGCAGCGCAGCACAAAAAAACAGGTGACGACTTTGGAAGCAAGAGAAATCGAGATGATTACAAAAGCGGTGCTGGCCGCGATTGAGAATCAGAAGCCAAACGAAAAGGGATACGTGGTACCTGTCGGCGTATCCGCAAGACATGTCCATCTGACCCAGGAGCACGTCGAGGTGCTGTTCGGGAAGGGCTATCAGTTAACGAAAAAGAAAGATCTGATGGGCGGTCAGTTCGCGGCCAATGAGACCGTGACACTGGTCGGCATCAAGCTTAGAGCAATAGAAAATGTCAGAGTGCTGGGACCTGTCAGGAAGGCCTCCCAGGTGGAAATCTCCGCCACGGACGCTGTGAAACTGGGCATCAAGGCTCCGATCCGGGAGTCCGGCAACATTGCGGGGAGCGCCCCGATCGCCATTGTAGGCCCGAAGGGTGCGCTGTACCTGGAGGAGGGCTGCATCGTAGCCATGCGCCACATTCACATGACGCCGGCAGATGCGCTGGCGGCCGGTGTACATGACGGCGACATCGTCTCTGTGAAGGCGGAGAACGAGAGAGGGACAATCTTTAATCAGGTAAAGATCCGCGTCAGCCCGACCTTTACGCTGGAGATGCATATCGATACGGATGAGGCGAACGCCAGCAAGATTAAAACCGGCGATACCGTGACGATTATCAAGTAGTAACTTTGGAGAGTATTATGCTGATCGGGAAAGTAACAGGCAGTATCGTATCCACCCGCAAAAATGAGAATCTGGTGGGAAATAAATTCATGATCATTGAACCCGTCCCCAGCATGAGAGGGAACGGCGGCAATCTGATCGCCATTGACAACATCGGCGCGGGCATTGGTGAATATGTGCTGGTGGCCTTAGGCAGCGCGGCCAGAATCGGCTGCGGCATGGATGACGCGCCCATTGACGCCGCGATTGTCGGTATTATTGACGACCCGACCGGGTTGGTTTAGCATTGACAGGAATACGGATGACAGAACAACCAGCCGGGAAGGGCATTTCACCGGCATAAGGAACGGCGGTGAGCGGCAATGGAAACAGGCGGTATGATGACTATGACAGCAGAAGAGTTAAGCGGGATTATAAAAGAAAACGGAGTCGTGGGAGCCGGCGGAGCCGGCTTCCCGACCTATATGAAAATCGATAAACGAGCCAATACCATTCTGATGAACTGCGCGGAGTGTGAGCCGCTCTTAAAGCTGCACAGGCAGCTTTTAAAAGAGCACGCGCAGGATATCGTCAGGACGTTTGCCATGATCGCGGACGCAGTGGAAGCGGAGGAAGCCATTATCGGGATCAAGGAAGAGTACACCGCTACAATCGAGGCGCTGAATGCGTATCTTCCGGAATATCCGAAGGTGCGCTTAAAGCTTTTGCCCGGCGCTTATCCAATGGGTGACGAGATCGTCCTGATCTATGAGGCTACCGGTCGGGTGATTTCTCCCGGAGGTCTGCCGATTGAAGCGGGTGTGATCGTTTTCAACGTGGAGACGGTGTATAATATTTACCGTGCGCTGGAGAAGCAGCTGCCGGTGGTGGACAAGGTGGTCACCGTGGTGGGGGAGGTGCAAAACCCCATTACCGTGCGCGTGCCGTTGGGAACGCCCCTAAAAGAGGTGGTTTTAATGGCGGGCGGTGAGACAGGACCTGACTTAGTCTACCTGGTGGGTGGCCCCATGATGGGCAATATCGGCAGTCCTGAGAATCCGGTGACGCGGACGACCAACGCTATTTTGGTGCTGCCGAAGGATCATCAGATTATTTTAAAAGAGACCATGCCGCCGTCCATCGGCATGAAGCGCGCAGCAGCCTCCTGCTGTCAGTGCGAGACCTGCACGGATTTGTGTCCCCGTCATAACCTGGGGCATCCGATTGAGCCGCACCGGTTCATGAGAGCCTTCAGCAACCATGATTACGGGGATCTGGACGCGTATTTAAATCTGTTCTTCTGTTCCAGCTGTGGTCTGTGCGAGATGTTTTCCTGCCCGCAGGGACTGTCTCCCAGGACACTGATCGCGGACTGTAAGGATGGTCTGCGCAAGGCCGGCATCAAGGCGCCGAAGGGTATTGTACCTGCGCCGGTGCAGGAGTCCAGAGAATATCGCAGAGTACCGGAAAATCGTCTGGAGGCACGCCTTGGTCTGACGAAATATGACGCGCCTGCGCCATTAGACGATCATGTCCGGCCGGTGAAACGTGTGCGGGAGCTTTTCTCCCAGCATATCGGAGCACCCGCAGTCTGCGTCGTGCAGAAGGGCGATCAGGTTACCAGAGGCCAGAAGGTCGCGGAGGCCGCGCAGGGCTTAAGTGTGCCGGTACATGCATCAATCTGCGGCATTGTGACGGATGTGACGGATAAATATGTGGAGATTACGGCAAATGGGTCGTGGGATAATAAGTAAACTGCCTCGCTCATGCTGTGCGGGGTATTCCGATGAGCCTATGGGCATGATAATCGTGTTCAGCAGAGGCCTCCACGATTATCAATAGTCTCATCTCCATCGCACAAAAATCGCTCGACAGTTTATTTACACTCCCACTCTATATGGCAATATTACATTTGGATCAGGACAGTGAAATCAAAAGAGGTAGGTTGAAATGGCAAAAGCAATCGGAATGATTGAATTTAAGACAGTTTCCTCCGGCGTGACCGCGGCGGATACCATGGTCAAGACCGCGGCGGTGGAGCTTTTGGAGGCGCAGGTGGTCTGCCCCGGCAAATACATCGCGCTGATTACAGGAGATTTAAGTGCGGTGCGCAGCGCCGTGGACGCGGCGAAGACCATCGCGGAGGAGCATTTTATTGACAGCTTCGTACTGGGCAACCCGCACGAGAGTATCTTCCCGGCTATCTACGGCACCACCCATGTGGAAAACATCATCGCTCTCGGCATTCTGGAGACTTACGATGCTGCTTCCATCATTGTGGCCGCTGATGAGGCTGCCAAGACAGCCATTGTTGACTTAATCGAGTTGCGTATCGCCAAGGGCATGTGCGGCAAATCCTACCTTTACCTGACTGGCGAGGTGGCAGCTGTTCAGGCCGCCATTGACCGTGCCAAAGACGCTGTCGCACCTAACGGCATGTATCTGGATTCTTCCGTGATTGCGCATCCGGACGCGCAGCTGTGCAGGGCAATTCTGTAGGTTACGATTTATTTTTGAATGTCATTGTCGTGACTTTGCTTTAAAGTACTAAGGTTTCCATACCCATTATACCCGAGATGAAGAAAAGATCGAAGGTATAGTGGGTATTGTTTTATTTTGGACTATTTCAAATTAAAATAAGCGTAATTTGCATTCATCTCAGAAAAGGAATAAAATTATAACATACATGTAAAATAATGTTATAAATTTATAACATCTTATGTTGACTTTTTAATTGTATATGATACAATAAGGATACGAAAGAAGGAGGAATGCATATGAATGAGCTGTTGGGAAGCCGCATTAAGGCGCTTAGAATAGCAAAAGCTTTCACACAGGAGCAGGTTGCTGACCGAATCGGGGTGAGCAGACAGAGATATGCACGTATTGAGAATGGTGTCGGCAGTATCACGCTGGACATTCTTTCAAAAGTGGCAGAAGTGCTTGGTGTAACGGTGGGAGACATTACCAGAGTGCTTGATGAAGAAGATCCTGCCATAGCATACAGAATAGGAGAAGAAGGAGGATCTCCTGACACAATTTTTGCCATGCTGGATTTGTTTTATGCAAATAAGCATGCGTATAACAAGCTGAAAAGTAAAATGTAGGACAGGAGAGCTATGACATGCAGGATTTACGAAAAAAGGAGCTTCGAAGAACCGCAGATTTGTTTCGTGGGAAATGTAAGATTAGTCGATACGGCATTCTCGATCTTTTTAAAGATTGTGAACGAATGGGTTATAAATTAATTCGTTATCCCCTTGGAGAAAATGCGGATCTTGGTTTTGCAATGAAAAAAGAGCAGGATACCATTATTTTCACCAATACCTGCAGCAGACTGTCAAGAGAAATTTTTACACTGGCGCACGAAATAGGCCATGTAATACTTCATATGGAGGGCAGTAGTTCTTTTATTGATAATCGCATGACGATAACAGGAAAAAACATGGATGAGCGGGAACAGGAGGCAAATTATTTTGCGGCCTGTTTGTTGATGCCTGCTGATGACGTGGACAGATTTCTTGATCTGGAAATATCTGATTTTGAGCAAAATGGACTGTCTGCGATGGATATTGCTAGAATGATGTCCGAGTTCAGTGTTAGTTTTGATACGGCACTAAATCGTCTTGAGAATCTTGGCAGAATAGATAATAAACAGAGGATTCAATTGGATAATGAACGAATTGAGAAGAGGGTTGGCAATCTGCTGAAAAGTGTAGGTGGAAACGCCAGACTTAATATTCCGTGTAAAGAAATATACATCCCGTTTGAGTACATTGATTATGTAATTTATAATTATAATCATAATGTGATTCCACTGCAAACATTGGAAAAGGCGCTGGGTTATTATCAATTGACCCTGGATGACATCAGTGACAGGTTGGTCAGACATGAAGCAGATGAAGAAGAACTTGACGCTTTAATAGGGGGATTGGAAGATTGAGAGCCTCTTTAGACACAAACGCGATTATCCATTTTTACAGGGCGGGACTTCAAAATATTCTTTTTGATTTCTTCGAGGAAGGTGTCTTCATTTATGAACAAATACGCAGCGTAGAATTGGAGCATCACGGACAGGGCGTGCTGGACGAGGTTGATAAGGACATTGCAGCAGGCAGAATAGAGTTGTATACAGATCAAAGGTTAAAAGACTTGACAGTTTACAAGATATTTGAAAACAATGTTCTTGACAACAGGATGTTGTATTCTGCGGGAGATTTGGGAGAAGTATATGCGATTTCGCTGGCACAAACTCTGGGTGCATATGCAATCGTGACAGATGATACGAAGCAGGGTGGTCCTTATATGTCATTGCTTCAGTTTGAAGATGATGTTATGCCGCTTACATTTGCTGATATTCTGATTTTGCGGTTCCTAATTGGGAAAGCAGACGAAAGCCAAACTTTAAGAGATTTCAATTCAATTAATAATGCATCGGGTTTAAACTGGGCATTGAAAAGCCAGGTAGTAAAATTTATTAGACGATTTTTCAAAGAACCCTGGTGCGAAGAGGACAGGCAGTGGATTCAAAAATATATTCATGAAAATGGCATAAATGTAAAAACACGTATGCAAATACTTAGAACACTTATTTACTGAGATGTATCAGGGTGGGGCATTTGTCCTGTGCGGTTGGCTCGAAACGAAGCGAAGACAACGAACGATATTATGGCCGCAAAGCAGTAGGAGGAGCGGATTCTATGGGTAACCTATTTGATGTCATACCGGTTGGATTTTTTAACTATCTCGCAAGCGGCAGCAATCATCGAATTTACGCAGACTGTCTGCAGGTAATCTATGATGAATATGACAGGGAAATTTCCTACAGGCTTCCCAGAACCAGAGTGCGTGACGCACTGGCGGCGTATCTGATGGAAAATCACCTCAGCCTGGAAGCTGAAACAGCTTCAGAGTTTAAAAACTATAATGAAATGGCCAATTCTATCATTCGGAAACTGTCGGATCGGGATATAGGATGGCTGGAAGAAGAAGCAGACGATATGACCTATGAAAAGCATATTGTCATGACTGAGGAGGGGATCAGGCTGGCGGAGTTTCTGGCAGAGTTAAAGAAACCGGAAAAAGAGGAGTTTTCCGGTTATATTTATACGATTTATAATACCCTGCAAAATGAAGAAATGTGGAAAAACGACCCCTATATAGATGTCTTGTTACTTATCCACAGAAATGCGAAAATGTTGTCCAAAGCTTTGAAACGGCTGGATACTTTCATCCGAAAAATTATAGAGCGAATGGTGAATGAAGGGACATTTGAGAGCCTGACAGAGAACATTATTGAATATTGCGAAGGAAGTTTTATTAAAGAATATACCCGGTTGACAAAACAACAGAATATTCATGTGTACAGAGGAATTATACGCAAACAGATGGAACGGCTGTGGTCAGATCGTGACAGCAGAGAGCTGTTAATTATTGGTTGTGCGGTAGAGGAGAATATTCCCGAACAGGAAGCTGAAGAGACGGTTTATGCGCTTATTCAGGCGACAAACAGATTCCTGACAGACGATTATGACCGGATTATGAAGGATATTAAACACAAAATCAATATATATCTGCATGTGGCCGTGGGAAGAATGCGTTTTATATATAACAGGGGGACTGATATTAGGGGCTCTGTGGAGAACACTATCCGCTACATCATAGAAGAAATGCAGGATGTAGGGATGAAAGAGGATATGCCACAGGATATGAACGGACTTTTTTTACTGGACAAGTCTGAGTTTATAGATCTGGCATCGCTTCGGTATCCGAGAAAACAGCGGCAGATTCGGGAAACAACTGTCGCGAAAATTGAGGAACTGACAGAGGAGCAGCTTGAGGAAGCAAGACGGGCACAGAAAAAGGAAGCTTATAATCCTTATTCCAAGGAGAAAATGAAGGCCTATGTTGAACAGCTGATGGGGGAACGGGGGTTTGTTGAGAGTACGCATATTCCCATCAGCAGTAAAAGAGATATTCTGGCAAGTCTGTCAGCAGTAGCATACAGTGGGGAGAATGGGTATGTTGTCGAACCGCAGGAGGGCTACAGGGAGACAGATGAGATGCTTCTGCGTAATTTCATTATCAGAAAGGAAGACAGGTAGATGCAGGAATATTGGGACAGTTACACATCATCTGAAAAGGAACAGTTTCAGAGAATTTGCCGGAGACTGCTGAAACAAACTTTCATCGTGCGTGATAAGGATGAGGAAAGCAAGAGAGCGTATTTCTTTATTTCCAAAAGGCCGGAACCTTTTTCCAGATATTTTGGATATATTGGATTTGACGTGATGGTGGATCGTGACAATGGAGTTGCCATGCTGTGCAACTGCGCAGATGTATCCGAGAATGGGAGAATACAGACCAATCATCTGGTTCTGAAAAAGGCGGAGAGCCTTGTGTTGTGTGCACTCTGGACATTGTATGTGGATCGTATCCGCGCTGGGAGCCTTGCACGATCCATTGTGGTATCTGTAGTGGATCTGAAATATGAACTGGAAAAATACGGATTAAAAGACCCGATTGACAAAACTTCAATGATACAGATACTGGCGTTATTTGAGCGTTTTTGCCTGATAGATGTTCAGGGAAATGTGGGAGAAGCGGAGTGTCTGATCCGTTTGTATCCGTCCCTTCAGTTTGTATTAGAGGGAAATGAGTTTGTCCGGTTTGTGGATAACGCTAATCGGAGAATGAAAGATAAACGGGGACAGGAATACCAGGAGGAAGACGATGGAGCGGAAGAAAACGATGAGTCAGATGAATAGAAAGACGGCAACGAAGCTTTTGATGGTCAACTGGTCCCGCTTCCAGAATGAAACTGTGTCACTGGAGGGATCCATGCTGTTTACTGGTGTTAACGGCAGCGGAAAATCCACAATTTTGGATGCCATGACATATCTTCTGACGGGAAATACGCAGTTTAATAAGGCTGCAAAAGACAGAGACCGGACAGTACTTGGCTATGTGCGGGGAGATACAAAGAGCAATGGGGCTGACCGATATCTGCGAAAGGATGCGGTGGTGAGTTACATTGCCATGGAATTCTGGTCGCCCGTGGAGAATATGTCTCTGGTGGCTGCCGTATGCATGGAATCAAACAGTGAAGCTGATGTTTCGTCTTACTGGTTTGTCTGCAGAGATATCTGTCTGCAGGATATTAATTTTTCCATGACGGAAGGCAAAAATCTTTATGTTACACCGCGACTTCGACTTGCTCTCAGGGGAGAACCGATGAAATCCTCTGATTTTATGGGCAGAGACAAAGGTACAGAACAGATTTTACGTGCGCTGGGACTGCGCTGCGATGTGAAAAAATATAGGGCAAAGCTGGTAAAAATGATGGCGTTTAACCCTGAAAATAATATTGACCAGTTTATTCAGGAATGTGTACTGGAACCTGGAAAGGTGGACTCCTTAAAGGAACTCCGGGAACAAAAAGAGCATTTTGAAAAGCTCAGAGAATCCTATCAGGAGCTTCAGAATGGAAAAGAGAAGCTTGAGGAAATTGAACAAAAGACCCAGGATTACGAAAAAATGGTAAGGATGCTGGGGATTCGCGAATTGATGTTGATTTATCAGGAACTGAAAGGGAAGGAGCGGGAAAAAGACCAGGCAGAGATCGGACAGCAGACATTGAAGCTGCGTCTGCGGTCATTGGAGCAGCAAAAGATGGATATCGCCGAACAGCTGGAATATGCACGAACCCGACTGCAGGCGGCAGAATCCAATTCTCTTTTTACTGAAATGCAATCCACCATTGCTTCGATGAAAAACCGTCAGCAGAAATTAGAATCTCAGGTTGAAAAATATGAAAATGAAACAGCAAAATTGAAAAAGCTGCAGACAAAACTTTCTGAAGAACTGCTGTGGCTGCTTGAAGAAGGGATCGATTCTGATGTCGACAGGGCATATTTGATGAATCTGGCGGAAACAGGATATGCAGAGGAGAAAAAATGTGCTCTTTTTCAACGATTATGTACATTTGCAGAGAGAAAAAAGAAGCTTTTGCAGAATGAGAGAGTGCATTTGGAGGACGAGGAAGGCAGGTTTTCTGAGGAGCAGGAGGAACTTTCCGGGCAGTTGGCACAGTTGGAGTCTAATCGTCTGATCGAGCCGGTCAGGATCACAGAAGCGAAGAAGTTTATTTCTAAAGAGCTGGAAAAACAGGGGATTCATACAGAGGTCAGGACTTTTGCCGAGTTGGTGCAGGACATCAGAAATGAGAACTGGCGGATGGCAATTGAAACTTTCCTTGGAAATAAACGACATCATATTATAGTGGATGGAAAATATTGTCATCAGGCACTGGAAATTCTGCATGAGAATCAGATTCAGACGGTGACTATTGTGCTGACAGATAAGCTTCCCGACACTTCCGTCACCATGGGAAGCGCGGCAGAGCAACTGGAGATTCCCAGTGTTTATGGACGCCGCTATGCAAATTATCTGTTGAATGGGATTCATCTGTGCAGGGATCTGAGAGAACTTCATGATCATCCTAAAGGGGGCCTGATGCGGGATGGAACACTGGCAAAGAGTTATGCGGTATCGTTGATGAACATGAAGGAGACCAGGGCATGTCTTGGATCAAGAGCGGTTGAACTACAGAAAACAGCGGTGATACAAAGGCAGAAGGAATTGAATGAACTGCTTTTGGCTATTGGAATGAAGCTTGAATTTGTTCAAAGAAAATCCGATCAGATTGAGGAAATCCAATGGAAAACCGATCAATATCTGCTGTCTGCGCCTGAACAGCTGGATAAAAGATTACAGGAAATCAGAAGGATTGAGCTGGAAATTGAACAGGTTGAAAAGAATCCGGACTTCACAAAGGTTCTGGAGGAACAGCAAAAAGCGAAAAAGTATTATAAAGAAGTTTGGGAGCGTGCTGACACAAACAGCGCTGACATTGGAGCGTGCAAGGAACAGATTGTAAACAACGATGAGTTACTGAAGGGGCTTGCTGCTGAAATTTATCGCCAGCAGCAGCTGTACGAGGAAGAATGCCTGAAACATCTGGAATGGAAACGTCCGATGCTGGAAGAGTATGAAAAAATGAGAAAGCGTCAGGATGATATCAGGGTAATCAAAAAGAGCACAGTGGATCGCCAGAGAGAAAGAACAGATGAAAGCAGGCGCTCCATGGAAAACGCACAGTTGGAGTATTGCAGAATTGCCGGAATTGATCTGCTTCAGCGGGGTCCGGCTTATATTCCTTTTTACCGGGAGCAGTACCGCAATATAGCCAATGTGAAGATTGAGCAGGTGAGAGCACAGCTGGATGAGCAGTCAAAGCGCCTGGAAAGTGCGTTTATGAATGATTTTGTGGCGGAAATCAATGAGACGGTCATGGATGCGAAGCTGGAAATTGAGGCGATTAACAGGGAGTTAAAGCTGCTTCCTTTTGGAAATGACACCTATCGTTTTGTCATGAAGGAGAAGGCGGACCGTGCCGCTTTCTTTCGAATCTGCAGAAGATTGAAGGATTATATGGATTCGCCTGAAGTTTATATGAGTTCCATGAGAGAAGATGAGGAAATGGAGCATGATATCCAGGAATTTATGGGAGTTATTCTTGAAGAAGAGGACGAAACAGAATATACGGATTACCGAAAATATTTTTCCTATGATATGGAAATTATCAGCAATCAGGGAAGCGTACAGGTGACCGCAGATTTATCAAAGAAACAAGGCTCCGCCAGTAACGGAGAAAAACAGACGCCCTATTTTATTATTCTGGCGGCCAGTCTCATGCAGTATTATCCGAGACAGACCTGTTGTGCCCGGTTGGCATTCATCGATGAGGCGTTTTCGGCATTGTCGAGAGAACGAATTGAACAGATGGTGAAATATCTGGAGGCGAATGCATTTCAGGTGTTTTACGCGGCGCCGCCGGAGAAAATCAGCAGTATCGGACAGTTTATTGACTCTACGGCAAGTCTTGTTATCACAGGTCGTTATACCAGAATTGTGGAAGGATTGATTCGACAGAATGAAATTTAACCCGAATGACATGCAGAGAAAAGTACTCTCTGCGTTACTGGATAAATATGAAAACAGCAAAACCTACAAAAAGGAAAACCAGGTGCAGCAGAGTTTCTTTATATTTCCACGCTTCTTGATGCCGGAGTATGATTCTGATTATGCGGATGTGGAAAAGGTACATTTGCTGGAAAAGGAACTGGATGAACTGGCAAGGGAGCATCTGGTCAGACTGGAATGGAAGGGAACAACGATTCAGAAAATTTTTTTGAACATGGCTTCTTTACAGAATTGTTATGAGATTCTGGGAAGAGAGGATAAAAATACATGGATCAGGGAACAGATTTTATTTTACAAAAGTTATGAGGGGAAGGCTCCACTTCTGGACAGGTTTTGCCAGGAACAGATCAGTTTGCTGGAATCGAAGCGTAAACCGGCTTATTCGCAGGAAGAGGCCAGGGAGCTTCTGCCATTGTGCACCTTCATACTGGAAAATAAACAAGAACTTTTGGAAAGAGAGCTGTCAATCGTCCGGTTTGGTGACAGTAAATTATTTGAAAAGAAATTCCGGGCTCGTATTTGCCATATTTTAGAAAAGTATGGTGGATATGGTCAGCTTCTGGAAGGAGTGGATGACAGGCGCCAGAAAGAGCAGATTCTTCTGGGAGAACATAATATCTTCAGCAATCCTTCCTACTTATACATCAAAGGAGAGGCAACAATTATTTTTCGTAATCTGCCGCCAGTGGAATTGTCTCTGAATACCCCGGTGGCTTATTCTTCTGAAAGCGTGGAGAGCATGGAACGGATTGATATTCATGGTTCACGTGTAATGACTGTGGAAAATCTGACATCCTTTAATCGAGTGAGGGAGAAAGGGTATTTTTATTTGTTTTTAAGTGGATATCATAATACGGCTAAACAGCGCCTGCTCAAGCATATCGCGGAACAAAACAAGGAGACAGAATGGTTTCATTTCGGCGATTTTGATCCGGATGGGTTTCTGATCATAGAACATCTGCGGACGAAGACAGGGATCGATTTTCAACCTATACATATGGGAGTCGATGAACTGAAAGGATATCAAAGATATGGCAGGCAACTGGAAGAACATGACAGAAAAAAAGCGAAAACACTGTTGGAAAAAGGAAAATATACGGCGGAGATGACCTTTATGCTGGAACAGAACTGCAAGATTGAGCAGGAAATTGTCAGTTGGATGATGGAGGGTAAAAGGCAAGCTTAAGATTTTCGATACAAATCAGATACAAAGTTCCACTATACTGAGTTCTGAAAGAAGCGTAAACCTTTTACGCGCCGCCCATAAGCATGTAAGCGGCTGGATACAATACAGATAAGGTGTAAAATGGGGAATCAAAAAAGAAAAAGCGCAGGAGGAAACGGATTCATCCGTTGTTTTACGTAGCGGTGGAGGAGTTTTATGAGTGCCTTTTATTAAATTGTAAGCAATGAAAGAAATGGATGAACAGAGTTGTTTTAAATTGACATTTGTCATACTCAATATTAAAATAAAAAAAATGGCGATTGCCGAAATTTGAAAGGAGATCAATTGTGAGGATAATAGACCTGCACTGCGATACGATCATGCATTTTTATGAGGGCAAGCATCTGAACGGCATGGAGAACACGCACATCAATCTGGAAAAGCTCAAAAAAGGAGAATGGATGTGCCAGTGCTTTGCCATCTATGTTCCATGGAACCCGCCGGGAAAGCCTTCGCGCCATCCTGCCCCGGAAGCGGATCCCAAGGTATATTTTGAGAAGGCTTACGCGGCATACTTAAGGGAGATGGAGTTGAATAAGGACGAGATACTTC
The DNA here is from genome assembly GCA_021199495.1 of Lachnospiraceae bacterium. Taxonomy (GTDB): domain Bacteria; phylum Bacillota; class Clostridia; order Lachnospirales; family Lachnospiraceae; genus RGIG6307. The sequence goes on along the minus strand of JAJQHY010000095.1, from coordinate 15,264 downwards.
CAGCTTACAGTGTCGCTGATATGGACAGAAATTATGCTGACGGAAAGATCAGTTCCATGCTGACGGTTGAGGATTCCGTCACGCTGGACGGCAGACTGGAGGAGATTGACCGCTGGTATGATCTGGGCGTCAGGATGGCTTCCCTGACGTGGAACCACGAGAATTCTCTGGGCTATCCCCAGAGCATGAATCCGGAGGAGCACGCGAAGGGACTGAAACCGTTTGGTATTGAAGCTGTCAGGCGTATGAATGAGCTTGGCATCGCGGTTGACGTTTCTCACCTTTCCGAGGGCGGCTTCTGGGATGTGGTAAATACCACGAGCAAGCCGTTTATCGCCAGCCACTCCTGCGCGCGGGCGCTTATGGACAGTTCCCGTGACCTGACTGACGAGCAGCTTCGGGCTTTGGGAAATAAAGGCGGAGTCGTCGGTGTGAATTATCTGGCTGGATTCCTGCACCCCGTCGTGGACTGGAAAAAGGATAATTATACTTCTATAGATGACATTGCCCGTCACCTGCGCCATATGATCAATGTAGCTGGAATAGACGCTGTTGCACTGGGATCTGATTACGATGGTATGGGATCCCGTCTTGAGTGGGGTGATGCGGGCGGACAGCAGCTGCTTGTTCAGGGGCTTGAAAAGAGTTTCCGGCCTGATGAGATTGAAAAGATCTGCTATAAAAACGCGCAGCGCGTCTTCAGAGATATTTTCGGAGAATAACCCAGTCATTATTAAGATTTCTTAAGACTTTTGATACAAATCAGATACAGTCCCCTTTTATACTGAAATTTGTAAATTTCAAAGTATGAAAGGGGATTTTTGTTATGAAAAAAATAAAACGGTTGGCCGCAGTTGGCCTGGCAGCGGCACTTGGCGTGCTGACATTGAGCGGGTGCGGGTCTGCAAACGGATATCGGGTTGTGGATATGACGTCCGCAAATGACAGTGCGGAGAATGAGGAAGCGGGTAATGCGTCTGCCGGTAATAACGCCGGGGAAAAAGGTGAAGAAGCAGCCGGCAGCGAAAGCGGAAGCGATACAGGCGATGGCGCAACAGTGACAGCGGACAGCGGCACCTATGGTATCGGGGACAAGGTAACCATTCTCGGTAATTTCACGGATACCGGCGAATACCAGTATGTGGAGGTGCAGGTCAATTCTGTCGCGGTCATGCAGGACAAAATTGAGGGGCTGAATGAGGAGGCATTTCAGTATATTCCGGATAAGTTCGGCGTGAGCGAGGATGGAACTATCACAAGCGAGTATTCCTTTGTGGCGGTGGGTATCTCTCTGCACAGCGATGTGGATATGGAGGTTGGCCTGGCCGGGTTTAAGCTGGAGGCGGGCTATGATTCGAAAGAATGTTTTTACAACAGTAGTCCTGCTGAAAGCAACAATGCCAAAAGGAGCGGGTATACCAAAGTGAGCGCCGGAGTCGAGAACCAGGTGACAATCGGCTTTTTTGCGGATGACAATATGCTGAAGAACGATGAGTTTACCCTGCTCCCGATTGCGGTCTATACCGGAGACGACTCGTACCCGAAGATTATCATCGGGAATCCGATCACTTGAAGTACAGGATGGCCTGATCAGTGAAATTGTTTTTTGAGTGCAAACGAGCCAATGCGTCCTTTCACTCATGGCAACATAGAATCTGGGAAAATTTTTTATGAGAAATCTCTTGAAATTTGAAATCCGGCGGGTGCGCGAAAGCAAAGCCGTATACATCGCCATTGCCATTGGAGCCATGCTTTCTTTGTGGCTCCTTGTGATTGAGCTGCGGGAAGTACATGAGGTGGAGGAGGGCATTGCACTGTATGGACTTGAGAAGGCCGGCCTTTATTATCCGCGCTCTCTGTACAATTCCTTTATTGGTCTGGAATATGCGTATCTGCCGTCCACGATTTTGTATACTGTTTTTCCGCTGCTGGTTTCCTTTCCTTACGCGGTTTCTTATTTCAGTGACCAAAAAAGCGGGTATCTGAAAAATATTCTGACTGCCTGTGACAAAAAGCAGTATTTTAAGGCAAAGTACATCGCGGTTTTTTTGAGCGGCGTGTTTGTGACCTTCGCGATCCTGATGTTCAGTCTGGTTTTATCCGCCATGTTTTTCCCGGCGCTGAAGCCGGAGCTGACCACCAGCACGTTTACACCGCAGAGTGAGGCGCAGATGTGGACGGGGCTGTATGTTGCGCATCCGCTGGTATATACGCTTCTGTATATTCTGATCGACACTATTTTTTATGGATTGATTTCCACGCTGCCGCTGCTGATCGGACTCATTGCGCAAAACCGGGTTACCGTGATCTGCGTACCGGTTCTGCTGTATGTCATGTCGGATTATGTACTGAATGCGGCCGGTCTTGACCGCTTCAGCCCGATGGCGTTTTTAAGACCCTGTCAGATTTTCGTGGAGGCAGAGTTTGTGATTATTGTATGCGAGGCAGTCATGTTGTTCCTGCTTACAGCCGGGACATTTGGCCTGAGCGGAGGCAGGAAGGATGTGCTGTAAATATGATTTCCGGGTTGGCATCTGGCGGGACTTTTATAAGTGCGCTGTGATCGCCGGCAGCACGCTCTTTGCCTGTGTGGATTTTTATTTAAAGACGAGCACAGCGGGGGAAGCAGTTGTGCTTTCGGATTATATTTTTCACCTGTTTCGCGGGATGAAGCCTTATATACAGGGGGAAAGTGATTTCGAGATTCCCATTCTCTGGTTCACCGTCAATCTGTATCTGGCCTATCTGATCGGAAAATATCCCAGGGAGGACCTAAGCAGATCCGGCGTCAATGTCTTACTGAAATCAAAATCCCGCGCAAAGTGGTGGCTGTCAAAGTGCGTCTGGTGTGTGGCGAGTGTTGCCATTTATTACGCGGTGATTTATTTTGTAATCGTTGCCTTCTGCGTCTGGATGAAAACGGATCTGACGCTGCGGGTACGTGTGAGTGGGGATTCTGTTTTACTGCTGTATTCCGGCAGGGAGGACATTCCGTACCCGCTGCTGTTTCTTCTGCCGGTGGTCTGTTCGGCGGCCATTTCTCTGCTGCAGATGGTTCTTATGTTCCTCACGGATGTGGTTTATGGTTTCCTGGCAGTCGCGGTGCTGCTGCTTGCGTCCGCGTATCTGTACGCACCGTTTCTGATCGGCAACCTGTCCATGCTGGAGCGGTGCGAGTATTTTCAATATGATGGATTCGGCTTAAAATCAGCGTATCTGATTTGCATCGCGCTGGCTGTCATATCGGTGCTGGCGGGCGGAAAATTCTTTGAGAGATGCGATATTCTGGGGGATAATTCGTCAGTATAAAACGTGAGTGGAGTCATGCGGCAATTCTGTAATGATCTCTGGAATAAGCGCCTGGTTTTCGGAATGATGCATGCCGTAACAGACAATTTATGAGAAAGCGGGAGAGAAGTACAAGCTGTGTATATTGAAATCCACAATCTGAGCAAAAAAATAAAGGGCGTCACCGTCCTGGAAAATATCAGCCTGCGTTTTACCGGCGGCAGAATCTACGGCCTGCAGGGTAAAAACGGGAGCGGCAAAACCATGCTCATGCGCGCGGTCTGCGGTCTGATCAGGCCCACGGAGGGGACGATTGATATTGACGGAAAAATCCTGCACCGGGATATCAGCTTTCCCCAAAGTCTGGGCGCACTGATTGAAAATCCCACTTTTTTATCCGGCTACACGGGTTTTCAGAATCTGAAGCTGCTGGCGGGAATCGGGGAGAGAGTCTTTGATGATGAAATTATGGCAGCATTAGAAGCGGTGGGGCTTGATCCGCTGGATAAGCGAACCTATAAAAAATACTCTCTGGGCATGAAGCGGCGCCTGGGAATCGCATACGCGATCATGGGCGCGCCGCAGATCATTATCCTGGATGAGCCGTTTAACGCTCTGGACGAATCTGGTGTGCTGCAGATCCGGGACGTTCTGCTTAAAAAGAAGGCGGACGGCGCGCTGATTATCCTGGCCTGTCATGACAGGGAGGAGCTGGAACTGTTGTCGGATGAGACTCTGAAGATGGAAAACGGAAGAATTTTGACCGGATTGCCGGATAAGGAATAAAGAATGGAGAGCAGAATAAAAACGGGTATCAGAAAACCTGATAAGACAATTTGTTTGGCATTTTTGGTACTTGTCTCACTTGTCATTTTATTCAGAATTGCATATGTCAATCTTGTAGAATATCCCACCTCAGCCGCCTGTACTTACGCTTTGAATGAAACCGCGGCTTACCGCAGCTTTGAGCTCACTGTCACGGGCAGCACCGTCTATTCAGCCGATGAGCTGCAGGAACTGTTCGACATGGCGGATTCCGCTTATCTGGATGAGCGCGAAATCGTTCTGTCCGTGCATGTCCGCGATACCGGCGACGAAGCAAAGCGGCTGGATGTCTCGTCCTTTGCCATGGAGTACGGCTATCTGTCGGGCGGCGGCATCAATCCGGATTTGTTTTATTCCTTTAATCCGGATTTATCCGATCTTACTTTTGAGCCGGGAGAGGAGCAGGATATTTTTCTGCCCTATCCGCTGCTTGCGGAAAATCCACATCTCGTCTTATCTTTGTATCCGCAGAAAATTATTATGAATGTGGAATAAGAGGGAAGGCTGCCATGTTTGACAAATGAAGTGTCTGCAATCTGAACCTGGAAGCAGCTGCAGTTCTGGCGGGAACTATGCCAGGACTGCGGCTTTTTCCCGTTGAAAGAAAAGGACAGGAATGTTATAATTTCTTTGATTAATCCTGATTTCAAAAGAGGTAGTTCAGATGGCTAAGCCGACAAACATAAATAACAGAAGATATTTGGGAAATAAATATAAGCTTTTGCCATTTATAAAAAACGTAATCGATACGGAATGCACAGATATTGATGTTGTGATTGATATTTTTGCGGGCACAGGCGCGGTGGCTTCAGCCTTTCAGGATAAGCAGCTGATCACCAATGACATTTTATACAGTAATTATATTTGCAATTATGCGTGGTTCTCTCCGGAAAAATACAACAGAGAGAAAGTGGAGCGAATCATCGATGCGTATAATGCGATGATTGTTCATGAAGAAAACTATATGACGATCAATTTTTCGGATACTTATTTCAGCCATGATGATTGTTCGAAAATCGGTTTTATTCGGGAAGACATAGAAAATAAATATATCGGCAGTCAAATCAATGAGAGAGAGCGGGCCTTATTAATTACGTCTCTTCTGTATGCAATGGATAGAATTGCAAAAACCTGCGGGCACTATGATGCATATCGGCAGGGAGTGGAATTTGATATGCATCTGGAGCTGTCGCTGCCGGAGGCAAGCACAGAAAACAATATAAATAATCAATGCTTTAATATGGATTCAAATGAGCTGGCGGGCAAAATTACAGGCGATCTGGTATATATCGATCCGCCGTATAATTCCAGGCAATATTGTGACGCCTATCATTTGCTTGAAAATGTTGCCAGATGGGAAAAGCCGGAAGTGTTTGGCGTGGCAAGAAAAATGGACAGGACCGCATTAAAGAGCAGGTACTGTACCGGAAGCGCTGCGGAGGCGTTCGAAGATCTGATTCGTCAACTGAATTGCAGGTATATTGCCTTATCTTATAATAATATGGCTAAAAAAGGAAATGATCGTTCGAATGCGAAAATATCCGATCAGGATATTTTCAGAATACTTTCTGCGAAAGGAAAGGTAAAGGTCTTTTCGGAAGATTATAAAGCCTTCACGACCGGAAAGTCAGATATTGAGGATCATCAGGAACGATTGTTTTTATGCATATGCGGGGAGAGAGAGTAGCATGCTTCAGTCGCCATTAAATTATACGGGAGGAAAATACAAATTACTGCCGCAGATTCTGCCGTTGTTTCCGAAGGACCTGGGTTGCTTTGTCGACCTGTTCTGCGGCGGCTGCAATGTCGGAATAAATGTTTCTGCCGAAAGTTATATTTATAATGATTGCTGTGCGCCTTTAATTCAGCTGTATTCCGTTATGCAGACAATGGATTCGGCTGTTTTTATTGATAAAACAGAAAAGATAATAAAGAAATATGAACTGTCGGATGTGAAAGTGCACGGATATGATTTTTATCATTGTAGCAGCTCAGACGGTCTGGGCGCATACAATAAAGATAAATATCTGAAACTCAGAGGAGATTTTAATGCACTGAAATCAAAGGAGACAGATTATTATATCATGCTGTATGTGCTGATTGTTTATGCCTTTAATAATCAGATCAGATTTAACAGAAACGGTGAATTTAATCTGCCTGTGGGAAAAAGAGATTTTAATCAGAAAATGTGCAGTAAGCTGAAAGCGTTCATGGAATTACTTCACAACCAGAACGCTGTTTTTTTACAGGGTGATTTCAGAAAGTTTAATATTGATCAGTTAACAGGCAGAGATTTCGTATATGCCGATCCTCCATATTTAATAACCTGTGCGGCATACAATGAGCAGGGCGGGTGGACGAAAGAGGATGAAAGGGATTTGCTTCAGACACTTGATGCTTTATCTGAGCGAGGCATAAAATTTGCATTATCCAATGTTCTGGAATCAAAGGGGAAAGAGAATACAATCCTGAAACGATGGATTGCTTCCAGTCAGAACTATAAAATGATAGATCTGAATTATTCCTATAGCAATGCAAACTATCATAGACAGAATAAAGATCGGGAGACCAGAGAAATTCTTGTCGTGAATTATTAGGAGGCTGTTATGAAGATAAAAGCAGGACAGATTTTCAACCTCATGGATACAAACGGAAGAAGAAATGACGTGATCAATGCTTTGCAGGGTTATCTGACAATACTGGATGATATTCAGAATGAAAAAAGAATGAGATGGGGATCCATGCCGGAAAGTCTGGCGCAGTACGAGTTTTACAGACAGGCGATAGAAGTATCCCCTGAGGTTTTTGAAAAGCATGATCCCTATGACGAACTTATGGAAACACTGGCAAAGTATCCTGATTTTGCGGCAGCTGTGCAGGACCTGGATTCAGGTTGGATTCAAAAATATGGTGCTCGGAATCAGGATCTTGTTCAGCGTTTTGATCTGGGAATTGAGGACAGAGCAAGACACTATACAAGCAATCTGGTGAAACTGGGCTTTACAGACGAGAACAGAAAGATTTCACCGGCTGGTGAGCTTTTACTCGATCTGAAAAAGCTGAGAAAAGATGCGCTGGAAAAGCTGCTTCCGATTGATGGAGTCAACATTGTCTATCTGCGTCAGCTGCTGAAACTGCGATTATTCGATACGGATGGAGAAAGGTATTATTCGCCGTTTTATCTGGCTGTTTATGCGTTGCTGAAAAGGCACAGACTGTCTGAAAATGCGTTTTCCGAGCTGGTTCAGGGACTAAGTCCGTATTCGGATTTTACGGATATCGAACAGTATGTCCAGAATTATAAGGAAGGCGATATTGTATCGGGCATTGCGGTTGATATTCCAACCGAGATCAATACGGATAACAGGCTGTCGGGGACAGAGTTTTGGCGCAATTTCAGGAACAGAAAAAGCAAAGCTGCGGTTGAGGTATACTGGGAATACTATAACCTGTTGTTTGATTATAAGGAGAATCCGTCATCCGTTGTGATTGATGGAATACTTACATTTTATGAAAATAACAAAGCCATGCTGAATAAGGCATTTGGCTGCGGGCAGAACATATTTACGCAGAGAAAGGGAGAAAGACCGGCTGCAGATCAATTTGCTGAACAGTATAAAGAAATGTTTGAAGGAAATTTAAACATTTTCCTGTACCAGATGTTTTCCATGTCGAAAAAACTGGATCAGATCCGTGAATATTCAGATACCACAAAACGAATTTTCAAAGCAGCAGGTATCATCAGCTTTGATAATGGCTTTGTCGAATTGGCCTACAGAGAATTGTGCGCATGCATATTTGAAGAAGACATTGTCAAGAAAAAAATTGCCGGAAATATAAACGAGGAGCTGCATCCACATTATGAAGACTATGGTGAGTATGAAGAAGGGGCAGACAGCTTTTTCTGTGATGTGACTTCAGTGTCGGAAATCCTTGGATATTATGTAGAGGAAACAAAACAGGTTGAAGATCATATTCAGAAAGAATTTCCGGGAACGGTTATTGATGAAATTCCTGTTATTGTCGCGGATAAACGAAGAAAAGAGTTTAATGAATTTATCGATAAGAATTATCCCGCGGATAAGGTGAAAGAGCTTCTTGGACTGTTCAGTGACAGGAGCAATGACAAACAGATTAAAGACATGGTCAGTCCTGACGCCACTGTACCTACAATCTATGAATTTATCGTGGGGATCGCGTGGTATTATTTTTCCGGGAAGCGAATTGATGTTCTGGGAAGCTATAATCTGACCTTATCGGCGAATTTTGAACCTTTGGTCCACGCTGGTGGAGGACAGGGTGATATTGTCATATATGAAAAAAATCAGGTTGTTATGCTGGAAGCAACACTCATGAATGCAAACAGTCAGAAACGAGGAGAATGGGAACCGGTATTGCGACATTCCATAAATCTGAAGGTTGAGGAAGAAAAAGCCGATACTGGCAGAGAGGTTACAACCTTTTTCATTGCGGACAGCTTTGATTACAATACGATCAATATCTGGAAAGCGGTTGCTGCAGTTCCACTTCAGTCTTCCGTAGATAAAACCAAATTTACTGACAATGTAGTGATTATGCCTGTTCATTCGGACGAGCTGGCGGTATTGATGGATAAGCATGCAGAGTATGATTCGGTTATATCCAAGGTGCATAAATTGTTTGAGGTTGAAAAGGTTCATTTTGACATTGACTGGAGAAAAAAATTTATGGGAGAAATCGTATAATCAGCCTGCATGACCACGCAGAAGCGGCGCTGGGCGTATTTCAGGATCCCATGTTGAGGAATCTAAAACTGTGCAAAGGGGTAAATTTTGATGAAATTTTTTCATTTATCCGATCTGCATATCGGTTTAAAGCTCCTGGGGCATGACCTGCTCGAGGACCAGAAATATATTCTGGATGAAATCATCGAGCTTGCGAAGGAGCATCATCCGGACGCCATTGTCATTGCAGGGGATATCTATGACCGCGCGGTTCCTTCCGTGGAGGCGGTGCGGCTCTTTGATGGTTTTCTCACAGCGCTTTCCGCGGCGTTGCCAGAGGCGGAGCTGATGATCATCAGCGGTAACCATGACAGCCCGCCCCGCATTGATATGTTCCGCAGCATTTTGCAGAGCCATAAAATTCATATGATCGGTCTTCCGCCGCAGTTGGAGGGGGAACGGATCGAGAAGGTTGTGCTGCGGGATGAATTCGGCGAGGTGAATTTTTACCTGCTTCCCTTTGTCAAGCCGTCCATGGTCCGGGCGATTGTTGGCTCTGACGAGAATGGCAACAGCCTTTCCTACGACGCCTCGGTGCGCAGATTGCTTGCGCGCGAGGCGATTGATTTAACGACACGAAATGTTCTGGTCAGCCATCAGTTTTACCTTCCGGCAGGCATGACGGGCGAGGAAGTGGAGCGCATGGATTCGGAAATCAGGACGGTGGGAAATATCGACGCCATCGGGGCGGACGCGATCGCGTGCTTCGACTACGCCGCGCTGGGCCATATCCACAAGCCGATGAAGGTCGGCAGCGAGACGCTTCGCTATTGCGGGACGCCCTTGGCCTGCTCTGTCAGCGAGGCGGGACAGGAAAAGGGCGTGATTCTCGTAGAGCTACAGAATAAAGGAGAAGTCAGCACGACGATCCTGCCGTTAAAGCCGCTGCGCGAGGTGCGTGTGATTTCCGGGAATCTGGCAGATGTGCTGAGAGAGACCTGCGACGATTATGTGCGCGTGGAGCTGACGGATACAACGGAGCTGGACGTTGTTGACACACAGGACAGGCTCAGGAACGCGTTTCCGCATTTGCTGGAGGTGCGCAGGACTTTCCTGCGAACCGTCAATTACAGTGCCGCTTATTCATTGGATGACCAAAAGAGCCCCGAGGACCTGTGCAGGGAGTACCTGGGTGACCTGGATGAGGAGGAGCTTGCAGAACTGCGCGATGTGATCAATACCGTGATGGAGGAAATGAAATGAAGCCGATCAGGTTGACGATGGAGGCGTTCGGCTCCTATGGAGAGAAAACCGTCATTGATTTTACAGCATTGAATCAGAACCTCTTTTTAATCAGCGGCGAAACCGGCTCGGGGAAGAGCACCATTTTTGATGCCATTTCTTTTGCGCTTTACGGCAGCGCGAGCTCCACCATGAATATCAGGGACGGCAAGGAGCTGCAGAGCGATTATGTCAGCCGGGACGTCACACCCTATGTGGAGCTTGTTTTTTCGGAAGGGAACGGTTCCGCGGCTGAACTTTATACGGTCCGGCGCGAACCCTTGCATGTCAGAAATATTCTCAGAAAGACCAGGACGGGAAATACAACCCGAATGATATCCGAAACGGTGCACCTGACCATGCCGGACGGGACGGAGTATCCGCAGAAGGAGGCCAATCAGAAGCTGATTGAAATTATTGGTCTGACGAAGGATCAGTTCGCGCAGATCGTCATGATCGCGCAGGGCGAGTTTATGGAGCTGCTGCGCGCGGATTCCAAAAAGAAAAAGGAGATTTTCCGCAAGCTGTTCGGAACGGAAATCTATGAAAACATCATCAGGGAGCTTGAGCAGCGGTGCAAAGGAGCCTCAGCCGGACTTGCGCAGATCAGAACCGTGTTTGCAACGCAGATTGCGAGAGCTGTTATTCCGGCGGATATCCTGACGGGCTGTGGACAATGCGAGGAGCTGACAGCACTGAAGGAGCGGATTTTAAAAACGGACAGGCCAAATATCGCTGAGCTGGAGAAATTCATCAATCTGTTCGGTGCACTGTGTGAGGAGCTGGAGTTAAAAAAACAGGAGGCACTTACCCTGCGCGGCCGGGCGAGCGCGGCGCGTGAGGAAGCAAATAATGCTTATCAGACGGCAAAAACGCTGACCACGGCTTTTGAACAGCTGAAAAAGGCGCAGGATGAGTTAAAATTATACGAGGAAATGCGGGCCGGGACGGAGGCGATGAGCAGGCTGAGCCGGGAAATCGGGGACGCTTATGAAATTCAGTCGATATTTTTCAGATATGAGGAGGCGCTCGATCGGGTAAAGCATACGCAGGAGGAGCTGTCCGGTTTAAAGGAGAGTCTTCCTGCACTGGAGGAAAACCAGCGGGAAGTGGCTTTGACCGAGGAAAAGGCGGACAGCGCATGGAAGGAAGCGCAGGCCGCATACACGCAGACAGAGGAGCGGGTGAAGAACGCGCGTGTTCTGTTTGCGAAAATTGCGGAGGCGAAAGAGACACTTGAAATGGTGACTGCACGCGAGCAGAAACTGACCGGGGCGGCTCGGGCCGCGAAAGAGGCGCAGGAAGTCTACGCGCTTCAGGTGCAGCAGTGGCGCAAGCGCGAGGAGGAGCTGCGGGGCGCGGATCTGCACCTGCAGGAGTGGACGAATAGAAGCCGGAAGGCAGAGGAAATTGACACGGCGCTCGCTGACGCAGAAACGGAACAGGAGGAAATCGCGGCGCAGGAGTTAAGCTGCGCTGAGGCCAGCAGCGCCTTTGCGGCTGCTCGCGAGCTGTATTTGGAGGCAAATGCCGGATATGAGGGAAAGTATGATCTGTTTATTCGTGAGCAGGCCGGTATTCTCGCACAGCACCTGACAGAGGGTCAGCCATGCCCGGTCTGCGGCTCTACGGTACATCCGAAGCCCTGTGAGCTGTCCGAAGCGCATAAGGAACTGACGCGGGAGGCACTGGATAAACTGTCCAGGAAGGTGGAGAACCTCCGCACGGATATGGAGGAGAAGTCGAAGGTTTCCGGCAGCGCGGAGGAACTTTTGAAGGAAAAGCGACTGCATTTTGCGCAGACGATGGAGAGGCTGCGCAGGCAGATGGCGGATTGTATGGGGGATGCTCCACAGGGGAAGACTTTTGCATGTCAGGAGCCGATTCCTGCAGAGCAGAGTCAGGTCTTCGCTGACGCGAAGCGCATTTTCGTCTCCTGGCGCACTGCGTTGAACGCACAGAAACAACCACTTGAGAAAGAAGCCGCAGAACTTAAGAGCGTCCGGCTTAGTCTGGCGAATGTTGATGGGAAAACTGCGGAATTAAAGCAGGCGGCTGACCAGGCTGATGCGCAGGCTGTCAGCGCCCGTGAAGACCTGGCGGCGGCGCGGACAACTTATCAGGATCTGGTCGCTTCACAGACTGTTTTCCGCTCCGAAAAAGAGGCGGAACAGGCCCTGGAAACTGCAAAAATTCAAAAAACAGCGGCTCAGAAGGTCCATACGGCGGCAAAAGAGGCCCTTAATAACGTAAAAGAGAAAGTACAAAAATCGCAGACTTTGATCGAACAGGATGAAAAGTCACTGCCCGATTTACAGTCGCTTTGCGACGGGCGCAGAGCGGAATATGAGTCGATTCTGAAACAGAAAGGCATGGCAGAATCTATCTGGCAGAACATCTCGCAGCAGCACAAAAAGGAAGAGGCGGCGGCTCTGTCAGATACGGTCAATGAAAGGGAGCAGAAGAAGCTTGCCGCACAGGCCAGCCGCGACACCGCGCAGGCTGCGATCGGTGCACAGAAAGAGCCGGATATGGCAGCGTTAGAAGCCGCGAAATCCGCCGCTGAAACCGCCTGGACGGAGGCAGAAGCTGCCTGGGTGGAGATAGGCCAGACATACAGAACAGATACAGATATTTATCAATCGCTTCAGGAAAATCAGGCAAAGCGGGCGGATGCAATGCAGCATTATGAAAGACTGCAGAGCCTCTACGAGCGCTTAAACGGAAAACGGACGGGCGCCCGCATGGACATTGAGACTTATGTGCAGCGCTATCACTTGTCCCGCATTCTGGACGCCGCGAACCGGCGGTTTCGGGATATGACGGAGGGGCAGTTTGAACTGCGCATGATGCCGGAGGATCAGGCCGGTCAGGGCAAAAACCGCGGCCTCGATCTTATGGTCTATTCTTATGCCACCGGCCTGGAGCGCGAGATCAATACGCTCTCCGGCGGCGAATCCTTCATGGCAGCTCTGGCGCTTTCTTTAGGAATCGCCGACCAGGTGCAGGCCGGTTCTGCCGTCAGCCTGGATATGATGTTCATCGACGAAGGCTTCGGCAGCCTGAGCGCGAACGCCAGGACGCAGGCGGTGCAGGTTCTTAAGAATATGTCCGCCGGTTCGAAAATGATCGGCATTATTTCGCATGTCACGGAACTGCAGCAGATAATCGAGGACCAGCTTGTGGTCACGAAGGATGAAAAGGGCAGTCACATTCGGTGGGAGATCAGCTGAGGGTACTTGAAATATGCTCTGATTGATGATATAATTTCCAAAATGTTGATGAAAGCAACATTTCAACATTCGAAAATGTTAATAGAAACTACATTTTCGAATTTTAAAATGCTGATAAGGAACGATAGTAATGGAAATTATATTGGTCAGAGGTGTTTTATGTTAAAAAGAAAAGCGACAGAGAAGATCCGGAAATGGGTTCATTCAAAGGATAAAAAATGTCTGATCGTCCAGGGAGCCAGACAGACCGGAAAAACATATATCATCGAACGATTTGCGGAAGAAAACTATGAGGAGCTTGTGGAAATCAATTTCAAGCAGACGCCTTCCGCAATGGATATTTTTACCGGTGATCTCACGGTAGACAATATGGTTATGGCCATGCGCTTTCGCTTCCCTGAAAAGAAAATCATTCCCGGAAAAACGATGATTTTCCTGGATGAAATCCAGGAATGCCAGGAAGCAGTCACATCCCTGAAGTTCTGGGCAACAGATAACCGCTTCGATGTTCTTGCGTCCGGATCGCTACTGGGAATCGACTATAAACGCGCGTCCTCTTATCCAGTTGGATATGTGGATTATCTGAAAATGTACGGGCTGGATTTTGAAGAGTTCCTCTGGGGTATGGGAATTTCGCAAGATCTGACGGAAAGTCTTTCCACTTACCTTCATACAAAAACGGTGATACCCGAGGCAATCCATTCCCAGATGATGCATTATTACAGGCAGTATACTGCAACAGGCGGTATGCCGGAGGCAGTACAAAAATATGTGGATACCAGGGATTTCAGGGAGGTTGACAGGGTACAGAGAAATCTTCTGCAGGGCTACCAGTATGACATCGCGCATTATGCGACGGCTGAAGAAAAAGTAAAGGCAGAGAAGTGTTACCTTTCTTTAGCAAAGCAGTTGTTGGAGAAAGAGAATCATAAATTTCAATATAAAGAAGTTGAGCATGGCGGCAGAGCACAAAAATATTTTTCGAGCATTGAGTGGCTGCTTCGCGCCGATATCGTGCATCTGAGCAGGCTTGTGACAGATATCAGATTTGATCTGGATGATTATGCAAGAGACGATTTCTTCCGTGCCTATACAACGGACATGTCATTGCTGATGGCAATGAAGGACTTTTCGTTTAAGCAGCATATTGTGGAAAATACCCTGGCCGGAAACTCAAAAGGCGGCATCTATGAGTGTGCGGTCGCGGATGCGCTTTATAAAAAGGGATATCTCTTATATTTCTATAAAAATGAGACAACGAAAAAAGAAATCGATGTCATCATCCAGAAAGATGACCAGGTGCTCCCGATTGAAGTCAAGAGCGGAAATACACGGGCAGGTTCGCTCAGGTCGCTGATGAAAAATCATAAAGATATCTGCTGTGGATATAAGTTCGCAGACAGCAATACAGGGGCGAGCGAAGACCGCATCATTACGCTGCCTCTGTATATGGCTGCGTTTATTTGACAGGATATGAAAAGTCTCCGCCGGAAATGGATCCGCCAGCGGAGGCTTTTTTGTATGTATTTTCCCGATTTCCTGAAATTTCCTGCGCTTTACAGAAGATGAAAATGGTTTTATGCTTAAACTTATAAAAGAATAACGGAGAATTTGTTATGTTATCACGGCAATATTCCTAAAAGGCTTAAAGATGTCAGGAAGATCAAGGGTTCTGAGCGGCTGGAGGGCACTTGCTACGCCTTAGCGTGCAGGCAAACCGTCCGGTGGACGGTTTGGTCGTACACCATAACTACACCAATTAGAGAGAGCCTTGATGTGACACCCATTCAAAACAGTAAGATAGTCATAACAGAACCCACCACGCCTCTGGTTTCCATGCGCAACCTGGTGGGGCTTTTTTGTTTGTGTAATATGTTTGATGTGAATTGTACCCCTTGTCAAGGACATTTTAGGTTTTTAGTTGTCCTACTTTT
>JAJQHY010000084.1 GCA_021199495.1 Lachnospiraceae bacterium | reverse complement strand
CAGACCGCCACATAACCCAGGTTGCCGACGAAAGTCATCAGCGGCTGCATCAGGCCGGACAAAAACTGTGACTTAAAGTTTGCGTCCCTCACCGACTCATTGAGCTTTTCAAATTCCCCTCTGACCTCATCCTCCGCGTTTGTAATCCGGATGATATCATGGCCATTGTACATTTCCTCAATATAGCCGTTTAAGTTGCCCAGGTTTCTCTGTCTCGCCGTGAAATATTTCTGGGAATGAGACATGATCACCACCATGAGTACAAGCCCCAAGATGGTCGTTGCCACGGTCGTCGTTGCCATCACCCAGTCCGTATAGTACATCATAATCAGGCAGCCGACAAACTGTGCCACCGCTGTCACCAGGCTCGCCAGGCTGTTGCTCATGGCCTGGGAAACCGTATCGACATCGTTGGTCATTCTGGAGAGAACGTCGCCCGCCGCGCTGCCGTTGAAATATTTTAACGGCAGACGATTGATCTTGGTGCTGATATCTCCGCGCATCCGCTTGGCGACGCCCTGCGTCACCGTCTGCATGATGAAATGCTGTAAAAAGCTGCAGACGCCGCTGGTGATATAAATTCCCAGCAGTAAAAGGGAAACACTTAAAATTCCATCCATATCGATGGTGCTGGTCAATCCATCGTAAATATAATTGGTCAGATTGCTGATCTGATCCGGTCCGATGATCGTACAGACCGCTCCCGCGGCCGCGAAAATAAGCGCGAGTACAATCCAGCCCACCTGATTTTTACAATAAGCCAAGAGATTGCGCAGTGCGGCGCCCATATCCTTCGCCTTTTCGCCGCCCTGGCCGCGCCCGCCGCCGGGGCCGCCTCTCATAGGTCCTCTTCCTCCCATAGGTCCTGGCATATTCAAACACCTCCTTTATGCGTTCGCCGCCAGCTCTTCTTTAGAGAGCTGCGACAGGGCTATTTCCTGATATACCTGACAGGATTTCATCAGTTCATCATGCGTGCCCATACCCACGATGGCACCGTCATCCAGCACGACTATTTTATCCGCGTTGCGGATGGTACCGATGCGCTGCGCCACAATCAGACAGGTCATGTTTTTGCGTTCCCTGGCCAGTCTCTGACGAAGAATGCGGTCTGTTTTATAATCCAGGGCAGAGAATGTATCGTCCAAAATCAGAATCTCCGGCTTTCTGGCAAGGGCACGGGCGATGGAAAGACGCTGTTTCTGGCCACCGGATACATTGGTGCCGCCCTGGGCTATTCTCGCATCCAGGCCGCCGTCCATCTCTAAGACAAAGTCAGTCGCCTGGGCGATATCCAGCGCCTCTTTTACATCCTGTTCGGTCACTTCATGGCCGCAGTCTCCGAACGCTATATTTTCTCTCACCGAATCGGAGAACAGCTGCGCCTTCTGCGGCACGAAACCGACCTTATCATAAAGGGTATTGAAGGTATACTCCCTGATGTTTCTTCCATCCAGGTGAATCTCACCGCTGGTCGTGTCATACAATCTCGCAGCCAGCTCGGCCAGCGTGGATTTACCGGAACCGGTAGCGCCGATAAAGGCCACCGTCTCGCCCTTCTTCGCGGAGAAGGAAATATGCTTCAGGCAATCCTCGGAGGCATCCGGGTAACGGAACGACACATCCCTGAATTCAATAGTGCCGCTTTGTGTTCCGGTCTTCTCAGTGCCTTCTGTCACCGTGATGTCCGAATCGATGACTTCACTGATACGGTTCGCGGATACCTGCGCTCTGGGCAGCATCATGAAAATCATCAGCAGCATCACAAATGACATGATGACATACATCGCATAAGAGCTGAAGGAGACCACTTCACCCAGCATGACAGACCTTTCACTGATGGCTGCCGCCATAGCTGTCATATCCGTCATGGGAATCTCAATGTTGTTGATCAGGGTTGCACCCACATAATAGATGCCCAGTGTAACCGCGCTCTGCACGAACATCATGATCGGGGACAGAACCGCCATCCCCCTGCCGGTGAATAACTGCGTTCTCTTCAAATTGTCATTTGCCGTCTCAAATTTATCTTCCTGGTATTTTTCCGCATTGAACGCGCGCACCACACGGATCCCGTTTAAATTTTCCTCCGTGATCCGGTTCACGTCGTCAATCTGTCTCTGGACGATTCTGAATTTCGGAATCATAACCGCCAGCAGAACAATCAGGGATGTTACCACGATCACCACCGCGGCCGCTACCACAGCGGACAGCTGCCAGCTCTTGCCCACGATCTTGATGATCGCCCAGACCGCCATAATCGGTGCGCGCAGCATCATCTGCAGTCCCATGGAAATAATCATCTGGATCTGGGTAATATCGTTTGTGGTACGGGTAATCAGACTGGCGGTGGAAAACTTTTTGATTTCCCCGCTGCCAAATGCCGCCACCTTATTGAAAACCAGACTGCGGACATCATAACTGAAATCCGACGCGATCCGCGCGGCAAAAAATCCCACGATGACCGTCAGACCCGCGCTGCAGAGCGCGCAGCCTAACATCTTAAAGCCCGCGGACCAGTATTGAGACATTTCTGTCACCTCGCTGCTGATCAGCACCGTGATCGCAGCCGTATAGTCAGGCAATTTCAGATCAAAATACACCTGACCACAGACGAGGCACAGGCACAACAGCGCCAGCCATCTGTCCCTCGTCTTCATGTGCCTGAAAATATGCAGCATATAAAATCTCCTTCCATTCTTTTCCTGTCCCATTTATGGGGCAAAACTGCTTTGCGAGAGTCCCTTTCGGCCGCATTTTATATGAAAGTCAATTGCTTCGCGCTCTGCTCTCACGCAATCGCGCCTCTATTTGCACCTTCATATCAGACAGCCGATAATTCCTCCACATTCTCCGTCAGCCTGTCACAGAAAGAATAGGTTTCCTCCATGCATATCGCATACTGATAGTCATCACTTAAGATCTGATGCAGCAGCATACGATAATACTCCCGGATGGTTTCTCTCAAAGTCAGATTGTTTTTCTTCAGATACTCCTCATCAATCACCACAGGCAGCATTTTGTGAAACTGCTCCCCCATCAGAGGCAGCGACAGCTTCCTGCAGAAGCCTTTCTCAGCGGCCCTTTCATGGAATTCCTGAAAGCGATTGATCAGATTTTCAATCGCCTGCTGATGTTCTGTGTACAGATCGGGAAAACGGTTCTTTAAGTCCGCCATATAACGGCTGCCGGAAAACACGGCAAGCGCAATTCCATTGCAGTAAAGCAGGGACATTCCCTGAAGCACATCCTCAATGCCGCCTTCCGCAGACAACGGAACACCCGTAAGCCGCTCCATCGCAAACCGTTCCACCTCCCGTACAATCTCTTCCTTGCTCTTAAAATATTTGTACAGGGTCGGTTTCCCAACGTGCAGACGGGCTGCGATCTCGTCCATGGAAATTCCATCAAATCCATATTTCAGATACAGCAGCATGATTTTGTGTTTTAAACTGTCCTTTTTCTCTTCTGTCAATGGCGAAGGCATCGCAAAGCTCCTCCTTTTTACAGTTTCTTACACCACAGAGGAACTGCCCGGAAATTTGCGCGCATTTAAAAAGTATCCGGGCAGGTTGAAACTAATTTTGCCTCTTGCAGTTAAAACGATATTAGTCATTTTTGGTTTTGATGTCAATATGATAAACGCAGAATTAAGAAATCTTTTAGAGAATTTAGAAATGAATCGTATTTCATCCTCGAAGGGCATGCATCTGTAATACTCCCGAAGCAAAAGAAGCGGAGAACTGTACTCCGCTTCCTTTTTACAGTTTTTCTCAGTCCGCATGCAGTTCCTTCGACATGGTATCCAGATCCAGCCCATAGGACTCCATGAACAGCTCCATAAACAGCCTGACCTCCTCGATGTCCATCTCCATCAGCGCACGGTAAGTGGAGTCTTTGGCGGAGGCAAAGTCGCGGTTGCCGGTCTGTTCCTCCTCCACGCACTTGATATAGGCCGAGATCTTGTCCGCGGCCTTGAGCAATTTCAGTAAATAGGCATCCTCCGGCGTCGTCTCCTGATAAATGATGTCCCGGTAGCTGTCCCACATTTCCTGCGGCAGAAGATTTAACAGGGTGCTCTGCGCTTCCTTCTCCAGGTCCTTATAATTATTACGGATGCTGTCATCATGATATTTCACCGGCGTGGGCAGGTCGCCTGTAATGATCTCCGCCGCGTCATGGTACATGCCCAGAAGCGCAATTCTGTCCTCGTTCAGACTTTTCCCCAGGTAACGGTTCCCGATCACCGCCAGCGCATGGGCGATCATCGCCACCTCCAGGCTGTGCTCCGCGAGATTTTCCTCCCGGGTGTTGCGCATCAGGCTCCAGCGATTGATCAGTTTCAGGCGCGCCATCATACCGAAAAAGTGATATTTTTCCATTTTGTGTCCTCCTCAAAGTTGTAGATCAGCTCCCTCAGTTCGCCCCCGTCTGATAAAATGTATACACATACGCCGTCTCCTCCGACAGCATCTCAGAAGCGTCGCTGCGGGACATATAACCCAGGAAATCGCTGTCCGGGCGCATCACCACAACATTGTAAGAGTTGAAGCCGGTCAGCAGCATGGCTTCCCCGCTCTCTAAGATAATCAGGACCGGGATATCCTGGTCCACATAATACAGAAGGCTCGTCAGACTGCAGCCCGTGATCTCAATCAGCGTGTAATCACTGTACTGATCGTCCAGGATATCACTGCAGCTTAAACCCGCATCCAGACGCTCCTGTACATTCGTATAGATTCCCAGCTGTTCCAGCATGACCTCCAGGCACACCGCGACGCTGTTCTTTTCCTCCGTGGAGGCAACGGCCTCAATGGCAATGATCTGGTTTGCGTCGGAGAGAGTCTTTCTTCGCCAGATGTAGCTGCCTGTCTCATTGTCCCGGACCATTCCGTTCATGCTGTCGGCCTGTTTCACGGCATAACTCGCATCCGTGGTATATTCCGTGACCTCCCAGGGGCTTAAGACTGCCACATAGCTGATGTCAGACTGCGTGTCAACGGTAAGGCTCTCCACGTTTTCCGCATCTGTTTCCTTTGCCTGTGAGAAAATCAGGCTGCTGACGTCGATCTTATTTTTCAGGGAAATCTGGTAAATCGTCTGGTAAGTCGATGTCACAACTGTTCCCACCGTGTTGTTCGTATCGCTGCTGTTCCTGCGGCTGACAATATTATCATCGGCAATCGCTGTGTAGGTGTCCCCGCTTTTTAAATACCGCTCCATGACCAGCTGGTTCCCGTCAATTGTAACCTCCCGGATCCGCACATTTTCCGTCTGATAATCTTTCAGAACCTCGCCGTCTGCATCCTCAATGCAGAGGCGGTACATATAATAGAACAGACTGCCATCCTGGTTTAAGCTCTCCTCCTCCGTATAGGCATATCCGTACACAAAATCCTCGCCGATAAAGCCCAACGGCAGCAGCACCTGACCGGCCGGCGCCGTAAGCTCCCGCCGTGTCTCATTTTCCAGGTTCAGATAGACAATTCCATCCTCTCCCTGGATGACAAGCGCGGAGCCGCTTTCGGACACATAGATATCCTGCTCAGAATTATATGCGTAAATAACTGAAATCTCCTGTGTCGTCAGATTGAGCAGACACAGACTGCCATCCATGTAAAAATACAGGCTTTCCTGGCCTACCAGGCAGGCTAATGTCTCCACCTCCTGCATCACAAGCTGCGCGGAATGTGTGCTTTTGATAAAGGCCAGCTCCTCCCTGAGCCCTGTCGTGGCGTCATAATAATAAACACCGATTCCCACACTGCCCTCATGGTCGCCCCGGTTCATATACCCATACACCAGGAAAGTCATGGAACCCGCCTCATCCACCTGCAATACCTTGATGCCATGATTTCCGTACAGATTGCGCAGATCTGGTTCATCGCTGTCCTTAAACCCGTATACATAGGTCATGCAGTTCTCATTGTCATCATAATAATAGAGGCAGCCGTTGATCACAAACACCGCCATTGCGCCGTCCTCACTCTCCGTGATGGTGACGCCGTCGTTCAAAATGCCCAGCATGATGGTGTTGCTGCTGTACAGATCGCCCTCCATGGAATAAATCACATCCACGGTACGTTCATATTCAATCATGTAAACGTCCTCACCGGAGGTCCTCAGCAGATATTTTTCGCATACCTGGTATAAGTAGGTATTGTCCTCATCCTGCGCCTGCGCGTAGTAAGTGAGCGTGTAGCCGCCGTAATACTCGTCCAGACTGGTGATGGCCGGGTAAATTTCACTGACAATTTCCACATCAAGACCGCCCCACATCACCTGAGAGGTAGAGCAGTGCAGATCGACATATGCCAGTGTGGAATCGTCCCCCGTACCGTCTGTCTCCATGAAAGGAGCTATATATTCCGCCCCGTTTTCTTCATCGAAGGTGCTTTCATGAAATTGCCAGACGACTTTAAGCTGCTCAGCCAGGGAATTTTCCCCGGCGTAAAGGAAACGGGTGTAAAAGTGAATATCCTGCTGATACCGGGTGCTGACCGACAGCACAAGAATATACTCTTCGCCTTCCGAAATCAGGTCCTTGAGCGTAAAGCTGCAGGTAATCTGATCGCCGCTTTCCTTTAGAATCGCTTCTCCCGTTTCAATCAGCCGTGAACTGTCAGAATTGCGGACCTCGTAGGAAACCGATTCCACCTCTTCCCCGAAGGAATCAATCAGCACTGTCACAGATCTGTCTGTGTCCAGGGGGAATATATATTCCGCAGTTTCATTGATTTCCATGGAATCGGCATAACCGTGGAGCAGATTATACGCCGTCCCGTCCAGTTCAATCTGCACCAGAGGAAACGTTGCCTGATCCATGTCCATGGAAAGTCCCTCATTGTCCCGATTGATGTAATAATATGTAATTACCATGCTCACGAGGAACACAACCACAAAGGTCGTCCACATGATCAGATTCTTTTTCATCATTCCTCCGGAATGCCGGCCCGCGTCAGAGACGCGGGCGGAAATTTTCAGTTTTGGGTATCAGGGGGCTGTTTTCTGTCCCCGGCAGGCGCGTGATACCTCCATTTGCCTGCGGCAAGCGAACTGAACCCTTCTCAGCCCGGGAATCGTTTTCCCTCTGCCTGCGGTCTAACAGCTCTTCCAACAGAAGAACCTGCACCAGGTCGCTTATCCACTCCCATTTCTGCGGGGAAATCTTTTCCTCGTTGCTCTCAGACTCGGTCTGCAGGGTCTTGACGATGCTCTCGGCCAGACGGTACAGCTGCCACCTGTCCGGATATTCGTCGTAAATCATGCTGCCCTCGTAGTCCATATAATCAAGAATGTCCCTGATCTTTTTCAGATATTTCTGCGCTTCCAACGGGTACAGCCCCCTTAAATAGTCCATATCCCGGCGCAGGGCGTCCTCTTTCCCTGCGGGATACTGGAGGGGAAAACTCATATAAAAAGGAAGATAATTCTGCATGGAAAAATCCGTTTTCTTTTATGATATGCCCGCAGCCCTGAAATGTTCCCGCCTTTAAGAAAAGCCCTCCGAATTAAAAATCGGAAGGCTTGTGCCTCTCTTTTGTATTTCCTCTGTTACGATTCACGGCTATCGTTGTTGGCACACCCGAAGGGTGTCTCGAAGAGAAGGGCCGTGAACAGTGCCTTTTCTCCTTACTGTTTCAGGACCGTAATACGCGCCATGGCACGCATCAGCGCGGTTTCAGCCCTGGCAATATCCGTCTCGGGCGTACGACTCTTCAGCCTCTCCCTCGCGCGCTCTAAGGCCGCCTCAGCTCTTTCCTCGTCAATCTCCTCCGGCCACTCGATGATCTCGGCAAGAATCGTCACCTGATCCGGCAGAATCTCCACAAAGCCGGCATGCAGCGCGGCTTCCTTCGCCTCATTATTCTCCATGCGAATGGTCAGAATGCCGGGTTTAATAATCACCGTCATCGGGATATGTCCGGCGTAAACACCGATTTCACCCTCGGTGGTATTGAATTCCACCATCTCCGCGTCCTGATCAAAGAACACGCGCTCCGGAGTGATGATCTGTAATCTGAATTTCTCCATGCCGCCTGCTCCTCTTAATTTGCGCGGGCTATCACGTCGTCGATCGTTCCCGCGTTGATGAAGTGGCTCTCCGGAATGTCGTCATATTTGCCTTCCAGAATCTCGGAAAAGCCGCGGATGGTCTCACTGATCGGGACATATTTGCCGCTCGTGCCGGTAAACTGCTCGGCCACGAAGAAGGGCTGGGAGAGGAATCTCTGCACCTTTCTGGCTCTGGCCACCAGTACACGGTCCGACTCGGACAGCTCATCCATGCCCAGAATGGCGATGATGTCCTGCAGCTCTTTATATCTCTGCAAAATCTCCTGCACACCGCGGGCCACTCTGTAATGCTCCTCGCCCACGACTCTCGGATCCAGAATGCGGGAAGTCGATTCCAGCGGATCCACAGCCGGATAAATACCCATTTCCACGATAGACCTGGACAAAACTGTAGTCGCGTCCAGATGTGCGAAGGTAGTCGCCGGAGCAGGGTCTGTCAGGTCATCCGCCGGCACATAAACCGCCTGTACGGAAGTAATGGAACCGCTTCTCGTGGAAGTGATGCGTTCCTGCAGGGCGCCCATCTCGGTCGCCAGCGTCGGCTGATATCCCACCGCGGAAGGCATACGGCCCAACAGGGCACTCACCTCAGAACCGGCCTGCGTGAAACGGAAAATATTGTCAATGAATAACAGAACGTCCTTGCCGCCCTTATCGCGGAAATACTCCGCCATGGTAAGACCCGTCAGGCCTACCCGCATACGGGCTCCCGGCGGCTCGTTCATCTGGCCGAAGACCATGGTCGTCTTGTCGATAACACCGGATTCTGTCATCTCATGGTACAGGTCATTGCCCTCACGGGTGCGCTCACCCACACCGGTAAACACGGAATAGCCGCCATGCTCTGTGGCGATATTGCGGATCAGCTCCTGGATCAATACCGTCTTGCCCACGCCGGCACCGCCGAAAAGGCCGACCTTACCGCCCTTCTGATAGGGGCAGAGCAGGTCGATGACCTTAATGCCGGTCTCCAAAAGCTCCGTGTCCGTAGACTGCTCCTCAAAAGCGGGAGCCGGCTTATGAATCGGTTCGTATGTGACGTCTACCGGATCCGGCTTATCATCAATGGCCTTGCCCAGCACATTGAAAATCCTTCCCAGTGTATTCTCGCCCACAGGCACCGAGATAGGCGCACCGGTGGTAACCGCTTCCATGCCTCTCACCAGACCGTCAGTGGGTCCCATGGCGATACATCTGACCACATCATCGCCCAGATGCTGCGCCACCTCCACGGTCAGAGAAGAACCGTCCTTTCTCTCAATCGTGATGGCCTCGTTAATCTCCGGAAGTCTGTTCTGGCTGAATTTTACGTCCAGCACGGCCCCGATGATCTGTGTGACCCTGCCAATATTCTGCTCTGCCATGTAAGTCTCCTCTTTCCTGCGCGGTTTAACTGATTGCCTCCGCGCCTGCAATAATTTCTGTCAGTTCTGTCGTGATTGCGCTCTGACGTGCCCTGTTGTACAAAAGCTCCAGATCCTGAATCATATCCTCAGCGTTGCTGGTCGCATTGTCCATCGCCTGCATTCTGGCGCCGTTCTCACTGGCCACGCTCTCCACTAAGCCGCCGTAAATCAGGCTGCTGATATACTTCGGGATCAGGAGGTTTAACGCTTCCGTCTCCTCCGGCTCAAAATTCATCAGTGCCACAGCACCCTGTCCGGACTCTTTGGACCGTTCCACCGGGAGCAGGCGGATCAGCCTGGCCTCCTGGGTCACAGTATTTTTAAACGCGGTGTACGCCAGCCAGATTTCCCCGACCTCGCCCTTCTCATAGCTTTTCAGAAGCATGTCGGAGAGAACCATCGCCTCCGCGTAGGTCGGCGTCTCTCCCAGATCCGGGAAGCTTTCCCGGATGGTGTAGCCGTTTCTTAACAGCGCGTCTCTGCCCTTGGAGCCGATCGCGTAGATATCCAGATCTTCGCCAGCCAGATCTCCTCTGGTAATCAGCTTAACAATATTTGAATTATAACCGCCAGCCAGACCCCGGTTGGAGGTAATCGCGACGATCGCCCTGCGCGGGCTGTCATTACCGTCCAGATAGGGATGCCGGACCCCCTTTGTCATCTCCAGAATGGACTGCACGGTCGTGTACATACAGTCAAAATAGGATCTCGACCGCTCTGCGCGCCCTCTGGCATGCTGCAGCTTCACCGTAGAGACAAGCTTCATGGCCTTGGTAATCTGCTGCGTACTCTGTATGCTAGCTTTGCGCTTTTTGATATCACGCGTAGAAGCCATAAACGCTCACTGCCTTTCTTCTATCTGAAATCTTTTTTAAAATCTCCGATCGCCTTTACAAGCTTTGCCTCGGTGTCATCAGAAATCACCTTCTCGGATCTGACCGCAGCCGGAATCTCCGGATGCTTCTCATCCAGATAAGCAAAAAACTCTGTCTCAAAGCGTGTAATTTCCGCCGTCGGCACATCCAGTAAATATTTGTTCGTCACCACGTAAAGGATGATAACCTGATATTCCACCGCCATGGGCGCATACTGCGGCTGCTTTAAAACTTCCTTGATCCGCTCACCCTGCGCCAGACGCTGCGCCGTATCGGCATCCAGGTCGGAGCCGAACTGTGCGAAGCTTGCCAGCTCTCTGTACTGTGCCAGCTCAGTCCGGATGGGTCCTGCTACCTTTTTCATGCCCTTGATCTGCGCGGCGCCGCCCACACGGGATACGGACAAGCCGGCGTTGACAGCCGGGCGGAAGCCGGAGTTGAACATCTCGGTCTCTAAATAAATCTGTCCGTCCGTGATGGAAATCACATTGGTCGGGATATAGGCCGACACATCGCCCGCCTGCGTCTCAATGATAGGAAGCGCAGTCAGTGTGCCGCCGCCGTGCTCCTCGTTCATGCAGCAGGCGCGCTCCAGCAGTCTGGAGTGCAGATAGAAAACATCACCGGGATACGCCTCACGGCCCGGCGGTCTGCGAAGCAGTAAGGAAAGGGTACGGTAAGCGGTGGCATGCTTGCTTAAATCATCATAAACAATCAGCACATCCTCGCCGTTTTCCATCCACTCCTCGCCAATGGCACAGCCGGAGTAAGGGGCAATATACTGTAAAGGCGCCATCTCCGAAGCGGTGGAAGCTACCACCGTCGTATATGCCATGGCACCATATTCTTCCAGAGTCTTCACAATCGTGGCGACCGTGGACGCCTTCTGGCCGATAGCGACGTAAATACACTTCACGCCCTGGCCCTTCTGATTGATAATCGTATCAATGGCGATGGCCGTCTTGCCGGTCTGCCTGTCGCCAATAATCAGCTCTCGCTGACCCCGTCCGATGGGCACCATCGCGTCAATGGCCTTGATACCGGTCTGCAGAGGTGTGTCCACGGGTCTTCTGGTGATAACGCCGCTGGCGACGCGCTCAATCTGACGGAATTTGTCTGTCTGCACGGGTCCCTTGCCGTCAATCGGCTGCCCCAGGGAATTGACCACGCGCCCGATCATGGCGTCCCCTACCGGGACCTCCACCACGCGCCCGGTGGTCTTTACCGTATCGCCCTCACTGATATTTCTCTGATTTCCCAGTAAAACGGCGCCCACATTGTCCTCTTCCAGGTTCATGACCATGCCGTAAACTTCTCCCGGGAATTCCAGAAGCTCTCCCTGCATTGCGTTTTCCAGGCCGTGTACACGGGCGATGCCGTCCGCCACCTGAATCACGGTGCCCACATCAGACACCTCCAGGTCCGCAGCGTATCGTCTGATCTGATCCCTGATTACTGAACTGATTTCTTCCGGTCTTAAATTCATGGATCTATACGCACCTTTCTCATTTCAGCTGCACCTTCAGCAGCTGTCTCTTTAAATCCTCGATCTTCGTCTGAATGCTGGAATCCACCACTCTGTCCCCAATGCGGATGACCATGCCCCCAATGAGGCTCTCATCCACGGCATAGTGCATCTCCATCTTCTCATAGGAAGTGGTCTCCAGCAGTCTCTTCTCTACCTTTTCCTGACCGGCCTGATCCAGTGGGACAGCAGTCGTCACATACGCGACGCCGATCTTTTTTGCTTCCTTGACCCTGTCTATAAAATATGTGAGAATCGCGGGCAGTTCTTTATAGCGCTCTTTTCCCACTACCAGCAGCAGAAAGCCTGTCATGGTGTCGCTGACTCTGCCCTTGAAAACCTCCGCCACCACTTCAAGCTTTTCCTCCTCAGTGATATTCGGATGGCTTAACAGTCTGATGAAATCCGGGTTCTCGGAAAGCGCTTTCAATACCAGTTCGCTCTCCTGCCACAGCTCGTCCAGCTGACTCTCCTCCATGGCCAGATCAAAGAGCGCGTCCCCGTAGGTTTTTGAAATCAGCTTAGCCATGTGCTCTCACCCATTTCCTTTAAGGTCTCGTCCACCAGGCTGTTCTGAATCTCGGTATTGATGTTGGCCGCCACGACCTTACCGGCGATGGCGCTGGCTACCAGGATCATCTCCTGTTTTACCTCGTCAGCCGCCTTTGCCTTCTCAAGCTCGGCCTCCACATGCGCTCTGTCCACAATGCGGCGGGCCTCCTCTTTCGCTTCCGCCACGATCTGGCTCTCATTCGCGAGTGCGCGGCTTCTGGCGTCTCTTAAAATCGCGTCCGCTTCCTTGTCGACTTGAGCAAGCTTCGCCTCGTATTCGGCCCTGAGCTTTTGTGCTTCCTCCTGCGCGGCAGCCGCGTCGGACAATTCGTCAGCGATCTTATTCTGACGCTTCTCCAGCATGGCCCGCACGGGGTTGAACAGCAGATAGCTCATCGCAAAAAACAGTACCAGCACGGAAATCAGCGTCAGCACCGAATCGGTCAGCAGCTGAAAATCCAGGTCAAAAAGCCGGGGCTCCATGGTAGTCAAAAGCATGCCGCTCATATATCCATTCATTGATTACCCTGCCTCCTTTCCTTCGCGCACAGATCATCCGGTATCCAACCAGCCTCTCTGCGTGCGAGATGATCTATCATCTGTCTTAAGTCAGAGGTTTGACGAACAGTAAGAGCATGGCAACCAGCAGACCGTAAAGACCTGTGGTCTCAGCGACAGCCTGGCCTAAAAGCATGGTGGTGGTGATATCGCCTCTCGCTCCGGGATTGCGTCCCACTGCGGAAGCGGCATAGCCTGCGGCGATACCCTGACCGATACCAGGGCCGATACCTGCGATGACCGCCAGACCAGCGCCGATTGCGGAGCAGCCTAAGATAAAGTTCTCGTTAAATTCCATCTCTTTTTCCTCCTTGGATGTTTCTTCATTAAAGATGAGATTTGTGGTTTGTTTCAAATTTCTGATGATTTATTTTGATTTCAGGAAACCCTGAACCAAATTTCTATCCACAATGTGCCTGCCAGTCGGCACACCATCGTGTATGCGCACTCTATTATTCATCCCCGATGGCATTCGTAATATAAGTCATCGTCAGCATGCAGAACACATATGTCTGGATCGCGCCCGAGAAAAGGTCGAAATACACATGCAGTGCAGCCGGCCAGATCAGGGCGAAGAAATTCAGCAGCCCATATACCAGTGCCAGCATACATGTCCCCGACAGGACATTCGCGAACAGACGCAAAGACAGGGAAATCGGCACGGCAACGTCACTGATGATGTTGATCGGCGCCCAGAACGGCCAGGGATCGCAGAGGTGATCCACTACACCCTTCGCCCCGTTGTATTTGATTCTGTTAAAGTGAATCAGGACAAAGGTTATCACACCGAGAGGCAGTGTCACACCGTAGTCCGCTGTCGGTGGGCGCAGGCCCATCAGGCCGGAAATATTACAGATTAAAACGAAAATAAAAACGGTGCCGATATAGTTGAGAAAGCCTTTCGCGTGCTTGCCCATGCTGCCCTTCACCATGTTGTCCAGCATTTCTACGGCCATCTCCGCGACATTCTGTAAACCCCTCGGAATTTCCTCGGCCTTTTTCATACGGCGGTTGACCACGAAAGCAAAACCGATCAGCACCAGCATGACGATCAGCAGACAGACATGGGTAGTCGTGATCCATACCGTCTGGCCAAAGACCTGGTAGGAAAAGACGCCGTGAATCATAAAATCAATATCTTCAGACAGCAGAATTCCCTGTGTCATAGGGCTCTACCTCCTTATGTTTGTGAAACCTGTTTTGATATAGTTTCTCAAGAACGGGCTCCAGATATGCGCCCGCTTTCATACCCAGAATGCCAAAAACACAGGCGACAGGGTTGGCGATATCTGTCACCATCACCAGAAACGTGACTCCTACGAACACCAGATACCGGAGGGTATTGTGAAGGACGAGCTTTTTCGTCGCTCCCTTCTCTCCAAGGCCAAGGGCCATGTCCAGGCTCCAGTACATGTGTGCCTCCCCCAGAAGGGAAAGAACCACGCCAATCCACCAGCCAATACTGACACCCGCAAATCTCTGCAGAAAGAGAAGGATAATGATCTCTCCCACCAGTCCATAAGCAAAAGTTCCAGTCATCATGAACAGAAGCGTCTGGTTGATCCTTCTGAATTTGTCAAGCGGCGCGGGCTTTTCCTGCACAGAAGCGTCTGACGGCATGCGGTTACTCTTTCTCAATTCTGCTGGTAAAGGGATTGTCGTTTTTCTCATCCAGCCGGGCAATGGTTTTCACCGTTTTGTATACGTTCCACGCACCCGCGGCGGCTCCCACAAAGAAAAGGATTATGAAAAAAAAGGAGGTACCGAAGTGCTTGTCCAGAAAGTAGCCGAGGGCGCAGCACATGGCGATGGGAACGACCATGCTGATGCCGAACTGGCTGACCATGGAAAGGGCCTGGAAGACCGAATTGTGCTTTTTCTTCATAAAATAATGCCTTTCATTGCCTTGCGGGCTGTGCTGGCAGCGGTGTACATTTGGTGATAATTATAGAGAAGTTTGCGCGAGATGTCCAGTAAAATTTCTATTAAAAACAAGAGAAATCATCACCCCTTCACTTTCCCCACAACCGCGAACACCACAAAAATCCCCAGATCCACCGCCACAATGCTCGCGCCCACCGGCGTGGAGGCAAAGATGGAGATGAGGATCCCGCTCAAAGTACCGACTACAGACAGAATGGCGGCACAGACAGTGACGGAGCGGAAGCTCTTGAACACACGCATGGCGGAGAGCGCGGGAAAAATGATGAGGGCGGAGACTAAAAGGGAACCGGCCAGTTCCATCGCGACGACAATGACGAGGGCGGTGATGACAGCGATGAGGCCGTTGTATATTTCAGTCTGGATGCCGGTGGCTTTGGCGAAGCTTTCGTCAAAGGTAACGGCAAAAATTTTGTGAAAAAGAAGGACAAACATCAGGATCACAACCACTGAAATCACGACACAGAAGCCCACATCCGCGCCGGTCAGAGTGAGAATCGAGGTGGACCCGAAAAGTGAGCTGCAAACGTCCGCGGAAATATTGGCGGAGCCGGAGTAGCGGCTTAAAAGCAGGTAGCCGATGGCAAGAGCCGCCACGCTGATCATGGCAATAGCCGCGTCGCCGCGGATAGCGGTTTTATTGCCAAGGGCTAAAAGCGCGACCGCCGCGATCACGGTCACGGGAATCACAACCACCATATCGCTCTCCACGCGTAAAACAGCCGCGATGGCTACCGCGCCGAAAGCTACATGACTTAAGCCGTCCCCGATAAAGGAAAACCGCTTGAGAACCAGAGAGACTCCCAGCAAAGAGGCACACAGGCCGATCAATGTACCCACAATCAGCGCGTAGCGCACAAAATCAAACTGTAAATAATAGGCAAGCGTTTCTGTCACGGCTGTTTCTCCCCTCTGGCCTGAAGCATGGAGGCGTACATCTGCCCGTACGGGCTTTTGAGATAGCTTTCCCGGTCCCCGAAAAAGGTATCCTGGTGACTCATATAAAGAATATGACTGGCAAAGGGAACCGCCTCCAGCACGTCATGGGACACCATGATGATGGTAATCCCCTGTTCACGATTTAACTGGGCAATCAGCTCATACATTTCCGCCGTTGCCTTTGGGTCAAGCCCCGCCACCGGTTCATCCAAAAGCAGCAGTTTTCTGGTAGCGCACAGCGCCCGCGCTAAAAGTACGCGCTGCTGCTGGCCGCCGGACAACTCGCGGTAGCATTTTCCTGCCAGATTTAAGATTCCCAGCTGTTCCATATTTTCCCGGGCAATCTCCTTTTCCAGCTTCCCATAAAAAGGCTTAAGTCCCAGGCGGTTCACGCAGCCGGAAAGAACAATTTCCTCCACGGACGCCGGAAAATCCCTCTGCAGCTGCGACTGCTGCGGCAGATAGCCGATCTCATTGGCACGGATATCCTCACCGAAGTGAAGACTGCCGCCAAGCGGCTTCTTCAGCCCCAGAAGTGTTTTGATCAACGTGCTTTTCCCGGAACCGTTTTCCCCCAGAATGCAGAGATAATCTCCTTTATTGACCTGAAAGGAAATGCCGGCTGCAACAATCTGTTTTTCATACCCCAGTGTCAGATTCTGGCATTCTATCTGTAACATATTCACTCACTTCCCAGTGCCGTCTTCAGCACTTTCAGGTTTTCCTCCATAATGTTCAGCCAGGTCGCGCCTGCTGCCACCTCATCCCCCGAGACAGCCTGCATGGAATTTAAGGTCAGAATTTCCTGATCCGCGGACTGTGTATTTTTGCGGATGGTTTCCGCCAGCTTCGAATCTGAACCCTCGATGATCAGAATTGCCGGCAAATCCAGCTCGTTCAGCTTCTCTATCAGGAAAACAATCGTCTCAAAACTCGCCTCCGCGTCCGCATTGCAGCCGGCGAAGGCCGCGTAATAATCCAGACCGAATTCCTCCGTCAGATACCGGAATGGAAAGCGGTCCCCGAAAAGCAGCGTATCATACCGGGCCGAAGCAACCGCCTGCACATATTCCTCTTCCAGCGCGGCAACCTGTTCTTCATAGGCTTCCAGGTTTGCCCGGATAAGCGTCTCCTCCTCAGGCAGCAGCTCAATCAGACACTCTGCCAGTTCCCCGCACAGAACCCTGGCATTTACAAAGGACAGCCACACATGCTCATCGTCCTCCGCCTCAAAGTCCTCATCGTGAACATGACCGATCTCATCCGTCATGCCTTCCTTTTCCTCTTCCTCAAGGACCAGCTCACCCATCAGCTCCAGCAGATTTATGCTTCGTTCTTTCAGTACCTCATCCGCTTCCACCATTTCCAGAAGCCAGTCCTCAGAGTCCCCACCGATATATACTAAGAGGTCGCTCTCCTGTATCACAGCCATATCCTGCACGGAAGGCTGGTAGCTGTGAATATCCGTGCCGTCATCTGACAGGAGTGTCACTTTCACATCTGCAGAAACACCGTCCAGCAGAACCCTCACCCAGTCATACTGCGGAAAAATCGTACATACCACCGAAACAGTGTCTGTCTCTGCCGCCGCGGGGCTCGCCCCACAACCCGCAAGCAGCACTGTCGCAATCAACAGTGCTGCCATTAATTTCAATTGATGCAGAAAGCTTCGGAGTACAACGCGCAAACGCCCCCAGGGCTCACCGCAATAACGTCCGGACTCCGTATCCTTTACCATTTTAACCATAAAACATCTCTCAGGAAGCAATTAATAGAATCCGTGATTTCCGATCACATACACCACAACGTCCAGACGATCTACCGCCTCCAGATAAGCAATCGTCTGGAAATACACGCAGGTTCCCACATTGGTCACGCCCGAAATTGCTTCTCTGGCAGCCTCATAGCAGCCAGAGGAATTCGCCGCCTTATCCGCCGCCAGCGCCTCCACAAAGCTGTTTCTGGTGGAGCTGACCGGTTCAAACTGGCCGGACTGGTAAATCACACCGGAAACCGTATCCGGATAGCTGCCGGACAGCACGCGGTTGATCACCACACTGCCAACCGCCAGCATGCCCTCATAGCTTTCTCCTCTGGCCTCACAGTAAATCAGATTTGCCAGAAGTGTCACATCATACTCAGAAAACTCCACCTCAGAGATGTCTCTCCAGGTGCCGCTCGCCGCCGCCCGTGACAAAGCGATCTCCTGCGCCAGCTTTTCCTGCAGCTCCGCGATATTGTCGTTAATCTGGGCCAGCTCCTCCTCCTGGGCAGTCAGCTCGTTCTCGATACTGGCAATCGCGGAATTGGTGGTGCTGATTGCGCTCTGTACCTGTGCAATCAGATACTGCGAGTATTCCTTATCCTCCTCCAGCGAAACCAGCATTTCATCCAGCTTGGCCTTCTCTTCCTCAAGAGCGGCCTCCTGCGCTTCCACATCCTCGCGGATCGCCTGATAGTCCAGAAGCAGCTGCTGGTCATAGGCCGCCAGCTGCTCCACATACTCGCTGATATTCAGGAAATCAGAAAAGCTGACCTCCCCGGTAATTGCGCTCAGCATGGCATTGATATAGGTAGAAGATGTATCGCTCTCGTACATATACTGGATATGCGCCAGCATATTGGCATACTGGGTTTCCTCCGTCTGCTTCGCCTCTTCCAGCTCGGCAGTCTTTTGCGCAATCTCCTCTTCCTTGGCCGCAATCGCCTGTTCCATTTCATAAATATCGTTTTCTATGGAAGAAAGCTCCGCATTATAGCCGGACAGCGTCGTGTTTAACTCCGCTTTTTCCTGCTCCTTTGAATCAATCTCATCCTGATTCTGCTGCATTTCGTTTTCAAGCTCACTCTTCTGCTGCTCCGCCTCCTCCAGCTCCTGCCTGGTAGTGCTGGTGGCACTCACATTATTTTCTGAAAATAAAGCGGCCAGCAGCGCAATGCTTAAGAATAAACAGCATATTTTTTTCCATGTTTGTGCGGTTTTTCTTTTCAAATCAAAATCCTCAACGCTTCCCCTTTTACATACTTTCTTCGACACGCAGAGTTTTCGCGTGCCAGACCGTCCTCAATCCGCCTCAATCATCGCGACGCGGCGCGCATGCCGCTCAGCACCGGAAAATTTCGTATTCAAAAATGTGTCTACAATCTCCATGGCTAACAGCGGTCCCACCACACCGGCGCCGAGCGCAAGCACATTGGCGTCATTGTGCTCTCTGGTCAGTCTGGCGGTATAGGAATCCGTACAGAGGGCGCAGCGCACCCCTTTGATCTTATTGGCCGCCATGGAAATGCCGATGCCGGTGGTGCAGATCACAATGCCCTTCTCACACTCGCCGTCAGCCACGGCTCTGCCCACGGCCTTGCCATAGACCGGATAATCCACACTCTCGTGCGTGTAGCAGCCGAGATCCTTCACCTCATGCCCCTGCTCTACCAGATACGCCTTTACCGCTTCCTTTAAAATAAATCCCCCGTGGTCTGATCCGATCGCGATCATATCCCGATACCTCCTTTAAAAATATCAAAACTCCACCATCTGGTGCCCTGCGGCTTTCAGCAGACGATTCATCACGGCCTGTCCCAAGCCCTCCTCGGAAAAACTCTCCGCGTAAATCACCTCAAGCCCCTCATCATCGCACTCACGCAGTGCCCGGTATAGCTCTCTGGCGATACTCTCCTGGGAAGCTCTGCTGCCGATGCATTTGATACTGTCAATTTCGTCCGCATGATACAACGCCAGATTTTCCCATGTGCAGAGCGCGCCGGTTTTATGACCTTCAACATGCGCCAGGCGGCACTGTTCATTG
This sequence comes from Lachnospiraceae bacterium, assembly GCA_021199495.1. GTDB lineage: Bacteria > Bacillota > Clostridia > Lachnospirales > Lachnospiraceae > RGIG6307. The sequence goes on along the minus strand of JAJQHY010000084.1, from coordinate 32,494 downwards.
ATATAGGACGCCACCTTCCTGGCCTCTCCTGACACGAGTGTCAGCTGTCCCTTCGGCGCGTAATGCCGATAACGCATGCCCGGCGCTTTCGGCCTGCCTGTCGGATTGGACTCCATCATGGTCTGATCCTGGTCAATCTCCCCAAGCGTCTGCGCCAGCATTTCCCTGGTGATATAGCCGGGTCTTAAAAGCATCGGCTCCTCCTGCGTCAGGTCGATAATGGTCGATTCCACACCGATCCCCACAGGCCCGCCGTCAATGATCAGCGGGATTTTCCCGTCCATATCCTCCAGCACATATTTGGCCAGCGTGGGACTCGGCCTGCCGCTTGCGTTCGCGCTCGGCGCCGCCACAAAATCGCCCGCTGCCTCAATAAAAGCCTGCGCCACCGGATGAGAAGGAAAACGAACCGCCACTGTATCCAGTCCGCCCGTTGTCTCCTTCGGTACGCAATCCGCCTTCGGCAGAATCATGGTTAACGGCCCCGGCCAGTAAGCCCTTGCCAGCCGCACCGCCGTCTCAGGCACCTCGCTGCAGATCCGGTAAATGTCCTCAAAGCGGCAGATATGGACGATCAGCGGATTGTCACTCGGCCTGCCCTTTGCGGCATAAATTTTCGCACTGGAGAAAGCATTTAACGCATCGCCGCCAAGGCCATACACGGTCTCCGTAGGAAAGGCGACCAGCTCGCCGGCCCTGATCAGCTTGCCGGCTTCTTTTATGACATTTGTGTCAATATGATCTTCCGATTGAAAAATCACTCTTGTTTCCATAATACTCCTGTATGGATGTCCCCTGTATCAGTACATTTGGGTTTTATTATACATGAAGCATACAAAAAAAGCAAGCCCGGACAAAGAAGCACAGAAATCCGCATAATTTCCGGAATGAAAGCATAAATATGATATCATACAGCCGTGAAATACCTGTCCCCCTGCAATGCAGACCACCTGTTTCACAGCCTCCGCCGCCTTATTTCAAGGAGTCTCCATGATCAGAAAAGAAACACTGATGTCATTTTTCCTGCGTATTCTCCTGCTGTTGTCCGCCCTCGTCCTCGCAGGGGAGGTTGCCGCCCGCTTCACGCTGTCAACCGCTGTGAGCCGCTCTGCAGACAGCTTCACCGTCGTCATCGACAGCGGTCACGGCGGAATCGATCCCGGCAACGTCTCAGACGACGGTACTGAGGAAAAAACGCTCAACCTTGCCATCGCACGAAAGCTTCAGGCTTTCCTGGAAGCAAATGACATCACTGTCATCATGACGCGTTCCGACGACAGTGGCCTGTATGCCGAAAGCGCTTCCAATAAAAAAGTGGAGGACATGAAAAACCGGGTAGCCCTCATGGAGGAGGCCTCCCCCGATCTGGTCGTCAGCATTCATCAGAACAGCTATTCCGACAGCGCCATCAAAGGAGCGCAGGTATTTTATTATACCACCAGCACAAAGAGCCAGACGCTGGCTGAAATTTTACAGACCAGCCTGATCAAGCGCCTGGATCCGGACAATACGCGGCAGGCAAAGGCCAACGACACCTACTATCTGCTCCGAAAAACCTCTGTCCCCATCGTCATCGCGGAGTGCGGCTTTATGAGCAACCCCGATGAGCTGGCTCTTTTAAAGGACGAGGACTACCAGAGTAAAGTGGCGTGGGCGCTGTATATGGGAATCATGGAATATCTGAATTCGCAGTAGCCCTCCGGCAGGACACAAAAAGGCACCACCATAAAGTGATGCCCTTTCATTGTATTTTCTTTCAGGTTCTGCCTTACGGCAACCATCAGACAATCCTACTGGAAGTATCCGCCGATCAGGGACCAGACGCTTGCGTCCTCATATCCCAGCCTCCAGGCGGCTACACCCGCCACACCGCGGTCCTTCGCGGCCTGCAACTTGCTGCTTAAGCTGGTGCTGTCCTCAATCCACATCTGGTACAGTGCGCCGTTAATGGTCGTCTCCGCATAATTCTGACCCGTTTCCTCATCCCAAGTCACTTCCATGCCGTAATAGTCCGTCCAATAGTAAACATCCGCGATGTATACGGCGCTGTCAGTCGTCACACCGTCCTGCGTAACCCAGAGTCTGGTATAGAAGGGCACCGCCAGTATCATCTTCGAAGCGTCCACCATCGTCATCAGACTGTCGAGCGAATCCTCCACAAATTGCTGACTCGCCGTGCTGCCCGGATCCCCGCTGCCGCCCCAGTGCTCGTCGTAGCCCATCAGAATCACGTAATCCGCAATGACGCCCTGTTCCTTGTAATCATTATAGATATTGCCGGAGTTAGGTGGATAATTGTCCACAGAAAGGATCAGCCCCTCCTCACGGCAGCGGATGGAAAGCTCCCGCAGAAACTGAATGAAGTGCGTTCCTTCCTCAGACCGGACGCTCTCCAAGTCGATATTGATCCCGTCCATATCCACGCGCAGCGCCTCCTCAATCAGGAAATCAATCAGCTCTGTCCGTTTCGTCGAATCCGCCAGCACATAGTAGATGTCCACGTCATAGGTGATATCCTCTAAAAGCCCCCACACCTGAAGCCCCATGGCATGTGCCTCCTCTACATAGGACACGGAGGCAAACGATATATACTCATAATCCGCCGTAATGGTAAACCAGGTGGGCGCCACCACATTCATCGTGGAGGCAGTCGCGGCCAGCTGCGTCAGATTGTCATTGGCGGCATAGGTGTACACCGCCTGAAAGCCGAGTCTCACAGGCACATCCAGCGTTATGGAAGTATATTCCGGTTCTGTATAGGAAAACGTACCGTCATACATGGAAGTGTAGCTCTGACCAATGCATTTGTTTTTGATGTAGCCGATGAAGCCATCCATGGTCGCCACCTTCGTCCAGCCGCTGATGCTCTCGGCATCCAGCACCACGAGGGACTCTCCCTTCGTGACATCCTTTAAAATATCGCTCTTGATGCCGGCCCTCCAGCGCACTGCAGTGCTCTTTTTGACATCCACCAGCAGCTGCTCATCCGATACAGGGCTCACCACGATGCGATTCGGCTCCGTATACGCTTCATATTTATATGCGACATAACGAAATACAAAATCTGCGTTGATATAGCAAATACCGTCCCGCTCAAAGGCAATTACCCGGTCAAATGTATACGCAGTCGTCTCTTGCGCCATCGTCACGCTGTAAGTGGTACCGTCCAGGTCCGCCGCCACCACCATCTGTGCGTCCGTGTAGCGGATCTCTCTGCTCAGTTCCGAATAATAAAACCTGTTGTGGAAATAATCCTGAATGGTATCCAGGCTGAAATAATAACCGCCGTCATACAGCAGGGCCTTATCGCTTATGACCGTATTGTCCAGGATAATGGCCGTTTCATCCGCTTCCGTCAGGGAAAAGTAGCTGTCCAGATCCGCATAATCCCTGCCGTCGGAATATTTTCCCCAGAGCATGACAGCGATCAGCCCGAAGCAGCCCAGCACCACGCATACGCCCAGTGCCAGAATAACCCTTCTCATGATTTTCATAGAAATCCCTCCAAAACTTTTCCCATTATAACAAATAATCGCGGTTTCGTCATTATTTTTTGGAAAATACTTTTCTCCATGAGAGCTTTTTGTCAGAAAAGCACAAAAAGAGGGACTTAAAAAAAGCCCCTCACCTTCTCTGAAAGTAAACTGCTCCCTGTCCGGGCAGGCCATCCCGTTTTATCGAAATCTCCGACAGGGAGGCGCAACGGCTTTTCCAGGTTGGAATCGTGATGTAAAAAACAACGAAGAAAGGTCGATGACATTGTCTGGTTACACGAAGAAATCTTACCCGCACTGCTGCATAAAATAAAGCAGAAAGCACATACTCCAAGAGCAGTGCCGTCGTTTCTCATTCGTGTAAAATGGAATATCGGTTACATCATTTGGAAACAGGAAATCCCTCAAGCAGGCACATAGCTTTCAGGGCAGCTTCATATCATACATATGACATGGAAAAACACAGACCAGAACCTCCTTTCTGAAATGTCAGTCAGGCAGGTTATTTCTTCTTTTTTCACCATAACACGCAGGTTTAAGCAAAACAACATCAACATTCTTGAAACTTATTAATTTTTTGTAAAATGACGAAGATGATTTTGTCAGCTATTGACGAAACGGAAAAGTGAGTTTATGATGACACTAGGTTATCATAAACACCAGTATCAAATTTAAAGGAAGTGATTTCTTTGAAAATAGAACGAATCAGTGAAAATCAGATCCGCTGCACGCTCACAAAGGACGATATGGTCAAGCGTTCCTTAAAGCTCAGCGAGCTTGCCTACGGCTCAGAGAAGGTCCGGCGTCTGTTTCAGGACATGATGCGCCAGGCTGAGAGGGAAGTCGGCTTTCGCGCCGAGGACATTCCTCTCATGATCGAGGCGATCCCCTACAGTGAATATGTGGTCTTAGTGATCACCAAGGTGGAGGACCCGGAGGAGTTAGACACCAAATTCTCCAGCTTTGCTCCCGGCATCCGCGATCAGGACGCCCTCGACAGCATGCTCTCCGGCTTGGGAAGCACCGCCAGCGAGGTGCTTGACCTCTTCCGCAAAATTCAGGACAGCGTGGCCGCGGTCAAATCCTCCGACGAGCTTAACAGCGAGACAAAAGGCGGGCAGGATGATAACGAAGATGAAACCGATTACACGCGTATTTTCTCCTTCAGTACCTTAGACCACGTCATCCGGCTGGCGCACCTGGCGGACGGCTATTATCACGCGCCCAACTCGCTGTACAAGGACAGCCTCTACGGCACCTACCTCCTGGTCGTGACCAGGGGAGATCACAGCAGGGAGGACTACAACCGCTTCTGCAATATGCTGACCGAGTACGGCTCCATGCAGCGCACCTCCTCCGCCACGCAGTATTTCCTGGATGAGCATTTCGAGCCCATTTTGAAGGATCAGGCGCTGCAGACGCTCTCACAGCTGTGAGCGGCAGGATACCCCGGTATCCGAGCGCCGCATCGGGCATAAAATTCACGCATTCATTATTACGCATTCATTTCATGATGCATATAAAAAGGAGCAGCCTGTGTGAAAAACAGGCTGCTCCTTTTTATATGCTTTCAGACGAACTGACTGATTAAACTTATTCGCTATAATGATAATATGAGCTCTGCATCAGAAACATCTCCCTGTAGAGGCCATCCTCTTTCTCCATCAGCTCCTCATGGCTCCCTTCTTCCATCAGCCTGCCCCGGTCGAGCACCAGAATCCTGTCCGCGAAGCGGGTCGTATTCAGCCTGTGCGAAATAAAAATCACAAAATTCTCCGAGGCAGAGCCGGCAATCAGCCGGTTGATCTCGTATTCCGTCAGGGGATCCAGCGCGGCCGTAGGCTCGTCGAGAATCAGCGAGGCGTCCTCCCCTTTCGCGTAAGCCCTCGCGATGGCCAGCTTCTGCTCCTGCCCGCCGGAGAAGACGACGCCGTTTTCGTCGAAGTGCTTCGTATAGGAGGTTGTAAGCCCTTCGGACAGGCTCTCCACCCTCTCCCTCAGACCGACTTTTTCCAGAATCTGATAAAGCTTCTCCTCATCATGCTCCCTGTCGAAGCCAACATTCTCCCCCACGGTGAAGGAATATAAGTTGAAATCCTGGAATACCGGCGCCCAGTGCCGGATATATTCCTCATAGTCGTATTCGTAAATGCTTCTCCCGTCAAGCAGGATATCCCCATGCGTCACCTGATCCAGCCGAAGGAGCAGTCTGACCAGCGTGCTCTTCCCCGCGCCGTTCTCTCCCACGATCGCGATCGTCTCGTCGGTCTTCATCCGGAATGAAACATGGCTCAAAGCATCTTCCTCACGATTCTGATAGCGGAAGCTCACGTCCCGAAACTCGATCTCATGCACCTTGTCCGGCAGCGGCTGCGTCCCGCTGTCATTTGTCTGCGGCAAATTCATATACTGTGCATAATCCTCATAATAATTGGCCGCTCTGCGGATATAGGACAAGGCATCGGAGATCTGGAATAAGCCGTAAGTCATTTCCTGCGCTGCACCGGTAAAAACCAGGAAGCTGGAGATCGGAAGGCTCCCGGAAAGGTACTGTCCCATGGCAATCAGAAATACGACGAGCGTTCTGACGAATGAGAGTACCGCCGTAATGGCCGATTCTGCGAAATCAGTATCTGCTTTTTCCTTTTTAAGAGCTACCATTTTCCCCGTAAGTGCGCCGCGTTTTTGCAGCAAAAAGGATCTGGAGCTATTGAAAATCATATCCCGCAGTGCCTTCTGGTTGAAAAGAATATCGTCCACATATCGCCGTTTGGGTCCAAGACGTGAAATCTTTTTGTCTGTCGCGTATTCTTTTTTGCTGGCCCACAATACATTTACCAGATATTCCAGAACCACCGTGATGACCACTGCAGCCGCTGCCAAAATGTGAACGGAGGAAAAAACCAGAAAGGTGACAAGCAGCGTAATGATTTTACTGAATATCACGTTAAAAAGCTTGTGATGGACATCATCTACATTCCAGATGCTGTCCCGCGCCACATAAAACGCCTGCATATTTTCGCTCTGCTCGGTCTGTGCATAATCAATGTCCATTTCCTTGCGGTTGATTTCCCACAGCAAAGAATCGACGGCCTTAGCTGCGCGAATGGAATTATCCCATTTGAGGTGCTCCAGAATCACACCCAGTAATACCAGCGCCGCGTTGATGCCCGCCGCGGCAAGCAGTGCTCTGTTCGTTCCCCTCTCAGATACAAGCAGGCTTAAGATCGCCGCCGGCAGGAAAATATTTGCCATCGACCGCGCCTCCCTGATCAGACCGATCAGGATATCCTTCATAATGACTGTTTTATCCTGGTGCATCGTCTGACCGATCAGATAAATGCACATTTTAAAGCACTTTTTCATACCTGTCTCTTTACTCATGACTGCCCCTCATACACTTTCATGGAATGTATCTGCTTTATATAAGCAGTGCCCTTTATGTATACGATTCCGCCTGTTTCCGGAACATTTCCGCGTACAGGCGGTCATTCTGCATCAGTGTCTTATGATCTCCGTCCTCCGTCAAAGCTCCGTCCTGAAAGACCAGAATCCGGTCGCAGAGGCTGCAGGCGGAAAGCCGGTGGGAGATAAACAGCACTGTTTTTCCCTCTGTCAGACGTGCAAACCGCTCATAAATTTCATATTCATTCCGGGGAGATAAAGCCGCCGTCGGTTCATCCAGAATGAAAACGGCGGAATTCCTGTTCAGCACCCGCGCAATGGCAAGCTTCTGCTCCTCCCCGCCGGACAGCTTCACCCCGTCCGGATCGAAACGCTGGGTCAGATAAGTATCCTCCCGCTTTGGCAGGCGGTCAAGAACCTCCGACAGCCCCGCCTTTTTCATACATTCCCGTGCCGCTGCGATTTCCTTTTCTGACGGTTCCGAGGTAAAGAGGATATTATCCCGGATGGTAAAGCTGAAAATCTGAAAGTCCTGCAGCAGGACAGAAAAGAGCTGTTTGTACGCTTCATAATCGAGGGTTTCAATGTCTGTCCCGTTATAACGGATGGTTCCGCTTGTGGGCCGGTACATTCCCAGCAAAAGAGCGATAAAGGTCGTTTTCCCGGCTCCGTTAGGCCCCACCACCGATATTTTTTCACCGGAATGAATGCGCACACTAATATTCTGAAGCGCGTATGTATCCGAACCGGGGTATTTGTAGGAGACAGACTCAAACTCAATCACAGCATCCGATGTAAAATCACTTACCGGCCCGCTGCCTGCGTGAGCAGACTCCATTTCCAGAAAATCGCGGACTTTATTCAGCATCTGCGCTTTCATCTCTAACCCCGCGGCAATGGAGACCAGATTGTTCACTCTCCCGGAAAAGCGAAGCATGGCGTTCATGGAAACCGTAAACATACCCACCGTCAGTGCTCCGGCCGCAAAACGGAGTATATTGTAAGCATAAAACACAACCGACAGCACGCTGCCCGCGATATTGGCAGACTGCAGGGCGTTTACCTGAGATTTGGAATATTTCCGTAGCAACGCATAATACTCTTCCTTTACCTGCGCCTGCTTTTCTGTGAGGAAGTTCTTCATCTCAAAGAGACGGATTTCCTTCGCGTATTCCGGCTTCACCAGCTCGTAATTCAGATAGCCCAGCTTCCGCTCAGCCGGGATTTCAAGCTCGTCCTCCTGCATTTTGCTTTTCCCGATTTTTAACTGCGCGACAGCGTGAATCACCGCAGCCGCCACAAAACACAAAAGAACCCAGAACGGCATATCCTGCAACAGATACAAAAGCCCCGCCAGCTCACCGATCCCGACCACAAAGGAGATCACACTCCCCAGATACTGCGACACAGAATTTTTCTCCGCGCACTTGCGGGCCAGCTCATAGCGCTCCAGCGTCTGTGTCTGCTCAAACTGCTCCATTCTGAGCTCCTTCGTTTTTTCCACCAGCATCTGGCCAAGCTTTGCGGAGGAAATTTCACTATGGATGCTCCGGGAGCGGTCAAGCAGCGCACTCAGAAAGGAATTCGCAAATTCTACTGCCGCGTAGAAAATAATATATGTGGTGCACTGTCTGATCTCAAGCGAAACCAGGCTGTCCAGAATGAGTCCCGGCAGGGCGACTGCCAGAAGGGTATACGCCGCGTTAAGCAATCGAGGCGCCAGAATCAGTAATAGACTCATCCTGTCCAGCTTCCACTGTAATTTCCAGAAATATCGGTAGCACTGCCATCTGTCTTTCATGATAAACTCTTTTCTCTCCTCATATGATCCCGTTTGTAAAGCCTCCGTATGGGCGATGCAATACATTTGCACCGCCCATGCCAATGTTTCTTTTTACATCACACACCAAGCCCGGTTTTCTTAACTGCTTTTTCACAATAATTTCTCCCTGGGAATGTAAATTTTCAGGGTCAGTCCCATGCCCAGCTGTGCAGTAGTCAGCCAATCATTACAATAAATCCCACCCCTGCCTGCGCTCATCCCTTCACATAATTCTCCGCCTGCCTGGTGAACATCTCCCAGTATTTTCCATGTAAAGACATCAGCTCTCCGTGGCTGCCGCACTCGCAGATGCGCCCGCGGTCGAAGACTACGATCCTGTCCGCGTCGCGGATGGTGGAGAGGCGGTGGGCGATCATGATGGTGGTCGTCTGGTTGGCGGCGCTTAGGATGGCCTCACTCATCTTCGCCTCCGCGATGGGGTCTAAGGCAGAGGAGGGCTCGTCCAGCAACAGAAGGCCAAACTCCCCGCTCATCACCCGGGCCAGGCCGACCCGCTGCGCCTCTCCGCCGGAGAGCAGGACGCCGTCCTCGTGAAATTCCCGCGTAAGCTGAGACAGCAGGGTCATGTGATTTTTCTCCATGATTTCGTCAAGGCCAAGCTGCGCGGACGCCTCTTTCAGCGCACGCTCCGAAACCTCCCCGTACAGGGAGATATTCTCCAACAGGCTCATGGCGTAAATATTTGTATTCTGGAACGCCACTCCGATCTGACCGCGCAGGCTGTGCACATCATACTCCCGGATGGGCCTGCCGTTGATACTGATCTCGCCCTCCCGCACATCGCAAAGTCTTAACAGGAGCTTCACAAAGGTGGACTTGCCGGCGCCGTTTTCTCCCACAACCGCAATCTTTTCCCCGGGCCGGATGACAAGGTTTAAGCCGGAGAGAGAGAAATCCGAGTTTTCATACGAAAAGCCCACATTTTTCAGCTCCACCGAAAAGCTGCCGCGCTCAGGCACAAACCCTTTCGCCTCGCTCCCGGTCTCAATCTGAGATTTTAAGTCAAAAAAGGCCCGGATTTTCTCCACATTCATGGACAGACCGTTCGCGTCTCTTAACGCGTTGGTCAGGATATCGATCCGGGTGTCCAGACGATAAAAGGAAAGCAACAGCGTCATGTACATGCCGACCTCCGCGATCCTGCCTGAGAGAATGCTCTGCGCCAGATACAGCACGATGATCAGCTGGGTGGCAAAAAAGATCACCTCATGGACCACATTCCAGAGCTCGCCCCGCAGGGCAAAAAAGCCGAGCTTTTCCACACGCTGCTCCCCGGTTTCGCGGTGCGCGGCCAGCACATGGCTGCCAAGGGACGTGGCCTTTAAATCCGCCGCGTAATCTTTCATATAAAAAAGCCGGTGGAAATATTTCAGCCGTCGCTCCAGGGGGAGCAGGGTTTCCTTCCGCTCAATCATGTTGGCGTTGAGCTTTAAATTGACTCTGGTGTGCAGGAACAGCTGCACCACTTCGATCAGCAGAATCCACGGCCCCAGAGTGCCCACGATCGTGACCAGCACCGCCAGGCTTAAGACGCACTGAGACAGCGTAATCAGCAGTTCTCTGGCGCTGTCCATCTGCTTTGCATACTCATCCACCGCCCAGGTATAGCTGTTGTAATACTGCGGATTGTCGATGTATCTGTAATCCAGCTCGCGGGCCTTTTCATAAATCTCCTGATTGGCCTCCACCTCAATTGCGGCCTGTTTTTTCGTAAAATAAGCCCGCGACAGTTTCCGCAGTGTATTGTTCAGGAAATCCGCGATGCAGAACAGCACCGCAACCAGAGCGATCAGGGCGAAACCCCTGCCCGCGGAGAGCATATCGATCATGACCTCCGGAAACCGGACGTAGATCAGGTCGTCAATGGGCGTATAAATCGCCGAAATACAGACAGAGAGAATGATATACACCTTTCCGTATTTCAGAAATGGCTTGCAGATCCAGACGATGCTGCCGATGTTTTTACGAAGTGTTTTCATTGCAATGGTTCCTTTCTGCGTGGTTGTATGCACGTTTCAGAATCACATCAGGTTCCCTTATCGCTTTCATCACGCGATTTGATTTCCAGCGCAACCTTTTAATGGCTCCCGAAAGTGCACACGTACATGCGCTTTCAGAAGCCATTATAGGAAAACACCTTCGCATCCGGCAAGTACCAAGAATTTTTTAAAAAATTCTTGGTACAAAACAGCCTACACAAAGCCGGAAAACAGGGTTGATGTCAATAAGCCTTTCAATCCGAGGAAGATATACGGAGTGCGCTTGAAGCATACGACAAGGATTTTTCAACCCCAAAATGTCCACATATTGGGGTTACCATATAGAAAAACGGCGTTCACAGAAAAGATACAGACAATATTTGCAATGCACTTGCAAAACGAATGAATATTGAGTATAATATAAGTGCAAGCTATGTGATGAGAAAGGAGTGCTATGTATGGCTAAAGTAAATATGACGATTAGAATGGAGCCGGAGCTGAAAGCGCAGGCGGCAGCTCTTTTTAAGACTTTGGGGATGGATTTGAGTACGGCAACGGGTATTTTTTATCGCCAGGCACTTAGGTGTCATGGACTTCCCTTTGAGGTCAAGGTTGACGAGCCGAACGCCACTACCTATGCTGCGATGGAAGCGGCAGACAAGGATGAGGATATGTTTGGACCGTTTGACAGCGTTGGCGATCTGATGGAGGCACTTAATGCTTAAGCCGGAGTTTACGGGGCAGTTCAAACGAGATTATAAGCTTGCGGTAAAACGTGGCTGCAATCCGAAGAAGCTGGAAGAAGTCATTACGCTGTTATGCAATGAGCAACCATTGCCGGAGGCATATCGGGATCACGCTCTCACTAACTCCAGAAACTATAAGGACATGAGAGAGTGCCACATTGAGCCGGATTGGTTGCTTGTTTACAAGGTTGTCAGAGATACTTTGATTTTGAAATTGATTAGGACGGGTTCTCATAGCGATTTGTTTTGAGGATCGCTCCAGACGAAAGAGTGGTGATGATATATGGCGGGTATAGGATGTATTGTAGGAATTGCTTTTGTGGGAGCTGTTCTTCTTTATGCAATTCGTCGCAAAAAACAAAAGAGGGGATTTTCCCAATGTCATTAAGTTAACGAATCTGAAGAGTCAGAGTCTGTTTTGAAAACAGGCTATGCTCTTTTTTTGCGTAACAACTACAGAAGTTTCTTTCATTACACATTATCACTTAAGGGAGGTGATGTGTAATGAAGGACATCGAGCATTATAAGAATCTTCTGTTTGATGTAATTGAGAAAATGGGGCAGGTACGGTGGCTGTTTTCAAAGAACCCGGATGATGAGGACACATATATCCGCGGTTCACAGCCTGAAACAAAGGGGCACAACCAGCTCCATGTCAATGCTTTATATGATGTCATGAACCGGATATATGTTGACGCGATAGTCCAGGGCCAGGCAGTCGAGAATGAATGCCGCGCATGTGTTGAAATGCTTGACCGTACTAAAATCCCCGGGAGGCTAAAAGGAGCGGCCTCCTGTACCTGCACCATTGTCAGCAGCTCTGACAATAGATATGCTCCAAGCAACGCAAATAAGGCTGTCGCGATCTGATAAAGAAAGCCCAGCCCTATATGATTGCGGTATATCCGTAATAGTTCTCTTTTCAATTTTCAATGCTCCTTTCCCATCAGACCGGGATACGGGCATTCCGATTTTCAGATGATCCGGCTTTAAATCATGGCGGCTTGTGCATTTCCCTCCGCCGCGGCGTTGATCATCTCCATCAGGTCATCCACGTCGATGCCGTGCACCATGGCGGCCTCTTCTAAGGTCTCGCCCTGAGACGCCGGGCAGCCTATACAGTGCATCCCGATCTCAAACAGCACGGGAATGATATCCGTGCTCACCTCCAGCGCTTCGCCGATTGTCATGTCTTTGGTGATCCTCATACTCATTCTGATGGTTCCCTCCGTTTTTCTTATAACTTATTCACTGGTGCTGCTTTCTCATGCGCAAAAGCGTCCGGCGCACGCCCGTGAATTTCTCTGCGAGTTATTATAATACTCCCCTCAAACCCGCGCAAGTATACGTTTTTGATTTCTGTGAATAATTACTAAAAATAAAATAAAATCCGCGGCTTGTTCGTAAAAAAGTACATCGCCTCGCTTGACTAAAAACTTCTTCCCTTTTATAATAACGATAGAGATTAGCAAAGCAATATGCTATTCAATAATATTTTTTAATCAATCATTTACAGGAGGCTTTCAAAATGAGACCAGAATGGAAAGATTTTGTAGGCGGCAAATGGGAGAAGGATATCGACGTGCGCGATTTCATCCAGAAGAACTATCATCCCTATGACGGAGATGAGTCCTTCCTTGCAGGACCTACACAGAACACCACGGACCTTTGGAATCAGGTTCTGGATCTGCAGAGACAGGAGCGCGAGGCAGGCGGCGTGCTGGATATGGATACCAAGGTTGTTTCCACCATCACTTCCCACGGCCCGGGCTATCTGGATAAGGACAAGGAGACCATCGTAGGTTTCCAGACCGACAAGCCCTTCAAGCGTTCCCTTCAGCCCTACGGCGGCATTCGTATGGCAGAGAAGGCCTGCGCAGACAACGGCTATGAGGTTGATCCGGAGATTTCCGAGTTTTTCTCCATCCACCGCAAGACCCACAACGCAGGCGTTTTCGATGCTTACAATCAGGAGATGAGAGCCTGCCGTTCCGCACATATCATCACCGGTCTGCCGGACGCTTACGGCCGCGGCCGTATCATCGGCGACTACAGAAGAGTTGCTCTGTACGGCATTGACAGACTGATCGAGGACAAGCAGGCACAGAAGGATTCCACCGGCCGCGTAATGACCGATGACGTCATTCGTCTTCGTGAGGAGCTTTCCGAGCAGATCACCGCTTTGAAGATGATGAAGCAGATGGCTGCTTCCTATGGCTGCGACATCGCAAGACCTGCCAGCAACGTACAGGAAGCCATCCAGGCTACTTATTTCGGATATCTGTCCGCAGTTAAGGAGCAGAACGGCGCCGCGATGAGCCTTGGCCGTACCTCCACCTTCATCGACTGCTACGCAGAGAGAGACCTGGCGAACGGCACCTTCACCGAGGAGCAGATCCAGGAGTTCGTAGACCACTTCATCATGAAGCTGCGCTGCGTGAAATTCGCCCGTACTCCCGAGTACAACCAGATCTTCGCCGGCGACCCGGTGTGGGTTACTGAGTCTCTGGGTGGCGTAGGCGTTGACGGACGTCACATGGTTACCAAGACCAGCTTCCGTTATCTGCACACCCTTGAGAACCTGGGCCCGGCTCCGGAGCCGAACCTGACCGTACTGTGGTCCACCAGACTTCCGCAGAACTGGAAGAGATACTGCGCGAAGATGTCCATCACCACCTCCTCCATCCAGTATGAGAACGACGATCTGATGAGAGTGACCCACGGTGATGACTACGGCATCGCCTGCTGCGTATCCTCCATGAGAATTGGTAAGGAAATGCAGTTCTTCGGCGCTCGTGCAAACCTGGCGAAGTGCCTGCTGTACGCGTTGAACGGCGGTATCGATGAGAAGACCAAGAAGCAGGTTGGACCGAAGTATCGTCCTGTTACCGGCGATGTGCTTGACTATGACGACGTCATGGACAAATACACCGATATGATGGAATGGCTGGCTGACGTTTACGTCAACACCCTGAACATCATCCACTACATGCATGATAAATACTGCTACGAGCGCGCTGAGATGGCTCTGCATGACAGAGACGTTCGCCGCTACTTCGCAACCGGTATCGCTGGTCTGTCCATCGTAGCCGACTCCCTGTCCGCCATCAAGTACGCGACTGTGAAGCCGATCAGAGACGAGGACGGCATCATCGTAGACTTCGAGACCACCGGCGACTTCCCGAAGTATGGCAACGACGACGATCGTGTTGACAACATCGCTGCTGAGATCGTGAGCAAGTTCATGACCATGGTAAGAAGACATCACACCTACAGAGACGGTTTCCCGACCACCTCCATCCTGACCATCACCTCCAACGTGACCTATGGTAAGGCTACCGGCAACACCCCGGATGGACGTAGAGCAGGCCAGCCGTTCGCTCCTGGTGCAAACCCGATGCACGGCCGTGACAAGAACGGTGCGGTTGCATCTCTGGCTTCCGTAGCCAAGCTTCCGTTCAGGGATGCACAGGATGGTATTTCCAATACCTTCTCCATCATCCCGGGCGCTCTGGGCAAGGATGACCAGATCTTCGCAGGCGACATCGAAATCGATCTGAGCAAATAAACAATCATTTTTCGTGAAATGATCCGCGCGGGCGGGTTCTCCCGTCCGCCGGTAATCCTTTCACTGCAAATGGAGGATTTCAATATGGATCCTGACCAGAAAAAAATTGAAGACCTTGTAAAAATGCTGGACGAAGGCTTCGCCAACAATACCGGTCACATCAATGTGGACTGTGACGACACCGTAGAGGAAGCGGTGCAGGTGCAGACAATGGGCTGCACGGACTGCTCCCGCACGCCGTTGGCCTGCAGCGTCCCTACACTCGAGCAGGGTCTGGATGATTATTCATAATCGTCCGTTAAACAGCATAAAAAATATGACAGGAGGAATACTATTATGGCAGCAAGTGCAGCACAGGTTGACAACCTGGTATCATTATTAGACGGCTATGCAACTGAAGGCGGACATCACCTCAACGTGAATGTTTTAAACAGAGAGACACTTCTGGATGCGCAGAAGCACCCGGAGAACTATCCTCAGCTGACCATCCGTGTTTCCGGTTACGCAGTAAACTTCATCAAGCTTACCCCGGAGCAGCAGGCGGATGTCATCTCCCGTACGTTCCACGAGTCTCTTTAATCGCCCGACGGCTTTCATAGCAAGCAGGACAATCAGAAGCGGTGGCTCACTGCCACCGCTTCTTTTCACACCCTAGGAAAGATGAAACAAGGAGTAAATTCACCATGACAAAAGGAAGAATTCATTCACTGGAAAGCTTCGGCACCGTAGACGGACCCGGCACCCGCTATGTGGTTTTTGTGCAGGGCTGCCCCATGCGGTGCGCCTACTGCCACAACCCGGACACCTGGGAGATCAATGCCGGAAAGCTGATGGAGCCTTCCTATATCATTGAGCAATACGAGCGCAACGCTCCCTTTTACACCCACGGCGGCCTTACCGTCACCGGCGGAGAGCCCCTGTTGCAGGTGGATTTCCTGATCGACCTCTTCACACTGGCCAAGGAGAAAAACATCCACACCTGTATCGACACCTCCGGCATCGTTTTCAGGCCGGAGAATACCGCCCTGATCGAAAAGCTGGATCGCCTGATGAAGCTGACCGACCTGGTCATGCTGGATATTAAGCACATTGACCCCGAAAAGCACAAAGAGCTGACTACCCAGCCCAACGACGGGATTCTGGCCTTTGCGAAATATCTGGACGACCGCGGCGTGGATATGTGGATCCGCCATGTGGTGGTGCCTACCATCACCGATGACCCGAAATATCTCTACCAGCTTGGACAGTTCCTGGCACCGTTCCACAACCTGAAGGCGCTCGACGTCCTCCCCTACCACACCATGGGTAAGGTAAAGTATGAAAAGCTGGGGGTGGATTATAAATTAAAAGATATTCCTGCCATGAGCCAGAAGGAAGCGATTGAATTAAAGCAGATTATCTTAAACGGTATCAAAGACAAGCGGAAAGAGCTGGGAATTACGGCAGAAGTGAAGTAAGCCTTTGCTAACTGATTTTTTTCAAAATTTCGTCCAAGTTGACGTATTTTAAGGATTTCAGTCTTGTTTTTTGGCACAACTTATATTACAATGTTGCTGTTTGGGAGTGGCCGCAGACAAAGCACGATGCGTCAAAGATGCACGGTGAAGCCTGCATGACGGTATCCGTTCAGGTCAGCCCCGGACGGCAACGATACATCAACAGAGTTATTAAATGGAGGGATTTGTTATGGCATATGTTATCAGCGACAGCTGCATTTCCTGCGGTGCGTGCGCGGGCGCATGCCCCGTCGGCGCGATCAGCGACAATGGCAGCAAGTATGAAATCGATGCATCTGTATGCATCAGCTGTGGCTGCTGCGCAGGCGTTTGCCCTGTCGGCGCTCCGAGCGAGGAGTAATAAGCTACATAAACAGAAAGAAAACAGGCACTGTCCGGAATTGTATTTCCTGGCAGTGCCTGTTTTCTTTATCCGCTCTTTGCCTTTCAAGGGCATTTGCTAAAGCCGCACCATCAGATACCGCCGATTTCACCGCTCTCTGCCCCGGCAGCTATACACTTCAATCTGCAATCCGGTACAGATAAATCCTGTAATAACTCTCCTCTGTCTCAAATGTCGCTAAAAGCTCCATGTTCAGTTCCTCTGCATTCACCACATAGGCCGCGGAGAAAATAAAATCACAGCCTGCATCCTTAATCGCAGCCGTATCAATCTGCAGGTCATTGAACCAGAAGGAGTCCTTTTCCACGTTCACATAGGTAGTCAGCTCCGCAGTGAACAGGTACACCCGGTTTCCCCAGTCATCATAATAACTCCGGATATACTCGTTCCGCTCCAACTCCGTCGCCATGAACGTACGGAACAGATTTTTATATTCCAGATCGTAGTTATTGGAATAGCCATCCATACAATAAAAGCCATGCACCAGTGCTGCAGCGGGATCAATTCCCAGGCTGATTACCCTGTATTCCTCCATTTCCATCCCCAGCTCGTCCCGGATATATTCCTCCACCAAGTCCATCACATCAAGCGCGTAATAATCTTCATAAGTAATCACATGATAATCCGGATTTCTCAGAAGCTGAATATTCTCCTTGATCTGATTATTTTTTAATACCAGCAGGAAGGCGGCACACAGCCCTGCATAAATAATCAATGCCATCAAATTTTTTTCAATTGTCAGAAGGCGCTGTATGCGCGGTCTGTCTGGCACGACGCACCCATCCGTTTTCCTTTGCTCCCCTGAAGCCGAAGTTCCTGAAACCAGTGCCCCGGATGTCAATGTTCCTGAAGCCGGTATTCCGGATACCTTCGTCATATTCAGAATGTAACTCAACCAGTAATCCACGGACACTGCCAGAGCAAAATACCAGCAGGCAGGCGTCAGCCAGATTACGCGTGTTGCCTGAAAAGAGCCCAGGCCACCCAGCTTCTCCCGCAGTACCACTACCGGCTCCATATTCCAGAGTGCAGCGAAAAAATACAGGCCAGACATAAACAAAACAATCGCCAAGAGCTGCCGTGCCCGATGTTTTTCCTCCTCCCGAGCACTGTGATAACGCAACAGGCAAAAGCAGACTGTCAACGCAACCACCGGTATCCAATACCTGTGAAGATCAGTCGCAGCATTGTCATTATAAAGCAGAATATATTTCAGATAGGACCAGAACTCTTCCGCCTCAATCTCCATGCCTGCTCTATGGGAAATATAACTGTCTCCGATCCCAAGCATCTGCATAATCAGCCGGGCATTGAAGACCAGATATTCCAGTATCATAATAGCAAACGAGATATAAAAGAGAGGATGCGCCTTCCGTTTCCTGAGAAATGTGTATAAAATCAATATGGCCCAGACCATCAGTATGGCATAGCCGCCAAGAACAAGGGAAGAGCACGCCGTGAAAAGTACGGTGCAGAGAACTGACAGACGAAGATTTTTCCCTTCATAAAGATTCCAGATCGACCATGCTACAAGAGGCACACCCATAATTGCCAGACCCAGGACAGGGATTACCGGCAGAAACGCAAACATCAGAGATACCAGCACTCTCACTGTGCCATGCGTAACAAATCTGCCAAGCAACAGATACATTCCAACATAAGAAACAATCTCCTGAAAAAACAAAATAAAAAGGTATGCGCAGAATGCCGGCAAAACCCTGAAAACAAGCACATAAGCAGGCGCAGGCGCTACCATGGTAAGCTTACTGGCCCCATTTAAAAATTCGGGGATGATATCACTGCCGGAGAAAAGATACTTTGCCCGGTAAATGTAGATTGGCAGTCCCCAATCCAGCTGTTCATAATAAATAACATAAGAACCTGTTCCCAGAATCAGATAGGGAATAAACGACAAGCCAACGACGGCCAGGCCGATCCAGAATATATATTTTCCGTTGAAAAGCTTCTGAAGCTTTGTACTCATTCTTTTTAAGGTTCCTCCGCATATTCACACACCTGCAGCCATCGCAGATGCGCTTCATCATCCGTATTCGTCTTGTGGCAATTGCGTTGTGTCGCCCGGGATATTCGTCATACGCCGGTCGTTTCGCGCAAGCGTATTTGTCTGTTGGCAAACATGAAGTTACCGTAACATTTCCGCAAAAACTTGTCAAGTATGACGTAAACAGATTACTGAAAGGCAGCCGGACAGCGTTACCTCAACAACTTTCTCCTCTGGCCTTTGCTTTTATTGCGCAGCAAAATATCCATCCTCTGAAAATGCTCCTCCTGCGCCTCCAGCACCTCCCTGTGAAGCTCCGCTTCCTGCTCCGCCTGCAGACGGAACTGATAATCCAGCTCCTTCAAAATGCTCTCTTTCATCTCTGTAATCATCGTTTCCGTGCTCTCCTGCACCGCCTGCGCGACCATGCGGCTCAAAAGATCCTGAAGACGCTGCGAGTCGGAGAATGTCTTCCCACCGTCTGCCTCTGTCAACTGCCCCGCTTTCACGGGCTGTTCCCATCTTTTTCTGAAATCAATTACCGCCTGCCCCGGTTCCTCTTCAGCCCCGTTTTCTTCCTTCCGCAATGAACCATCCTTTCGTGCCGGGTTCTCCTCCCACAGCGGGGCATCCTCCCGCGCCGGAGTATCTTCTCTCCGCGGGTCGTCCTTCTGCCCGGTCTCTTCCTCCCTCCCCGGCAATGTAATCATCGTCCGGATGAGCTTAAGCGGTTTCCCTGCCTTTTTATAGTCGCTGACCATCGTCAGAAGCCTGGCCTCCTCCTCCCCGTAGATTCTGCGGCCCTTATCATCCCGCGGAATATCCAGCTTCAGTTCCTTCTCCCAATAGCGCAGCATATGTGCCTCCACACCCAGCTTACGCGTCATTTCCCTGACCGAATAGAATCCTTCCATTATTTATGCTCCTCCCAGAATCATTTCATAATAAAGAAAAAGAGAGTACAGGAATTTCCTGACCCTCTTTTGTGTTGCTGTTTATTTCTTTCAAGTCGGCTGTGAATCGTAACTTGGTTTCTGCAGGTTCGCGAACTTCGTGTACTCTCCCAGCCACGCTAACTCCACCGTACCCACCGGGCCGTTTCTCTGCTTCGCCACTATGACCTCCGCCACGCCCGGCTTTTTGCATTCTTCCTTCGTATAATACTCATCCCTGTAGAGGAACATGACCACGTCCGCGTCCTGCTCAATGGAGCCGGACTCACGCAGGTCGGACAACATCGGTCTGTGATCCGGTCGCTGCTCCGGTGCACGGGAGAGCTGCGCACAGGCTAAAACCGGCACCTCCAGCTCCCTGGCCAGTGCTTTTAAGGAACGGGAAATCTCCGAAATCTCCTGCTGCCTGGACTCCACATGCGCGCCGCCGCTCATCAGCTGCAGATAGTCCACGATCACCATGGAAAGGCCATATTCCAGTTTATATTTGCGACACTTGGAACGAAGCTCTGCCACCGTGATGCCGGGTGTATCATCAATAATCATGCGCGAACGCCCGATCATGCCGGCCGTCTCAGCCAGCTTTTCCCAGTCGCTGTCAGTCAGCTGACCGGTCCTCAGGTTCTGTGCGTTCACCTTCGCCTCCAACGCAAAGAGACGATTGATCAGCTGTTCCTTACTCATTTCCAGAGAAAAAATCGCCAGCGGCTCGTTCTTTTTAAACGCCACATACTGCGCGATATTCAGGACAAAAGCAGTCTTGCCCATGGAAGGACGGGCGGCAATCAGAATGAGCTCCGCCGGATGGAAACCCGCCGTCTTATAATCCAGGTCCACAAACCCGGAAGGAATGCCCGTGACCGCGCCGCCGTTGCGGCTCGCGATCTCAATCTTGCGCATGGCCTCGGCCACCACCTCGCGGATCGGCACAAAGTCCACCAGATTACCGTTCTGACAGATATCAAAAATCTGTTTTTCCGTCGTCTCCAGAATCGTCTCCAGACTGTCCCTGTCCGCGTAACAGCTGCCGGAAATCTCATCCGCCGCACGGATCAGGCGGCGCAGAGTTGCCTTCTCGGCCACGATCGTCGCGTACTGGCGCACATTTGCCGAGGTCGGCACGGACGTCAGGATGTCCTTCATATAGGCCAGGTCGGAGACCTCCGGAGGCACGCCCTTTTCCCGCAGTCTGTTCTGCAGCGTGACCAGATCGACCGGCTTGCGTTCATTAAACAGCTCCACCATGGCGGCAAAGACCGTTCCGTACTGCTTACTGTAAAAATCATCCTCGTGCAGAAGCTCCGACACCTCTAAGATGGCGTCCTGATCCAGGAGCATGGCGCCGATTACCGACTGCTCCGCCTCCAGATTATGAGGCATTACCCTTTTTAAAATGGCTTCTTCCGTGACTTCCGGCATGCCCTCTCTCCTCCCGCGTGATTACCGCTGTAGACAGATTTTCAGATTCCCTCATCCTGACTGCGTAAGATATCTCAACATTATCCGCAGATCATGCCATTGCTTTGTGCCCTACGCTTCCTCTACTTTTACCCGGATCGTACCTGTCACCTGCGGATGCAGCTTCACACTCACCTCAAAAACACCAAAGGTTCTGATGGCCTCCGGAAGCACAATCTTCTTTTTATCCACTTCGATATCATGCTGGCTCTTTAAAGAGGCGGCAATTTCCTTTGTGGAAATACTGCCGAAGGTTTTGCCGTTCTCACCCGCCTTCATGGATACTGTCACAGTTTTATTCGCGATCTCGGCCGCCAGCGCCTTCGCCGCCTCCAGCTGCTCCTTGGCCTTTTTTTCCTCACTGGCTTTGCGCAGCTTCAAATCATTCATATTCCGGGCATTGGCTTCCATGCCGATTTTCTTCGGTAAAATATAATTTCTGGCATAACCATCGTTTACTTCCACGAGGTCTCCCTTTTTGCCAAGCTTTTTTTCATCCTGCAATAAAATCACTTTCATCGCTTATCCTCCCTGTATATCATATATCGTATCCACAGCCTTGCCCTGCACATGCGCAAAAGCATCCGCTTCGCGTCTGGTCTTCGTTTCACTCCGGTCGGTGCATAACAGACGTCCCCCGGACGTCTTGCACCGCTGCTCAAAACCGCAGCTCATCCTTTTGCTTATGTGTGGGCAGCGACTGATTCTCAGTCTTCCTGGGATGGATAAGTCGTCTCTTACAAACACGTTTGACGTGACGACTTATCCATCCCAGGCCGGCTGTGAACAGTCGCCTGTTATTTCAAATCCCCGTCTTCAATCATCGTATCAATCGTCCGTTTCAGGGCGCTTTCCGCCTCCGCCGCCGTCACACCGTCCAGCTGACAGGCCGCGGTTGTCATATGGCCTCCGCCGCCCATTTTCTCCATGATCACCTGAACATTGACCTCGTCAATGGATCGGGCGGATATATAAACTCTGCCCTGGAACGGCGTCAGTACGAAACTGGCTTTGACGCTGCTGATGCTGAGCAGTTCATTGGCCACCTGCGCTCCCACCACCGTCGGATTTAAAATACCCTCCTCCTCTGCCGAGCAGAAGGAAATCGCATAATAATTCCTGTAAATCTGTGCCTGGCTGGAGGCCTCCGCCTTCGCCTTGTAATCCGCAGCATCGGTTCTGAAAAGCTTGCGCACTCTGGTCACATCCGCGCCGTTTCTGCGTAAGAACGCGGCCGCTTCAAAGGTGCGCACACCAGCCTGATTCATAAAATTATTCGTATCAACGACAATACCGGCGTACATGCAGTCCGCTTCCTCAGGTCTCAGCTTTAAATTATCGCTCGCATACTGCAGAATCTCCGATACCATCTCGCAGGCACTGGAGGCATAGGACTCTATGTAGGACAATGCCGGATTCTCAATGGTCTCCACGCCCTGTCTGTGATGATCAATCACGACGATCGTCTGCGATATCCGCAGAAGCTCCGGACAGGCGGTAAGCGCAGGCTTATTCACATCCACCACAACTACAACCGTGTTGGCGGTAATCAGCTCAAGCGCATCCCGGGAGCTGATCATCATATCCTCCTCATAGTCCTGCTGGCCGGCAAACATACCTGTAACACTGTTTAAATTTCCCTGAGGATCATCCAGCACAATATACGCCTTTTTGTCACAGTCTCTGGCAATCCGGTAAACGCCGACCGCGGCGCCGAAGCAGTCCGCGTCCGGGTTTTTGTGCCCCATGATCATGACCTGCTCTCTGGAGTAAATGAGCTCTTTAAGAGCGTGTGCCTTCACGCGCGCCTTCACACGGCTGTTGCGGGCCATGGACTGACTCTTGCCGCCGAAATACTGTGTCTCGTTATTATTTCTGACTACGGCCTGGTCACCGCCGCGGGCTAAGGCCAGGTCAATGGCGCTCTGCGCATAACCATAGCACTGTGCATAAGTGATGCCGCCGTAGCCGATACCAATGCTCATGGTCACCGCCATGTCATTGCCAATACTGACCGTCTTAACGTCATCGAGAATATCAAATTTGCGTTCCTGCAGCTGCTTTAAGGATTTTTTACGCAGTACCACCAGGTATTTATCATCCTCGAGTTTCCGGCAGATACCGTCCACAGAGGAAACATATTTATTGATTTTTCTGTCAATCAGGGCAATCAGAAGAGAGCGGCGCACTTCCTCGATGCTCGCTAAAGCCTCGTCATAATTATCCAGATACATCAGGCCCACAGTCACGCTCTGGTCATCCACCTCCCGCAGGGCGAATTTTAAAGCCGTTTCATCGTAGAAATACAGCGCGACAACGTAGCTTTCTTCCTCGCTCTCACCAAGCAGCGCGTTCTCATCCAGCAGATCTCCCATGAAAATCTGAGTGGCCTGCACCCGGTACTCCTTTTCCTGATAGGTAAATTCAAAGGTGCTGTCTTCCTCGCCGTTGTGTCCCGGCATCCGGTCCTTCGTCATCATGGAAAAAAACTGGGTAATGGATTTGCTGCGAATATTGCTGACATTCACCAGCGTCTTGAATGCATTGTTGGCCCACAGACAACGGTTCTGCTCATCCAGCAGCGCATAGGGAATATCAAACTCCCGCAGAAGCTGGCCCTGGAGCTGTCCGTATGCGGTGGCAAAATCTACCAGCTCCCTTAAGAAAACCTGCCTGTAATGTGCCATCAGCCAGGCCACGATAATAAAATAACCCAGCAGATAGACGGAAATAATCACGCCGGCCGTGACGTCAACCAGATACACCAGAACATCAACAAACGCCAGAAGAATACCAAGATAAAGAGAAAACTGGAGATACCGTCTGATTTTTCCTCTCAGCTTCACATTCTGTTTTTCATTCTTCTGCTTCATCAGTGTGCTCCTTTCACAGCGGACCGCAACGTCTTCGGGCAGGTGCCCACTTCCTGTCTGATCCGTCTGTGCCTGTTCTGTCACGCGTGCGCCTATAGAAATCAGTATAGCACTTTTTCCTACGTCTGACCAGTCCCAAATATCGCGCTGCAGATTACCGCTGACTTCGATCATTTTCGCATTATAAAAGCAGCTGAAGCTGCTCGCAAAAAATGGCAGGCCATCTGAGCGGTCTGCCATCTCGAAATGCTATTCTATTCGTTCAGCTCACCCTTCCATGCTCTACGGAATACACTGTGTCCGCAATACGCATGGTAGACTGCCGATGGCTGACCAGCACGATCGTTTTATCCTCCTGTTCTTCTTTTAAGGATTTTAAAATCACCGCCTCATTTAAGCTGTCCAGGTTGCTGGTGGGCTCGTCTAAAAGGACAAAGGGCGCGTCATGCAGGAACGCTCTTGCAAGCCCCAGGCGCTGGCCCTCACCACCCGAAAGGGTATCTCCCAGCTCACCGACAGGCGTGTCATATCCTTGCGGCAGCGTCATGACGAAATCATGGACGGACGCCTTTTTGCAGGCCGCCTCAATCTCCTCGTCCGTGGCATTCAGCTTCGCGATCCGTAGGTTGTTGCGGATACTGTCGTGGAAAAGGTGCGTCTCCTGGGTGACGAAGCTCTCCATATCCCGCAGGTTCACGGTATTGATTTCATTGACATTCGTGTCAGAAATTTTCACCTCGCCCTGGCGCACATTCCAGAAGCGCATGAGCAGCTTTAAGAGCGTCGATTTTCCGCTGCCGCTTTTGCCCACAATCCCGACAATCTGGTGCTGCGCAAAATCCGCGGAAACATCCTTTAAAATCACCTCGTCCCCGTAGGCGAAGGTCACATGCTCCGCCGCCGCGCCGTCAAACTTCACCTGTGCTTTACCGGTAATCTCCTCCGTCACCGGCGTCTCATCCAGAATGTCCAGCACACGGTTGCCCGCCGCGAAGGTGTTCTGCAGGGTGCTTCCCAATGCCGCCAGCGCGACGGCCGGCCCGAAGGAGGAAAAGAGCGCGATCGTGGGAATCAGCACGTCGTCAAAGCCCACCGCTCCCTGAAAATACAGGCTGCCGCTGAAAAAGAGCATGGCCAGGTCGCAGAGCAGAATGACCGTATTGGTGATCGCCGTGTTGCGTCCGGAAATGCGCTTCATTTTCTCCTCTTCTGCGGAAAGGGCGTCCGTGCGGGCATTCATTTCAGCGAGGCGCTTTTCTCCCTGCCCATACTGGATGGTTTCAGAAAGGCCACGCATGCCGTCGAGAACAAAACCGGACAGATCGCCGGAGAGAGTGCGGAATTTCAGGCCCGTATCTCCGCTGGCTTTCGAGATGATCAGCGGAATCACAATGCCGACGATCAGGTAAGCTGCCAGTGCTAAAAGCCCCAGCTGCCAGTGGAAGGAGCCGATGAAGAGGCACATGATAATGGTAAAGAAAAACGCGATGACCGCCGGAGAGATCGTGTGCGCGTAAAAGACCTCCAGAAGCTCAATATCTGAGGTGATAATATTGATTAAATCGCCCTTGTCCCTGCCCTCCAGCTTCGCCGGGCAGAGCTTTCTTAAAGCCCTAAACACCTGATCCCGGATCAGCGCCAGTAATTTAAAGGCGATAAAATGGTTGCAGGCCTGCTCACCGTAGCGCAGAACCGCCCGCAGGAGCGCGAAAACAAGCGCACAGGCAAAGACCGCTCCCACAGAAATTTTCGTGTCAAAGCCCAGAAGCGCCAGAACCGCATATCCGCCGAGAATCGTGATAAAGGAAGCGCACAGATGGCCGACCAGGCCCATACAGATTGCCAGAATCATATATCCCGTCAGCGGCTTCACCAGACCAATTAAGCGACACATGACCGTAAATCCGCTTCTTCTTTTCATGATACCATCGCCTCCCTTCCGAAGTTTTCCAGGCTTTGCTGGGCGTTCCAGAGTGAACGGTAAACACCGTTTTGTTTCAGCAGCTCCTCATGTGTGCCGCTCTCCGCCACAGACCCGCTCTCCATCACATAGATGCAGTCTGAAGCCGTCACATTCGCCAGGCGGTGCGAAATGAGGATGACCGTCTTTCTGCCCTCCAGGGCGTGAATCTGCGCCATAATTTCATTTTCGCTCTCCACATCAATGTTGGAGGTGGCTTCATCAAAGATATACACCGGACTGTCATGAAGCAGAGCACGCGCGAGTGCAAGGCGCTGCCGCTGGCCCCCGGAAAGATTATTTCCCTGCTCCGTCAGCAGTGTGTCCAGACCGTTCTCCGCGCGCAGGAAGTCCGCCAGATTCACCTGCTCCAATATCTGCCATAAGTCCTGATCTGACGCGTCCGGCTGACCCATCAGCAGGTTGTCTCGGACCGTGCCCTTGAACAGGTAGCTGTGGTGGCTGACATAGGTGATATTCTGAAACAGACTTGCCTCGCTGATTTCCTTTAACTCTGCATTCCCAATGGTTACGCTGCCCTGATAAGCGCGGTTTCGGCCCATCAGAATGGAGGCCACCGTAGACTTGCCGCAGCCAGACTCGCCCACGATAGAAATGAAACTGCCCCGCGGGATTGTCAGATTGACGC
This sequence comes from Lachnospiraceae bacterium, assembly GCA_021199495.1. Classification (GTDB taxonomy): domain Bacteria; phylum Bacillota; class Clostridia; order Lachnospirales; family Lachnospiraceae; genus RGIG6307. Next base: position 5,665 of record JAJQHY010000084.1, on the reverse strand, counting down.
CATGCAGAACCTCGCGAGCTTTTTCTTCCGCGTTTCCATCCTGTTTTTCACCGGCGCCTTCTTTCTCTTTATTATCAGAGCTTCCATAGGAAAAGGATAAATTGTGGCACACCAGGGGACCTTCCAGCGGGCAGTCCATACTCTTTTGCTCCGGCTCTGGCAGATCCAGCAGGCGAAAGATTTTATCGCTGGCGGCCATGCCGTTCATCGCCACATGGAAATAAGAGCCCAACTGCCGCATGGGAATGAAGAAATCTGCGGAAAGCAGAATGATCAGAAGGCAGCCCGCCAGCGTCACATGACCCGCCTGATACTGCGTCACCGCCATGATCAGGCCCAGCGCCGCGCCTCCGTAAGCGATGAAGTCCATGATCGTGATGGAGTTTAACTGCATGGTCAGGACCTTCATCGTGATTTTGCGGAATTTCTCCGCCTCCTCATTCATTTCCTCCTGTTTGAAATCGTCTGCCTGGTAAATTTTTAAGGTAGTCAGACCCTGTAGATTTTCTAAAAAAACATCTCCCAACGCCGTGTACTGGCCCCAGTATTTACTGAGCAGCTTTTTCGCCCAGGTCTGCACCAGAGCGATGGCGATAGGGATGAGCGGCACGCAGACGAGCAGCACCACCGCAGCCGGCACATTGATAAAGCACAGGTAAATAAAAAGCGTAAAGGGCGCCAGCATCGCGTAGAAAAACTGCGGCAGATACGCACCGAAATAAGTCTCCAGCTGGTCTACGCCCTCCACGGAAACCTGGACGATCTCCGAGGTCGCCGTCTGCTCGTTGTAGGACGCGCCCAGGCGCAGAAGCTTTTCATAGATTTTCGCCCGCAGGGTCTTTTTGACAGCCTTCGAGGAAAGAAAGCTCATGCGGGAGGCGCCGATGGCGCAGATATAACGGACAATGACGGCCACCAGGGCGATTGCCAGCGTCCGGAACATGGCGGTCTGATCCGCCGTCCCGCCGAACAGATTGGCTAAAAAGGCGGTAATGCCAGTCATCATGGCAATGTTGGCGACCAGGGCAAACCACTGGAAGGCTACGTTGCCGATGATGTATTTCATGCTGCCGCTGACGACGGCAGTCAGACGTTTGTCGATCACGATATCACCTCCCTACGCCGTCTCCACCTGCGGCGGAATCGTCTTCACCCGCACAAAGAAATACAGCAGGTGACACACCCATACCACCGCCAGCACTGCGCGCCCCACCGGCACGCTGGACATCATGGCAAAGCCGATCGCCATAATCACCGTCACAGTAATGACAATGCGCAGCTTGGTCTTCATGGTCATGCCCTCGCCCTTGACAAAGGTCTCCAGATTATTTTTGTACAGCTTCGTCCCCTGAAACCAGTTACTGAGCTTCTCCGAACTTTTGCCAAAACAGAACGCCGCCAGCATCAAAAAGGGCACCGTCGGCAGAATAGGTAACACCGTGCCGACAGCACCCAGGCCAAGCGCCAAGAAACCCAGCGCCATGTAGACGAATTTTTTGACTTTCATAGTGAACTCTCCGTTTCTTTCATTTGGTTAGTTCTTGTAAACTAACTTTTATTCTTATGTTATCTCAGAGAGTTCTTTTTGTCAAGAGCAAAGAAACAGCACCTCGGCTCAAAAGTGAGGTGCCATCTGCAAGAAAAATTATTCTCGCCGGAAACGGACGTTGCTTCGGATTTATGCAGGCGAAATTTTTACTCCGCAAACGCTGACTTTCCGGAACTTTCCGGATTTCTACTCGATCCAGGTCTCCCAACCGTCCATCGACCACAGGTAAATATCCACCCTGTCATCGAAAACCGCCTGCAGGCGCATGACCCAGAGATCCATCGCTTTATTTTGCCGTATCAGGGATATCCCATCAATATAGGAGCTTCCCTCCGCGTCAGGCACGTCCAGATTAAACGTCGACCAGGTAACACCCCCGTCCGTTGTCAGGTAAGCATATGCTTCGTATCCATGATACTGTGTCAGAATCATACCTGTATTTTCGTCATAAAAGGCCAGCCACTGCGGATAGTTTTGCACACTGTCCGTAATATCGCCCACCATCTGAAAACTCAAGCCTCCGTCCGCGGAGATATACAGGATCTTGGTCATCAGCCCCGCAGCCGGGCTGGATGTGTAAAGCAAATAAACCGTTCCATTTTCCAGAAAAGACAGATAGAGCGCGCCAAGTCCATCCATCTCATCCGCCTCACCGATATATGTCTGCTGCCAGCTTTCACCCGCATCGTTCGTCGACAGGACGCATATCCTCGCATCCTCCAGATGATACGCGACATACGCAATATCTTCGGAGACGTAATTTCCCGTAATTTCTCCATACCGATATGCATCCGTAATCTCATACATCACTACGTCGTTATGAATTATACTTTCCTCCTCAATGCTCCAGCCGTATGTTTGCTGTGATATATTGGCCTGTTCCATAGCCATCTGTCCAACAGACGACTCCTGGTTTTCGGCTTCCTTTGCGGCGCTTTCCAGTTCTTCCTGCGAAACGTTCACCTGTGCCAGTAGCTCCGCTTTCGTCACAAAGGGGATATCGTACAATGTATCCCATTCGCCCTCATTCAGTTCTCTCTCCTGAGTAGTCAGTTCCCCGCTCTCCTCTTTGAGGGCATAAATCGAATAACTTCCCGTATTCCACTCCACATAAATTCCTTCCGCATTATAACGCAGCGGATAGGCCGTCCCCATGGAATAAATATACTTCTCCGTATCAGGGAAGTAAACCTCCGCGGCAATTGTGCCATGATCGCTTCCCCTTGCCCAGGAGGTATCGTAGGTTGCTTCTGTCACCAGCAGAATACTGTATCCGTGAATTGTGAGAATCTGGCAGTAATCCTCCTCATCCAGCTCACGCAGGATATCCGCAAACTGCAAAACCATCTCTGCCGTATGCGCCAGCGGATCGTCCTCTGTATCCTCATCATCCGCGGTTTCAGATAACTCAGTCTGTGTCAGAAATCCGCCTTCTTCCGTCCACAGCTCCTTACGCATGACAAAGGAAATCTCCGCAAGCGCCGCCAGCTCTTCCTCAGACAGAACCACCTCCTGCTCAAATACATCGTCCTCCACTTCCACATATGCACTCTGTACTTCCTCCGCTGTCAGCTCGCCGCTGTCCGCGTCCAGGCTGTATTTCGTGACGCTCCCGTCCCTCTGAGGCAGATAAATGCTCTCCCCGTCATATTGCAGAATGCAGGAGGTGCTCTCAGCGGACAGCCGCTGCTCCTCCAGCGGGAAATATACCATCGCGTCGCAGGTGCCATGCTCCACAGAGCCGGTATCATATACGCCATTTTCAGCCACCAGCAGCACCTGATAACCGCTCATATTCACAATCTGACAATAGGTTTCCTCATCCAGGCCGCTTAAAATCTCTGCAAGCCTTTTCTCATCCGCATTATCATTCGCACTGGAAGCCACGGCTGCGTCTTCCTCCTGTGTGGAAGGCCGCACCAGCAGGCCCACGGCCAACAGCACCAAAGCCAGCACCGCCACGACAGTGATGATGACGCCGCGCTTCTGAAACTGCAGCACATGCTTCACTCTTGCCTTTAGTCCCGGCTCGCCGAATGTCAGAGAGGTCAGGACATAATGATTCTGCAGGGCGCCGTATTTTAACAGGCTGCCTGCGTAAGCTTTCCGGATGTCCCTGTCTGCATGCAGCAGCACCGCCTCATCGCAGGAAAGCTCCATATCCACGCCAAAGCAATGAAATGCCGCCCAGACCAGCGGGTTGTACCAGTATACGATGCTGATACTCAACGCAACCGCTTTCAAAATATGGTCCCTGCGCCTGCGGTGATACATCTCATGCCGAAGGATATAGTCCCGCTCTTCCTCTTTTAAATGATCCGGCAGATAAATCGTCGGATGAAGAAAGCCGAAAAGCAACGGTGTCTCCAGTCCCTCCAGACTTACGGCGCGGTTCTCCTCATCCGCTCCGATTTGCTTCATTGATTCCAGACGGCGGCGTGTTTTCCGATACTGTACGCCCTCCATCGCAAACAGAATCAGCATGACTGAAATCCAGACAACCAACAGACAACGAACCAATGTAGTCTCCCCGCCGAACGCGGAAGCCACACGATTCCATATCCGCTCCAACATAGCCGAAACGCCATCTTTTCCGAACTGTCCCGTTGTATCAGCTTTCGTCCCGGATTCTGCATTCAGGTCGGTCTCCGACGTCATATCGACCACCTCGTCCACAGCGCCGTTTCGCAGATTGTAATAGTCCGTTCCCAGGAGACTGCTGTAGTAGTCCGTATCCGCTCCATTCAGCGCCGAAGCATCGCCTGCCGGATCATTTTCGGAATTTGTCTCGTATACCGATGCATCATCCTGTGTCAGTCCCACCTGATACAGCTGCTTCGGAATCAGGCTGAAGCTCCCGGTCAGCACCGTCGGCAGCACAAGATTGAAAAAGACAATGATCCACAATGCATAACAGTATCTGCTGCCCGCCTTCTTAAGCAAAAGCCGTACCACAAACGCCAGCAGGATGCCGTAAATCCCGATGAGATTCATTTGCAGTAATTGATTCAATATCACAGTCCCCATATTTCTCTTCCCCCTTTACACCAGGCCCTGTTCATCCCTTTTACACGGAACCCCTGCCTCTTTTTTTCAATAAGCCTGCTCTGTCCCCTTTTGCGCAGAGTCCATCGCCACTGCTTTTTATGTCGACTCTGCTGTTTCTACTCCGTCTCCTTGTACTCCGCAATCATCCGCTCCAATTCCTCAACGTCCGCCCTGGAAATCTTCTTTTTGCGGATAAAGGCGGCTACGAAATTAGGTAAAGACCCCTCATAATTCTGGTCCAGGTAGGCCTCTCCCAAAAGCCTCGTGTACTCATCCGCACTGATTTTACTGCTGACGATGCTGTTCTCATTCCGGAAAAGATCGTTTGTACAGAGCTTTTTTAACACCGTGTAGGTGGTGGATTTTTTCCAGTTCATATGCTCTGCGGCCAGCTGCACTAACTGTCCGCTTCCTAACGGCTCATTCGCCCAGATTAAATCCGCCAGCTGCTTCTCCGCCTCTGTCATTCTGTAAACTACCATTTTGTTCTCCGTTTCTTTCTGCCGCTTTTGCTCTGAGGTCTATTATTTATAGACTATAGTCTATACTTTTTAGACCTTTCTGTCAACCCCTTTTCCTGAAATTCCTTATAATGATTGCCAATGTATTCCATTTTCCTGATTTCACGCCCAAAAAAATCCGTCACCCCTTCAGATGACGGATTTTTCTAATCTCTTGTGCGCGGCCGCGCGCCTGCATGAACGCAGGGACAATCCTCATAACACAAGGTCAGTCTAAATTTTCTTCGTCAGCCACTTTCCTGACCTGAAACGCAGACCCGAGAATGTCAGACGCGTAAGCTGATCGGCCAGAACGCCCAGCCAGATACCGGAGATACCAAGGCCCAGCGGATAGGCCAGAATGTATGACACCGATGGGCGGATGAGAGTCACGCTGATGGTGGACGCAACCGTAGTAAAACGCACGTCGCCGGCGCCGCGCAGACTGCCAGTGAAAATCACCTGAGAAATCTGACAAAGCACAATGAGAACCATATAGCGCATGATTCCAACGCCGATTTCCACAATCCCGGGATCTGCCGGGAAAAACAGTTCATAGATCCATCTG
>JAJQHY010000076.1 GCA_021199495.1 Lachnospiraceae bacterium | reverse complement strand
CAAGTAGGGCTCGAACCTACAACAACTCGGTTAACAGCCGAGTGCTCTACCATTGGTACGGATTCGCACCGAAGCTGGGAATATGTATATCAAAATCATGTATCCTCTTGCCATAAATCGTATGGTATCATGGATTTATTTCAGACGCAAAGAGGTTTCATAACTTATAATAATCTTTTTCACTCAATGGAGAGATATGTACAGGCAGCCTGAAGCATACGTTTCAGGCTACTTTAAAGATGTGGTCCCCCGACGGCCAGTCAGGGCAAAACTGCTGATAAGTGATATTCATATGGAACGTGATCGTATAATCCTGTCCAAGTTCGATCCTTTCAAAAAGCTGACATGAAATCATTTTCTTCTGCTCCATAGGTGCGGAATCAAATTCTTCTGCCCAGCTTTTGAAACGGCGGTACGCAGGAAGGACGGCCTCTGTCATCTCCTTTTTCTGGTTCATTTCATTGTTCAGCTTTTCCAGCCTTTCCTCACCATCAGCAATCCGCGCTTTTATCACACTGATTGCTTCTTTTAAATCTTCCGGTGAATAAAGGCTATCTCCCAGAAGTGACTTTCCGATCTCCTGCTGCAGGACTTCCAGCTGACGCCGGTTCTTATCCATCTCCAAAGTGATCTTTCGTTTGCCCGCCGCATGGGCTGCCTGCTGTTTTTTCAGGATCTCTTTATACTTGTCCTCCTCTGGTGCGCCGCTCATATTCATGAATACCTGGCGCATGACCTGCCTGACGGCTTCATCTACCTTCTCAGCGATATAGCTTGTCTGTCCATCGCATTCACAGAGCTTGTTTGTCTTATGATAGCAGCGATATTTCAGTACATCCTTCAGGTACTCGCTGCCGTCCTTCCTAAAATAGTGATCCTTATGGTGGCTCGTTATCATACGTCCGCCGCAATGAGCGCAAAACAGATTTCCGGAAAGCATTGCCTGCCCTTTTGTTTTCATGGCAATCCGCCGTTTTTCTTCATCAACCACCGTACGCTGCCTTAAAATCTCGTCAATCTGCGCCGCCTCTTCTTCACTGATGATTTTCAGCTTCTGGAGCGGCTCAGAGGTTTCGCCTTCATTGGTGAGGCCTCTCGGCAGCGATGATGACAAAATCCTCCTGACAGCCATGCTTGTAAACCTGCTTCCGTTTGCTGTCCTGTAGCCCTGGTCATTCAGGTAATGCGCGATGACATAACATCCGGAGCCATTGTTGATCGTCTTTTCCACAATCATGCGGAATATCACAAACTGCTCAAGGTCAATCTCAAATCTCTTCAGTTCCTTCCCCTTGCGGTTTCTGACACCGCTGGGGACAGTCCGGTATCCATAAGGCATGGGGCCGCCGGTGTACAGGCCGTCCAGCTTTAACTGCCCGATCCTGGTTTTGATACGGATGGATGTCTTCTCGCTTTCCCCAGACGCCTGCCAGAAGCGGATATAATTGGTCAGCTTATCTACGTGTGTCTCGAAGCGCTGCTCACCCTCCTTCACGCTCCAGACCTCGACCCCGCCTGTCTTGACGAACCATTCCACGATGAAGGGCGTCTCATCATCGATCCTACCGATCCGGTCAAACATAAATACCAGCAGGACGTCAAACTCCTTTTTCAGTGCGGCCTCCTGCAGGTCCAGGATCGCGTCCCTGTCCTTCGCGGACACCTTGAAGCCGGAAACGCCCTTCTCCTCAAACTCCTTCACGATCTCCCAGTCCTGCCTGCATTTCACGAACTCATGGCAGGCCCCGCGCTGCATGGGGATATCATTCTCATGGTTCTCACTGAGATTGACTTGCTTTTTCGTAGAAACCCTGTATAAAGTGTATACTCTCTTCATTGAATTATTCTCCTGTAATAATACTGATTACAGGATGCGCTGTATGAAATTTTCAAGGTGCGTATCATTCTTTCTTCCTATATAATATATCCTGTAGCAACGATACGCAATGTTGTCACTGGCATCCTGCCCCGACGATCTCACCCAGCTCCTCCTTTACCCGCTCATCATAAGTGTTTGACAGGACAGAACGCACTCTGTCCAATACCCCATCCACCGGCTGGTCCGCAAAATAAAGGCGGATATGGCAGCCATTCACATCCGCAGTCAGCATCTTTTCTGTCCCTTTTATATTTTCCAAGTTATCACCGCCTTTACATTGTATGAGGACAGGCCGATATTCTTTATCTCCTGTCCCCCGTTTCCTGCATTTTAAGGTGCTTCTATCTCATCCGGAATATAGTATCCGAAATGGGCCGCCAACGCGTCATCCACTCCTGTCAGATCCGTTTTGTCAATCTGGCCCAGGTATTTCGACAAAAGCCTCTTGTCCAGCGTCCGCGGCGCTTCACACAGGACTGTGGATGATTCTTTTAAAAAATCATATTTCTCCGCATTCAGACGGTAGTGTGTCGGCTGATCAGGTTTCTTATCCTTTGATGTCAGCGGGCAGATCGAAACGGTGGGCGAGAAAATATTCCCCACATCATTCTGAAGAATGATCACCGGCCTGATCCCATGCTGTTCATGCCCGAATGTCGATCCGAGATTTGCGATAAAAACATCGCCCTTATGGTAAGTCTGGTTTTCAATATTCATCATGCTGATTTACCTCCATATTTCTGCATGTAAAAAGGAGACCGGAACATTCCCGATCTCCGCGCGTCTGACTTCTTTCGTCAGAATTTCAATGGCAGCCAGTCTGTCTTATTGGAGCCATTATAGATAAGAAGAACCTGATAGAGATATTTCTTATATCCGACCATCTCATCCATCCCCATCTTCCTCCCGCCTTCCCGGATAGCCATGGGGTCTTTCTTTTTCAGGTTTCTGACCAGCCGGTCGCGGCTGTACTCTCCCTTATACAGGTTCACAAATTTGATCAACGACTGGACATTTTCATAACGTAAAGAGTCCGGCTGTCCTCTCCATGCTTCCTTCAGAATGTTGAGCGCTTCTACATAATCCTCCTCTCCCACGTTCTGATACTCCCTGAATGCGGTGCTGATACATCCAATCCGGTTTTTGCCGATATTCTGTGAAAAATCCAGGTCGATGCCGACACTCTGTGTTGCATTCATAAATGCTGTCGCCGCCGGGTCTCCTGCTATTATCCTTGCACGAAGCAGAGTCCCCGCCTGCAAAGAACGGGACGCGCCGAACTGCTGTGAGAACAGCATCGCCTCATCCGATTCTGAGAGGTCATAATAAACCCTACACATGATCGGCAGATGTTCTCCACCATTGAGCAGCTTCCGCGCCGCGATCGTATGCTGGCCGTCAAACACATAATAGTTCCCATCCCTGAAACTGACCTTCGGCATGTTGGCAAGCCTCTCATCAAAATGGTCTGCGATTTCCTTCACACGACGCATATTCAGCGGGCGCTGGTAACTGCTGTGCGGAACAATAATGTCCGCTGTGTTAATTTCCACTTCCTGATATGAGTGTTTTTTCATTGGTTTCCTCCTTCTTCCAATCTGGAAATATAAATTTTTAATTCCTTCATGATCTCTATCACCTGAACCCGATATATCTGCTCTGTAAGCAATGTCGGAAACAGTTCAAAACATTTGTCAGCCCCGCGGATCATTGTCGCAACAACACCCCGCAGCGTCTCCAGCATGGAGGCTTCGTTCACTTTACGTCTCGGGACAGCTGCTTCCATGTCGGCAGCCACTTTCTTTTCTATCCGTGCCCTCTCTGCTATATGGTGATCTTTCCCTCTGCGCTGCACCTCCGGGTCGTGAAGTTTTTTGGCAAGCTCAGTCCGTTTTTCCAAAGGTGCTTCCGCCACGGCTTTTACGGCAGACTCAACCGGACAAATCTTTCCTGAAAATATTTCCTGACGTATACCAGGAACAGCTTTCTCTGCGGCATCAATCCCTTTTGCATATTTCTCAGCGCGTTCAACGTAACTGGAGCCCACATTGTTTTCCCGTGCAATCCTGTCGCGTGTCCGTTTTGGTAAGTCTTCATTTTGATGACTTACCACTTCCGTAAATTGATTTCCACGGAACCCTTTGCTGGCACCATGGGAAGATTTCTCGGCACGGTACTGCTTTCCGATGAGATATTTCTTTTGCTCCGCAGTAAGATTTCTCCGTCCGAGCTGGTTTTTACAGATCCATGCCATTACTTCATTCCTGTCAGAAAACTTCTTCTCGAAAGTCTTATATGGCACCCCCGGATGCTCCTGCAAAATCCGGTAGCGGTTATGCCCGTCCACTACAACGCCATTCCATACAATAATCGGATTGATTACTTCCCCATCAGACAAGATATTTTCCTCAAGCTGCTGATACTCTTCTGCCGTAAGCGGCGGGATCTGGTCAGCAAATTCTTGATCTATTGTCAGCATCTCTATCACCTCATTTTCTTATCGCCGTTCCATGTAAAAGAGAGCAGCTGACCATAAAAGGCTGCCGCTCTCTGTTGATTTCTATAGATATAAACTCTGATTTGCCCTCGACGCCCCGGAGTTTACGGGAATACATTCAGGCGGCTGTCCGCACAGCTCCATAGGCTCCTAACCTCCCCGCGGTTCTCGCCGGGCCGCCCCCATTGCGATTTCCCACATGTTTTGTGGGGCTGTGGCTGGACGGAAGTATCATGGTCCCCGGCAGTTGTCATGGCCAGGCCGTTTGCGAAACGGTCATCACAGCCGGTAAAAATCGCTGCCGGCCATAAGGCCGGGTCACGGCGTACCGCTGATCGGGCTGTCACTGTCAGGAATGTACCTGAAGAATGTATATGAAATTTTCAATGTACCTGCCTCCTTTTTCGGTTGCAAATAAATTGTACCGAACCACGGCATTTGTCGGGAGGACCTTGCAGGCCGCGAAAGGGGACTTTGTAAGTCCCCTGATGCAGTTTCATATACCAGCAAAACTATAATCATCATCCTGTCATCTCTTTCTGCCCGCTTTTGAGCGCAAAAAAAGAGCCGATTGCTCGACTCTGTAAAACGAAGGCTCCGCCTAATAGAGGGCGACTCTTCATTATTATTTTTGAGGTCACGATTTGTGACCTCAAAATCTATTATTCCTCTGTTTCCAACTGCAAACGCTGTAAGATATCCTGAATTACACCGTCATCCTGAATTAAGTTGATTGCGAAACATTTTTTCCCTGCATCTTTCAGGGAAGCGCCGATATGGTATGCTGTCTTTCCATCAAGTATCAGAAATCTGTCATGGAACGCCTTCGTATACTTCACAGTCAAAGAGGGATATTGCGCGTTGAATGTTTTTACATCCGTATCACTCAGGCGTGTCTTCTCGTGCGTATATACAGTGACTGATACCCCTTCGTTCTTTTTGCAAAGTAAATTCAATGTGTCTACATCCACATATCCGTCAATCAGTGTGATTTCCTTGGAAGCTTTTTGAATGAAGCTGACCAACAAACCAAAAGCGTCATAAATCTGTCCATCAAAAAAAATCTTTTGGGAAGATTCTGCATGGTCAGATATGTATTCAAAAATCTGTTCCAGCTTTGCATCTGTTTGTTCCTGATACTGGATCTGACGTAACTCAACAGCACTGATCCGCTCAAACATAATCGCATTATTTGCAAAAATACGGCGCATTTCCACAAAAGTACGCATAATACCAATGCTTACATTTACCGCAACTTCGCTATGAAGTACACTTGCGAGCATGGATATGCCCTGCTCAGTGAAAACATAAGGTAAATATCGTCTGCCACCTCGTCTTTCCGTATTATTTTCTACGTCCATCTTTGAGGTTCCAAATTGGCGCCTCAAAAAATGATACTCGTCTTCAGTTAGTTGAAACATAAAATCTTCCGGAAAACGGTTAATATTTCTTTTTACTGAACGGTTCAGGGCTTTTGTTTCCACCTGATAAAGCATCGCCAGATCACTGTCCAGCATAACCTGCTGCCCACGAATGACATGTATCAGGCTGCGTATATCGGACTGCGCTGTCTCGGCAACAGCAATGTCTGTTTTATCTTTTGTGACGATTTCATTTTTTTCTGTTGCCATTGATTGTCCTCCCCATAGTAGTCTCTGTCTGATTTCCATAGTATAACATAAAGTGCCAGATTACGACAATATTCTTGCGCCTTTTCCCACATTTTTGAGCGCACGCCAAGTCATAAAACTTTCCGGATCTGTGACAAGCGCCCGATCACATCCTCCAGCTCTGACCTGATCTGCTCAACCTCTACATCCGGCGTTTCTCCCAGCACAAGATAATCAAGAGAAACGCCAAAATACATTTTCAAACTGATCAGGATATCAATGGAACAGCCCCGCCGTCCGGTTTCTATCCTCTTGTAGTGTTCAAGGCTGATATTCAGCGCTTCCGCCATTTCAGCCTGTGTGAGATTTCTTTCCATACGCAGCGCCCGGATTCTTGCTCCTACTTCTTTTACATCAAAATACATATTTTCCTTCTTTCCGCTGCCCAGGGGCACAGACAGAAAGAAAAAGAGCCGCATGATGGTGAGAATAAATCCGATACCGATGAAACAGAAAACTCTTAAAAGTGTTTCTGCTTTCATGCGGCATCAGGAAGACTTCACCATCAGGCGGCTCCACAGCACAGCTATGATTTATTTAATTATTTCATTTTATTTCGGTAAATACCGAAAAATATGGCTGCAATCTTCGCATCCTTCTCATTTCCAGTACATTAAAGACCGTTTCTTTTCCGCAATTCTTGCATTTCGCCTGTACATGGCCTTTCGTGTCGCCAAAAACCACGATGGAGCTGTGGCGGCAGTAGGGGCATTTGATAACCCGCGGTTCCTGTTGCGCGATTGCCTGCCTTGCCCTTATAATCTTTTTCTGAACCTCAGGAGACGGTTCAGCGACTCTGATATTCCGGCTCATGATTACACCTCCAACCCTACCGGATACTGACATACAGCGACAGGGCGCTTTTCCAGATATCCAAGCTGCTCCAGCCGGATGCAGGCAGACGTTCTGGAAACCGCAAATACAGAACAAAACTTTTCAATGCAGACCCTGTCTTCACCATGCAGCCGTTCTCCGCAATCTGCAGCAGTTTTTCTTCCCAGTCCGCTGTCATGGACGCCGACTGGAGCTGCTCTGGCAAGACTGTAATCAGAGCCACGCCTTTTTCCGTGGGGATCAGGTTTCTGACCTTTTTATCGCCTTTTCTTTCCAAGAAACCTCTTGTAACCAGCCGTTCAATAATGCCGGCACGGGTGGCTGGGGTTCCGATCCCCTTGCGTTCCACCTCATCTGGCATGGTTTCTGCACCGGCCCGCTCCATCGCAGAAAGAAGGGAATCTTCCGTGTAATGTGCTTTCGGCTTTGTTTTTCCCTCTTTTACATCCGCAGACAACACCGGAAAGCTGTCACCCACCTTCAATTCTGGAAGCGGGACCTCCACCTTATTCGCCTTATCAGCTTTTTCGGGCTTTTCAATCGCTTTCCAGCCTGCGTCAAGCACCGTTTTTCCTTTAACAGTAAATACTTCCTCCCCGCACTGAAATTCCGCGACCGTCTCCGCATAACGGTAAGGCGGCGCAACGGAGGCAAGCAGCCGTGTGACAACCAGACGAAGGATTTCCCTCTCCCCCGCCGGAAGCCCCATGATCGCCTCCTTTTTTACACTCATGGTGGGGATAATCGCATGATGGTCACTCACCTTTTTGCTGTTGATGATCGGCTCCACTGATATCTCCTCCGGAGCAGTCTGCGCGAAGAGCCACGCAGACGCATTTACCAGACCAGGGATTTTTTCAGCCATATCATCTGTCAGATAGCGGCTATCTGTCCTCGGGTACGTCACCATTTTCTTTTCATAAAGGGCCTGTGTATAGTCCAGTGTCTGCTGTGCCGTATATCCTAGCTGCCGGTTTGCTTCCCGCTGAAGGGTCGTCAGGTCATACAGCGCAGGCGCTTTCTCGCTCTTCTCCTTATGCTCACATTTTATGACAACCGCAGTTTCTCCCACGCACGCCCCGGCAAGGGATTCCGCCGCAACTTTTTCTTTGATACGTCCGCTCGCCGCATTTACCTTCGACAATGCGATATTCACAGTATAAAAAGGTTCCGGCACAAAGGCGTCAATCTCCGCCTCCCGCAGCACCACCATCGCAAGAGTAGGTGAAACCACTCTCCCCACATGGAGCGTCCTGCCGTAAAGGACAGAAAAAAGCCGGGTCGCGTTCATTCCGACAATCCAGTCGGCACGCTCCCGGCAAAGAGCCGCTTCATATAAGCTGTCATATTCACTTCCCGGTTTCAGGTTGGCAAAACCTTCCCGGATGGCGCTGTCTTCCATGCTGGAAATCCAGAGCCGGAGGAACGGCTTTTTACATCCGCACTGATGATACACCAGCCGGAAGATCAGTTCGCCCTCGCGCCCGGCGTCTGTCGCACAGATAATTTCCGAGACATCTTTCCGGTTCATCAGCTGTTTCAGGATATCAAACTGCTTCTTTGTCGCAGCCGAAACCTGATATTTCCATTCTGCAGGCAGGATCGGCAGGTCTTCCTTTGACCACTTTTTATAGCGCGGGTCATAATCATCAGGTGCCGCCAGCTCCACCAGGTGGCCGACACACCAGCTCACCAGATACCCGTTTCCCTCAACATATCCGTCTTCCCGCTTTCTCGCGCCTAAAACCCTTGCTAAACTCTGCGCAACGGACGGCTTCTCTGCAATCACAAGCTGCATATCATGCCACCCCCGCTTTATCATACGAAACAAAGGCAATCCCCAGCCTGACCATCACAATCCCGATGATCAGCCGGCAGGCCTCCACTACCCTGCACTTATCCACAAAATCAAACTGCCTTAAGGTGGCCCGGTAAACCCTGTAATCCACAAGGTATGACGGTACGCCGTCGGTTCCCACTGCGCTTTCCTCCAGGACCTGTTCTGCCAGCCCCTGATGGTTTATCCCCGGATCCGTATCCGTCAGATTCAAAAGCTCCATCAGCACCGGGAAGGTCTGTTCTGCCTCCGGTGCCTCGTCCGCCAGATAGCCGATATAAGCTGACAGAAGGCTGCTCGCTGCTGCCTTTTCCTCATATTTCAGGCAGCGTAAGAGCGGCCGGACCTCCGGCTGATCATATATCATCTCCACAATCCGCCTCACAGGGATGGTATGTGATGCCCTTTTCATGATGTCCTTTGTCAGTACGGTCAAATCTTCTGCTTCATCTTCATCGTCTTCGTTGCCTGCCTCATCCTCTTCGTCTGGCACATCCAGATCGAAGTCCTCATCATCCAACCAGTCCAGGTCGAAATCTTCGTCCCCATCCCAATCCAGATCAAAGTCTTCAGCCTCATCCAGCAAAGACACGTTGGACTTCTTTTTCTTTTTCCTCCACTTTTTGATGCGGTAAATCATATCCTCCGCACTGACAAAACCTACATAGGCCATGTCAAACATGGCGACTGCCGTCAGCAAAGTTTTCACCTGATTCATTTTCATTCTGTAACCTCCAATTCTTTGTTAAAATTCCTTTTGTCCGCATTTAGAAACGCAAAAATGGGCATTCTGGATAAAATGTCCATGAATGCCCGATTCGCCCTTTTTTGGGCCTTTAAAAGGCTCAATCACTTTTTTTGTGGGATTTAGGATTCCGCTCATAGCTCCGGCG
>JAJQHY010000005.1 GCA_021199495.1 Lachnospiraceae bacterium | reverse complement strand
AAAAATCCTCAGTCTGCCGGGGCTATATAGTCCGGCAGATTGGGAAACTTATACTAAATTGTAATTCGGATTTTGCAAACAATTTCTTTTGTCTCTAACTAAATTGTTATATCTCAAACTAAATTGTAAATGAACACATCAGTGCCGGACAATCCCTTACAGGTGCAGCACCCTCTCCTTGATTTCCTGCGTACGACCCTGGTTCCAGAACTGAGTGCCGATGTAGCCGCAGGTACGGCGGGCGACATTCATCTTGTTCTGGTCGCGGTTGTGGCAGTTGGGGCACTCCCAGAGGAGCTTGCCGTCCTCCTCCACGATCTGGATCTCGCCGGTATAGCCGCAGACCTGACAGTAATCACTCTTGGTATTGAGCTCCGCGTACATAATATTGTCGTAGATGTACTGCATGACGGAGAGCACAGCCGGGATGTTGTTCTGCATGTTGGGCACTTCCACATAGCTGATGGCGCCGCCGGGAGAAAGCTTCTGGAACTGCGCCTCAAACTTCAGCTTCTCGAAAGCATCGATTTCCTCTGTCACATGCACATGGTAACTGTTGGTGATATAATTTTTGTCCGTAACGCCCGGAATTTTGCCAAAGCGCTTCTGCAGGCATTTTGCGAACTTATAAGTGGTGGATTCCAGAGGCGTTCCGTAAAGACCGAAATCGATGTTCTGCTCTTTTTTCCACTTCGCGCAGGCGTCGTTCATGTGCTGCATGATTTCCAACGCAAACGGAGTGGCGGACGGATCCGTGTGAGATTTGCCCGTCATATAGCGGACACACTCACACAGGCCGGCGTAACCCAAGGAAATCGTGGAATAGCCCCCATGCAGAAGCTTATCAATGGTTTCGCCCTTCTCTAAACGTGCCAGCGCGCCGTGCTGCCACAGAATCGGAGCCACATCGGAGCGGGTGCCCTCCAGGCGCTTATGACGGCACATCAGCGCCCTGTAGCATAAATCCAGACGCTCATCGAAGATCTCCCAGAACTTCTGCATATCTCTGTTGGAGGAGCAGGCCACATCCACCAGATTGATGGTCACCACGCCCTGGTTGAAGCGGCCGTAATACTTGGGCTTTCCGGTCTCAGGATCGACATACGGTGTCAGGAAGGAACGGCAGCCCATACAGGTGTAGCAGTGCCCCTCTCCGTTTTTATCGACCTTGTCGCGAAGCATGATTTTCTCTGAAATATAGTCCGGTACCATGCGCTTTGCAGTGCAGGCCGCAGCCAACTGGGTCAGGTACCAGTAAGGCGTACCCTCGCGGACATTATTTTCCTCCAGAACGTAAATGAGTTTCGGGAAAGCAGGCGTAATGTAAACACCCTTTTCATTTTTGATGCCCTGCATGCGCTGACGCAGCACCTCCTCGATCACCATCGCGAGGTCATCGCGCATCTGTCCCTCTTCCACTTCATTTAAATACATGAAGATCGTGATGAAGGGTGCCTGGCCGTTGGTCGTCATCAGCGTAATCACCTGATACTGAATCATCTGGACGCCCTGCTTGACCTCTTCCTTCACACGGATTTCCGCTACGTGATTAATCGTCTCCTGGTCGGCTTCAATACCGCAGGCGGCGAATTCCTCCGCCACCTTCTGACGGTATTTGTCACGACTGACCTGCACAAAGGGAACCAGGTGCGCTAAGGAAATACTCTGGCCGCCGTACTGGGAACTGGCAATCTGCGCCACCGCCTGCGTTGCCACGTTGCAGGCCGTGGAGAAACTGTGCGGCTTCTCAATCATAGCCTCGCTGATAACAGTGCCGTTCTGCAGCATGTCCTCCAAATTCACCAGACAGCAGTTATGCATGTGCTGTGCGAAATAATCCGCATCATGGAAATGAATAATACCCTGCTCGTGCGCTTCCACGATGTCCTGCGGCAGCAGGAAACGCCTGGTAATATCCTTACTTACCTCACCGGCCATGTAATCGCGCTGTACGCTGTTGACAGCGGGGTTTTTGTTGGAGTTCTCCTGCTTGACTTCCTCGTTGTCAAACTCTAAGAGACTTAAAATCTGCTGATCAGTGGAATTGGACTTTCTGACCATGGCCCTCTTGTAGCGATAAGTGATATAGTTCCTCGCCACGGAGAACGCGCGCTGATTCATGATCTGGTTCTCCACCAGATCCTGGATTTCCTCCACGTTCAGTGCCCTGGTCTGACCCTCACAGATCGTGCGCATGTTGGCCGAAATCACGGCGATCTGCTCCTTGGTCATCTTTTCGGCTTCCGGCACGCTGTTGTTGGCTTTGATCACCGCTGCCGTGATTTTATCCAGGTCAAACTGCACCTCCGTGCCGCTTCGTTTAATGATTTTCATTGCTTTCTCCCCATATATTGATGCTTTCTGTGATGATATCGGTGTTCGTGCCTATCCAGTGTACTACATCTTGTGGCGAATTGCAACAGAAAAATCAAGATATTGTGTCTTTTTGTTGCTATTTGCAGTCGGTTTGAAAGTATAAACCGGCCCGTTCCATGCAGTGAATTCATAAGGGACTGATGATACCTTCAGACAGGCTGCGCTCATTTCCTGGATATCTGTGCGATATCAATCAGGTGCAGCTTCTCCTGCTTATTCTCCAGACTGGTCACGAGGGCATTCGCGGTATCCAGGGCTGTAATACAGTAGACACCTGTTTCAATCGCGGTACGGCGGATTAAAAAACCGTCGCGGTGCTTGTTGCGGCCCTGTGTGGGCGTGTCGATGACCAGGTCGATTTTGTGTCCCAGGATCAGGTCCATGACCGTGGGTGATTCCTGGTTGATTTTATTGACCTTTCTGGCCTTGATACCCGCCTCCTGCAGCACCTTTGCGGTGCTTCTGGTCGCGTAGATGATGTAGCCCAGGCGGTCATAGCGCTTGGCAATCTCCACAATTTCCGGCTTGTCCGCGTCCTTGACCGTGATAATCATCTGCTTATATTTCGGCAGGTCAACGCCTGCGCCCAGAAATGCCTTGTACAGCGCCTCCTCAAAGGTAGGCGCGATCCCCAGACACTCGCCGGTGGACTTCATTTCAGGACCTAAGCTGATCTCCGCGCCGCGGATTTTCTCAAAGGAGAATACCGGCATCTTGATGGCAAAATACGGTGCCTCCGGCTGGATGCCCGGCTCATAGCCCATCCCGCGGATGGTCTCTCCGAGGATGGCTCTGGTTGCCAGATCTACAATCGGAATACCGGTAACCTTACTGATATAAGGCACGGTCCGGGAGGAACGGGGATTGACCTCGATCACATACACGTCCTCGCCGATCACGATAAACTGAATATTGATCATGCCCTTCACATGGAGTGCCCTGGCCAGACGGGCGGTATAATCGCCCAGCTTTTCCTTGACCGTCGGCGTGAGCGACGGCGCCGGATAAACCGAAATAGAGTCGCCGGAGTGTACGCCAGTTCTCTCGATATGCTCCATGATGCCCGGAATTAAAATATCCGTACCGTCGCAGACCGCGTCCACCTCCACTTCCTTGCCCATCAGGTATTTGTCCACCAGAATGGGGTGGTCCTGGGCATAACGGTTGATCACAGCCATGAACTCTTCGATCTCCTGATCGCAGGTCGCAATCTGCATGCCCTGGCCGCCCAGAACATAGGATGGTCTGACTAACACCGGGTAGCCTAAGCGATTCGCCACTTCTTTGGCTTCCTCAGCCGTAAAGACAGTGCCGCCTGCAGCCCTCGGGATCTGCGTCTGCTCCAGAATCTCATCAAAGAGCTCCCTGTCCTC
Organism: Lachnospiraceae bacterium; assembly: GCA_021199495.1. Taxonomy (GTDB): domain Bacteria; phylum Bacillota; class Clostridia; order Lachnospirales; family Lachnospiraceae; genus RGIG6307. The sequence continues at coordinate 49,306 of JAJQHY010000005.1, read as the reverse complement.
GGCCGCATCCACATCCTCGGCCTTCGTGCCCAGGATCGGCACGCCCATTTTCATCAGGGACTCCGTCAGCTTGATGGCGGTCTGACCGCCGAACTGCACCACCGCGCCGTCCGGCTTTTCCATACGGACCACGTTCTCCACATCCTCCGGCGTCAGCGGTTCAAAATACAGCTTGTCCGCGATGTCAAAGTCAGTGGAGACGGTCTCCGGGTTATTATTGATAATGATGGTCTCATAGCCTGCCCGGGCAAAGGACCAGGTCGTGTGGACGGAACAGTAATCAAACTCTACACCCTGGCCGATGCGAATGGGACCGGAACCTAGGACCAGCACCTTTTTGCGGTCACAAGTCTCCTCCACCTCAGTCCCGGAACCGAAAACAGAATAATAATAGGGCGTCTCGGCGGCGAACTCCGCCGCACAGGTATCCACCATTTTGAAGGCTGCCACTATGCCGTTTGCATAGCGCATGTCCCTGATTTCCGTCTCTGTCTTCCCGGTCAGGCGGGCAATGACATTGTCCGGGAACTCAATACGCTTGGCTTCCTTTAACAGATCCACAGTCAGCTCCTCCGACTGCAAACGCTGTTCCATCTCCACCAGAATGGCGATTTTATCAATAAACCAGAGGTCGTACTGCGTAATCTCGTGAATGGTTTCCTCGCTGACTCCCTGGCGGATGGCCTCCGCAATGACCCAGATTCGCTGATCATCCACGATCTTTAAGCGCTCCAGCAGATCCTCACCCCTCAGATTCGAGAAATCATAGCTTAAAAGACAGTCCACATGCTGCTCTAAGGAACGGATGGCCTTCATCAGCGCGCCTTCAAAATTGTCGCAGATGCTCATGACCTCGCCAGTCGCCTTCATCTGGGTGGTCAGCGTGCGCTTGGCCGTGATGAATTTATCGAAGGGCAGGCGCGGCATTTTAACCACGCAGTAGTCGAGCGCCGGTTCAAAGCTGGCATAGGTTTTGCCGGTAATTGCATTTTTAATTTCATCCAGAGTGTATCCCAGGGCAATTTTTGCAGCCACTTTTGCAATCGGGTAGCCGGTGGCCTTGCTGGCGAGGGCCGAGGAACGGCTCACACGGGGATTGACCTCGATGACACAATATTCAAAGCTGGTCGGATGCAGTGCGAACTGCACGTTGCAGCCGCCGGTGATTTTTAATTCATTGATAATCTTCAGCGCGGAGGTGCGCAGCATCTGGTACTCCTTGTCGGAGAGCGTCTGGGAAGGCGCCACTACGATGGAGTCGCCGGTATGCACGCCGACGGGATCGATATTCTCCATGTTGCAGACAGTGATGCAGTTGCCGGCACTGTCACGCATGACCTCGTACTCGATCTCCTTCCAGCCGGCGATGCAGCGCTCCACCAGCACCTGCCCCACGCGGGACAGGCGGAGGCCGTTTTCGAGGATTTCCTCCAGCTCCACCTGATTGTGCGCGATGCCGCCGCCGGAGCCGCCCAGCGTATAGGCCGGCCTGAGCACCACAGGATAGCCGATCTGGTTAGTGAATGCAATTCCCTCCTCGATACTCTCCACCACTTTGGAAGCGGCGCAGGGCTCACCAATGCGCTCCATCAGGTCCTTGAATTCCTGGCGTCCCTCGGCGTTGCGGATTGTCTCCGCGGTTGTGCCGAGCAGAGTGACATTGTGCTCCTTTAAAAAGCCGCTCTCTTCCAGCTCCATGCCTAAGTTCAGACCGGCCTGCCCGCCCATGTTGGGCAGGATGGAGTCGGGCTCTTCCTTTATAATAATCTGTTCCAGCACTCTGGCGTTCAGCGGTTCAATATAAACCTTGTCCGCGATATCTTTGTCGGTCATGATGGTGGCAGGGTTGGAGTTGACTAATATGACCTCCACACCCTCCTCTTTTAAGGAACGGCAGGCCTGGGTGCCAGCATAATCAAACTCCGCCGCCTGGCCGATCACAATGGGGCCGGAGCCGATGACCATCACTCTCTTTACATTGGGATTTTTGGGCATTTCAACGCACCTCCATCATCTGAATAAACTTATCAAACAGGCTGCCTGAGTCCTGCGGGCCAGGGCAGGCCTCAGGGTGGAACTGCACGGTGAAAATATTCTTGCCCGTGTACTTCAAGCCCTCGTTGGTCCCGTCATTGACATTGATAAAGGCAGGGACAGCCACCTTAGGATCCAGTTTGTCCGTGTCCACCACATAACCATGGTTCTGGGAGGAAATATAGACTCTGCCGGTCTCTAAGTCCTTCACAGGGTGATTGCCGCCGCGGTGCCCGTATTTTAATTTATGTGTATCCGCCCCGGTCGCGAGCGCCATCAGCTGATGCCCCAGACAAATGGCAAAAATCGGAATATCAGATTTATATAATTTGTAGATTTCATCAATAATGCCGCCGCAGTCCTTTGGGTCTCCGGGGCCGTTGGAAAGCATGATGCCGTCCGGTTTATCCTCCAGAATCTCCAGCGCAGGCGTCCGCGCAGGGTACACGGTCACATCACAGCCGCGGGCCGCCAGAGAAGCGGCGATATTTTTCTTGGCGCCCAGATCCAGCAGCGCCACCTTTTTGCCTTTCCCGTTTAAGGTACGCACGAGAGAAGGTTTTTTCTCGCGGATACCAGCTTTGTAAGCCTCCGGGTCAAAGTCCGCGCTGCCGCTTAAAGGACCATTATCCGAAAGCTGCAAGACTCCCGGCACATAATAAGGCGCACTGCAGGTCACTTTATCCACCACGTTTCCCGTCCGGTAGGCATGAAGCCTGGGCAGGATTTTATCCAGCTCGTATCCTTCGTCTGTGGTGATCATACCGTTCATCGTGCCCTTTTCGCGCAAAATCCGGGTCAGCGCTCTGGTATCGATGCCGCTGATGCCCGGAATTTCATATTCTTCCATAAACTCCTGTAAAGACATGTCGCAGCGGAAATTGCTCGGTAGTCTGGACACCTCCCGCACGATAAATCCGTCCGGCCATGGCCGTCTGGACTCCATATCATCCAGGCAGACGCCGTAATTGCCGATCAGCGGATAGGTCATGCAGACCGCCTGTCCCGCATAGGAAGGGTCGGTCAGGACCTCCAGATAACCGGCCATGGAAGTGTTGAATACGATCTCGCTGATGATTTCCTTGTCAGCGCCGAAGTGTTTGCCTGTAAATACAGTACCATCTTCCAGAATTAAATATGCTTTCATGTATCTTCGCCCTCTCTTTGCCACCGAAGCTTTCTCTTCCCCGGATACTCATTCGCGGCGTTTTTCTGACCGGCCCATGACATTCTTCATTTTGCCGCGACTGCCGCTCTCCTGGATCATTCTCAGTTTCACATCCTCAAACGCTCATAGTATAACACGGTCGTGAAAAAAGGGCAACGAGTTTTCTGCGCAGCGTCTGGAAAGAGTTTCCCGGCTTCAGCCATGGGGACGCGCCATCATGAAACCGGTAGCCGAATATATTGCTTGCAATTCTGACAGGGCAGTTTTATAATCTTACTGGTTTTGTATTTAAAAACAAGAAAATCCTTTACTCCGCAAATTCTCTTCCGTATAATTTGCGGCAGCCTTATGAAAGCAGGTATGCAAATGAAAAGAATACTTTCAAACGAAGATACACAGCTTAAAATCATCTTTACCGGGGTAATTTTTGTGTTGCTCGGGGTATTAATCCCTTTATATATCATCAGCCATTATAATTTTATGAGTATGGACGATATGTCATATGCCGCAACCGCTATACAGATATGGAACGAATCCCACTCTGTACTACAGCTTTTCGCTTCCATTATCAGCTACTGCCGGGATTTCTGGTATGACTGGGCCGGAATTGTTACAGCCCAGGGACTTCTCATACTCATTATGGGGCCTTTTCTGGAAAATGCATATTATATGACTACTTATATTACACTGACCAGCTTCGTACTATCACAACTTCTCCTTTTTCTGGTGATCCTCATTCGATTATTTCATGCAGATTTTTTTCGCTCTGCCATCATTTCCATCTGCATCATCTGCCTGCAGGTTCTTCTGACGCCCTACCCGAATGAATCGTTTTACTGGATCTGCGGAGCCGTATCCTATACCTGTCCTTACAGTGAAGCGATGCTTTTATGCGCAATGCTGATACTGCTGTATTGTAATCCCGGGAAACGATGGAAAAAAATTGTCCTTTATACTGGCATTGTCCTGATGACCTTCATGGTATCCGGTGGAACCTATGTCACGCTGATCGGAATGCTGTGTGTCTATTTCCTGACAGTTGCATGGTTTTGGTATCGCAGTCATCCGGCAAAAATTTTTGTCACCGCCGGGCTGATTCTCTATCTGACCGGTTTCTTTATCAATGTACTGGCGCCGGGCAACCAGGTGCGTCTTTCCATATCAGATATGGAAGGTTACCCTCCTGTCATCGCAATCGTTCGTTCCTTTAAAGAAGCTGCGGAATATATCGCCGTGTATTCAATTCCGCCTTGTATCCTGCTGGCGCTGCTGTTCATTCCACTGTTCGCCAATATCGTCAGGAAAAAAGACTTTACTTATCCCCTGCCGGCTCTGATTACTCTGATTTCCTTCTGTGTGTTCGCGGCACAGTTTACGCCCACTCTTTATACGCTTGGCATTACAGGCACCGGAAGAATCCAGAATATTTATCGCTGGACAATGTATATCTGGCTTTACGCAAATGAGCTTTACTGGATCGGCTGGGTGATGCAGAGATTTGAAAAGAAGGCTTCCTCACAGAAGCGGCCCTGTTACCTGCTGCCGGGATGGATCTTAGGCGGAATTGCCATGATCTATGTCTTAAGCTTCTGGGGTGGTGATCTGATCACCACTGTCTCTGCCGTATATGATCTGACGCACGGCGGTGCGCAGACTTATTACGAAGAATATCAGGAACGTCTGGTAATACTGAACGACGAAACTGTCACAGATGTAATTTTCCAGCCCTACTCATACTGTCCATATCTGCTCTACCCGGAAGACATTACAGTAGATCCGGACAACTGGGCAAACAAGGCACTCGCCGCTTACTACGGGAAAAATTCCGTAAGACTGGCTGAAGAATAAGGCACGATTAAAATCAGGAAATTCATTGCCTGCGAAGCATTTGATGCACTCGCAGCGGTAACGAGAAGGCAGGTCATTATTAATGAAAAAGATACTTCCAAATGAAAACACACAGCTGAAAATCATCTTTGCAGGAACGATTTTTTTACTGCTGATTACACTAATTCCCCTGTATGTCATCAGCCATTATAATTTTATGAGCATGGATGACATATCATATGCCACGGTTGCCAGTCAGATATGGGCTGAATCTCATTCCATACTGCAACTTTTTGCCTCCATTGTCACCTATTGCCAGGATTTCTGGAAGGAGTGGGCCGGAATCGTTACGGCGCAGGGACTCCTCATACTCATTATGGGACCTTGTCTGGAGAATTCCTATTATATGTCAACTTATATTACATTGACCTGCTTCGTACTGTCGGAACTGTTTCTCTTTCTGGTGATTCTTATCCGATTATTTCATGCGGATTTTTTCCGTTCTGCTATTATTTCCATCTGTGTTATTTGTCTGCAGGTTCTTCTGACGCCCTATCCGGTGGAAGCATTTTACTGGATCTGCGGAGCTGTATCTTATACCTGCCCGTACAGTGAAGCAATGCTTTTATGTGCGATGTTGGTTCTGCTGTACTGTTATCCACAGAAAAGATGGAAAAGAGTTCTCCTGTACATTGGCGTCGTCCTTATGACCTTTATGGTATCCGGCGGAACCTATATCTCATTAATCGGCATGCTGTGCATCTATTTCCTGACGACCGCCTGGTTCTGGTATCGCAAACATCCGGCAAAATGCTTTGTCACTGCCGGGTTTATTCTCTATCTTCTCGGTTTCTTTGTCAACGTGCTGGCACCGGGCAATCAGGTTCGTCTTTCATTGGCAGATACCACTGGCTACTCTGCTTTTGCCGCAATCCTGCGCTCCCTTAAAGAAGCCGCAGAATATATCGCTGTGTATTCCGTCCCGGCCTGCATCCTTCTTGCGCTGCTTTTCCTTCCGTTATTCGCCAACATTGTCAAAAAGAAAGACTTTGCCTACCCTCTTCCTGCACTGGTTACGTTCATTTCCTTCTGTGTATTTGCGGCACAGTTTACGCCCACCCTCTATACCCTTGGCATTACAGGCATGGGAAGAGTTCAGAATATTTATCGCTGGACATTTTATATATGGCTCTACGGAAATGAGCTTTACTGGGTGGGCTGGGTCTTAAGAAGATTTGAAAAGAAATCTGTGACACAAGATCGAGCCTGCTTCCTGTTGCCAGGATGGTTCATCTGCATAATCGGGCTGTTCTTTATTTTGTATCTCTGGGAGGGAAATCATGTGACCACATTCTCTGCTATCCATGATCTTTATACAGGAGAAGCACAGACTTATTCCGAGGAGCATCTGGAGCGAATGGAAATTCTGGAGGATGTAACGATTACGGATGCAGTCCTGGAGCCATTTACTTCCTATCCATATCTGCTCTATTTTGCGGATATCACAACGGATCCGGATTACTGGGCAAACAGATCCTACGCCATTTATTATGGGAAAAATACTGTGAGGCTGGCGGATGAATAAATCGCAAAAATCCGCAGAGAAGCTATGGTAACGGGCAGCCACATCACGGGCATTTGATGCCCTGTCATCGCCTTCCATAAATACAGAAACAATAAGGGCGGGAACACGTGCAGTGTGTTCCCGCCCTTATTGCTCAATCTTTTTCGTAATTTGTCATATTATGTCTGGATAGCTGACATTTTATTCAAAATACGCAACACCGGATTCAAACAGCTTCAGATCCTGCTCCCCGTAAATGTTAATCGCGACGTGATCACCCTTTCTCTCCGCATGCGCCATCTTGCCGAAAACACGACCATCAGGAGAAGTGATTCCCTCAATGGACGCGTAAGAGCCGTTGATATTCCACTCCTCATCCATGGATACATTTCCCTGCGGATCACAGTACTGAGTCGCCACCTGACCGTTCGCAAATAACTTCTCAATCCAGTCTTTGTTCGCCACAAAACGGCCCTCGCCATGGGACGCCGGATTGCAGTAGACACCGCCCAGCTTCGCGCCTGCAAGCCACGGAGACTTGTCGGAGACAACCCTGGTGTATACCATTTTGGAGATATGACGATTGATCGTGTTATAGGTCAGCGTGGGCGCGTTATGATCCTGCCCCACGATCCCGCCTCCCGGCACCAGTCCCAGCTTGATCAGTGCCTGGAAGCCATTGCAGATGCCGAGCGCCAAGCCATCCCTCTCATTCAGGAGCTTCATGACTGCCTCTCTGATCTTCTCGTTCTGGAAGGCGGTGGCAAAGAACTTGGCGCTGCCGTCCGGCTCATCCCCCGCGGAAAAGCCGCCCGGGAACATGATAATCTGCGCCTTTTCAATCGCACGCTCAAAAACCTCCACACTCTCACGGATATCGGCCGCAGAGCGGTTTTTAAAGACCTTTGTCACAGTTTTCGCGCCGGCCTGCTCAAAGGCCTTCGCGCTGTCATACTCGCAGTTGGTACCCGGAAATACCGGAATAAACACGGTAGGCTGCCCGATTTTGTGGCTGCACACATAAATACTGTCAGCGCGATACAGAGGAGATTCCACTTTTTCAGTCCCCTTCACGGCTTTGGTGGGGAAGACTCTCTCCAGCGGCTTCTTCCAGGCAGTCAGTACCTCCGCAAATGCAATGCAGGTTTCTCCCACCCGAAATACTGGATTCTCTGTCACCTGCGCCACAATTTCCGCATCGATATCCTGTTCAAGCAGTTCTTCAGCCGTATTCTGAGAACATTCCACTACCAGATCGCCAAGTGCGTTTTCAAACAGTTCCTTTGCAGCAATATCGTCCGCAATCTGAACTCCCAGACCATTGCCAAAGGCCATCTTGGAAAGCGCTGCCGCCAGACCGTATGAATCCAGCGCATAAGCAGATGCTATATCACCGTCCTCCATCGCGTTTAAGATCACATCATAGGTACGCATGGCGTCAGAATATACCGGCAGGTCATACTCGTCTTTCTCAATGCGGAAGCGTACCAGCACATTGCCGGCCTTTTTCAGTTCAGGCGAAATGATATTGCCCGCCTTCGCGGTATCCACCGCAAAGGAAACCAGCGTGGGCGGCACGTCGATATCGCCGAACGAACCGGACATGGAATCCTTGCCTCCGATGGAGGGCAGACCAAAGCCCAGCTGCGCATCAAACGCGCCAAGCAGCGCCAGGAAAGGCTGACTCCAGCGCGCAGGCTGCTCGTTCATCCTGCGGAAATATTCCTGGAAGGTAAAGCGCACCGTGCGGTAATCACCGCCGTTCGCCACAATCCTGCTCAAGGACTCCAGCACGGCATACACCGCGCCGTGATAGGGGCTCCAGCTGGATACATACGGGTCAAAGCCATAGCTCATCATGGTGACCAGATCGGTTTTGCCCTCCAGCACAGGAAGCTTCGCAACCATGGCCTGCGTCTCAGTCAGCTGACTGACACCGCCATAGGGCATATACACACTGCCCGCACCGATGGAGGCGTCAAACATCTCCACCAGACCCTTCTGCGAACAGACATTCAGATCAGAGAGCGTGTCAAGCCAGGCAGCCTTCACATCTCCATTCTCTAAATCTTTCTCCACTTTCGGGACAGCGTACTGATGCAGAACATTCGCCTTCTCGTCCGGCAGTTCAGCCGTCACGGCCGTCTCCTGATGCGCGCCATTGGTGTCGAGGAACGCTCTGGAGAGATCGACAATCTTCTCGCCGCGCCAGCTTAAAACCAGCCTCGGCTCTTTTGTAACCACTGCTACCTCCACGGCCTCGAGATTTTCCTCATCCGCGTATTTCATAAACTCCGCGACATCCGCAGGGTCCACCACAACAGCCATACGCTCCTGGGATTCGGAAATGGCAAGCTCCGTACCATCCAGACCGGCATACTTTTTCGGCACCTTGTCGAGATCTACCTGTAAGCCGTCGGCCAGCTCGCCAATCGCCACGGAAACGCCACCCGCGCCGAAGTCGTTGCACTTTTTAATCAGTCTGCTGACCTCGGGTCTGCGGAACATTCTCTGTAGTTTGCGCTCAGTAGGCGCGTTGCCCTTCTGCACCTCCGCGCCGCAGACTTCAATGGAAGAGACAGTGTGTGCCTTGGAAGAGCCGGTAGCACCGCCAATACCGTCTCGCCCGGTACGGCCGCCCAGTAAAATAATCACATCACCCGGGTCGGAAGTCAGGCGCTTCACATTCTCGCGCTTCGCCGCGCCCATGACCGCGCCGATTTCCATCCGCTTCGCCACATAATCCGGATGATAGATTTCCTTCACATAGCCGGTTGCCAGTCCAATCTGGTTCCCATAAGAAGAATAACCGCCGGCCGCGCCGCGGACTAATTTTCTCTGGGAAAGCTTGCCCTTTAAAGTCTCGGATACGGGAACCGTCGGGTCCGCCGCACCGGTCACACGCATGGCCTGATAGACGTAACCTCTGCCGCTCAATGGGTCGCGGATGGCGCCGCCTAAGCAGGTCGCCGCGCCGCCGAAGGGCTCGATCTCGGTAGGATGATTATGTGTCTCATTTTTAAAGAAAATAAGCCACTCCTCCGTCTCGGTACGCCCGTCGTACTCCATCTCCACAGGAACTACCACGGAGCAGGCATTGATCTCATCGCTCTCCTCCATGTCGTCCAGTTTGCCGTCTTTTTTCAGTTTTTTCATGCCGATGGTCGCCAGATCCATCAGACAGATAAATTTGTCCGGACGGTCTTTATATAACTCCTCCCGGGTATCCAGATAGCTCTCGAAGGTCGTCTGGATCGGGGTCGCGTAATAACCGTCCTCAATTGTGATATCCTTCAGTTCGGTGGAAAAAGTTGTATGCCGGCAGTGGTCGGACCAATAGGTGTCAAGTACCCGGATCTCCGTCATGGACGGATCACGCTTCTCCTCATCGCGGAAATAGCGCTGAATATGTAAAAAATCCTGGAAGGTCATCGCCAGATTCAACGACGCGCAAAGGCCGCGAAGCTCACCCTCATCCATGGCAGCAAAGCCATCCAGAATTCTGACATTCTCCGGCTCCTCATATTTCGTGACGAGGGTGTCGGGCTTTTCCGTGCCGGTTTCTCTGGAATCGACCGGGTTAATGCAGTAGTGTCTGATCTTAGCCAGTTCTTCCTCTGAGATACCGCCGGAAATGACATAGGTGACGGCAGTTTTGATGATCGGTTCCTCGTTTTCATTTAAAAAGCGGATACACTGCGCGGCTGAATCAGCCCGCTGGTCAAACTGTCCCGGCAGATATTCCACGCTGAAAACGCGGTCGCTTTCCTCACGCGGGAAATCCTCCTCATAGCAGTCATCCACCGGCGGCTCCGCGAAGACCGTGCGGCACGCTTTTTCAAAAGTCTCCTCCGTCAGATTCTCCGCATCATAGCGGATCAGCACTCTGACACCGGTGATGGTCGAAATGCCCAGATAGTCGGTAAAATCGGCCTGCAGTTCCTTCGCCTTCACCGCAAAGGGGGCCTTTTTCTCCACGTAGATCCGTTTTACATTACCCATGGTAAGTCCTTTCGTAGTAAAAAATAATTATGCCGTTTCTTCCTCCAGCACAAGACCAAGGTTCGCCCAGATCAAAGTAAACTGCTCCTCAATCTGCGCCGCTGACGGCTTCATGGTCAGCATGCTGACCTTCAGACCCTCAATCGTATACATGATCTGGCGCGCCGCGCCCGCCGGATTGTCGCAGTAAATCTCACCCTGTTTCGCGCACTGTGTCAGCAGCTGCTCCAGCGCCTTCACCGCCGCGCGGAACTGCTCTCTGACGAAATTATCCTTGCCCTTTAGCTGGTAGGCGAATGCGTACTCATAGGTAGCCATGGTCAGGGTCTGTTCCATGCCCATCAGCTCCGCCTTCTGCGCGTCCAGAAAAACCTGCAGGATGTCAAGCGGCGTGGAATTCTCATCCAGCTTCCTGCTGAAAACATCATCGCCTGCGTCAGCGTCCTGCTTTAAGACCTCCAGGAAAATCTCCTGTGTACTGGAAAAATACAGGTACAGGCCTCCGCGGCTGATCTCACAGGCGTCGATGATATCCTTCATCGTGACACTTCTGTAGCCCTTCTCAATGAAGACCTGTCTGGCCTTCTCTACAATGTACTTTTTTTTCTGCTGTGATTTTTCTCCCATCGGCGTTCCTCCACCCGTATACATGATACCTTTTCTTTTGCTTTAAAAGTGTTGTCAATAGCCAGGCTCGTGCCATGTTTACATGGCTAAGAGCTTGGATATTAGACTTTTATTTCATGCGCCCTACCCCAAGGCACCCGAAAACTGACACGCGTCTCATTGCTTACTGGACATTATACCGAATCAGCTGTCATATTTCAAGACGGGAAAGCACGGGTTTTCCTCTTTTTTTAAGAATTGGCCTTCAATATGGTCCGTCAGTTTTTCGGCGGGGATTACTGTACACGGCGTATAATCGTGAAGGGCGGGGATGAACTGCCTTTGGGAAAACACAGGCTCAGCTTTGTGGATGCAGCCATGGTTTACTGGCCGGAAGTGGTGATGACCTTTGACGCCTGCGATCAGGTGCTGTTTAGCGCGGATGCGTTCGGCAAATTCGGCGCGCTGGCCAGGGAACTTTTATGAAAAACGCTCCTTTAAAAACTCCACCAGTCTCTCCGCAATCGGCGAAAAGACCTGGTATTTCTTCCATATGATATACATTTTCGTCTCCAGCTTCGGCGTCAGCGGCCTGAAGCACAGGCCGCTCTCCTCACTGACATCTGCCAGCCGGTCAAAGACCAGCAGGCACCCCAACCCTTCTTTTACAAAAACCGACCCATTATAAAACAGATTGACGGTTCCCACCATATTCAGCTGGTCGACCGCCTCCCCGCACCATCTGGGAAGGCCGACCCGCAGAGACTGGGGCGAACTGATGAGGGGAACGCCCTTAAGATCCTGCGGGCATATTTCTGTCTTCTGCGCCAGCGGATTATCCGTCCGCATCAGAAGTCCCCAGGTGTCGCCGCCCGGCAGGGAGAGATAATTGTACCTCGTCAGATCCGGCGGCTCCACAATCACTGCAAAATCCGAAAGCCCCTGCTCCAGATCGTTTACCACCACACGGGTATCGCCGCTGGTGATGTGAAAGCGCAGCCCCGGATATTGCAGGCGAAAGTCCTTGATGGCGCCCGCCAGATGATGAATCAGCTCAGACTCCGCACAGCCAATCCGCACCTCCCCGCCGGTCACATCATTTAAGGACTGAAATTCCTCTATGGTTCTGTCCGTCATGTCCAGAATGTCCTCCGCGCGCTTGCGCAGCAGGATGCCCTCCTCGGTCAGGCGCACATTATAATTGCCACGAATAAACAGCTTGCAGCCAAGCTCCGCCTCCAGCTCCTTCAGCTGCTTTGACAGCGTCGGCTGGGAAATATGCAGTATCCGCGCCGCACCGGTGATGCTGCCCTCTCTTGCTACTTCAATAAAATATCGTAAGACTCTCAGTTCCATGAATATCCGTCCCCTCTCCGTTTCAAACTTAATCTCTCTGTATCTGCTCCGTTTCCAGCTTCCTATCTTTTCCACTCATAGCAAAGCCCTCTTTACCCGTTTACGCACTCTAACTGTCTCAAGGTCATTTTTTATATTATACTACTTCCAGATATTCTCATCAAGAATAACCAGAAATAGAAATTAAATATTTGCCATTTCAATCCCTGCAATATAAAATATAAGCAACAGACAGGATAACAGGAATTTGTGCAGGAGGGGATCATCATGCCGGACGCAAACAATGAAGCCCAGCGCTTTTACCAGAATCTCATCGACATCGGTTTGGGCGAGGAAACGATCTCCCACTGTGTCCTCTTGAAAAAAGAGGGCCGCAACCGGGAACTGCTGCTCACATTACAAAACAGCAGAAGGACCTTACTGGAACAGATTCACACAGATCAGAAACGGCTGGACTGTCTGGACTATTTGGTCTGCAGGCTGAATAAAAAAGGAGGTGTGCCATGAAACAATACAGCAGACGGCAATTCACGAAGCTGGCAGCGGCCGGCGGAATTTGCGCGGCAGTTGGACTGCTTACCGGTTGTATGGGTTCTAATGCAGGGAGTTCTGCCTCTTCCGGCGATGCGGATAACAACGGCACAACAGGATCAGATACGGATGATACTGCACTTGAAAACGCCGGAACAGACAACAGCTCCAACGGCAACTCTCTGGCAGATGAAAGTGGCACTTCCGACTCATCCACGGATGGTACCTCATCGGCTGATATGTCCGCCAGCGACGCCCTGTCCGGCAGCAATCTCCTCATCGCATATTTTTCATGTACCGGAACAACACAGCAGATTGCCGGGTGGATTGCGGACGCGACCGGAGCGGACATCTATGAAATCATTCCGGATGACCCTTATACGGAGGAGGATCTGGCGTATTATACCGGCGGACGAGCCGACCAGGAGCAGGCAGATCTTAACGCCCGGCCCGCGATTTCAGACAGTGTGGAAGGCATGGAACAATATGACTACATTATCCTCGGCTACCCCATCTGGCACGGACAGTCTCCCAGGATTATCAGCACCTTCCTGGAAAGCTACGATTTTTCCAACGTAACGATCATCCCGTTCTGCACCTCTCACAGCAGTGGCATCGGCTCCAGCGTGGAAAATCTGCACAGTCTGATTTCCGATACTGTTACCTGGATGGATGGACATCGTTTCTCCGGAAGTGCAACTGAACATGATGTGGCTGAATGGATCGAAAGCCTGAATTTGCCGGAAAGTGAGGTTCCTGCCGTGCGTGAATTTGATTTTGAAACAAAGAAAGTCCTTTTAAACAGCGGTTATGAAATGCCCATCATGGGGCTTGGTACCTACAGCCTGAGCGCTCAGGAATGCGCTGTTTCCATCGCCGCGCTTTTAGAAAGCGGAGGCAGGCTGATTGACACCGCCTATATGTACAGCAATGAAGCGGCTGTCGGGCAGGCTGTTTCAGACTCTGATGTGCCGCGGGAAGAAATTTTCGTCATCACCAAGCTCTATCCCACCCAGTTTCACCGTGCCGCAGAGGCGATCGATGAGGCGCTTAAGCGAATGGGACTTGACTATATTGACATGATGCTCCTGCACCATCCGGGAAGTAACGATGTAGAAGCATACCTGGCGCTGGAGCAGGCCGTCGCGGACGGCAAAGTTCGTTCCATCGGTCTGTCCAACTGGTATGTGGAGGAGCTGGAGGAATTTCTGCCCCAGATCAATATCACACCGGCGCTGGTGCAGAACGAAATCCACCCCTACTATCAGGAAAATGACGTGATCCCCTACATTCAGGACCTGGGAATTGTCGTACAGGGCTGGTACCCGCTCGGCGGACGGGGATATACGGAAGATCTTTTAGGAAACGAAACCATCACCGCTATCGCCCAGACGCACGAGGTTTCCGCCGCTCAGGTGATCCTGCGCTGGAACCTGCAGAAGGGCATAGTGGTGATCCCAGGCTCCAGCGATCCGGAGCATATCCGGGAAAATCTGGACCTGTATGATTTTGAGCTGTCAGGCGAAGAGATGGAGCTGATCAATGCCCTGGACAAGGGTGAAAAGCACGACTGGTATTGAAATCCGTCACAGCAAACGATCTGCGTCGATAAAACAATAAAAAAGATAAAGCAACACAGCAGCCACAGGCTGACAAATTTAAAATGACTTTTAACCCAGAAAGCGAGGTATCATTTATGTTTATGGAAGAAAAATTGAATCTGACAACAGAATGGGACAAAACCTTCCCCAAAAGTGACAAGGTAGATCACAGTAAGGTGACTTTCCACAACCGCTACGGCATCACCCTGGCAGCCGACCGGTACGTGCCGAAAAACGCAGCCGGAAAGCTCCCGGCCATTGCAGTCTGCGGCCCCTTCGGCGCGGTCAAGGAACAGGCCGCCGGCCTGTACGCCCAGACCATGGCGGAGCGTGGATTTCTGACCATCGCCTTCGACCCGTCTTATACCGGTGAAAGCGGCGGCCAGCCTCGCTATATGGCTTCCCCTGACATCAATACCGAGGATTTCATGGCGGCGGTGGATTATCTGTCCGTGCAGGATAATGTAGACCCGGAGCGAATTGGCATCATCGGCATCTGCGGCTGGGGCGGCATGGCGTTAAACACGGCGGCCCTAGATACCCGCGTCAAGGCAACCGTCGCCTCCACCATGTACGACATGACCCGTGTGAATGCCAACGGTTACTTTGACAGCGAAGACAGTGAGGAAGCCCGCTACGAAAAACGCAAGGCTCTCTGTGCTCAGAGAATTACAGATTATCAGAACGGCACCTATGCCCTGGGCGGCGGCGTAGTCGATCCGCTGCCGGAGGACGCCCCGTTCTTTGTAAAAGATTACTATGATTATTATAAAACAGAGCGCGGCTATCATCCCCGCAGCTTGAACTCCAATGGCGGCTGGAACGTGACGGGCTGTGAATCCTTTCTGAACATGCCGATTTTGCAGTACAGCCAGGAAATCCGTAATGCCGTCCTCATTATCCACGGTGAGAAGGCCCACTCCTGTTATTTCAGTAAAGACGCCTTCGCGAAGCTGACCGGCGACAATAAAGAACTGATGATTATCCCCGGCGCGGTGCATACAGATCTGTACGATCAGACGGATATCATTCCGTTTGATAAGATGGAAGGCTTCTTTCAAACTTATCTGAAATAAAAACACAAATTCTTTAAAAGGTGGCTTTATCGCAAGCCACCTTTTTCGTCAACGCGATATCATTACATCTCAGTGATGTCGAATAGAACGTATTCTATACTCATGACATCAATCAAGGCTTAACATGACACGGCTCTGCCGTCATTTCAGAGGACTGAAAGCAAAGATCGCATTTGTTTTGTATATCATACGCCTGAAAGTATGCCTCCTCCAGCGGAATCCATTTTTCTGAAAAAACTGTCAGCGCTGCCTCTCCGTTCCTTTGCGCAACGCGCCTTAACTGCTCCTCTTTTCCCACGTCCATAAAAACCCGCAAGTCATAAAAATCCCAGAGCGTCGGATGACAGCAATAGGATCCCTCAATCACGGCAAGTTCACACGGCTGTACCTGTACCGCCTCCGACAGGGCCTGCCGCCTGCAGTCATACGGGCAATAATTAAACAATCGATGCTCCGTAAGCGGCTCCATGACTTCCGTCAGAAATCTTTCATAATCCACATTGCCGCCCGGCTCCTGATACCGCTGCCTCGTCCGCTGCTCTGGGCGCAGGAAAAAATCGTCCATATGAAGCACAGTGCACCCAGTTTCCTCATGCAGCCTCTGCGCCAGCGTCGTTTTGCCTGCGCAGCACCTCCCATCTATGGCGATCAGAATGGGCTTTTTCCCTTTTGAGATAAAATGAATGGCTTGCAGGACACAGTCGGTAACCTCTGACATTGCATGACTCCTTTGCTTCAGAAAACTGTTTTCAGTATGATATCATAATTCATAACCTTTTGGAACATTGTGAAAGCCTTTTTCCTGTTGATTTTTCATGATATAATGAGCGCAAGCGAGAAGGGCGTGCTCGCACGTCCGGCGAGCGGCGAATTGGATCATGAGCGTCTTTTGCTCATGATATAATGATTGCAAAATACGCAATCGTTATCCCATTCGTCGCTCGTCAAGCGCAAAAACCGCGCTGACTCACTTGCACTCATTATTTTATGAAAACAGCATCACACAGCACAGTGCCAACGCAGCGCAGACAGGAATATACACGATAAAATGTGCGATATGCGCCTTCTTATTATAGCCAAACATCTGCGGCCCCACGATGCCCTTCGTCTCCGGATAAAAATGCGGGAAAAAGTTGGAGCGGCAGAGCAGATACCAGTCAAAAAAGAAGATATCGTAAATCTCCATCCCATAGAGCATGATAAGAAAGCGGGCAAAGTATTGCAGCGTCTCAAAGCCATTTCTCACACCATCCCAAATACCCAGAACAAAAGCTCCTATAAACAGGAGTACCGCGATTGCGACAATCACCCAGCCGATGACATGCGCACCCTTTAATCTCTCTTTTCTGTCAGGAATCACGGCCAGGTTCTCTTTTGGTGCGGAGGAAAAAAGCCGCTTATCCTGAATAAAGCCAACCGCGCCGTACAGCATGAGAAAGTAGCCGACCATAATCATAAGGATTGAAATCATTGTTATTACCATCGCATTTTCCCACCTTTACAGATTTTCCTGAAGTCTCATATATGCCCCTGTCTTCCCTTAAGTACAATAATCCTGTTCGACAGATTCCAAACTGCGGGAATCTTCCCGATTACTTTATAAACAGGCGCTATGGTCTTCGCACAGTCATCACTTCCGGCAAGTCCAGATTGTACCAGTGCAAGCAGCCCTGCATCCGATAGCAACGGGTATCCAGATCACAGGCGAGTTTGCAGCATCATAGCCTGTTCTACTTCCGTATTTGTGCTTAAAATATCAGCAGAGTGAGATCCGCCTATCAGCATATAAAATAAAATCGTACATATGCCGAACAGTGCGAAAATCTGGGTTACATTGAGCATCAGAGCCAATGCGGAGCAGATAAAAGACCCAACCGGCATGGATGCCTCCATGATCGCGGCGTTTAAGCCGCTCATTCTTCCCATTTTATCCTGTGGCACAGCCGCCATCATTAAGCCGCCGATCACCACGTTCAGGACGCCGCCGCCAACGCCGACAAAAAACATGCTCAGCGTCAGCAGTACCATTTTTCCGATCACGAGATGAATATCGGGAGTAACATACATACAGACGATCGATATTCCCATGCCGATACCGGCAGCAACGCACAGATTCCCTTTTTTAAATTTCAGAAGCCTCGGTGTGACAAACGCTCCCACCATCATTCCAACCATCATCAGAATTTTGATGTAGGAAAGCATGCCTGCGCCCATATTCAGATAGTCGCTGACATACGGCGTCTGAAATACGGTGAGCGGCATAAGCCCGAAATTGATAACCAGACCGATCACACTGATCATCTGCACAATCCTGCTGCCCTTCAGAAAAGAGATTCCCTCCTTAAAATCCGAAAAAATCTGGTTCAAATTCACGTCCTTTGTCTCATCAGTTTTATTATTTTCTGTAACCCTGATCCAGAGAATCAGAACTGCTGAAATAAAAAATGTAACAGCGTCAATAACCAGTACACCCGCCGAGCCGATCAGGGCTATCAAGCCGCCGGAAACAATATAACCCATAAGCTGACTGACCCGGGAAAAAGAATAACTCGCTGCCTTTCCAAGCGTATAATAGGACGGTTCCAGCAAAAGCGGCGTGATTGCGCTCCCGGCCGGCATCCGGAATGCCTCAATCGTGGAGGTAAGCATAGTCAGGGCGGCGATCAGCACCGGTGTCAACATCCCATTTATGTACAGAGCTACAAACAGAAGCACAACCAGAAAGCGCAGCAAATCAGTAAGTGCCATCATAATGCGCTTATTTACCCGGTCAATCAGTGCGCCCGTAAACGGCTGATCAGATCCGCCGTCAGCAGCTTAAGATACTGCTTTTGCGACAATAAAGCCCGGTAGTTTCTTTTTTCCATAAAGTTCCTCCAGTTTTTGTTACTGATACCCATCCCCCTGCTTGAACACCGGCGGCCAATATGACAGGACAGGGGCTCCGGACTTCAATTTAAAGTCACAATATTCCCCACCGGAGGCACAGGTCTGTTCACGGTACAGCGGCGCACCCAGCACCCCGAACATCACATAGTCCAGATTACAAAGATAGGGCATATATTCCATGTAACCGTGCTCTTTAGCGAAGTTCGCTAACGGACATACAAGGTTATGATAGCTGAATGCATACCCTTCTTCCGGCGGGATCATGGCTTTTGTTTCGAAGCTGCCTGGATTCTTTTCCGCATTTGCTGCATTCTGCTTATCTTTCTTTTGAAACATTTTATTCAGCATCTTCGGACTGTTGAACATCTTTCCCGCAAGCTTTCGGGCAAATCCCGGAATCCGCAGAAAGGTTCGTTCGTAGGACAGCACCATCAAATGACCGGTCTCATCTAAAGAAACGCCGTAGTTCTTCAAAACCTCACCCATCGCCACGAAATAATATGCTCCAGTCAAGTTCCCGGTACCGCTCACATCATCCCCACCAATGTAGGGAAAATGCTCAAGCAGATTTTTGTCATAGAAATCCCAGATTTCTTCCAGAAGCTCGGAATAATCCTTTCCGCTGGCCTGCTGCAATTCAGCAGAAACCAGTTTCAGGTATCCATTCATGGACTTCTTTAATTTGGCGTAGTTTTTCTGATAGTATTCATGCATGGCCCTGTAATCCTCCACACAATATATGCTCCATTGTTTTCTGTCTCCTTTTTATAAAATAGTTTGCGTTGACTAACTGCTGCATACTATTCCTTTGAGAAATGCACTTGCAGTGCCTGATTCGCTTAGGGGTTCCAAGCAGCGTTTCCCGCTCATCGCTGTTTGACGCACTCCGCATAGGCCAGCGTGATCCGGGCGGACATTTCCTCCAGCATCACCACGTTCCAGCCGTTTGCTTCCAGAAATGCCTGGTATTCCGCCGTGCTCCACTGGTGTTCCAATTTGACGCCGGCGATACTGATGATCTTCGACCATATGGCGCTGACGGCTCCTTTTTGATGGTTTACGAAGTTCGGCGCAATCAGCAGCCCGTCCTCCTTCAAAACCCGGTCTATTTCCTGCAGCGCTTTCTGCGGGTTTGGAACAATGTGCAGGGCGTTAGCGATAATCACTGCGTCAAAGGAATCGTCTCCATAGGGAAGATGTTCCGCATCTGCCACCTCAAAGGTCAGATTGTCAGGATAGTTGCCCTTCTTCGCTTCTCTGATCATTCCGTCGGAATAATCCGTTGCGATCATTTTATGCGCGGCATAGGCGACGTGCTTTGCCAGCAGGCCAGGGCCTGTGGCAACCTCCAGCACGTCCATGCCCTGAATAACCTGTGGAATGCGCTCGTACATCAGGCCGTATGCCTTGCGGTCGCCCCGCATGGCCCTTTCATAAATCGGGGCGTAGATGTCCCATATCTTTTTATTCATCTCTGTAATCTCTCCCCATCGTGTACATCGTTCCGCCACCCTTCCGCAGAATATTCCGGCTCCTGATCTCCCACAAACCAGTAATCGCAAATAGTTCCGCCGCCTGCCAGCGTCTGCTCACGATAGAGCCTGGCGTGGTACAGCCCCGCCAGCAGATAATCCAGCTCACACATCACCGGCAGAATCTCCAGATAACCGTAGGCCCGTGCGTAATCGTTTAACGGACATCTCGTGAAATAATAGTATATGCCAGACTTGTGAAGTGTGTCGTCAAAATGGAAATCCCAGGTTTTATCTCGGTACTCCGGATGTCCTTCCGCCCACGCTACGCATTTATGGAATTTCCCGCTCAGTTTGTCCATATCTCCTGGCTTGTTGACATTCAGGCCGCTACCCATGACCGTTCGGACGATTTTCATTTCCAGCAACTCTCTGGTCATGTCCCGCATATCGTCCGGCGTAATGGCTCCGTCAGCTGCTTTCCAAATAGCCATGAACACAAAGGACATATAGACGTTATGCGCCATGGGATTTTTCGCACCGATGTCCTCCGCCTGGGCCAGCATTTGCCGGTAGATGTACTTCGCTTTCCTGATGTATTCTTTTGCAGCTTTTCGCCCATACTTTTTCGCCAACAGTCTTTTCATAAATGGAACGATCATGATCCAGTATTGACCTGTGTATTTCATGCTGATGTTCCTTCCTGCTGCCGTTCTTTGCAGCAACTTCCATCATCGTCTGTTCTATTTCTCTGCAAGAAAGCAGATCCAATGCTTCTCCTGATTTCTGTGTATACGTCAACAAGCCAAAATTCACTTTTCAAATTCATGTCCTTCTTCATTCCTGATTCCGATGCAGGCGCAGCCACACCAATATGCTTCCGAACCACAGCACCATACTCTCGCTCATCAGGCCGTTGGTAAAAGCCAGGCGAAACGCACTGTCCGGCATAAGCAGGGTTATCAGCTTCAACGCAAGATAGAAAATCAGCGGATTGGACAGAGCCATCTGCCGGGGCAGGACGCTCTGTTTTCGCAGTACCAGCCAACCCCAATAGAGGTAGGGCGGCAGCATCAATACCTCGCTCACCAGGACGAGCCAGAAAAAATGAGAAAAGACTGCCTCTGAAACCGGAATGGCAGCGGTGGCGTACCCGTTCCCGCTCATCCAGGCAAAGCCATATAAAATCATGACGTAAAACAGATGCAGACAAAGCCACGGCGTCAGGCTGAATGTGGTCAGGTAGTGGTAGACTTTTTGCCGTTCTTCTCCAGTGATCAGTTCCCCAATCGCAAACAGTGCAATCCCATACAGGATAATACCAGGGAAGGCCAGCGCCATAGCAAGGCTGTTCCGCCAGGGAGCGATTTGCGCCGCCCCTGTCGTCAGCCAGGAAATTGTCCCGGAGTAGGCCGTGTCACCGTAGAGCATAAGCCAATCTCCTGTGCCAAAGCACACACAGCCCAGCAGACCGCAGAGAAGGGCTAGTATAATCTTTTTATATGTCCTCATTGTGTTTTTTCCGCTCATTTCTCTTTCCTATCACTTTACCAAATCCACGTCATCATCAGGGAAATGATAATCCCTCCCACGACAAACACCGGCAGCATAGGCAGCATAACCTTTACATGGAACCATTTCTGGTGATACTCTCTGTCCATATGCTCCGTCCCCGGCAGACGCACCTGTTTGATGTTGGCAAACAGCACCCAGTCAAGAAAGCAGGTGTCAAAAGCCGCCAGCACAATCATGTAACCATACACCAGCAGAAGCCCATCTATGAAGATTTCCGCTCCTGCCTGATGCGCCATCCACGCAAACAGGAACAGAAATACAAGGATAGCGATACCTTTCCGAAGAATTGTGAGGAATGTCATCCTTTCCTTTACTGCTTCCTTATGTTGGGAATAATAATATTGAGCCTGAATTTCCGGCGGATAATCACCAATAAAAGAAACGGGATTGACCAGCAGCATCCCGAAAATAGACACGCCAAATACGGCGCACATCACAACGCATTCGAGAACATAGACGGAAACGCTCATCGGTTATACGCCCCTTTCCGACAAGTAAAACAATCGAAACCCATGTCTTTACCCAAAGAACAATATCTCAATTCGATTTTCTCATGTCTGTTCATTCCATCCTCCCCCTCTGCCAACCGTTAGTTATGGCTAACTCGTATTGTAACAGATGCGAGAGGAGAAATCAATGTGGAATTGCGCATTTCAGGCTCTTTTACCAGAAAATTGCCATCAAAAAAAAGCCTTCCCCGAGAAAATCTCAGAGAGGCCTTCAGGTTTGATTCATAACCCTCCTTTAAATATTTTCATTTATCCCAAAGGCGGAACGTCCGCCTGTAAGCACATTCTTTCGGCAGCGTCGGATGAAACAACGCCGTATACAGGTCTACTTTCCCGCAATGATTGCATTTGCGGAAGCGATCCTCAAAAACTTTACACAGATGTGTCTCTTCATCCAGATTTTCGCACGGATCATCGTAATGAATGATGACCTCCCCGCTTCTCCCCTCTGAACGGGTATAGCAGCATTTCCCGCATTGATTACATAACGCGTCCCAGTTTTTGTGCCATTTGAGCCATGCCCTGAAAATACGGATCCACATTGTCTGCGCCTCCCGGAATAAAAATAATTTCTTTATTTCTGATTATGAATATTAATCAGCTTTCCCCGCCTTCATCCTCTTCCTTCTGCGGTTCCCGATACCGCTCCCCGGGAAGCAGCAGCGAGATAAAAAATTTCCTGTATTTCCTGTAAAGCGCAGGATCCGCCGCGCCTTTGGCGTTTGTGATGGAGGTTGCCAGCCGTACGAGAGGGATTCTGCGGTCATAAACCAGATACCGCTGCTTCCAGATGCTGGGAGCAAACTTATTCTTAAACCGGTAAAGGTTTTTAAAATCATAGCCGAAATCCATGTTGTCAAAAATCTCATACATCAGCTTTTCCGCTTTGACTGTATCCGGTTTTGTAATGTCAATTCCCGCAAGAGGCGCGATGTTCAGACTGACCTCCTCAACACCCTCTTCCTTCATTTTCATGGCCGCTGAAATGATAGCGTGTTCCATCGCTCCTGTCGGCCCGTCCAGTTTCCGGTACATCACATCCACGCAATAGCCCTTTTTCTGGCAATATGGAAGAAATGACAGAACCGTCAGAAGCGTTCCGCCGGCGTCCCGCGTGATAAAATATCGCCTGCCACAGGGCTTATCAAACTGCAAATTCCCGATAGAATAAGTAAGCTTCAGCTTTTTATCCGCAAACCACTGCTCCTCCAGGGCAGAGATCTCCTTCTCCAGAGCAGGATCGCGGAAAGTCTGCGGGCAGTATTCCATTGAAGCAATTCCCTCCCGGTTAAGCTTTGCCACGTTTCTGCGCAGGGCACCCTTTTTCCCGCCGGCCAGAGTGTAGCTGCTTAAGTCCAGGACAGCCTCTTCGCCATATCTGAGCACGCGAAACTTTCTTAATCTGAGCAGATCCGCCGTTTCACTGCGGACAGAGTTAAAAATGGGTCTGTAACCCTGCTTTTTGCAGAAAGCCAGATATTCATCGATCAGTACTTCTCTGTCGTCTGGTTCACAGACGGGATCGCCCTGGCTCATAGCCCGCTTTCCCACCAGAGTATAGGCAATCACGCCGCGGATATTTTCTCCGAAATAAAACTGGCTTTCGGGATTTAAGGTCAGGCAGTGCTGGGAATCATCTCCAACCGCGCATACGATCTGCGCGGCCCGCTCCATCTCATCCGGTTGAATCATTTCTTTCATAGATCGCACCCTTTGCTGTCCGCTTCAAATTGATACTCTGTTCGAAATCATCTCGCCGGTTCCCGGCAAAAATGTTATCTGTGCAGGCAGGCACTCCCATGAGCACCTCACAGATGAAAATAGTCCAGAATCAACCTTGCTGTCTGCTCGTTCTGCTCCTGCCAGGAAATCGAAGCCTTTCCATCCCGTCCGGATGTGGAATGATAGGCCGCAAACCCCTGATGGTTCGCCCCCTGCAGCATGATATTAGACGCGTTATGCGGCAGATTGCCGTCATATCTCATCATGAAATCATTGTTCATAATTCCGTCATGATCAGCCGTGATTCGGATGGTGCCAATATCCAGATCCGACAGATTAAGGGAGGCATAGGTAGCCAGAAATACCATACCGGCCAGATTTTCAGGCCGCGCGGCCGCAATCCTGCTGACCGGCATTCCGCCGAGAGAATGACCAACCAGAATCCACTTTTTAATCTTCGGATTTGAAGCCATGATTTCCTGTCCATGCTTCGTCCCGAACATGCTCAGAGAAAAAAGTTGCTTCGGAATGACCACAGTATGTCCATTTTCATGCAGCAGCTTCGCAATATAAGCATAGGCCCGCTCATCGGTCTTCGCGCCCGAGAAAATGAGAAAGCCGATACCGCTGTCACCATAAAAATAATAGTCCTTCCCGACGCGCTCCATTTTACCGGCAATCTCCACTGCTTCCGGATAAGCCTGGTTATGATAGAGCAGGACACCGAGTATAACCAGAACAAGTACTGCGATGATACCGAGCAACACAACCATCCGTCTTTTTCTCCTCTCTCCTGCGGCCCTTTCTCATTCTGATATCACGGCCCCAGCCAACGCACCTTGTCAGACAACGCATGGAAATGACCTATGTCCGGAAAACCAGCTTGACATCGTCCGACAACCCGTTGTATAAGTTATTATAAGTAGGAAAGCTGTAAACATCAACCGTCAATATTTGTCTGTTTGTCGGATGATGAAAAGCTTCCGTTTGGGAAAGGATTTATATCAAACCAGATGAAAAACCAGATCAACCAAAATACAATCAGAAAACGCACAAAGGACAATGGCGCTGCCATTGTCCTTGTGCTCCTTTTTACGGCGATCTATATCGCTTCCCGGAATGTTGAAAACGCTTATTATGATTTTGGCGTCACCGGCATTGCATATATGAACAGCCAGTATTACCGTTTCATTACCTGCCTGTTTCTGCACGCCAGCCCAAGACATTTACTGGGAAATTGTGCAGCCCTGCTGTGCGCAGGCTCCTTACTCACTCCGTTTACAGGGAGCAAAAAGCCGCTGTTTCTGTTTCTGTCCTGCGGTGTTCTTTCGGAAATCGCTTATTCCCTCGTGATTTCCGAACAGATTTATGATATCGGTGCATCAAGCGGCGTTTTCGCGCTCATCGCCTGCCTGATCGTGTGTACACTCCGATTTCCGGATCAGTTCCGTTTCAAATGGTACAGGCCGGACGTTGTGATTGTGGCAGTATATTTTGTGTTTGCCAACTCAAGCGTCACGGCTTTTTTAGTCCACACATTCGGCTTTGCCGCGGGAATCCTCATCAGTTTCGTGATGGTGCAGACCGGACAGTTTGAACATACCTGACCCCGCTTACAGCGGCAGGTCCTTTTTCTGGAATCGTATCATACCGACCACATAGCAGACTACAGCAATCACCGCCAGCGCCGCCAGCTTTGGTGCAAACGCGTAATCCACAGCTTCCGTGCCCACCGTGCCCAGCGCCTCGATATCAAAGAGACCGACAATGGTCAGGTTGTTAAACTGGCCCAGCATTTCCACACCGATTCCCATGCTGACCATGCTCTCCGAGCCAAACACACCAAGCAGGGAGCAGAGGAAGAACCAGACATTCAGGCCGCCGCCCAGTGCCAGGGCGTTTTTGCTTAAATTAAACAGGCAGCTCGCCAGATAGCAGATACCCGCCATGGCCTCGGTCAGCACATACAGGCCACCGTAGAGCGCCGCGTATTTTGCCACATCCACTTCCCCGACAAAAGCCTGTGACGCCGCCAGCTTCACTAAGAAACCGCAGCCGACCATAATAAACGGAATGATAACCAGGTAAATCGCCTGGGTGATGGCCACCGCGCTGCGCTTTGTGGGTGTGGAAAGAATGTAGGCCATGGAGCCCTTATCCACCTGATCTACGACAAGCGCATTTCCCGCAAATACAAGGAAGAGGATGATCGGCAGCAGAGCCATGATCGTGAAATACATCTGATTCAGCATCGCGGAAGCATCCATCTCGCTCATGGTTTCCAGCATATCAGAGGGGATTCCCATCATCTCCAGCATCATGGTCATCATGCTCTCGATATCCAGGTCATCACCGGAAAAGCAGCCCTGTACGGAGCCGAGCGCGTAGACATACTCGAACTGGGAAATATAGGCATCGACTCCTGCCTCAGATCCCGCCAGGATTTCCGCCGCCTCCTCAAAGCCTTCGCTGGATAAATCCAGGTCATCAGACTGCGCGGACATCATTTCAAAAACAGTATCATAGACAGTCCGGTCATCCGTTTCGGCAAAATCTGCATAGCTTAATTCTGTTCCCATCATTTCATTGTAGGAAACCAGTACATACAAATAGGTGTAAAAATCTGTCTGCGCGTCCGTGTAATCCACAGAATCGGTCGCCCCTAACAGGCTGCTCGCGTAAGTTGTCACCACGGTCATCAGGCACAGAACAATTGTGCAGGCGATGGCCAGCACTTTATTGGCATTCAGGCTCTGCTTCATCAAGGGCCAGGAAAAAATTTTTGTTACCTTCATTGTTTTAACTCCTTCCGATATATATTCATAAAATACTCCTCCAGATCCTCGTGGGTTTCGTCAACCGATACCACTTCAAGCCCTTTCGCTGCTTTGATCACCCCATCCGTTCCTGAGGCTGGTGCGAGCAAAGATACCACCGCCCCATCCGCAACAGAATCCGGAACTCTGCGGGCATATTCCTGCGCGGCCGCCGCGGAACCAAAGGTGATGTGAAACTGCCTCGACGTATTGTGCCGAAGCTCATAAAGACTTAAAACGCTCTGTATTTTTCCGTTTCCAATGATGGCGACCCGGTCACAGACATCCTCGATCTCCTCAAAAATATGGCTGGACATGAAGATTGTCCTGCCCTTCTTTTTCTCCTCCCGGACCAGCTCCAGGAAGGTTTCCCGCATCAGCGGATCCAGACCGGTGGTTGGTTCATCCATAATGAGTATCTCTTTATCTCCCATCAGCGCCGCCACAATGGCTGTCTTCTGCTTCATGCCCTTGCTCATGCGCTT
Source organism: Lachnospiraceae bacterium (assembly GCA_021199495.1). Lineage (GTDB taxonomy): Bacteria > Bacillota > Clostridia > Lachnospirales > Lachnospiraceae > RGIG6307. Next base: position 22,073 of record JAJQHY010000005.1, on the reverse strand, counting down.
TAAGTTTGCGGAAGGATCGAGCCCCAGAAGGTCGATCAGATGGTTCATATAGGTAAAATCCTTCACTCCCAGAAACTGCGCCTGTACCTTAAAAAAGTCAATGCCGGTAGCAAGATCCGGAAAAGCAATCTCGCCGGGAATATAGCTGACGTATTTCATCACTTCGGGAGCCTGCGTCCAGGGATTGAGCCCATTCACTTCAACTGTGCCGGAATTGGGCCTGATAAAGCCCATCATCTGGCGGATGGTGGTCGTTTTGCCGGAACCGTTGGTTCCCAGGTATCCGAAAACCTCTCCTCTCTGAATATCCAGAGATATATCAAACACACCGCGGCCCTCTCCGTAATCCTTTGTCAGGTTCTGCACACTGATCACATTTTCACTCATGCTCTCACTTCCTTCCTGAACGTTTGGACTTCAGTCCCTCGAAATGATGCCCGGTATCATAAAACTCCATGAAATAGTCCTCCAGGGTAAACGGAATCTCCACGAAATCCGCTACCTGATAATCAGAAAGGCAGTTAAAAAGCTCTCCGACCCGGTTTGGTTCCATCTGCACTCTTGCCCGAAGCTTCCCCGCGTTTTTGGACGTAAAGCGGAACGGCAGTTTCACAAACGCCGCATAGGAAGCCTCATCCGCAAAGGTGACGCGGTAAATCCGGTCATGCTTCTCCTTCAGCTCTCCGGACGCAAACTCCGAAACAATTTTGCCATCTCTTATTATGGTGATGCGGTCACATGTCGCGTCCACCTCGTGGAAAATATGGGAGGAAAGAAAAATCGTCCTGCCTCTTTTCTTTTCCTCTTTGACATATTCAATAAAGGCCTCCTGCATCACCGGATCAAGACCGGAAGTCGGTTCGTCTAAGATCAGAATTTCCGGATCGTGCATAAAAGCCGTGACAACGGCCAGTTTACGCTTCACACCCAGACTCATCTGCTTGATGCTGATATTGGGATCCAGATCAAAGCGCTTTAAGAGCATTTTCAGATAGTCATCATTTTTTACTCCGCGCATCTGCTCCATCATACGCAGAAAGCCCGTCCCGGAAAGTCCCGCCGGCAGCGTGACCTCCCCTGGGAGATAACCCACTGTATTTTTCAGTTTCGCACTGTTTTCCCAGCTGTCCATTCCGGAAATGGCCGTGGTGCCGATCTCCGGTCTGGAAAATCCCATCAGATGCCGAATCGTGGTGGTTTTCCCTGCCCCGTTCGGGCCAAGGAAACCGTAGCACTCCCCCTCCGTTACATGAAGCGATACATCAAACACACCGCGGCCGTGGCCGTAGTCCTTCGTAAGATGATCGACTGAAATAACCTGCATGTAAAAACCTCCTTGACATTATCCAACAACCTGTTGTATAAAGGGATTATAAGCATGAAAACAGAAAACATCAACCGTCAATATAAATATTTTTGTCGGATGATTGGAGGAACAAATGAAAAAACAGCCGGAAATTACAGAGAAAACACGTAAGAGATTTGTGGACGCCTTCTGGGAGCTTGCAAAAGAAAAACCCATCCGCAAAATCGCCGTCAATGAACTGACCAGACGCGCGGGATATAACCGTAGCACTTTTTATGAATATTTTACGGATACAGACGACCTGCTCTCCTATGCGGAGCGGGATGTGCTGGAAGAGATCAGGCAGACCATCGTCCGGACATTGCCGCAGGATGCTTCCGGCAATCTGTTTCAGACGGATCTGTTTCCCAGCATATTCGCGGCCATGAATGAGAAAATATACATCCTGATGGGTCCAAACGGGGATCCCGGCTTTCTGCCTACCATCAAGGCCGAGCTGATTCCCCTCGTGCTGCCGTATATCCCGATTTCAACGGACGACCCGAATTTCGATTACCTGATCGGTTACGTCAGCTCTGCCATGTTCGGCCTTTTACAGCTGTGGAACGAACAGGGCAAAGATATCAGCACGGATGATTTCAGCAAAATGATGCAGACTCTGGTGCTGCATGGGCTGTCCGCTTATATTCCGACCGTTTAAAATCTCCTTCTTTACAGTTTCTGTAAAAACAGGTACAATCTCTGATAATAACGAATAGCAGAAGGTGAATATGAGCGAAGCAAATACTGAAAAAACCAGGGTCATCCTTGTCGGCTTAAATCTTGGAACTGATCTTAATTTTGACCATCACATGGAGGAACTTGAAGACCTCTGTGAGGCGGTCGGCTATGAGGTGGCAGGAGTTGCGACACAGTCTCTCCCAAAGCCGCACAGTGCCCTCTACATCGGCGCCGGAAAGGTGCAGGAGGTGAAAACGTACGCGGAGAATCTGAACGCGGACATCATTGTCTTCGACGACGCCCTCTCACCCTCGCAGGTGCGCAATTTAAATGAGGCCATCGGTCTGCCCATCATGGATCGGACCGCGGTCATTCTGGAAATTTTCGCTTCCCGGGCAAAGACCAGGGAAGCCCGCCTGCAGGTAGATCTGGCCAGGTACCAGTATCTGCTGCCGAGACTGACCGGCATGGGACAGGCCCTTTCGCGTCAGGGCGGCAGCGCCAGCAGCTTGGCCGGAACCCGCTCCAACAGGGGCGCCGGAGAGACGAAGCTGGAGCTGGACCGCAGACGGATCGAACACCGGATCACGGAGCTTTCCCACGATGTGGAGGAGGTGAAAAAGCAACGTGCCGTCCAACGCAAAAGCCGCTTAAAATCTCACCTCCCCCAGGTATCCCTGGTTGGCTATACCAACGCCGGCAAATCCACGATCCTAAACCAGTTTCTCTTAAAATACGGCAACCGTGATGTGAAGGACATGGAGGAGAAGACCGTTCTGCAGAAGGACATGCTCTTCGCGACGCTGGACACCACCGTGCGCAAACTGACGCCTGCCGGCAGACCGCCCTTTTATCTCTCTGATACTGTCGGCTTTATTGAGAAGCTGCCGCACCATCTTGTGGACGCCTTCCGCTCCACTTTGGAGGAGGTATGTGCTGCGGACCTTCTGCTGCAGGTGGTGGACGTGTCCGACCCTCATTACAAAGAGCAGATGGATGTCACCCTGAAAACGCTGACGGAGCTGGGTGCCGGGGATATTCCCATGATTACGGTATATAATAAGGCGGATCTGGTGACTGGAGACAGCGCCGCAACCGAAGTCACAGCCGGCAGCATTGTCCCGGTATCCACCATTCTCTACGAAAGCGGCTCCCTGTCAAAAGGCTTACCGAGCGTCAACCGCGCAAAACCCTCCATCCGCATGGCCGCCGGTCCGGGCATCGGCCTGGACGAGCTGATGGACTTAATCTGTGAACAGCTCTTCGGTGCCGTTGAACAGGTTTGTCTGCTGCTGCCCTATCAGGAGGCTGCGCTGTTGGATGAGCTGACCCGGGAAAGCGACGTCGCAGTCACTGAATACCGCGCGGATGGAATTTATGTGGAAACAGGACTGCCCCGGAAATCATTTCTGTACGATTCCTGCGAAAAATATATGCTTTCCGGTTCATCAATTTCCTGACCAAAACCAGAATATCCGTCTTTCGTCAAAAAACGGGCAGACCGCATTCTTTCGCGATCACGCCCGTTTTTTCTTTCAGTCTTTTACGCCCTGTTATCCGTCATTTTCAATACCTTCTGTACAACAGGCTTATTCCACTCACATACCCAGCTTCCGATACCGGTTCACGCAGGCTAAAATCTCCTGCCTCCTTGGTCTGGCCAGGGAGGCGCGGACATCTCCGCCTTCAAACAGACTCTCCAGCCCTCCTGTATCCAGCTGCCCCTCAATCAGATCCGCCAGCTCCTGCATGCTGCGCCGCCCGTTCATATCCTTCAGCTCCAGCTGCTTTAAAATATAAGCTAACGCCATCGTCTGTTCACTGTCCCTCAGCTGTTCCACATAACGCAGCTCCACGGCATCATATCCCAGCGACAGCTCATTGACCCCCATGGCCTTCATTTTCAGGCGATCGTCTTTTTTCAGCGCCATATTCGGCTTCGGCATCCGTCTTTGCGAAAATGCAGGAAACCGATCCTGCTTCGTTGAAAAGGCCGGGAACGCCTCGGCCGCTGCCTTCGCCTTTCTGGTGATATCGAGTGGAACATATTCCTTCATCTGGATAATATGATCCGCCACATGGAAATAGGAACCGGAGCTGCCTGCCACGATTATGGAGGAAATTCCGAAGTCCTCATACAGGCTTCTTACCCGCTCAATGAAGGGAATAATAGGCTCCTCCGCGGGCGATACCACCTCCTGCATCAGCTTATCGCGGATCATGAAATTGGTCGCGGAGGTATCCTCATCAATCAGAATCAGGCTGCTGCCGCCCTCCATGCACTCCATCAGATTAGCCGCCTGCGAAGTTGATCCGCTCGCATCCAAAGTAGAAAAATGCCTCGTATCCCTGCCGCCTGGCAACTGGCGGATGAACGGAGAAATATCTACCCCGGTGACGCTGCGCCCGTCCTCGCTGCGCAGCTTCCACGCGCTCTCATCCGCGATGACCAGCTCACGCCCATCGCCGTTAATGTGATTATATACCGCATTCTGCAGCGCCTGTAATACCGTAGACTTACCATGATAACCGCCGCCCACAAACAGGGTCACACCTTTCGGAATACCCATTCCGCTGACCTGTCCTCTGTTGGGAAGCGTCAGGGTCACTTTCATGGAGTCAGGGGATTGAAAAGGCACCGCATTCTCCATCGGCCTGTCAGAGACCCCACTTTGTCTGGGCAGAATGGAGCCGTTGGCAATAAAAGCACACAGCCCCAGTTCCGGCAGCTTTCTTCTGACAGCCTGCTGATCCTCACACAGCTCGATGGCGGCCTGTAATTTATTCTGATCGATTCTGGTATAGTACAGGCTGTTTCTGACACAGCCCGGAAGAATGTCGAAAAGCATTTTCTCCAGTTCTCCCGCATCAATCGTACGGCCGCGCGCGGGGAAACCTGCCTCGAAGCGAAGCGTCACGGTGCCGGGACCCGATACAGTCCGTCCGATCGTTTGCGTCCTCACCGGCTCTGAAGCCGATGCCCGGCTCTGCCGCAGGGCTGCGCCGGCAAACGTGCTCTCCACCCGGCACGCCGTCCGCTCCATCACCTCCTGCCCGCAGCGGGACGCCGCTAAAAGCCCGCTCTTGCCGGATCCGTTTGCCTGCTTGCTGCCGCGGTTTAACTGTGCCCCGAACAGACGCGTCAGATGATCCTGCAGCGTGATCCGCTTTTCATATGTGTCATAATATGCCGCCGGAAAGCCCGCTTTTTTCCCTGAAACGATCACGGACAGGCGGGAAGGCGCGGCGAACGGATCGCCCTGCACATGGTCAATAGACAAAACATAGTCCCGGAAATCATACTGTCCCTTTAACTCTTTATAGGCCGGATAGCCTCTGTGATCAATGGACTTTAATTTTGTTCTCAGTTCCTCTGCTGTTTTCACTGTGTTTACTCCATCTATCCGTTACTGTTCACAATTTCCCCCGATGCCCGTGAATAGTAACTCTTTTTTACATTTTTTTAATGTGCCCAGCTATTGTATCACAAAAAAGAAAGTGTTACAATGACTCCCAAATGAATCCGATTTTTTAAGATTTTCTTAAGATAACTGCCGGATCTGTCATTTACCGATAGATGAAAATAAAGAGAAGTACAAAATATGCAGAGAAACAGCAAAAATGATACCAAAGAACCAAAGAAGATTCTGATGGGTGTGGATGTCGGCTCTACCACCACCAAGGTCGTGGTCCTGGACGCCGAAAGCCATGACATCCTGTACGCCAACTACCAGCGCCATCACGCCAGACAGGCGAGAAGCGTCTACCAGGAGCTGCGCAGGCTTGCCCTGCAGTCGGCCGACACCGAAGTCAGACTCGTGCTGACAGGCTCCGGAGCGAAGCCCTTGGCCGAGGCTCTGGGCGTCTCCTATATCCAGGAGGTGGTGGCCAATGCCGTCGCCCTTCGCGATCGTTTTCAGGATGTAGGCACCGCCGTCGAATTAGGCGGCCAGGACGCCAAGATTATTTTTTTCAGGCATGATACAGAAACAGGCAATCTGGAAGTGGCCGACATGCGGATGAACGGGGCCTGCGCCGGAGGGACAGGCGCTTTCATAGACGAGGTTGCTTCTATTTTAAATGTCAGTGTGGAGGATTTCAACGCACTGGCGTCTGAGGGTTCATGCGTCTACGACATTTCCGGCCGCTGCGGCGTGTATGCCAAGACCGACATCCAGCCGCTGCTAAACCAGGGAGTCTCCAAAGCGGATCTGGCTCTCTCCTCCTTTCATGCCATCGCCAAACAGACCATCGGCGGTCTGGCGCAGGGCCTGGATTTCAAGGCGCCCGTTGTCTTTGAGGGCGGACCGCTGACCTTCAACCCGGTTTTAGTACAGGTCTTTGCTGAGAGATTACATTTAAAGGAGGATGAGATTCTCCTGCCCGACCATCCGGAGCTGGTCATTGCGCACGGCGCTGCCCTTTCTTTAGAGGGACTCTGCGCGGACAGCAAACCGGTGCAATTGAACCAGCTTTTAGAAAAGCTCTCCGAGCTTGAGAAAAAGGGCGTGGACGCCTCCGCAAGCGGCAAGCCCTTCTTTTCCGATGCAAAGGAGCTGGCTGATTTTCAGGCAAGACATACGCTCCCGGAATTTAAGCCCCATACACCAAAGCCTGGCGAAACAGTCCGTGCATACCTTGGCATCGACTCCGGCTCCACTACCACCAAATTTGCCCTGCTGGACGAGAATGAGAAGCTGATCGATTCCTTCTACTCTCCCAACGAGGGAGAACCTCTGATTGTGGCCAAAAACGCGCTGATTGCCCTGCGCGACCGCTATCGGAAGGCTGGTGCGACGCTGGATATTCTGGGCGTTTCCACCACCGGCTACGGCGAGCAGCTCTTCCACCGGGCGTTTTCCACAGAGTGCCACTGTGTGGAGACCGTCGCCCACGCGAAGGCTGCCACACGATATGTGCCGGACGCCACCTTTATTCTGGATATCGGCGGTCAGGACATGAAAGCCATCTGGTTAGACAACGGCATCGTCACCAATATTGTGGTCAATGAGGCCTGCTCCTCCGGCTGCGGCTCTTTTCTGGAGAATTTCTCACATTCGTTACATATTCCGGTGGAAAATATCGCCTCGGAGGCATTCTCGGCTGAGAATCCCGCCTCTCTTGGAAGCCGCTGCACTGTTTTTATGAACAGCAGCATCATCACCGAGCAGCGTGACGGCAAAAAACCTGCCGACATTATGGCCGGCCTGTGCCGTTCCATCATACAGAATGTCTTTACCAAGGTCATCCGTATGTCCAACCTGACCAGCCTGGGCGACAAAATCGTCGTGCAGGGCGGAACCTTCTGCAACGACGCGGTGCTGCGCGCCATGGAGGAATACCTCGGAAAAGAAGTCACCCGCGCCCCCTATCCGGGCCTGATGGGCGCCATCGGCGCGGCTCTGATTGCCAAAGAGCAGGGCTGTACAGAGCGGACCTTCATCGGTCTGGACGCGCTGGATGATTTCACCTATACACAGGAAGCCAACTCTCCCTGCCCCTTCTGCGGCAACCACTGCAGGCGCACCATCGTTACTTTTTCCAACGGCGGCTCCTGGGTGACCAACAACCGCTGCGAGCGCGGTGAGATTTTAGGCGACCCGAAGGATGAAAAGGTCCGTGAGCAGCTGCAGGAGAAAAATTTAAAGAAGGCAAAGGTCGCCAATTTATACGATCTGCGCCAGAAGCTTCTTTTCAAAGAATACCCGTATCCGGAACCGACTGCAAAGCGGGGCGTCACCATCGGCATCCCACGTGTGCTGTCCTTCTGGGACACCATGCCCTTCTGGACTACCTTTTTCAAGTCGCTGGGCTTTGATGTGTGCCTGTCCGGTTTCAGCACCCGCAAAATGTACGAAAACGGTCTCTCCGCCGTCACTTCAGATACCGAGTGCTTCCCCGCCAAGCTGGTGCACGGCCATGTGCGGGATCTGGCGAGTAAAAAGGTGGATCGCATTTTCATGCCCTCCATCACCACCGTGCCAAGTGAAAATACGGAGAAGACCAGTGAATCCATGTGCGGCCTGGTCAAGGGCTTCCCCATCGTGATGCGAAACTCCGACAACCCCGAGGAAAAATGGGGGATTCCCTTCGATGCCCCGCTCTTCCACTGGTACAATGACGAGGACCGGGAGAAGCAGCTCTCTAAATGGATGCAGGAAATCTTTGCAGTCACACCGGAGCAGACAAAGGCCGCGATTGCTGCGGGTGATGCCGCACAGGAGAGCTTTCACAGCGAACTCATAGCCGCCGGACAGAAGGTGCTCGACGAGGTACGCGCAAACGGCACCTACGCCGTGGTGCTTGCCTCCCGTCCCTACCAGAACGATGCCCTCGTCAATCACGACCTGCCCACCATGTTCACCAGCAGAGGAATCCCGGTGCTGACCGCCGACTCCCTGCCCCATGTCAATGAGGTGAACTTAAAGGGTAGCAAGCTGGATATCGTCAACAACTACCACACCCGGATGCTTTCTTCCGCCATCATGGCCGCCTCCGACCCCAACCTGGAGTATGTCCAGTTAGTCAGCTTCGGCTGCGGACACGACGCCTACCTGACCGACGAGATCATCCGCCTGATGAAAGAGATTTCCGGGAAAACACCGCTTATTTTAAAGCTGGATGAGAGCGACATTCAGGGGCCTTTGCAGATTCGTGTGCGCTCTTTTGTGGAAACACTGGAGATGCGGCGCTCAAAGGAGCAGAAGCTTGAAACACATGATCTGCCTGACCCTTATGAAGTCAAATTTACAAAGCAGGATAAAAAAGAAAAAATTGTCCTTGTGCCTAATACCTCGCACGCGTTCAGCCGCCTGATGGCCGCTGCTTTCAAGCGCCAGGGCGTCCACGCCGTAGCCATGGATGTCGGCCGCGAGGAAGCCATCCGTCTGGGCAAGCAGTACGTTCACAACGATATCTGCTTCCCAGCTCAGATCGTGATCGGCGAGGCGTTGGAGACTTTAAACAGCAACCGTTATGACAACCACAATGTGGCTATTGCCATGGCAAAATATGTGGGGTGCTGCCGCCTGACGCATTACGGAGAGCTGCTGCGCAAGGCCTTAGATGACGCGGGCTACGATTATGTGCCGATCCTGACCAATGATGACAAGGACAGCCACAATATGCATCCCGGTTACCGGATGAGCCTGGCAGCCAGCGCTGAAATCGCCATTGGCCTGCCCATGATCGATGCCTTAGAAGAGCTGCTGCGCAAAATGCGTCCCTATGAACTGCAAAAAGGCAGCGCGGACGCCGCTTTTGAAAAGGCCATGGACGCCCTTATCGGAGGGCTTGAAAAAGGCAGTATTCCCGGGGAGATCAACGGTTTTAAGAAAGCCATCCAGATCATGAACGAGGTTTCCTACGACCGTACCAATTTAAAACCTACGGTCGTGATTGTAGGCGAATACCTTCTGAATTTCCACCCCGGCGCCAACCACGAGATTGAGCGTTATTTAGAGAAAAACGGCCTGGAGATCATCGAAGCGCGCATGACCGACGTCATCCGCAAGACCTACTTTTTCAAGGACGAGCAGGTGAAGGAATATCATGTGCACAAACCGACGCAGGAAAAGACCTTTAACCGCCTGACCAACATTGTCTTTGAGTACGCGCACAACGTAACGGACAAAATTGCGGCGGCACACCCGCTGTATAAACCGGCCACCCGCCTGCCGGAAATCGCGGATGAAAGCGATCCGGTCATTCCCCGGACCTACGACTCCGGCGAAGGCATTATCATTCCGGGCGAGATTCTGCACCACGCGAAGGAAGGCTGCAAGGCCTTCATCATCCTGCAGCCCTTCGGCTGCCTGCCCAACCATGTAGTTGGCCGCGGCGTAGTAAAGAAATTAAAGGATCTGTATCAGGACGCGCAGATCCTCTGTCTGGACTATGACCCGGACGTGAGCTTCGCCAATATCGAGAACCGCCTGCAGATGCTGATTATGAGCTTAAAAGAGCGCCAGGCCGATGCTGTGAACACGGCCAGGAGCCGGAAAGAAACATCGGTGTCAGTGCCAAGGCCGGTGAAAGCCAGAAACGCACATAATCCGGCGGTGTAACACAGCAGCAAGTCATTCAGGTAATAAAACAGGGACCATTCATTGCAGGATAATCCCTTTTCTTTTACTCAAAAATATCCAGATCCTGGCCGTTTACGACCCTGCCGTCATACCCGGCATCCCTGATCTCCTGTAAAATTGCCTCACACCTGAAAGCCATCTCGGCGTCCAGATCCTTTGTATTGTCCTGGATTTCCATGTGATAAATCCGATGATAGGTCACTAAGAGCTTCGGCCGCGCCTTTTCGGCCACCTTAGCCAGATCCACGCTCAGCGTATGCACCTCACGGTGGTATTTCTGCCACTTGGGCTCCCGGGCCGCAATACCGGCGGTGTACTCCACTTCATGCAGCAGAATGTCGCAGTTCTTTGCTTTCTCAGCTACAATTTTCAGCGGCGCGGTATCTCCGCTGATCACGATGACCTTATCCGCAGTGGTAAATTTATAACCATAGCTTAAAAGTGTGCCGTGGCTGACCAAAAAAGCCTCCACTGTCACTTTGTCATCCCGGTATACCACACCCGGCTCAATTTCCGTCACCTGCACCTGATAGCCCACCTCATTGGCCCGCTCAAAGCCATGCAGCCTGAAATCAATATCCACTTCATAGGCGGCGAGAATGTGATCCGTCATGTGCCGGATGCCCTTCGGTCCGTACACCTGAAGCGGTTTCCTGCGCTCGAGCACCCACGGGGTAAAAATCAGATCCGGATACCCGGCTGTATGATCCGTATGCAGATGTGTGCAGAAGGCCACTGTCAGCCGGTCCGGCCGCAGGGCGTCAATCCCCTTGCGGTAAGCTTTCGCCGCCTGCCGGACTACCCCCGGTCCGAAATCCACCAGATAGGCCTGATCGTCCACGACCACGGCGGAAGCAGGGCCGCTGGCATTGGGGCAGGCATTCGGTGTGCCTGTCCCCAGTAATACTAATTTTGTTGCCATCATTTACTCCCCGGCACGATCATGGGTTTTCCCGCAATGACCAATGCCTGTTTCCGATATGTTATATCACTTTATATATGGAAAAGCAATATGGAAAGTTTAGAAATAATTAATAGTTTTCCTATGGGCATTCTGCTATAATGTGCGGATAGGGCTGATTTTTCGGATCATAGCCCATAACATAAAAGTACCTTAGTGTTACCCCGTGCTATATCGGCTTTTCAATATCGATCAAGCATATAGATAAGGAATACATACACATGAATAAAATCACCACCTGGATCAACTCCCATCGTTATTGTCTCGCCGGCCTTTACGCGCTGGTGTTTCTCATTGGCTTCGGTATTCTGGAGTTAGTTGAGCCGGAACCGAAATATTATCTGCACTCTTCTTTGGATGACCTCATTCCCTTTAATGAGTATTTCGTCATCCCTTATTTTATCTGGTACGCCTGGATCCCCTTCTTTTTCCTTTATTTCATGATCAAAGACCGGGACTCCTACCTGCGTTACAACTTTCTGATTTTCGTGGGCGGCACCGTCTGCCTGTTTATTTATGCAATCTGGCCAAACGGCCTCGAGCTGCGCCAGGAAATCACCTCCCATAACTTCTGTGCCTGGCTGATACGGACTGTCCGTTCCATTGACCCGCCCTGCAACGTCTGTCCGTCCATCCATGTTTCCACCACTGTAGCAGCGCACATGGTCATTATCCGCTACAAGAATTTTAAGCACAGCCGCCTGATCAAAACGCTGTCCTGGATTCTGGTATTTCTGATTCCGGGCGCCACCTTATTTATCAAGCAGCACTCGGTGATTGATGTGTTCTGGGGCGTGGTCCTGACTTTTGTCATGGCCCTGATCTGGGAGATCATCTGCAGGATTGCATCCCATCGCACATCCGGCAAAACCGCAGCCGTCTGATGGCTGACATTAACATCAGAAGTCAACGACTCTGATGCTTCGCGTGAATATACAGAGGAAAAACACTGTTTCCCGCAATATAAAAACCGCTTATATGGAGAAATCATCATGGACATCACAGTATCGGAATTTCATACAAAAGAAGAAATGTACGCGCAGATGGCGCAGCACATTACAAATATATGTAATGAAACGAACGATCTGTACGCGGCGCTGTCCAACGTGTCCGCACTGCTGAACCTGTATCTGGACAATGTCAACTGGACTGGCTTTTATCTGTGTAAAAATGACGCACTTGTTCTTGGTCCGTTCCAGGGCAAACCTGCGGTCGCACACATCCGGATCGGCGACGGCGTCTGCGGCACCGCGGTCAGAGAACGCAAACAGCAGCGGGTCGACGATGTACACCGCTGCTGCAATCATATCGCCTGCGACTTAAGCTCCTCCTCGGAGATTGTCACACCGATTTTTATAAAAGATAAAATTTTTGGCGTAATTGACATCGACAGTCCGATCCCGGCGCGTTTTGATGAGAAGGACGAGGCGGGAATGCAGCTTCTGGCAGAGACGATTGCAGCGCACCTTACTTTTTAAGCCTGAAATCAGATAACTGCTGCCGCTTATCACCCGCTTCGTTCATACGTCATCCGTCTGCCTGCTCCATCCCGTAATCGATCAGAATGTGTTTGCCCCCGATTTCCAGCAGCGTGCAGCTGCCGGTGACTTCATGGGCCGCACCGATAAAAGTCAGTTTCATAAGATATCTCCTCTTTTCCTCAGACAAAGAACCAGTCAGTATGAACTGCAGGAAATCTTTTCAAATACAGGCATATAGGTAATCGGTGCCTCCACGGACACTGTCTGTCCGCCCGCAAAGATCTCCCCGCTGCCGGTCAGGCGCCACTGCCCGGCCGGCAGATAAACAGAACGCCTGAATTCATTCAGATGCAGGATCGGAGCCACCAGATAACTGTCCCCGAACATATACTGATCCTCAAGCGTCCAGCACTTCGCATCCTCCGGAAATTCATAAAACATCGTTCTCATCAAGGGTGAGCCGTTCTCGTGGGCCTCCCAGTATAAATCCCGGATATAATCATGCATGGAGATCCGGATATCGTAATACCGGCGCATGATCTGATAATTTTCTTCCCCGTAGCTCCACAATTCGTTCGGCTGCCCGGTATGAAGATAACCGCCGCCCCAGTCCCGCTCATCCAACGGCGGGATATCATAAGGGCCCCTGTCTCCGTGCAGCCGCAGTACCGCCGTGTAGACCGCGAACTGATACCAGCGGATTAAAAGCTGCTTAAAATCCGGGTCGTTCACATCATTCGTCATAAACCCGCCAATGTCTGTCGTCCACCAGGGAATCCCGGCCAGTCCCATGTTCAGGCCCGCCTGCAGCTGGTCTTTCAATGCCTCAAATGTGCTGGGGATATCACCGGACCAGATCACATTGCCGTATTTCTGGCTGCCGGCCCAGCCGCAGCGGAGAAGATTGACCGCATCCTGCTGCCCGTTCGCTGTCATATTGTCATAAAAAGCCCGGCTGTACATCTGTGGATACAGATTACTGCAGGAGAGCCCCGACCCGGCATAATAGCGGTAATGGTCATAGTCATACACGCCGAAATCCGGCTCGGAATTGTCGAGCCAGAAGCCGTCTATGCCCAGGTCACCATAATTCCGTTTGCAGACCTCCCAGATATACTGACGCGCCTCAGGATTGAAAGCATCGATTTCCACACAATCTCCCTGAAAATCATAGGTCTGCGCCGCGCCGCGCTCCGTTTTAATGAGCAACCCTCTCTCCATCATGGGCCAGAAATTCTCGCTCCTGCGGTCCACGGACGGCCAGACGGAGACCATCACCCGGATACCCATGGAGTGCAACTCATCCACCATGGCCTTCGGGTCCGGCCAGTAGACCGGGTCAAACTTCCAGTCGCCCTGCACCGTCCAGTGGAAAAAGTCGATGATGATCTGGTCAATCTGAATGCCTTCCGCCCGATACCTGCGGGCTACCTCCAGCACTTCCTCCTGGGTGCGATAGCGAAGCTTACACTGCCACAACCCCATCAGACTTTCCGGAAACATGGGTGCGTGGCCGGTGACATTGGTATAGGAAGCCAGAAGCTCCTTCGGCGTATCCCCGACTGTAATCCAGTAATCCATCTGCGCTGTAGCGTAAGCCTGCCATTGGGTTCTGTTTTTCCCGAAGGATACTTCCCCGACTGCCGGATTATTCCAGAGAAAGCCGTAACCTGAGGATGAGATGGCAAAAGGCACGGACACCTGGGAATTGCGCTGCGCCAGCTCCAGAACATTTCCCTTCTGATCCAGGTATGGCTGCTGATACTGCCCCATTCCATAAATCTTCTCGCCGTCATTGCTCTCAAAATTCACCGTCAGCGCATAGTGATCGCCGCCCGGGAGCGCCTTCCATTCCCGGTTTACCACCTTCAGACAGCAGCTTTCCCGGCTGATCGTCCCGTCATAAAAGCGAAAATACTCCCGCAGGATCAGTTTGTCATCTTTATAAAAGGAAATCACACCGCGCCAGTTCACAATAGCTTTCACGCGCCCGTTTGTAATGACGCCGCAGCCCTGCGCACCCAGCGCTGCCTCGCCCGTCCATTCACCTTTTTTATATATATGCACATGGCTTTTCTCCGATGCGGGTGCTCCGGCTGATGTGGATTTCGCAGTATGCGTAGTTGCTTCTGCCAATGTAATCTTTCCGGTTAAAGCCCAATCCTGGTCAATTATCTGCGGATGCATGGTTGCCCGAACGCGCAGGGAATTCTCACCCCAGGCCTCAATCCGCAGGGTCTCTCCCTGCTGCCTGCCCACCAATGCCTGATTATCCTCGTAAAAAATCATGATGTTTCCTCCGTTTCGTTGCTGGAAATCTTTTGTTTTTATTATGAAGAGAGTCGGGAGCAATGTCAACCGGAAAAGTGGATTTTCTCTGCAGACAGGCGCGCAGTCTCTGCCAATCATTCTCAGCACAATCACCACTTCTCTGGTGCTGGCTTATCTGCTCAGCAAGCTATTACATATGATGCATCCGCATTTCAACCTTAGTGATGTCCTTTTCTCTGCCGCTGTTATCCTTTTTCTTCGCCGCAGATATTCTGGCAACATCAAATGTACCCATATAATAAAAGCTCATTTCGGCATCGCTTTTTTCACGAAAAGATGCTTCCGGTCAGCCTCCATCACATCCCGCATATAGGAAGAGTCCGGTCCCTTACCGATCTGGGAATCCCACAAAAAAGTCATATCGTCCGCGAACGCATCTGCGTAATCCGGTTTTCCTGAAAGAGGAGATTGAAGCGATTTACAGGAAATCATACTATGGTATTTTTTCAGTTTGTTCATTCACAACGCAATTCAAAATTTCAGAAAAACAGCAGGGAGATAACGGCTCCGCTCTTCCTGCTACAGTGCGTTCAGCCAGGAATCAACACCCGTGGCCTTGACCTGCTCACCATCGGCATGGTCAACGATATGTTCGTGGAGGGCCCGAACGATGAATATAACTATCCTGCGGTGGCTGCCCAGGAGCAGATGGACAAATTTTAAGATAGAAATGCCCTCGGTTTAAAAACCGAGGGCATTAAAATCAGAGGATTTTTTCGTAATCCATCATCCCATAAAGGACACGGACAACCTGAATTTCTCTTTTCTGTTCGATTGGGCGATAGAAAACAATGTAATTTTTCACGATGAGCTTGCGGAGCGTTTTGTCTTTAATCAGACTGCTCCTGACAAGCGGACACATAAGCGGATTCAAGCATACACGGTCGAGAGACTCATCTATGTCATCAATCAGCGCAGCAGCGGCACTTGGATTGCAGAGTTCTTCTGAGATGTATCGGAAGATATCCTCCAAGTCTGCCTGTGCCCGTGGATAGATGTTCAGAGCATATTTATTATTTTCCATACCGCTCCTTCATGGAAGCAAGGAAAGAATGCCCTTCCACCGGCTGCGCGCCTGCATCGATTTCATCCAGAGCTTCGTTGACGAGCGTTGCTGCCTGTGCTTCCGCCATCGTTTTTTCATAAAGCGGAATGCTCATGAGGACCATTTCTCCGTATCCGTTTTTCGTAACGATGATAGGGACATCGCTCTCCTTGCAGGTCTGGGTAATCTGCGCTGTGTTTTTGAGTTCGTTAATCGGTATTACTTTTGGTAACGGCTGCATCATAGTTATACACCTCCGAAAATTCTGTGCTAATTATATCTTTATTATGCCACAATAATCACAGAGGTCAATAAGTTCAGATGTGTAGATAAAATTTTAAAATCTTGCCAAAATCGGCTTACCACCTAAAACCGTCCAAATACCATTTTCTCTTTGCTGTCTCAAATTTTGAGACAAGTTCAGCTGCTGTCGTATTGCATATCTGAGGAGCATCCGTCAATGAAAAACTATTTCTGCCAAGTTCCATAAATGGGGGTATCATCTGGCTGAAATTCATATTCTTCCAATCGCTTAGCTGGCAAGTCAACCTGCTCCGGAATAAACAGTTCCCCCATCTCAAGGCATGACAAAATGATATCAATCTGCCCCAGTGTAATCTCACCAGCAATGATCGCCGCATTTTGTCTATGTATTACCGTCCAGTTCTCTTGCCACACCAACCAACATCTCATTGCGTTTCGATTTATCATCAAAAATGTGCAGACATTCCTTCTTGAGCTTCGCTACATTCCCCGCAGTCACATCTACACCCGCCTCTTCAAGAGCGATTCTCAGGTCCTCGTCGTACCATTTTTCCTCATACCAGCACTCGTTTGCATCGGCGCGGGCTGCCTCTTCCTCCCAGGCATCCTGAATTCTGTCCATCATATTCAGGATACCAACAGGCAGCGCCGACGCTTCGCGGCCATACCACTTCTCGATCTGCGTCTGCTGCGCGTATAGCCACTCTTTCTGTTTCAGATACAAGTCCCAATCCATGTCATCCATCAATGCCAGCAGTTTATTCTGCGTCTGAAGGCTACTCCTGCGTGTATCACTTCCCGGGATAATTTCGCGAAGCTCCTGATAATATACAATTGCCAGCGCACCATCCGGAACCGTCGTCCTGCCATCCTTCAATACAATCTGTATATCCTGCCCCGCATGATTAATCAGGTACAAATAGTCAGTATAATTCCTGCTGAAATCCAGTAAGCCATCTCTGTATGACCCTATATAATGTATAAGCTCTCGTCCATATTCGTATGCATACCCAAAATACCGCTCATCCATTCGTTTCACATAAGCCTGGTATGAATAAATGTCCCGAAAGCCCCTTTTCAGGAAATATTCAACAATCTCCTCACCATGTCCTCCATCAAAAGGATACATATCTCCGTTGAATTCGATCGTGGAATATACCTGCATATGCTCCGTTATGTAAATGATTTTTCCTCTCGTCATGTGCTTCCCCTCTGCTCTCTGAAAGCTTCCTTTTTTCCGGTCATCAATTATTCTGACTTCCAATGCTTAAAACGATATTAACTGTCTGCCTTGTTCCTGAATATAACGCTTACATGTAAACACTTCCCAGATTCATTTCTCCTCTTTTCAGCTTCTCTTAATCAAAAGCATCCTCTTCAGCATAAGCAGCTTTTTCAATTTTCGTCCTGTTCATTTATGAAGCAATATGCTATACTGTTTTGTGACTAAATATGTATGAAGATTGAAAAAACATAAATCAGATAATTGTGAAACAAAACACGAATCGCAGTTAGGTAATACATATATGCCTGAACTTCCTGAAGCAGAAACCATAAAACGGGTCATAAACATACAGTGGCATGGAAAAACTGGGTGTCGAGCCGCTGTCCGCGGATTTCTCCGCAGAATATCTGTATGACAGATTAGGAATGCGTAAAAAGGCGATCAAGGAAAGCCTGATGGAGCAATCCGTAATCGCCGGAATCGGAAACATCTATTCAGATGAAATTTTATTTGCTGCCAAAATACACCCGGCGCGTCCGGCCAGCAGCCTGACCAAAGAGGAATGGAGCCGCCTGGCTGCACTAATCCCACAGCGCCTGTCATTCTTCATTCAGGCAAATGAAATCTCTGCAGAAGAATATCTCAGAACAAAAGGCCGGGAATACCGCAATACGCCTTATTTACAGGTTTACGGTCACGAGGGCGAACCATGCCCAGCCTGCGGGACACCGCTTCGTCGCATGGTAATTGGAGGGCGGAGCAGCACGTTCTGTCCATGTTGTCAGAATACAACCTGATAATTAATAGATGCAAAGTGCGGCAGACTCATTTCCGCTCACCTGTGAAACAGCGTCACTGATTATCAAAACGCTGCTCCTTATTGCCCGACGCGCATGCCAGTTACGCAACATCACACAGAACCTGATAATACAAAAGAAGCCGTTTTTTCTGATTCTCAGGTATATTATCTGTGATACAATCCTGCAAGTTCTCACTCTGCACAACAAGCAGATCCTCCATATGTATATGCAACAGCAAACTCAGTGCATATACGTGATTCAGCGATGGCAGAATCTGCCCTTTGAACCACCGATAGATGGGCTGCGGGCAGGACAGATGCAGATATTCCTGAACCTCTCGCACTGAGTATCCGGATTTCCGGATCGCACTCTGTATGCGACGGCCTGTTTCCTGTAAATCAATATTAGGATATTCCGGATACATCAAAATCACCTCTTCTTCAGATTGTCCTTAATACAGCTGTTCTGCATTATCATAACGCATTCGGACAGAATTTGCATTGGACGGATAGTCCAATTGCGGTTCACCCTGCAAACTGCAGACAGACTGCAAAAAAGGAAAGCCCGGCTCCTGGCAGAAATTGCTTTCCCTTTATGTGTATCCTATTTCATTTTAGCTCACAGGCCGCGCAATTTCTCCGCGACCTTCTCATACTGCGGCATAGGAACTCCATACTGGTGCCCCAGTCGGACAACCTGATAAATCAGTCCATCGATCTCTGACGGCTTCCCCGCCAGTATGTCCCGCTGCATGGATGTGGTTGCTTCCGGAGCCAGATCCGAGAGAATTTTCAGATTCACCTCTACCAGATCCTGTTCGAAGTGAATTCCCATCGCCTCAGCGAGCGACACAATTTCCCGGATCATGGTTTTGAACATTTCCCTCGGCGCACCTTCCTGCTGGATCGCCTCCGCGGCACAGTTATAATACAGACCGACAGCGCCAATCGGTGAGACATAGGAAAATTTCTGCAGCGCGTCTCTCTGAATGTTTTCAGAAAGGATGCCGGTAATCCCGCTATCCTCGAAATCGCGGGCAATCTCCTTTAATACCGGTCTGTATTCTTCCTGATGACGCACGCCAAATACCACCCTGCAGATGGCACCGTGCTGTGTCAATACACCAGGAGACTCAATACTCGCAGAGACATAGATACAGCCATCCGTCACCAGAATATCCGGAAGCTGCTCCTGCATTCTGCCGCCGGTCCCATAAATATTCAGAATAGGAATCACAATCGTATCCGATCCGGACACCCTGTGAATCAGCGGATATACACTGTCCAACGAATAATCCTTCACACAGACCAGGATCACGTCCGGCTTTTCCTCATACTCCTCCTCCGAAACTGCCCTGACCGGTAAGGTCTGTATCTCCCCATTCCACAACTTATGTATGGTAAGCCCCTTCTCCTGCATGGCTTTCAGATGCGTACCTCGTGCAATCAGCGATACATCCTTTCCAGCCTCCGTGAGATGATATCCCAGAATGCCGCCGGTTCCGCCGGCGCCGATGATCAGATATTTCATTATCCAAAACTCTCCTGTCTTATGCGACTTCAAATTTCATGCACATTCAAAAGAGTTCTGATTGCTGCCCTTCTGAATGTTCCTTATTTCACTGCAAATAGTATAATACTTTCAAGGAGAGAAATAAAGAGCATTCTTCTGTTTCAGGTATCTGTATATATTTGTCCCATCCGCCCTCCCGAAACGCTTCAGGGAGCCAATATACAGATCTCTGGGTTTCAAGTCCGCTTCTGCCAATTCACAGATTTTCACAAGCTGCTCTTCATATTCTGTGCCGCGAAATATGGTTTCCAGCCTGTTTTTCACGCGTAGGCGCTCCTGATATCTCACATACTCATTCTCAATACTGACCTGTGCGGACTCTGCTGCGATCTGTTTTTGCCGAAGACTGTTTTCATTAGATGAAACAATGCCCGCCTTCACCGAGGGACTCCGCAAAATCCGGTTCGAAGGAATACCCCGCCCCGTCCAATAGTCCTTCACAGCCGCATATCCCTTATCTTTGCTCACGATAATCACCTTTCCTGAAAAACCTGTTCCAAGCAATTCACCGACACAGGTGGCAATGTAAAAATCAAGCGCATTTTTCCCTGCATTTTTCAATTTATATACACCAAACTCACAACCCGACTGCCAGATATCATCCATCTTTTTTCTGGAAATACATTTACAGGCATTGCTGAAAAAGAGAGTAAGAGTATCCGCTTCCTTCAGGTACTCTACGCCATCCAATCCCGCTTCCTGTACATTCTCATAGTCGATCAAAAATTGCAGTTTACCTCCGCCGCTCATGTCTCACCTCTGCTGACAGTTTCCAACCAGTTTTATCTCACGTGCAAAGTCTTCCCATACTTCATCAAAGTATATCTGCTGTCTCCTCAATCACAACACATCCATAATTCATAAACATCATACCGTACTTAAATGGAAATTTCATTGGACGGATAGTCCAATCACATCACAGAAAATATATCGTTTTCAAATGTCGCACATATAGCGGCCTGTCCCTTCCTATTCTTATACGCTATTATCATTCGTCTGATCCTCTTTTTCTCAAATAACCGCTTTTTCTCAAATAAAGCGTCAGAGAATATCCGGCCGGTATCACCGCCGCCAGAATAGTGGCCGCCGTCGGAAGCAGAATTCCTCCCGTAAACACCGCCATAATCCACAAAAATCCAACTAACACAAAGAGCCAGCCCGCCAGTCTGTTTGTCTTATTCCAGTTTTCTGTATCGTTAAGTGTCCAGGGAAGCCTCACGCCCACCGTATAATTCTGCCTGCATTTCGGCAGGTAATTGCCGATCGCAATGAACAGAACGCCGCAGAAAATCTCCACAGCTGCCAGGGTGTCCAGTACAATGCCCAGAGCGTTCGCGTAAATCACCGCCGCGCAGACCCAGCTGGCTGCCGGGCATATCCAGAACACCAGCAAGAGCATTTTGGAATCAATCCCTTTCTTCCTCGGATCCAGAAGCGTAGAAAAAACGCAGAGAAAGTGAAACGCCAGTATCATGCACGGCAGACCAAAGACCGCAAAATACCTGCTGCTCCATCCGTTTGCCTCGCCGCTCCAATCGAAATTAGTCGCAATGGATTCTGGCAGCGAATCCCAAGTCATAATACCGATCAGCATCGGCAGTATAATTACAATACAAGTTAATATGATCCGCATACGATATTTTTTCAACATTTCCTTTTCTCCTTCTTACAAAATAAATCTTGTCATATATCCGAGGCATCATCAGGCTTTCCGTATCCTGTCTTATCTTCAGTGGATGCCGGATCGCCCCTTAAATCCGTCAGCCAGGCCATGATTTCCTCCAGCACGGAGGTATTCAATTCATAATAAATATAATTTTTAACTCTGTTTTCCTTGACCAGCCCGGCTTCCTTTAAAATACGCAAATGATATGAAATCGTCGCTCCGGTCATATCAAAGTGGCTTCCAATCTCCCCTGCGGAGAGGCTCTCCTTTCTTAACAAATCCAGGATATCCCGCCGAACCGGATCGGACAAAGCTTTGAATGTTTCTGCAAAGCCCAACTGTTTCCACCTCCCTTCACCAGGCATTTTGCCAGCATTTTGACTCGTTCCTTCAGTAAGGACTTCAAAATAGTATTTAGATTTTTTTCTAAATATAATATACTCGCCTCAAATCAATCTGTCAACAGGTATTTAGAATATTTTCAAAATACACGTTTCCCACACATAACATCACCCCTGCCATCAAGGAACATATTAAAACCGCAGAAACGCCTTTAGATAAAGTATAAGTTTCCCAATCTGCCGGACTATATAGCCCCGGCAGACTGAGGATTTT